>DATLMM010000082.1:0-24682 GCA_035537335.1 Sphingomicrobium sp. | reverse complement strand
CGGGAATGACGTGCTCTTGGGTGGAAGCGGTTCCGACATTCTCTACGGCGGAGACGGCGCGGACACGCTGATCGGCGGAGGCGGCAACGATATTCTGTACGGCAATCGCGGCGTCGACCTGTACGTGTTCGACAATCGCGTAGCGACGGGGGTGGACACGATTCCGACCTTCAGCTCTGCTGATCGATTGCTGACGACGGTAGCATTGCCCGATGGCGACAAGAACGGCCGCATCGACTTCGGTTCGACGCTCTCCCTCTCGAGCGGCAGCAGCGTTGACCTCAACGATACGTCCGGCGACAACATTAACGCGCTCTACTTCACCGGCATGGTTACGCTCGAAGGGACGAGCTATTATGCCTATGGCAGTGTCGATATCTTCTAGGATGACAGACGGCCGATGCCGCTGAGCCTGCGGCCGATCGGCCGCTCAGCGGTGCTGGCATCGTTGGCTGCCTTGCTGATGATGTCGTGCATGGCGCCGCGGGTGGAGGATCGGACCAGCGCTCACGTCGCCACGCGTTTGGTCGTCCTCAAGCGCGCCCACGTGCTGCGGGCGTACAGAGGCAACCAGTTGCTGCGTGAGTTCAAGGTTGCCCTCGGCGTAGGGGGCCTCAAGCCCAAGTTGCGGCAGGGGGATGGCCGCGTACCCGAGGGTGAATATGTCATCGACGGGCGCAACCCCAAGAGTGCCTTTCATCTCTCGCTTCACATCAGCTACCCGACGCCGCATCAGCGCAGGATCGCAGCCGCGCAGGGCGTTGATCCGGGCGGTGCCATCATGATCCACGGCCTGCCGAACGGCCAGGCTTCGGTCGGCCAGAAACACCGGGTGACGGACTGGACCGAAGGATGCATTGCCGTCACCGACCCCGAAATCGAGTGGATCTGGCGCAGCGTTCCCGACGGCACGCCGATCCTCATCACGCCTTGAGCTCGCGTCAGGTGGCACGTCGGCTGTCAGCGGACCTTCGCGGGTCGTTTCAACTAGCTTGTTCCGAGTGACGTCTTTGGCCGGGAGTATCCGGGACGGTGCAAAGAGGATAGTCTGCGCGACTCATGGGGGCCGCTGATTCAACAGGCGTGACCGACCGCGTCGCCAGGTTCGATTTCGCGCAGGTGCTGGGCATCGCCGATGCCTTGCCGATGCTGCTGTGCTTCGTCGATGCGGGGGAACGCTACCGCTTCTGCAATCGGGCGTTCGCCGAGTTCTTCGGCCGGTCGCGGAGCGAGATCCTCGGGCGGACCATGCGCGATCTGCTGGGCGAGGAGGCTTACGCGACTCGGGGGCCGATGCTGGCGGCGGCGCTGGCCGGCGAGCGGCAGTGGTTCGCCGCGGAGTACCACCATCCCGAGCGCGGCAAGCTGGCACTGCAGACGGAATATCTGCCGCAGACCGATCCGGACACCGGCCAGGTTCAGGGCGTCGTGATCCTAGTTCAGGACTCGACGGAGCAGCGGATCGCTGAGCGTGCGCTGCGCGAGTCGGAGGCGCGGTTCCGGCGCATCGCGGACAGTGCGCCGGTGATGATGTGGGTGACCCGGCTCGACCGCAGGCGCGAGTTCGTCAACGATGCCTACCTCCACTTCACGGGGCTAAAGCGCCAGGGGTTCGAAGGTCACGAGTGGCGCGACTTCATCCATCCGGACGATTGGGACCGGGTGGTCGCGGAAAGCAGCGCTGGAGAGGCCAGCCGGCAGCCGTTCAGCCTGGAAGCTCGGTTCAAGCGGCATGATGGGGAGTGGCGCTGGCTGCAGTCGGTGTCATCCCCGCGGTTCGGGCCGGATGGAGAGCTGATCGGCTTCATCGGCGCGGCATTTGACGTGACGCTGGCCAAACGCGGCGAGCTGGAGCTCAAGGCGATGCTGGCCGAGCAGTCAGCCGAGCTGGTGGCGAGCGAGAAACGGTTCCGGGCGGTATTCGATACCGCGCTGGAGATGATCTGCCTGATGTCGCCGGACGGACGCTATCTGGAGATGAACAAGACCGCACGGGACGTGCTCGGCCTGTCGACGGACGCAATTGCCGGACGACTGGCTTGGGAGATGCCACCGGTGGTGGATGATCCGGAAGCGGCGCGTACCATGCGGCACATGATCGAGCGGGCGGCAGCTGGCGCGACCGCCGAGGCGGAGGTGGAAATCCGCTGCAACGGACAGCCCGCCACGCACCTCGCTTCCGTGAAGCCGGTGATGGGATCAGCCGGCAAGCCGATCTACCTGGTCGGGGAGGCGCGCGACGTCTCGGAACTGCGCGGGGCGCAGGAACAATTGCGGCAGAGCCAGAAGATGGAGGCGCTGGGCCAGCTGACCGGCGGAATCGCGCACGACTTCAACAATCTCTTGACGGTGGTCGTAGGCGGGCTGGACGTGATCGCGAAGCGGGAGGAAGACCCGAAGCTGCAGCGCTATGCCAAGAACGCGCTGGAGGCGGCCGAACGAGGCGCGCGGCTCACTGCGCAACTGCTGGCGTTCAGCCGGGTGCAGCGGCTGGAGGTGAAGCCAACCCACGTCAATCCGCTGATCGAGAACATGCGGCCGCTGCTGCGCAACGTCTTGGGGCCAGGCATCTCCAAGGAGTTCGAGCTTGATCTGGAGCAGCTGCCGGTCCTGGCCGATCCAACCCAGCTTGAACTCGCAGTGCTCAACCTGGCGATCAATGCTCGCGATGCGATGCCGGACGGCGGTGTGCTGTCGATCCGCACGAAGCGGGTCACGGTCCAAGGCAACGACCCGGAGCTGCAGGACGGCGAATACATCGAGCTCAGCATCGGTGACACCGGCGTCGGCATGCCTCCGGAGGTTGTCGAGCGGGCGTTCGAGCCATTCTTCACGACCAAGGAAGTCGGCAAGGGCACCGGACTTGGTCTGTCGATGGTCTATGGTGTTGCGCGGCAGTCGGGCGGGACGGCGCGGATCACCAGCACGCCGGGCAAGGGGACCTGCATCCAGCTCTACTTTCGCCGTGCGGCGGAACAGACCGAGTTCGACCTCGACTACTCCGAAGGTAGCAGGCCGCTGCGCGAGCCGGCTGGAGGGTCGGTGCTAGTGATCGACGACGACCCGGATGTGCGGGCTTTTGTCGCTGTGACACTGGAGAA
The DNA here is from genome assembly GCA_035537335.1 of Sphingomicrobium sp. Lineage (GTDB taxonomy): Bacteria > Pseudomonadota > Alphaproteobacteria > Sphingomonadales > Sphingomonadaceae > Sphingomicrobium. Next base: position 21,581 of record DATLMM010000082.1, on the reverse strand, counting down.
CCTTGGCTACGAGGTGCGGCAAGCAACCAACGGGCGCGAGGGGCTGGCCGAGTATCGGCGCGAGGCCCCGGACGTGGTTATTCTGGACTTCGTCATGCCGGGCCTCACGGGTGCCGATGTCGCGCGGGAGATCAGGACCGAGAAACCGGGTCAGCCGATCCTATTCGTATCCGGGTACAGCGAGACCGATGCGGTGAAGCAAGCCGCGCCCGGGGCGCCGTTATTGCCCAAGCCATTTCGGGCCGATGCGCTTGACGATGCCGTTCGCGGAGCAAGGCAAGGGATCCATTAGGCGCCAGGCGCCAAAGCGAACCATTGAGCGCCAAGCGCGTTGAGTCGGGACGATTGCACCTGGGAAGAGAGTCTGGCGCCATGATCGCTTCGGTTCTGATGATGCTTGCAGCGCCGGGCGCCACATCGATCAATCCAGCCGCAACCGAGCTGTTCGAGCGCGACGCGGTTTTGAACGGCTGGGCCCTGGCCGCGCACGACGGTAATGGCGACGGTTGGCTGACGACCTACGAGGCGCAGCTCGCGGCAGCGGCGTTCAAGGACCTGGCAGACGCCGACCGGAACGGCCGGGTCACCGTCAGCGAGTATGAGGAGGCCAAGCGCTTCATCGTGGCGCGCAGCGGCAATCCCGGTCCGCGAGTGGTGGTGATCCGCTAGTGGCCGAGCCGCCGTTCAGCCCGCCAGCCGCTTGGCGCTGAGGCCCAGGACCATCTGGTTGGCGCGATCGTAGCTCAACGGCTTGCCGAACAGATAGCCCTGGATGGTGTCGCAGCCGAGCTCGCGCATGCGTTCGAAATCCTCGGCCGTTTCCACGCCTTCGGCTGTGACCGACATCCGGAAACTCTTGGCCAGCTGTACGATCGACTGGATAATGGCAACGTTTCCCGCCTTGTTGCCGGCTTCGCGGACGAAGCTGCCGTCGATCTTCAACTTGTGAAAGACGGCCTTGTTCAGATAGCCGATCGACGAGTAGCCGGTGCCGAAGTCGTCGAGCGCGATGCCTACCCCCAGCTGACGCAAGCGGCCGAGCACCGCCAGGGTGCGGGTATCGTCATCCAGGAACACGCCTTCGGTGACTTCCAGCTCGATCCGGTTGCCTGGCAGCTTGTGGCGGGCCAGCGCCTGGCTGACCATGTTGGGTAGGGCGGGCAGGATAATCTGCTTGGGGCTGATGTTGAGCGCGACGGTGATTGGCTCCGGCCAGGAGGCAGCTGCCTTGCAGGCCTCTTCGATCACGAACTCGCCCAATGCTCCCATCAAGCCGCATTCTTCGGCGATCGGGATGAACACGTTGGGCGGGACGAATCCACGCTTGGGATGGTTCCAGCGCAGCAGCGCCTCGAAGCCGACCAGCTTCTGGGTCCGGGCGCTGACCAGCGGCTGAAAGGCGAGGTGGAATGCGCGGCTGTCCAAGGCGGCGCGGATGTCTGCCTCCAGCCGGACCCGGTCCTCCTGCTCGTGCTGCAATTCGTGGCTGAAGTAGCGGGCGACTCCGCGGCCGGCGTCCTTGGCTTGGTAAAGCGCAAGGTCGGCCTTGAGGATGAGGTCGTCCACCGTGGCGCCGTCCATCGGCCCGAAGGCGCAACCCACGGAGACGCCGATACGGATCTCGATGCCGTCGATCGTATAGGGATCGGCGATCGCCGCGATGATCCGCTCGGCGAGTTGCTCCACCTTCTTGCGGCTCTGCGCGTCTGGGATAACGATGGCGAACTCATCTCCCCCCATCCGCCCCACATGCCCATCGACGCCGACGCGGTCGCAGAGCCGTTTGGCGACCGCCTGCAGCACTGCATCGCCCTTGGGGTGGCCAAAGGTGTCATTGACCGGCTTGAAGCCGTCGAGGTCGAGAAACATGATGGCGCAGGGCACGTTGGTGACGGTCACGCCGCGCAGCGACTCGCCCAGCAGCTGACGAACGCGGCCGCGATTGGGCAGCCCCGAGAGCACGTCCACGTTGGCCAGGTGGGTGAGGCGCTCCTGCGTGTGGCGAATATCGGTGATATCTGAGCCGACGCCGCGAAAACCTTCGAAGCGTCCCGCCGTGTCGATGATCGGGTCCCCAGCCATAGCGATCCAGCGCAGGCCGTGCGGCGTCTTCAGTTCCATCTCCAAGTTCAGGAAGGCCTGTTTGCCGAGCAACACCCGCCCCAGTTCGGCGTGACCGCCGAGAAGCGCGGGCAGCGACTGGCCGATCAGCTGGCTGGAAGGGCGGGCAAGCAGCGCGCTCATCCGGCTGGAAATATAGGTCACCCGGTTATCGGCATCGATCTGCCACAGCCAGCCGACGCCGCGCTGTTCGTATTCCTGCAGCAGCAGCGATGCACTTTCCGACTGCGAGCCCATGTCGGCGTTGGTTTCCAGCTGGCGGAAGGCCCAGCGGGCGACGATCAGCACGCCGAAGATGGCAACGCCAAGAGTGAAGAACATTGCCAGCATGTGCTGGAACGGCATGCTTGCGCGAGCCAGGAACATCGCCGCCGACATGCCTAGGGCGAAGGTGCCCATCCAGGCCTTGGCGCAAGTCGGCACCACCACCAGGCCGAGGCCGGCCACGCCGGCGCCGGCTATCAGGGAACCGGCGATCACCTGGTCGGCGGCGCTCAGCGATGGAAAAAGGTAAAGTGGCAGGCTGAGCCAGACGGCGGCGCGGACCAGCACGTCGCCGATCAGCAGCGGCGGCGGAACGGCCTTGCCCGAGCGGCCGACGCAAGTGACTGCCTGATGCTGCGACCAGCGCATGGCAAGGTAGTTGATGGCCCCGACCAGCACGGTCCACGGCACCAGCAGCTCGGTCGAAGCGGAGCCCCATAGGGCGACGCAAAACAGCAGGGCCGCGACCACGTTGGTGACCGCGACAAATGGCGCCAGCTGCCCGCGCGAGATGAGCTGGACGTCGCGGAGCGGTGAGGCCGTGCGTTCGACATCCTTGGCAGCCGCCACCGACTCGCCGTCCGGCAGCCGCGCCGCGATCATCCGCTTGTATCGGTCAGGTGCCTCGTACACGTCGCCTCGCTTGCCGGTTCCACAAGCAAGTAAGGCAAGAGGGTTGAGGGCAAGTTAAAGTTTGCTGCCCCTTACAGTTTCAGTTCGTCGAGATTGCGGGTCACCAGGGGGTGATAAAGCGGTCGTCCCTGCCGATAGACGCGGACTGCAATCGGCCGGCCCCAGCTGGTGTCGGCGGCTAGTGCCCGGATCAGCGGCCGGACGAACTTGCCCCGGCCCTGGCTGGTAAGGAACTGCTCCAGGGCTGGCACCGCCGGGTCGTAGCGATTGGCGACGGCAAGCTCGAGCCAGGCGAACTTCACTTCCATGTTGCCAGTCTGGTTGAGGCCGAAGACACGCTCCAGCGAGTCGAGACTTCTTCGGCTCTGGTTACGTGGCAGGCGCTGCAGGAAGCGGAGGCGCTCGTCGGTCGTCCATTGCGGCCAGACCTGCGTGGGAAGGGTTGATCCGGCCGAAAAGGCAGCAATCGCTGAATCGGTCTCGGCAAAGGCTTGTGGGTTGGAGGAAACAGCATTGGGCGGGATGCCTGGCTGATAAACCCAAGCGTCGAGTTGAAGCTTCTCTTCCAATGCTCGGTCGCCGCGAACCAGATATCGCCGGATGTCGGCCAGGAAAATGGCGGAGGTGACCGGCTGGTAAGCGTGGCGAGCGAACCATCCGCGCAGGAACTCGTCGAACCGCTCGCGGCCAACTGCCGCCTCGATCATGCGCAGGAACGCCGCGCCCTTCTCGTAGGCAATGTCGGTCAGGCCGTCGTCGGGGTGGCGGCCCTTGAGGTCGATAGCGAGGCGAGTGTCGGCGCCGGCCGGGCCGCCATTCTCCCCCACCGCCTTGCCCAACGCGTCAATCCCGAGCGCCACCTGCTGGCTGGCTACTTCCGGACCGTAAATGGCTTCCACAATCCGCCGTTCGGCGTAGGTGGTGGTGCCTTCGTTGAGCCAGAAGTCAGCCCAGGTCGCGTTGGTGGCGAGGTTGCCGGACCAGCTGTGCGCCAGTTCATGTGCGATCAGGCTGGTAAGGCTCTTGTCGCCGGCGATGAAGGTTGGCGTAAGGAAGGTGAGGGTCGGATTTTCCATGCCGCCGAACGGGAATGACGGCGGCAGTACAATCATGTCGTAGCGGCCCCAGTCGTAAGGCCCGAACAGCTGCTCGGCTGCAGCAACCATCTTTTCCGTATCTTCAAGTTCCTTCGCCGCAGCTGGGAGGGTAACGGGCTCGGCCCACACGCCGGTGCGCGGGCCGAGCGGCTGGAACTTGAGGTCGCCCACTGCAATCGCGATGAGATAGGGCGCGACCGGCTTGTCCATGCGGAAATGAAAGGTGGTTGTGCCAAGTCCGGTGGTCGGCGGCGGCGGTCCGCCGGTCGGTGCGCTCATAACCGCCGTCAAGGTTTGCGGTTCAGCTGCCGTCGGCTGCTTGACTGAGATGCGCGCGGACCAGGTCTGGCGAATGCCAGGCGAGTCCTGCGTCGGGATCCAGGTCCGGTTCTCGATAGCCTGGCCCTGGCTGAACAGGAACGGATGCTTCTTGCTCGCCGTCTGGGCTGGGGTCAGCCATTGCAGCGCACCAGCGTCCGGGCGCGAGCGGTAGCGAACGACGATCCGGCGGGTGTCGGGGCTAAGCTCGATCTGAAATGGAGTGCCGAGCTCCTTATCCTCAGCGCCGAAGCTATAGGCGAGCGGGCTGCCGTTCCCGTCGGTCACCGCCTCAACGTCGTAGCCCTTGCGGTCAAGCACGACGACGCGGGCATCTGGCTTGCGGTCGATGTCGAGAGTGGCGGTGCCGCCGACCGTCCGGGTCGCAAAATCAACCGCAAGGTCGAGCGCGACGTTGGTGACGCGCGCCTCCAGCGGACGGGCGTAGCTGTGCGGATCGACGGCGTCTGCCGTGGCGAGAACCGGCGCTGTTTGCGGCGTGTTCGACGCCTGGCCTGCAGGAACGGATTGTGCGGGTCCGACAGCCGGCGGGGGCGAGACTGTCTGGCAGGCGGCGAGTGCCAGGGCGCCGGAAAGCAGAAGGGCAGTGCGGATCATGCGGGAAGTCCTTTCGCCGCCCGCTCTAACGAGGGCTGAACGGCGGGCAAGCACGGGCAGGTTCTTCCCGGCTCGCATTGCGCTGAGCAGCGGACTATATCGTTGGCGATGGAGCTTTGGAGCAGGCGACAGCATGGCCACTGACAGCGTGTCGCTGATCGCCGAGCGGCCCACCGCTTCGTCGCCAGCGGAGCCGCTACCGAAACGGCCGCGGGCGATCGAGCCGCGACGTGGACCGCTCGCCAAGACGGTCGGGCTCGACGTGCCCTTCTTCGCCGACAAGAACCGCGCATTTTGGATCCTGCAGTCTGTGGGCTGGGGCGGCTACTTCATCCTGCGGACGCTGAGCGGCATTGCCAACGCGGTGCCTGCCATGTTCGTCGTGCACACGCTGCTGCTGACTGCCACCGGCTATTCGCTGACGCTGCTGATGGGATCGTTGTTTCGGCGGCTGATCGCCATGCGGGCGATCTACACGGTGGTGCTGAGTCTGCTGGCGGTAGTGGTCGCCTCCGCGGCCTTTTCGATCATCGAGACCTGGAGCCATTCGACCTTTGTCGACCCTGGCTCGCGACCGGTAGGGATCAAGTATTTCGGCGCGATCCTGCTCAACTTCGCGCTGCTGGCGGCTTGGTCGGCGCTATATTATGGCATCAACTACTACCTGCTGCTGGAAGAAGAGATCGATCAGCGCGGCAAGCTGGAAAGTCAGGCAAGCAGCGCCCAACTGGCGATGCTGCGTTATCAGCTCAACCCGCATTTCCTGTTCAACACGCTGAACAGCATCTCTACTCTGGTGCTTCTGAAGCAGACCGAACGGGCCAACGCGATGCTTGCTCGGCTGTCGTCTTTCCTGCGCTACACGCTGGCCAACGAGCCGACGGCCAAGGTCACCCTGGCGCAGGAAGTCGAGACGTTGAAGCTCTATCTCGAGATCGAGAAGATGCGGTTCGAGGATCGGCTACGGCCGCACTTCCGGATCGATCCGGCGACTATTGGCGCGCGGCTACCGAGCCTGTTGCTGCAGCCGCTCATCGAGAATGCAATCAAATATGCGGTGACCCCGAGCGAAAGTGGAGCGGACATCTGGTTGTCGGCCACACGGGAAGCCAATGGCGTGCGGATCGAAGTTGCCGACAATGGCGCCGGTGGGCAAGATGCGCTGGTCGCGACCCAGTCGACGGGAGTCGGCCTGGCGAACACCAAGGACCGTCTGGCGCAAGCCTATGGCGCAGCGCACAGCTTCACGACACGCACGAACGAACATGGGGGATTCAGCGTAATCGTCGATATTCCGCTCGACGCCGGCCCGGCGGCCGACTGACGGAGAGCGGCTTCAAGGAACAAGGACAGACATGAGCATTCGTACCATATTGGTCGATGACGAACCGCTTGCCACGCAGGGCCTCCGCCTGCGGCTGGAAGCGCATGACGATATCGAGGTGATCGCCACTGCCAACAATGGGCGGGAAGCGATCCGCGCGATCAAGACACATAAGCCGGACCTGGTGTTCCTGGACATCCAGATGCCGGGCTTCGATGGCTTTTCGGTCATCCAGGGCCTGATGGAGGTGGAGCCGCCTCTGTTCGTGTTCGTGACCGCGTTCGGCGACCACGCGCTGCGGGCCTTCGAGGCGCAGGCGGTGGATTACCTGATGAAGCCGGTGGAGGAAGACCGGCTGGCCGCTACCATGGAGCGGGTGCGCCAGCGCCTTAACGAGAAGCGCGGCGCTCAAGAGGCGGAGCGGCTGAAGGAGGTGCTGGTGGAACATGCCCCAGCGGCGGCCGAGGAGTTGGCCGAGGAGCAGTCGGGCGAGCCGCACGCATCCAACCGGTTCGAGAAGATGATCAACATCAAGGACCAGGGACAGATCTTCCGGGTCGACGTGGACACCATCGAGCGGATCGACGCGGCCGGCGACTATATGTGCATCCAGACCGGCGACAACACGCTGATCCTACGCGAGACCATGAAGGACCTGGAAAAGCGGCTCGACCCACGTCGGTTCCAACGGGTCCATCGGTCGACCATCGTCAACCTGGACCTGGTCCGGCAGGTCAAGCCCCATACCAACGGCGAATGCTTCCTGGTGCTGAACTCAGGCGCGCAGGTGAAGGTCAGCCGCAGCTACCGCGACGTGGTGGCGAGGTTCGTTCACTAGGCATGGGCAAGGCTGAAACCTTCGCCGCGCTTCACGTGCCGGGTGATCCGCTCGTGTTGTATAACGTCTGGGACTCCGGCAGTGCGCTTGCCGTTGCGGCCGCCGGAGCGAAGGCATTGGCGACGGGCAGCCACCCGGTTGGCGATGCCGCCGGTTTCGGCGACGGGCACAAGGTGCCGCTCGACTTTGTGTTCGACAATGCGCGGCGGATCATGAAGGCAGTCGACCTGCCACTGACGGTCGACTTCGAAGGCGCTTACTCTGACGACCCGGAGGAAGGCGCGGCGAACGTACTGGCGCTGAAACAAACCGGCGCGGTCGGCTGCAATTTCGAGGATCAGGTGGTAGGTGGTTCGGGGCTGCACCGGCTGGACCTCCAGGTCCGCCGCATTCGTGCCATCCGCCAAGTGGTCGGGGCGGACTTCTTCATCAACGCCCGAACCGACCTGTTCCTCAAGCGGGAGGAGCATAACGACGCGCTCGTCGAAGAGGTTATCCAGCGCGGCAAGGGTTTCGCGGACGCGGGAGCAAGCGGCTTCTTCGTTCCACGCTTGTCGCGGACCGACCAGATCGAGCGCGTGGTCCGCGAGGTGCCACTCCCGCTCAACCTGATCGCGTTTCCGGGCGCGCCGCCCAAGTCCGAGTGGGCCAGCGCGGGGGTTGCGAGGATCAGTCATGGTCCCTTTCCCCACCGCGCGCTCATGGCCAAGCTCACCGAGATGGCGCAAGCGGCGATGGGCTGACGTTCCCGCACTCGTATAAGGAGTGGTGTATGGCCCGGGTAACCGGTTTGGGTGGGGTATTCTACAAGGTGGCGGATCCCGGCAGGACCCGGGCCTGGTACCAGGAGCATCTCGGCATCGGCGGTGAGTGGGGCGTCATGTTCCCGTTCAAGGCAGACGATGCGGAAGGCTTTTCCCTCCTCTCGCCGTTCAAGAGCGACTCCGACTATTTCGCGCCGAGCGAGCAGCCGTTCATGGTCAACCTGCGGGTCGACGACCTCGACGATATGCTGGCGGACCTTGCAGCCAAGGGGATCGAGCCGACCGGCCGGCAAGATGAGGATTACGGCCGCTTTGCCTGGATCCTCGACTGTGATGGGGTGAAGGTCGAGCTGTGGCAGCAACTCGGGCCTGCCCCCGCTTAGGTGGGTTGAGACCGCCGCTGCCACGGCCAGCGCCGACGTGGCCCACTCTTCAGCACCGAGCGGCGGAAGTAGGCGGCGGCGACGCGCAGGATCAGCACGAGCCAAAGCGCCTGCCAGCCGATCGCGACGAGGTGCGGCCACCAGCGGCCGTCGAGCGCCGCGCGAGCCAGCATGGCGTAGGGCGAGGACAGCGGAAACACGGCGGCAAACAAACCGGTCGGACTGTCGGGGCTGCCCGCCGCGACGGCAGCGAGGGCGAATACCGCCACCTGGCTCATGGTGATCGGCATCGACAGGGTCTGCACTTCCCGCACGGTCGAAGCTTGGGCGCCGATGCCGAGAAAGGCTGCGCCGATGAGCAGGTAGCCGAACCCGAAGTAGATCAATGCAAGTAGCCCGAAGCCTGGCCAGCCAAGCGCGGGTGCCGGCAACGCGGACAGGGTTCCGGGTTCGGCGAGCAAGGTGACGGCGGCCACCGCCGCGCTTGCCCACACCGCGATGCCCAGGAGCGACATGGCAAGCATTGCGAACAGCTTGCCGAGAAAGATGGCATCGACCGGGACCGCGGCCGCCAGCACCTCGATCACCTTGTTCGACTTCTCCTCGATAAGCTGGCTGAGCAGCATTCCGGCCAGCAACAGAGTGAGCAGGAACAGCAGTGCCTGACCGGCGTGGGCGGTAAGAGCGCGAGCGGTGGAGGTCTTGCCTGACGATCGCTCGATCCGTTGGATGGTCAGCGGTTGGCCTTGCAGGCCGGGCGGTACCTGCGCCTGGCCGACGATCAGCTCCAGCTGCCTTGCGATGGGGCCCTGCGGATCGACCGAGCCAACGAAGCGGGGACGAAAAAGGTCGCCGGTCAGCACTCCGATATTGGCCGGCTTGCGGGTCAACAACTTTCGACGGAGTGCGTCTTCGTCCGCTTCCGGCCTGAAATACACGAACTTGATGACCGGCTGTCCTTCGAAGACATCGGCGATCCGCTGGCGCGATTCCTCCAGCCGCCGGATGTCTCCTTCGGAACCAACCACCGCGATGGTTGGCTGCTCGGCCTGTTGCGCGACATTGGCGCCGATCCCGCCGAACAACAGGCCGATCAGAATGGGAAAGAGCGGACCGAGGAGGAAGAACAGAAAAGCTTTGGAGAAGACGGTCGCGGTGAAATCGCGGCGACCGATCACCAGCGCGGCACGGATCGTAGGCAGGGTGTTCATGCGTCCGCTCCATTGCTGCTCTCGAGCTCACGGGCGGCCGCGTCGCCAGCAATGGCGACGAAGGCGTCGTGCAGGCCGGGGCGCTCGATCGAGAGCGTTTCGATGCCGGCGCCGCCATCGATCAGGGCCTTGAGCAAGGGTTCGGGCCCGCCGGGCGGAAGTTCAAAGGTCCACACCGCGCCCTGCTGCCTGGCTTGAGCGGGGAGGGCGGCGCGCCACGGGCCGTCGGGCGAGCGAGTGGTAAGCTGGACGATTGGGCGGAGCTTGCCGCGGGCTTCGTCCACCGCCCCTTCAAAGGCGACCCGGCCGCCGGCAATGATCGCGATCCGCTCGCACAGCCGTTCGGCATGAGCGATGACATGGGTGGAGAAGATGACGGTGACGCCGGTTGCGGCGCGGGCGCGAATCTGCTCCTCCAGCTTCTCCTGGTTGATGGCGTCGAGGCCGGAGAAGGGCTCGTCCAGGACGATAAGCCTGGGGTCGTGGACAAGCGTGCCGAGCAGCTGCACCGTTTGCGCCATGCCCTTCGACAGGGTCCGGATCGGACGGTTGGTCCAGTCGGCCAGACCACGCTCGGCCAGCATGGCGGTGGCGCGGCGGCGGCCTTCGCCCAGCGGCAGTCCGCGCAGCGCGCCCATGAAGGCAATCGCCTCCCGGGCGCTCATCGCCGGATAGAGGCCCCGCTCCTCGGGCAGGTAGCCAACCTCGCTGGCAGCCTCGAGCGGCCGGTCGCGTCCGAGCAGCCGGCGAGTGCCGGAGGATGGGTCGATGATCCCCAGCAGCATGCGCAAGCTGGTGGTCTTGCCGGCGCCGTTGGGGCCGAGGATGCCGTAGATGGTGCCGGTGGGTACCGACAGGGACACGCCATCGACCGCGCGCGTGTCGCCGAAGTCCTTGACGAGATTACGTGCCTCGATCGCGATGTCGGTGGTGCTGTGCGAAGGTCCGTTGTGCTGAGCTTGTCGAAGCACTGTCCTTACTTCCTGTCCTGTCAACGAGGCAGCCCTTGCCCGTACGGTCTCTTCCATCCGACAGACCGAGGGCAACGGTTCCTTGCCCCATTGTTCAAGACAAGCTCGGGGCTGCCGGAGTAGTGAGGCCCCGTGCATGACTCGGCAAGCCTTAAGGAAGCGATACGGACGGAGGCCGCGCGGCTCGGATTCGTGTCGTGCGGCTTCGCCCGTGCCGACGCGGTGCCCGGGGCGGGCGAGGAGCTGAAGCGCTGGATCGCGGCGAGCAGGCACGGGACCATGGGCTGGATGGAGGAACGCAGCGAGCAGCGGGCGCATCCGCAGGCGCTGTGGCCGGAAGCGCGGAGCGTGATCGCGCTGGCGATGAGCTATGCGCCGGCAGAGGACCCGCGGCGGCTGGAGGCAGAGCCGGATATCGGGCGGATCAGCATCTATGCGCAAGGGTCCGATTATCACAAGACCGTCAAGAAGGGGCTGAAGGCGCTCGCTCGGTTCATTGTTGATGCGGTGCCAAACGAGCTCAAGGTGTTCGTGGACACGGCGCCGGTGATGGAAAAGCCGCTCAGTTCAGCGGCGGGAATCGGCTGGCAAGGCAAGCACACCAACCTCCTGTCGCGTGACCATGGCAACTGGTTCTTCCTTGGCGTGATCTTTACCGAGCTGGATTTGGAGCCAGACCCCCCGGCGGAAGAGCATTGCGGAAGCTGCACGCGGTGTTTGCAGGCCTGCCCAACCCAGGCGTTCGACGGTCCTCGGCGGATCGACGCGCGGCGCTGCATCTCCTACCTCACCATCGAGCATTCGGGACCAATCCCGCACGAATTTCGAGCCGCGATGGGCAACCGTATCTATGGCTGTGACGAGTGCCTGGCCGTGTGCCCGTGGAACAGCTTCGCGAGCCAAGCGCAGGCGAACTTGGCGTTTCTCCCCCGCGCCGAACTGGTCGCACCGAAGCTGGCCGACCTGCTGGTGCTGGACGACCCGGCGTTTCGCGAGCTGTTCGCGGGATCGCCGATCAAGCGGCTCGGGGTGAAACGGTTCCTCCGCAACTGCCTGGTGGCGGCGGGGAACAGCGGTGACGTGGCGCTTCTGTCGCGGGTCGAAGCGCTAGTCGGCGACGAGGATCCGGTGGTTTCGGAGGCGGCGGAATGGGCGGCTGCGAGGCTTCAGCCCGTCGCGTCCGCCGCGGCGATGCAGCCGGCCTGGTCGGTCGGAGCGCCTGACGGCCGGCGTGCCTCGACATAGGTGACACGGAGCGCGCCGCTGCCAAGGCCTGGCGGATAGAGGAAAGCGTCGAGCACGCACGCCGGTGCGGACCATTGCAATTTCAGCCCAGTCCCTTCGCGCACCTGAAAGGCCGGCGGCCCGAAGCGAACGGCGAGTTCATCGACGGTGAGCCCGATGAGGCTGCCGGTCTGGCGCACCGGCTGTACCGCGACCGGTGCAGGTCTGGCCTGTTGGAGGGGCGGTGCGGTGGTGCAGGCGGCGAGGAAAATGGCGGTAATGGCAAGGGCGAGGAAGCGCATGGGCAGCCGTTTGGGGCGGTGCGGCTGGACTGGCAAGCGGCACGCGGCTACCCGCCCCGCTTTCCGGCCAAACGAAAGATCATCATGACCCAGCCTCGCTTCGACGTGCTCTGCATCGGCAACGCCATCGTCGACGTAATCGCCGATGCCGACGACGCCTTCCTGGACGCGCAGGGACTGACCAAGGGGTCGATGCGATTGATCGATGAAGCCGAGGCTGAGCGGTTGTACGGCGTGATGGGTCCGGGCCGCGAACTATCGGGCGGGTCGGCCGGCAACACTGCGGCCGGACTGGCGGCGCTTGGCTGCCGCACGGGCTTCATCGGGCAGGTGGCCGACGATCAGCTGGGTGCCATCTACCGTCACGATATACAGAGCCAGGGCATCGACTTCCTGGTCGAGCCGCGCGGCGACATCGGCGCCACAGCGCGTAGCCTGATCCTGGTTACGCCCGATGCGCAGCGCACCATGAACACCTTCCTGGGGGCGGCACAGTTGCTTTCGGCCGACGCCATAGATCACTCGGCGGTGAAGGATGCAGCGATCCTGTATCTCGAAGGCTATCTCTGGGACCCTGAAGGGCCGCGCGCAGCGATGGAGGCGGCGATCGTCGACGCCAAGCAGGCGGGGCGAAAAGTTGCCCTGACGCTGTCCGACACGTTCGTGGTGGACCGGCATGGTCCGGATTTCCTCCGGCTACTCGACGAGGGAAAGATCGACATCTTGTTCGCCAATGCCGCCGAACTGGCCTCGATCACCGGCGAACCGGATCACGACGCGGGACTGGGCAAGCTGGCGCCGCGCGTGCCGCTGCTGGTGGTGACGCATGGCGATCAGGGCGCAACCGCGCTGCAAGGCGGCGAGCAGGCGACCGTTGCGGCCGAGCCGATCGAACGGCTGGTAGATACTACTGGGGCGGGCGACCTGTTCGCGGCCGGCTTCCTGGCCGGACAGGCGCGAGGATTGGGGTTGGAAGCCTCGCTTCGGCTCGGGGCGATCGCCGCCGCCGAGGTGATCCAGCATTATGGCGCCCGGCCCGAGGCCGATCTCAAGGCGCTGGCGAGCGGGCTGCTGCAGCCGGCCTGAGCAGTCAGCAGCGCCAACCGGCGCCCGAGAACCATTGCCGCTCGCAATTAGCGTTCTGGCCGACCCAGCGTGGCAGGCTGCGGTCCGCGCGATCGTGCCACCAATCGTTGAAGCTGTCCGGCGCGAAGCTGCGGTTGTTGTAATAGCCCCAGTCGGGACTGTAGCCGTAGCCGCCCAGCACGATCGTGTCGCGGCCTCGGCCTCGCCGGCGATCGCCATCCCGACCGTGGCGATCGGCGACGGACGGGCCTGCTCCGCTGCCAACATGGACCTGAACGCCTCCTGACAGCTGAGCGGAGGCGGAGGCGGGCACGGCCGCTACACACAGGGCGGCGGCGGAGGCAAAGAGCAGTCTGCTCATGGATCGGCGATCCTTTTTCTATCTCTCGATCAATCAAGAACGCCGCTTCCCGGCGGATGTTGCACAAAGCGAAAGGGGCGGCGCCGCTGCCGGCACCGCCCCTTTCTCAATGCAGCCCTGCGTCAGCCGCGGGTGACGGTGCCGCCGTCCGGATTGTCTTCCTGGTAGTAAGGCATCTCGCCATCGGCAGTGACCGCTTGACCTTTGCCGAGTTCCGAGTTGCGCATGCCATAGGCAAAGTAGAGCACCACGCCGCCCAGCATGTACCACAGGAAGAACTTCAGCACGTCCCAGGGCACGGTCGTGATTAGGTAGATGCACGACAGGATGCCAAGAACCGGCAGCACCGGATACAGCGGGACCTTGAAGCCGCGCGGCAGTTCAGGGGCCGAGCGGCGCAAATAGATGACCGACAGGCAGACGATGGCAAAGGCCGCCAGCGTTCCAACGGAGGTCATGTCGCCCAGCACGTTGATGTCGAAGAAGCCGGCCGCGATCGCAGTGATCAGACCCACCAGCACCGTGTTGATGTAAGGCGTCTGGAAACGCGGATGAACGCGGGCGAACACCTTCGGCAGCAGGCCGTCGCGAGCCATCGTGTAGAAGATGCGGGTCTGGGCATACATCAGCACCAGCACAACCGAGGTGAGACCGATGATGGCGCCGATCTTGATGGTCTTGGCCAGCCAGCTCCAGGTCGGGCCGAAGTTGTCGACCACCACTGCGACCGGATCGGGCACGTTGAGCTGACCATAGGGGACCAGCAGGGTCATGATCGCCGCGACGAGCATGTAGATGACCGTGCAGACCACCAGCGAACCGATGATCCCGAACGGCATGTCGCGCTTGGGGTCGCGGGCTTCCTGACCGGCCGTCGAGACCGCCTCGAAGCCGATGTAAGCGAAGAAGACGATCGAAGCGGCGCGCATGATGCCGTCAACGCCGAAGTGGCCCCCGCTCTGAGCCGGCGGGATGAACGGCACCCAGTTGGCTGCGCTGAGTTCGGCGAAGTTGGAAATGACGATCAGCCCGCCGACCACGATGAAGGCAACCAGCACGCTGACCTTGATGGCCACGATCACGTTGTTGACCTTGGCGGACTCAGAGACGCCGACCACCAGCAGGCCAGCCAGCGTCAGGCAGATCAGAAACGCCGGAAGATTGAAGATAGTGGTGACTTGTTGACCATCGACCAACACCGGCACGCCTTCGCGCATCAGCGTGTAGCCGGCGGGGCCGGTCAGCTGAGCAGGAATGCTGATCCCGAAATCGGCCAGCAGGCTGACGACATAGCCCGCCCAGCCAACGGCCACCACGGAGGCGGCCAGGCCATATTCGAGCAGCAGGAGCGCGCCCATGATCCACGCCACGAATTCACCGAGGGTGGTGTAGCCGTAAGTGTACGCGGAGCCGGAGACGGGAAGCGTGGAGGAGAGTTCGGCGTAGCACAGCCCGGCGAAGGCGCAGACGATGCCAGCGACGACGAAGGACAGAAGAACCGCCGGCCCGGCATAGAGCGCGGCGGCGCTGCCGGTCCGGACGAAGATGCCCGCGCCGATGATGCAGCCGACGCCAAGCAGCAGGAGGTTCCATTTACCCAGCGTGCGCTTGAGCTCGCTGCTGGCCGTTTCCTGTTGAACTTGAGCGATCGACTTGCGGGCGAACATTCGCTCCACCAAGCCGCGCTGCGGTGCACTCGCCATAAGACCGTCTTCCCCTTGAGGTGTTCCCGTATGGCGGCGGAGCCTAGCGGCTGAAACGAAGCGCGCAATCCCTGTTGCGGCGGTGTGACGGTCAGCGGGCGAGCATGGGGCCGAGCGGCTGACCGCCGAAGATGTGGATGTGGAGGTGCCCGATCTCCTGGCCTGCGCGCTTGCCGACGTTGCTCAGCACACGGTAGCCGCCGGTGCTCGCCTCGACGGTACGGGCCGCTTCGCCGACGGCGCGGGTCAGCGCCGCCATCTCCGCATCCGACGCCTTGGCCGAGAAGTCGTCCCAGCTGACGTAGGAGCCACGGGGGATCGCGAGCAAATGCACGGGCGCGAGCGGCTGGATGTCGTGGATCACCAGCGCATGCTCGTTCTCGAACACTACGGTGGCGGGCAGGTCGCCGCGCAGAATCTTCGCAAAGACGTTACCGAGGTCGTACGGCAGCGTGTGATCGATCGGCATGGTTTTTCCCCGGTTGACCCTGTTCGTCACCCCGCTACCACGGACCGCGATGGTCGACGAGACGCCCGAGAGCCTGATTCCCTACGACGAGATCGTGCAGGAAGCTCTGCGCGATGTGGTCGGCCGGGTGTTGGGCGAAGTGGAGCGAACCGGCGGGGCGCTGCCCGGCGGCCACCATTTCTATATTACCTTCAAGACCCGGATGCCGGGCGTGGAGATCCCGAAGCACTTGTCCCAGCGCTTCCCGGACGAGATGACGATCGTCATCCAGCACCGTTTCTGGGACCTGAAGGTGCAAAAGGATTTCTTCACGGTTGGCTTGAGCTTCGGTGGCGTGCCTTCCATCCTGCAGGTGCCGTTTGCGGCGGTAACGGATTTCGTCGATCCGGCGGTGGACTTCAGCCTGAAGTTCCAGCCCAACGGTGCCGATGGCGAAGCCCACGAGGAGCATGACCGGCCGCAGAATGACGGCTCCGACGATGAGGACCCGCCCGCGGCTAAGCAAGCGGACGATGGCTCCAACGTCGTCAGCGTCGACTTCACGCGGAAGAAATAGCGGAGTCTCCCGCTGCCCTGAGCTTGTCGAAGGCCTGTCCTCATCTCTACAGCGCAGCCGAAAACAGGGCAGGGCTCCGATAAGCTCAGCCCGACGGCTTTCTTGCTCCAAGGACATGTTGAATGACCAGCCAGACCCGCACCGAAACCGACAGCTTTGGCCCGATCGACGTGCCGGCCGACTGCTATTGGGGAGCGCAGACTGAGCGTTCGATCGGCAATTTCCCGTTCGGCCCGCGCGAGCAGATGCCGGCCGAGATCGTCCACGCTCTGGGCTATGTCAAACAGGCGGCCGCGCGGGTGAATGCGCGGATCGGCGGGCTCGATCCGCAGCTGGCAGAGGCGATCAGCCAGGCAGCCGAAGAGGTAGCGCGGGGCGACCTCGACAATCAGTTCCCGCTGGTCATCTGGCAGACTGGCTCCGGCACCCAGTCCAACATGAACGCCAACGAGGTGATTGCGGGTCGGGCCAATGAGATGCTGGCGGGCACCCGCGGCGGCAAGGAGCCGGTCCATCCGAACGACCATGTCAACAAGGGTCAGTCTTCGAACGACAGCTTCCCCACGGCCATGCACATCGCCGCGGGGCGGGCGGTCCACAAGAGGCTGCTGCCGGCGCTGAAGATGATCCATGCCCGGCTGGAAACCCAGGCACGCGATTGGGACCGGATCGTCAAGATCGGCCGGACTCATCTGCAGGACGCAACGCCGCTGAGCCTCGGGCAGGAATTTTCAGGCTATGCGCAGCAGATCGCCGACTGCATCGATCGGGTCGAAGGCTGCCTCCCGCGGCTGATGCGGCTGGCGCAGGGGGGCACGGCCGTCGGTACCGGGCTCAATGCACCGAAGGGTTTTGCCGAGGCGTTCGCCGCTGAAGTCGCCAACCTGACCCAGCTGCCGTTCACCTCCGCGCCGAACAAGTTCGCGGAGCTGGCGGCCCACGACTCCTTGGTCGAGCTGTCCGGCGTGCTCAACACGATCGCGGTGGCATTGACCAAGATCGCCAACGATGTCCGCCTGCTCGGCAGCGGCCCGCGTTGCGGGCTTGGCGAACTCAAGCTGCCGGAAAATGAGCCGGGAAGCTCCATCATGCCCGGCAAGGTCAATCCGACCCAAGCCGAGATGCTGACCATGGTCGCGGCGCAGGTGATGGGCAATCATGTCGCGGTGACGGTCGGCGGACTGCAAGGCCACATGGAGCTGAACGTGTTCAAGCCGCTGATCGGCGCCAATGTGGTGCGCTCGATCAACCTGCTCAGCATCGGCATGGAGAGCTTCACCGAGCGGATGCTGGATGGGGCGGAACCGGATCTCGCGCGCATCGCCGAACTGATGAACCGCTCGCTGATGCTGGTGACCGCGCTGGCGCCCGAGATCGGCTACGACAATGCGGCGAGCATCGCCAAGCATGCGCACAAGAAGGGGCTGACGCTGAAGGAGGCTGGTCTGGAACTCGGACTAGTCGACGAGGCAACGTTCGACCGGGTCGTGAAGCCGGAAGCGATGCTCGGCCGCTAGCGGTTCACAGGCGCCAGTTCAGGCGCACACCGACATTGTCGATGCCGGGGTTCTGGCCGCTGAAGACCTGACCCTGGCTGAGGTGTACCCAGCTTGCCTCGATGCTGAGCCGCTCGGTCGCCTGGTAGCCGACATTCACTTCCGGCTCGAACAGGATGCGGCTTCCAAACTCGATCTCCCCATTGTCCGGTCGTTCAAAATCCGTCTTCGATCCATTGTGCACCGCGAGCCCGATGCCCGGGCGCAGGTAGAAGCGCTCGCCCCAGCGATAGCTGATGCCCGCGGCGGCATAGCTGGTGTCGCCCGAGGCGTTCAGCGCGGCAAAAGCATAAGGCTGCAGCCCTGTGCGACCAAGACCGGCGAACCGGTAGCCGAGCTGCAGGTCGACCCCCTCTTCCTCTCCGCTGCTGAGGCTCAGAGGCGTATCCACCGCATGGGCATAGACGCCGCCGAACAACTCCCCTGCTGAAGCCGGACTCGCGGGTAGAACGGCGACAGTGACTGCGGCGAAAGCCAGACGAGGTTTCATCGCGCCCTTCTAACGTCTCCGAACTTCTTGTAAAACGTCAGCCTGCCTGCCAGCTCCGGATCGTGTCGTTGGGTGCCAACAGCATCCATACGTTGAGGGTCAGATTGTCGCGGATCACGTGCAAAGGAACGAGTTCCAGCACGATCACGAGCGTAACGGCGGCCCAGACCGGCAGCTTGCGGGCGAGCCAAAAGCCGACGCCCATCATGACGATGTCGCTAACCGAGTTGAGGATGCTGTCGCCGGTATAGCCAAGCGCGATGGTCGCCTCCCGGTAACGATCGATGATCACTGGCGAGTTCTCGACCAGCTCCCAGGCTGCCTCGAGCGCCGTGGCGAACAGGAAGCGGCGCTCAACGGGCACCTTCTTCAGGACCAGCGCAAATAGGGCGTAGAAGAGAATGCCGTGGATGACGTGGCTGAAGCTGTACCAATCGGCCAGCATCTGGCTTTGCTCGGGACCGGCAACACCCCACCATTCGACCCGCCTACAGGTGCAGATCGGCGGCCGACCCATCAGCCACAGCACCGCCGCGGCGAAGAGCGTGACGAGCAAGGCGGCGAGCAGTGGACGGCTGGCCGAGCGGCTCACGCGACCTCGACCGTGAGGTGGACGAGGCGGCGGTCGGGCCCGATGCGGCGGCGGATCTCCGCCGGGGTAACTGGGCCGGTGACTGAGACGATGCTGGCGTAGCGCCCGGGTCCAACCTGCCACAGGTGGAAGTCGCGAATGGCAACATCGCCCGCTCCTTCGATCCGGGTCCGGATCGCGTCGCACAAGTCGTCGTCGGGCACCCGGTCGAGCAGCACGGCGGCCGTGTCCGCGATCAGCCCCCGACTCCACACCAGGATCACGATCGCGCCAACCGCGCCGACCGCCGAATCGAGCCAGCGCCAGCCCAGCCACCAGCCCGCCGCCAGGGCCGCGATCGCCAGTACGGAGGTCAGCGCGTCGGCGAGAACGTGAAGGTAGGCGGAGCGGAGGTTGTGATCGTGATGATGGCGGGCTTGACCATGATCGTGAGCGTGCTCGTGGTCATGCCCATGGCCGAGCAACCAGGCGCTGCCGAGGTTCACCAACAGGCCGACCACGGCCACGGCCATGGCCTCGCGATAGTCGACCGAGCGCGGCTCCAGGAAGCGCTCGGTGCTTTCCCAGATGATCCCGACCGCCACCGCGGCCAGTGCCAGGGCGGAGGCGAAGCCGGCCAGGCTGCCGAGCTTGCCCGTGCCAAAGCTGTAGCGCGGATCGGACGCCCACCGGCGGGCGAGCCAGTAGGCCAGAGCCGAAACGCCGAGCGCCAGCGTGTGGGTCGCCATGTGCCACCCGTCGGCGACCAGCGCCATGGACCCGGTGACGGTCCCGACCGAAATCTCGGCAACCATCATGACCGCGCTCAGCACCACGACCCAGCGCGTCCGCCGCTCGTTGCCGGCATGGGCGTCCCCAAGGAAGTCGTGGCCGTGGCTGGAAGGGGTCGCGCTGCTCATTTAGGCATGTGGCTAGGCGAGGCGGCGGGGCTTGCCAAGCCGGGGGCCAGCGGGGATGAGCTTGGCCATGCTGCGCACCTACGGCCCGACCTGCGACGGAAGCTTGCTAGAGGCGAAGGAGGGCAAGCCGGTTCCGAACCGGGCAACCTGGATCGACCTGGAAGAGCCCACTCGCGAAGAGGAAAAGCTCGTCGAGCGATGCCTCGGCATTGGGGTGCCGACCCGCGACGACATGGTCGAAATCGAACCGTCCAGTCGATTGTACGAGAAGAACGGCGCTCTCTACATGACGATGAGCGTCCTGTTCGGAGTCAACGAGGCGCGGCCGGCGTCCGAGCCGATCAGCTTCGTCCTGACCAGCGATCGGCTGGTCACCATTCGCTATGTCACGCCCAAGCCGGTGCTGGCGTTCATCCAGCACGTCCGGCAAGAACCGGAGCTGGCCCGTGATGCGCTTACCGTTATGCTGCGGCTGCTTGATGCGATTATCGAGCGGCTGGCCGACGAGCTGGAGGACGCGGGCGCCGAGATCGAAAAGATTTCGGCCAACATCTTTCAGCCGCAGAAGGAAGGAGAGCGGCGGGCGGCCAATCGTCTGGAGATCCTGCTGACCCGCATCGGGCGGGCGCAGCAGCTGGTCGCCAAGGTGCGCGAAACGGCGGTGAGTACCAGCCGCCTCATCACCTTTCTGGCGGCGTCCGAGCGGATGCACCAGACGGAGAACGTCCTCGCGCGTGAGTATCTGGAGAACCTGGCGAAGGACGCGGGCGCTCTTATCGACCACAGCGCCTTTCTGTCGAGCAATCTCACCTTCATGCTCGATGCCAGCCTGGGCCTCATCAGCATCGAGCAGAATGGAGCGATGAAGCTGTTTTCATGGGCAGCGCTGATCTTCCTGCCGCCGACCCTGATTGCGGGCATCTACGGCATGAATTTTGAACATATGCCGGAGCTGAAATGGCTGTTCGGCTATCCCTTCGCAGTGACGCTGATGGTCGCCAGCTCGGTGCTGCCGATCTGGATATTGAAGCGGCGCGGCTGGATCTAGGCGCGGAGCAGCCAGGGCCGGGCCGACGTGGCCGAGGCGGAGATCGGGTCCACGCCGCCACGCTGCGCGCCCGCTTGTCCGGCGAGACGGCGGGCCAAGGCGATGGTTGCGAAGGACACTGGAACCTTGCCCGATCGGCCTGCTTCGGCCCGGGCGAGCGAAGCGAAACGGCGCTGATACTCGGGCGTCAGGTTCATTGAAGTGTTCCGCTTGAGCTTACCGGGCCACAACCTACAAGCTGCAACCTTTGTTCCGCCGCGGTCGCAACCGAAGTGAGGGTAAGTTTGTTGGGGGTGCGTAATGTCCGAACCGAAAAGCAGGCTGGTCCAAGTTGGTGACCAAATCTCCGAATGGGTCAGTAACTTGTTTGCTCACCCGTACATGCAGGTCGCGGTCATCCTCTTTTGCATTGCCTGGTTCGCGGTCGGCTTTCATGCTGAAACGCTGACTGCGGCGCTGTCCATCCTGGCGATCACGCTGACCCAGATGGTGCTCAATCGGCAAAACGACCGCGAAGCGGAGGACCGCAAGCGCGACATCGCCATGCATGCCAAGCTCGACGAGTTGATCCATGCCAAGCGCGGTGCGCGGGACGAGATGGCCGGGATCGAAGATCTCGAAGAAGAAGAGATCACCGAGCTGAAGGAACAGGCCAAGGCGCTGATCGAGGCCCAGGGAGACCGAGCCGGCGGCCCGCAGGAGCGCGCCACCTCCAAGGCTGCCATCGAGCAGGCCGGGGCAAAGGCCAAAGCG
>DATLMM010000081.1:0-16513 GCA_035537335.1 Sphingomicrobium sp. | reverse complement strand
GCGGTGGACGCCACTCGCACGACCTTGCTGATCATCGCCGAAAGCCTGTTCAGCGCCGACCCGCGCCTGACGAGCGCGGACGCCCGGCGTAATATCGTGGCTGCTCTCGACGGGATCTCGGAACCCCGGCTCCAAGCGTTGCTCGGTCTGCCCATGGTACCGCTCAGCGCCAAGGCCCGCGCCGGCGCACGAGGGCAGCGCTATCTCCGCGCGACCTTGTCCGAACTGGTCGACGAGCGGATGCAAGGACGAACGCCGGGCGACGACTTCCTGGGGCGCTTGATCTCCGAACTGAGCGAGCGGTTTCCGCCGGAGCAGGCCCGCGCTCTGGCCGTCGACAATGCCGCTACCTTTTATCTTGCCGGACACGAGACCACGGCCAACGCGCTGGCCTGGACGCTCTACCTCCTGTCCGAACAGGGGGAAATGCAGGATGCCCTGGCAGAAGAGGCGGCACTGGCGCTCGGCTCAGCAGAGTGGGACCAGCAGCCGGTGCCCGCAAGCCTCCCGCTTCTTCATGCGGTGCTGCAGGAGTCGCTCCGTCTTTACCCGCCCGCGCCGCGGTTCGACCGCCAGGCGATCGGACCGGACCGGCTGCCGAATGGCGAGGAAGTCGGACGAGGCGATATCCTTTCCGTCTGGCCATGGTTGCTCCACCGCAGCCGGCGCCTGTGGGACAATCCTGACAGCTTCGATCCCGAGCGCTTTGCTCCCGGCAAGCCAAAGCCGGATCGCTACGCCTACCTTCCCTTTGGAGCCGGGCCGAGGATCTGCGTCGGGGCGCAGTTTGCCACAACGGAGGCCCTGATCGTTCTGGCCAACTGGCTACGTGGATGGCGTTTCCGCAGCACGGGCAGGAAGGTCGAAGTAGGGGGAATGATCACCATGCGGCCGCGAGAAGGGCTGCCGCTGCGGATCGAGCGCCGGAGTTCATTAGGCGCGCTTCATTGATAATCATTCTCGATCACGCGCCGGCGTTGTTGCGAACGCCTCTCATTAGCGCTAGGAGCCCACTCACGAAACGAGCCTAATCGTTCCTGAGGGGAAGACATTGCGTACCGTAACTCATGCGCTGCTTGGCGCTGTGTCCTTGTTCAGCCTGACAAGCGCCGCATCGGCCGCGGGCGCCGGAACCGTTGAGGTGGCCGACGTCGGTGCCGAAGCCGATACCGCGGTTCAGGATGTGACCGTTGTCGTGACTGGCCAGCGCCAGGAGTACGGGATCAAGTCAACCAACACTGCAACTCGTACGAACACCTTGGTGCGCAACATTCCCCAGGCCCTGTCGGTGGTGTCCGAAGCACAGATCGAGGATCAATCGCTTCGCTCGGTCGCCGACCTGCTGATGTTCGTGCCGGGAGCGACGCCCGGCACCGGCGAGGCCAATCGCGACCAGATTACCCTGCGCGGCAACAATACGACGGCCGACTTCTTCGTCGATGGCCTGCGGGACGACGCGCAATACTTCCGCGATTTCTACAATCTCGACCGGGTCGAGGTGCTCAAGGGGCCGAACGCGATGATCTTCGGCCGCGGCGGTGGCGGCGGCATCGTCAACCGCGTCACCAAGCGCGCCAGCCTTGGCAACAGGCAGCAGTTCATCCTGAGCCATGATAGTGAAGGCGGCTCGCGCGTGACCGGCGACGTCGATCTGCCAGTCGCCGGCGCGATCGGACTGCGCGTCAACACCGTCTTCGAGGACGGCGATAGCTTCCGCCGCAACGTCGACCTGGAACGCTATGGGATCAACCCGACGGTCGGGATCGTAGCCGGCCCCGATACCCGCATCGACCTGTCTTACGAATATTTCCACGATCGCCGCACTACCGATCGCGGCATCCCGTCGAACAATGACAATGATAATCTTACGGTGGATCGACCGCTCACCGGTTTCGACCGCGACTTCTTCGGCGATCCGGACGACAGCTTCTCCGACGCCGATGTGCAGATCGCCAGCATCGCGGTCGAACATGGCCTGGCCGAAGGGCTGACCCTGCGCCATCGCACTGCGCTCGCCGATTACGACAAATTCTACCAGAACATCTTTCCCAGCCGGCTCGATCCCGTGACCGATGAAGTGCTGCTCGGCGCCTACAACAGCCGGAACGACCGCCGAAACCTGCTCAGCCAGACCGATCTTATCTGGACCGGCGACCTCCTGGGCATGGATCAGACCTGGCTGGTCGGGGCCGAGTTCGGCCGCCAGCGCAGCCGCAACCAGCGACTGAGCGGAGCCTTCGCGGGTGGTGACAATCGTGTATCGCTGGACGACCCGACCGAAGATTTCAGCATCAGCTACGCACGCAGTGCTTCGGACGCGGACAATCGGACCCGTGCGTCGGTCGCCGCCGGCTATGTCCAGGGTCAGATCCGTCCGACGGACTTCCTGGAGATCGTGGCCGGGCTCCGCTTCGATCACTTCAAGTTGCGCGTGGAAGACGAGCGGCCGGAAGTGGCGACCCAGAAGCGGACGGACAATCTCGTCTCGCCCCGTTTCGGCTTGGTGCTGAAGCCGCGCAACAACTTGTCCTTCTACTCCAGCTATTCTCGCTCCTACTTGCCACAGTCGGGAGATCAGTTCAGCGGGTTGAACTCGACCACGTCCGAGCTGAAGCCCGAGCGGTTCGACAATGTCGAACTGGGAGGAAAGTGGGAGCCGCTCGACGGTCTGCTGGCCACAATGGCGCTGTACCAACTGGACCGTAAGAACACGCAGGCGCGGAACAGCGAGGATCGGATCGTGCTGACCGGCGCCACCCGAACGCGGGGGTTGGAGCTCGGCCTGGAGCGGAGCATCAGCAACCGCTGGCAGGTGTCCGCCGGCTATGCCTTGCAGAAGGCGGAGGTTCGTCGGAACACCACGGCGGCCGTCGCTGGAGCCAAGGTGCCGCTGGTGCCGAAGCACAGCGCGTCCTTGTGGACCAAGTACCAATTCACCAAGCCGTTCGCGCTTGGCCTCGGCCTGCTGGCACGATCGAAGTCCTATGCCGCGGTCGACAATCTTGTCGTTCTGCCGGGCTACACCCGCGTCGACGGAGCGGCCTATTACAAGCTGGCGCCCGGCATCGAGGCGCAGCTCAACGTGGAGAACTTGCTCGGCAAGGATTACTTCCCGACCGCGCACAACAACAACAACATCGCGCCGGGTGCTCCACGCACCGCCCGGCTAACGCTGCGGACGGACTTCTAAGCAGTCGCCCCCAACTCGTTTCAAGGTCCACTTCTCCGCTTGAGCGGCCGCTCACATTGGGGAAATGGGTGCTGAACCGAGTTCAGGGTGATAGTCGTTTTAGCGAGCTATTTCCGCGGCTCGCGCTCGGATACGCTTCAGATCCTCGACGAACCGCGCCCGTTCTTCCGCCCTGCGATCTTCTTCCGGAATACGGAGTAGAAAGGAGGGGTGCACCGTCACCCAGCATTCGCTGCCGTCGGCCAGCTTCAGCGGCGCTTCCCGGGCGCGGCTGATGGTGACCGTCTTGCCGGTCAGCGAGCGCGCGGCGGTCGCGCCGAGTGCAACGGTCAGCGGAGGCTTGATCAGCGCCCGCTCGCCCTCCTGCCACCAGCGGCAGGCGTCGATTTCGGCCGTATCCGGCTTCGAATGGATGCGCTTCTTGCCGCGTAGCACGAACTTGAAGTGCTTGACCGCATTGGTGACGTAGGTCTGCTGGCGGTCGATGCCGGCGCGTTCGAGCGCGGCGTTGAACAGCTGCCCTGCCGGACCGACAAACGGACGCCCGGCCAGATCCTCCTGATCGCCCGGTTGTTCCCCAACGAAGAAGATACGCGCGTCGAGCGGTCCCTCGCCGAACACCGTCTGCGTGCCGCACTTGTAGAGGTCGCAGCGCGTGCAGCCGAGCGCCTCCTCGCGCAGCGCCTCCCACGCCTTTTGCAGGTTCCCGCCAACCGCCGGCGCGGCTCGAGCAGTCTCGATCATCTCCAGCTCCCGCGCTCGCGCACCCGCAATCAAGGGCGCAACGAGCGAGGTCTCGGGCATGTTGCGCCAGTACTTCTTCGGCATCTCCTTCAGCATCGCCCCGACCTTCAGCCGGGCCGGATTGAAGATGCTGGCGTAATAGGTTTTCCAGGTCTCCTCGAGCGGATCGCCGTCAGGCGCCTCCGCTCGCGTCGCGCCCGGCCCCTCGCTCAGTGTCTCGCCGTCCCAATGGATCGACAAGGCCGGTGTCAGGATGGACCAGCGCATGGTGTTGAAGCGCCGAACGAAGAACCCCGCCTCGCGCCGGACGATGTGGTGGTCGGGTTCGAAGAAGGCGACGAACCGCGTGCCCTCGCCCTCCGTCACTTCGCGGAAGCGGACGAAGGCATGCATCTTGTGCGCGTCGCGGCGCACTTCCTTGGCCAGCTTCTCAACTCGGTTGACGAGCGGGTCGGCACGGTCTTCCAACGCCTGGCGATTGCCGCGCAGCTTCCACAGCACGGCATAGAGAAGGGCGAAGCGTTCCGGGTCCGAATGGCAGATGACCGCGCGAGCGAGGTCGACGAACTGACGGGGAACGGAGAAGCTGGAGCCGGTCGCCGGGGGTGGTGGCTCAGCGCCGAACAACTCGGCAGCGTCCCCTGCCACCGTCCACACGACGCCCATCGGCGGAATGCCGGCCGCAACCAGGTCTCGAGCCGCCTCACGCCAGCCCTCGAAGTCGTCTGGCGCACAGAGCGTGATCCGCAGCGGTTCGATCTGCGGCCCATCGGGCAGCAACACTCCGTCCCGGCCGCTGACCCCGTGCCGAGCGGCGAACAGGTCGGCGGGGTTGCCGCAGCGTCCGTCGGCATCGCTCACGCCGCGAACAGCTCCAGCTGCTCAGTCTTGGCCGTGACCAGTGCCTTCAGGTCTGCACGGTCGGTCAAGAGTGTTGGTCGCCAGTCGCTCGTGACAATGAACGGCCGCAGCTTGGCCACGCTGACGGTGAGCCGCGCGACATCGTCGAGCGTGAAGGTGCGGAACCGGCGCGACTTGATGATCCGGTCGACCGCCTTGGTGCCAAGGCCCGGCACCCGCAGCAGCTGCTCACGTGGCGCCTTGTTGACGTCGATCGGAAAATGCTCACGAAACTTCAGCGCCCAGGCGAGCTTGGGATCGATGTCTAGCGGCAGCATGCCATCCGCGCCCGCCGCACTGACGACTTCGGCCGGCTTGAAGCCGTAGAAGCGCATCAGCCAATCGGACTGGTAGAGCCGGTGCTCGCGCATCAGGGGTGGGCGCTGCAACGGCAGCACGGCGCTGGCATCGGGGATGGGCGAAAAGGCGGAGTAGTAGACCCGGCGAAGCGAGTAGCGGTCGTAGAGGGTCGAGGCCTTCCGCACGATGTCGCCATCGGTCGCCGCATCCGCGCCGACGATCATCTGGGTCGACTGCCCGGCGGGGGCGAAGCTTGGCGCCGACTTATACTTCTTCCTGGCGTCCTTGCCGTCCTCGATCGACCCTTTCATGCCGAGCATCGCACCCTCGATTTGCGACGCACTCTTCTCCGGCGCGAGGCGCTTGAGCCCTGGCTCGGTCGGTAGTTCCACGTTGATCGATACGCGATCGGCGTGGAGCCCGGCCTGACGGACCAGTTCGGGATCAGCATCGGGGATGGTCTTGAGGTGGATATAGCCGCGAAAGTCATGATCTTCGCGGAGTGACCGCGCGACCTCCACCAGCTGCTCCATCGTGTAGTTGGAAGAGCGGATGATCCCCGAGGAAAGAAACAGCCCCTCGATGTAGTTGCGCTTGTAGAAAGCGAGGGTGAGGTGGACCACTTCCTGCGCCGTGAACCGCGCGCGCCGCACGTTGCTGCTCTTGCGGTTGATGCAGTAATGGCAATCGAAGATGCAGCTGTTGGTCAGTAGGATCTTCAGCAAGCTGATGCAGCGTCCGTCCGGAGCATAGGCATGGCAGATGCCCATTCCCTCGGTCGAGCCGATGCCCTTGCCGCCGCTGCTGTCGCGCTTGGCAGTACCGGAGGAGGCGCAACTCGCGTCGTACTTCGCCGCGTCCGCGAGGATCGCCAGCTTCTCGCGGGTGTCGAGCTGCGCCATACCGTTCGGTATATGTTCTCAGCTGGCGTGAGTCCAGCTTCTCGCCTGATTTCTAAAGGTTAGCGGCTATTGGTGCCCGATGCGTCACGCCGGCAGCTTCGATCGCGCTTTCTGCGCCATGCCGTCGACCGGCACGTCGTGGATGATGCGATACCGCGCTTCGATCAGGCTGAAGATACCGAACAAGGCCAGGCCAATCGCAACCAGCACGTCCCATGGGTTGGTCAGCCACTGCAGAGCCTCGGCCATGCCGCCGGCCTCGCTAGCCTGTTCCTGCAAGCCGGCCTGGAACAGGAAGAAGCCGCTGATCAGGAACACGGCCCCGCGCGCCGCATAGCCGCCGCGGCCGGTCCAGCGAACCCAGGGCTCGTTGGCAACGCGGCTGTCCAGATGCTTGCAGAAGCTGAACTTGTACGCCTTGACGAACTGGAAGATGCCAACGCCGATCAGGACCAAGCCGGCGATCGTCAGCATCAGCTGCCCACCCGGCAGCGTCAGCGCGGTCTGTGCCCGCTCCTCCGTGCCTCCGCCGCCGCCGCTGCCGCTACTCGCAGCGCCCTGGATCAGGCGCACCGCCTGCCAGGCGAGGAACAGGTGCACCACGCCGCTCGCCCCGGCGCCGAGCCGTTCGCGCAAACCCTTGCCACCCTGCTCATGCCCCTCGACGTTGAACGCAGCGTCAGACAGCCGCCAGAGCCCATAGGCAACGAAGCCGGCGGTCATCAGGATCAGCAGCCACTTGCCAGCCCCGTCCGCCAGCACCGACAGCGCTCCGCTCGGGTCCTCGGCTCGTCCAGCCTTGAGGATCAGATAGGCAATGACGAGGTAGAGCAGCCCACGTGCGGCAAAGCCGAGCCGGGTCAGCATGGTCAATCGAGCACTGGCGTTCATGAAGATGAATCCTCCTGTTCGTTTCGCCAACGGTTTGTGCGCCCGGTCCGTTCCGCCGGTGCAACGGCTGCGACTTGCCCCCGTCCGCTTCGTTGTGGCTGCGGGAGACGGAAAGATGCGTATTCACCACCTGAACTGCGGCACCTGCTGCCCATGGGGAGGCCACCTGTTCGATGGCGTTAGCCGGGGGCTGATCAAGGGGCACATCGTCTGCCACTGCTTGCTGATCGAGAGCGACGCGGGGCTGGTGCTGGTCGACACCGGCATGGGCCATCGCCAGGTCGAGCAACGCCGCCTTTCGCGCTTTTTCCGGGCGTTGAACCAGCCGCAGCTTCGTGAGCGGGAGACGGCGGCGGCGCAGGTGCGCGCGCTAGGCTTCGATCCCACGGATGTGCGCCACATCCTCGTGACGCACCTCGACTTCGATCATGCCGGCGGGCTGGAAGACTTTCCGAACGCCACCATCCATCTGACCGCGCGGGAGAAGGAAGTGGCGGACGAGCGGCGCGGCGGTACGTTCGTCGGCACGCGTCGCTACCGTCCGGGGCAGTGGGACGAGGTGAACAACTGGGCGCTTTACCCCATGGGCCGCGGCGAGCGCTGGATGGGGTTCGACGCAGTCCGCGACCTGGACGGCCTGCCACCCGAAATTCTGCTGATTCCCCTGCCGGGGCACACCTGGGGTCATTCGGGCGTGGCGATCGACACCGGTGCAGGCTGGCTGTTCTTCGCTGCCGACGCTTACTTCTTCCACGGCGAAGTGGGGCGGGAGGAGCGGCGCTGCCCGCCCGGCATGCGCTTCTACCAGACGATGATGGAGGTCGACCGGCGGGCGCGAAAGACCAATGCGGAGCGGCTGCGTGCATTGTCGATCGCGAAGCGCGGCGAGATCGACATCTTCTGCGCTCATGACCCGATTGAATTTCAGCGCTTCGTCGAACCGGTCCGCAAGCCGGTGAGCCGAAGCTTGACGCCCGAGCCCGCTTGATCCTTTTTGATCCCTGCTCACCAGGGGATCATCGGATCATGCGCTTCTCGACCTTCGCGCTTGCTGCGGCTGTGCTCAACCTTGCGCATCCGGCGGTGGCCGCGCCCGCCGACGACTTCAAGGCGCTGCAGGACCAGTATTGGGCGGAGGTACTGCGTTCCAATCCGACGCTCGCCAGCTCGGTCGGCGTCGGCGACTATGACCGGCAGCTTGCTCCGCTGAGCCTGACCGAACTCGATCGGCAAGCGGCGGTGGCCGGTGGGTTCCTGGCGCGGCTGCAGGCCATTCCGCAGGCGGAGCTCAGCCCTTCGGATCGGACCAACGCGGCCATTCTGCGCACCTTGCTGAGCGAGCAGGTGGAGTTCAATCGCTTCGGCCAGCGGCAGTTGAACTACTCGGTACTCGGCAGTTATCACGACAATCTGGCCGGGCTGGCGGAGAACCTCGCCTTTCGCAATCGGGCCGATTACGCCAACTACCTTGCCCGGCTGGCGCTCGTCCCCGAACGTATGAAGGCCTATGGCGAGATCAGCCGCAAGGCTGCGGGCGAGGGCTTCACCCAGCCGTGTGTCACCATGACCCGCTTCCCGGAAACCATCACCGGGCAGATCGCCGACGATCCGGCCAAGTCGCGTTTCTTCCTGCCGTTCGCTGGTGCCCGCCCGGCCTCGGTCACGGCCGCCGACTGGAGTGCCCTGCAGGGACAGGCACGAACCATGATTAACGGTCGCATCAATCCGGCGTACCGCGACTTCGCGGCGCTCTATGATCGCGAGCTGAAGTCCAAGTGCAGGCAGCAGATCGGCGTGTCCGCCATGCCGCAGGGTCGCGAATATTACGCCGCACTGGTCCGCTCCTACACCACGACAGGCATGACCCCGGACGAAATCCATCGTCTTGGGCAGAAGGAAGTTGCGCGAATCAGGGCCGAGATGGACTCGGTCGCGGCGAAGGCCGGCTTTGCCAGCCGTGCGGCGATGATCGCCGACATGCGCACCAATCCCAGATGGTATGCGAAATCGGCGGAGGAGCTGCTCGAAGCAACCGCCTTCCAGGCCAAGGTGATCGACGGCAAGATGCCCTCGCTGATCGGCCGCATGGCTCGCCTGCCGTACGGTATCCGCCCAATGACCCTGGCAACCGCGCCGGGCGACACCACCGCTCGCTATCAGCCGGGCTCGCCCGAGACGGGCCTCGCCGGTTTCTACCTGGTCAACACAACCAAGCTCGATCAGCGACCGTTCTGGGAGATTCCCGCGCTGACCGTGCATGAAGCGGTACCCGGCCACCACCAGCAAATCGCGCTGCAGCAGGAATTGGAGATGCCCGCCTGGCGCCGGAGCCTGGCCTTCTTCACGGCCTTCGTGGAGGGCTGGGGGCTCTACTCGGAGCGCCTGGGCATCGAGATGGGCATCTACGACACGCCGCAAAAGGACATGGGCCGGCTCGGCTACGAGATGTGGCGCGCCTGCCGACTGGTGATCGACACCGGCATCCACTCCAAGGGATGGAGCAAGGAGCAGGCGGTCGAGTTCTTCCGCGACAATTCAACGCTTACCGAGGCAAACATCGACGCGGAGGTGAACCGCTACATCTCCAACCCTGGGCAGGCGCTGGCCTACAAGATTGGCGAGCTGAAAATCCGCGACTTGCGCACCCGCGCTGAGCAGGAGCTGGGCGGCAAGTTCGACCTGCGCCGCTTCCACGACGCAGTGCTGGGGCAAGGATCTGTGCCGATGAACACGCTGGACGCGCAGGTCACGGCGTGGATCGCGAGTGAAAAGGCCCGGTAGAGGTTGAAGCTTTGGTCAACCCGGCCTCAAGCCAGGGCCGCCGCAACCTTGCCAACGAGAAGGCGGATCCCGGTTCAAGGCCGGGATGCCGGCAGTCTTATTCGTCCGGGGCAGTATCCGCGATCGTCGCCTCGCGCGCCTCGGCCTTGGCCTGGTCGATCATCCGCTGCAGGCAGCCGGTCTGGCCGGCGGGGCCGACCGCATCGCAGCTGCCAATGCCGCGACGGGTGTTGATTTCGAAGCTGCGGGCACGCTCAGCCCAGGCTTGCCGGCTTTGCAGCGAGCCGCCCTGGCGCAGCCGCTCAGGAATGCGATAGCGCTCTCCCTCCGGGCGCCGAGCACAGACCACCGCGTCGACATTCTCCGTTACGCGGGGGCATGGATCGTTGCCGAACACGATGATCTCGGCAATTCGGGTGCCGTCGCTTTCGACTCGCACATTGGGTTCGCTGGTCTGCGCTCCGGCAGGTGTCAGCGCCAGCAGCGCAGCGGTTCCGGCTAGGCCAGCGGCGGACAATAGTCGCAACATTAGATATCCTTTCCTCGCCGGGTCAACGAACGGTGTCGCCCGGCGTTTCCCTTAAACCCGCTTCGACACTTCGATCGCGACCTTGCAGATCCCACGAATGGCAGCGGTCAGCACCGGATAGGCCGGCGCATCCAGCGCTCCAGCTTCCCGCGCGATGTCGCGATGCTCCAGCTCTTCGGCCTGGAACTGGCGGATGTCGGCGGCAAGCTCCGGATCCTCCTCGCCCAGATGCTCCAGCTGCTCGGCGTAATGCTTGTCGATCTCGGTCTCGACCGCGTCGGTGCAGGCCATCGCCGCGGACTCGGAGATCAGCGCGGTGACTGCGCCCAGGGCAAAGCCGCCGACGTGCCACAAGGGCTGCAGCAGAGTCGGCCGGACCCGCCGCTCGGCCATTAGCTGGTTGAAGCGGGCGAGATGCCGGTCTTCCTGCGAAGCCATGTGGGTGACCAGGTGCGCGGCGGGCGACGAGCGGCGCAGCACCGCCAGTTGACCGGCGTAGATGCGGGTCGCGCCATATTCTCCGGCCTGGTCGACGCGCAGCATGGACGCGCGGTCAGTGCGTCGATCGCCCGGCCGCCAGCTTGGCAGCTCGGGCAGGGTGTTGGTCAGCCCTTGCGGAGTGTCAGCCACGCGATTGCTCCGGCAGCCAGAAGAGAGATCAGCGCGTTCCACCCGGCCATGGACAGGCCAAGGAGAGAGAATTGAACCTGGTCGCAGCGCACCACCGGCGCGGCGAGAATGTCCTCCAGGCTGACGGCTCCCGTCGCCGTGCAACTGGTCAGCCCCTCCCACCAGCCATACTCAACCCCAGCGTGGAAAGCGCCGATCGCGCCCGACGCGGCGATGGCCAGCGCGGCAAGCACGACCAGCGGACGGCGGAAGGAGGGAAGGAAAAAGGACAAGCCCGCCAACGCCAGTGCCGCCCAGTGCGGCCAGCGCTGCCAGTAGCACATCTCGCACGGGTTGAGCCCGCCAAGGTGCTGCGACCCAAGCGCCCCGGCCAACAACCCGGCGGGTACCAGCAGCGCCAGCCCTTGCGCCAGCCGAGTGCGGTCACGCGCGGCGGCGGAGGCTTCCTTCAAGCTGCCGGTCCGCGCGTCCATCGGCTTACCACGACTTGACCGGACCGCCTGCGCCCGCCGTCTTCGCGGCCGGAGCAGCTGGCGCACCAAGCCGCTTCAGCGTCTGCAGCGCGTAATGTAGCTGGAAGTCCTTGATACCCTTTTTCTCAAGCTCGGCGGCCGTCATGCTGAACCGCGGATCGGGCGCCTCGTCCCTTTGCAGCAGGTCATCGTCGACCTTGGCCTGACTGAGCAGGTGGCGGCGAAGGTCCGCTTCCCGCACCACCTTGCGGGTCTTGTAGTCGGGATCGGTCAGCTGCGGCACATAGATGTCGGGATCGATCCCGCCCGCCTGAACCGAACGGCCGGACGGCGTGAAGTAGCGCGCCGTGGTCAGCCGAAGAGCGCTGTCCTGAGTCAGTTGCATGACGCTCTGGACCGAGCCCTTGCCGAAGCTCTTCTCACCCATGACGATCGCTCGGCGCTGATCCTGCAGCGCGCCTGCGACGATCTCGGCCGCCGAAGCCGAGCCGGCGTCCACCAGCACCACCACCGGCCGTCCGCCGGTCAGGTCGCCTGGCTTGGCGTAGAAGCGCTCGATGTCGTCCTTGGCGCGCCCACGTTCCGACACGATCTCACCCCGGTCGAGGAACGCGTCCGACACCTCGATAGCTTGATCGAGGAGGCCGCCCGGGTTCGAGCGGAGGTCGACGACGTAGCCCAGGGCCTTGCCGCTCAGCGCCTTGTCGATCGCCGCTAGCGCCGCACTGGTTTCCTGGCCGACGTTGCCGGAGAAGGTGTTGATATTGACGATGCCGATCCCGTCCTTGATCTCCCACTTGACGGGCCGGAGCACGATCCGCTCCCGGACGAGCGCAACGTCGAAGGGCTTGTCACGACCGGGCCGGACGATGCTCAGCTTGACCGCCGTGCCGGGCGCGCCGCGCATCTTTTCCACCGCTTCGTCCAGGTCGAGACCGTAGAGCAGTTCGCCATTGATGTGCGTGATGTAATCGCCCGTCTTCATCGCCGCCCGCGATGCCGGCGTGTCCTCGCTCACCGTCTGGATCTTGACGGTGCCGTCTTCCATCGAGACGGACAGGCCAAGGCCGCCGTAGTTGCCGTCGGTGGTGGTCTTGAGCTGCTGGAAGTCAGACGCTTCCAGGTAGCTGCTGTGCGGATCGAGGCTGGCCAGCATTCCGTCGATCGCGCCCTTGATCAGCGTGTGATCGTCGACCTGATCGACATAGCTCGCGCGCACCCGCTCGAACACGCCCATGAAGGTTTCCAGCTCCTTGTAGGTGTCGACGTCCGCCGCGGCGACCGTGGAGGTGGTCAGCGGGACCAGAGCGAGCGCGCCGACCAGGGCGAGCGGAGGAAGGAGCTTGCGGATCATGGCACACGAATCCTGGAGAGGGGGCTAAACCCTATTTAGCGATTGTGCCCGCCATTTGACAGGGAGGCAGATGAACCCGCGATGAGGGCGGCGTCCTGCGGCTTGCCATGCAAGCTGAGCTCGATCGTAGGCGAGCCAAGCGTGCGGCCGATCCGCTCGCCACGAGCGACTCGGGCGCGAGGAGCAAGGTCACTCCACACCTGCGTCATCAGGGTCATCCAGCCCTTGCCATGATCGATGATCACGACCCCGGCATAGCGGCGAAACGGACCGGCAAAGGCAATGCGGCCTGGGGCCGGTGCGACCACCTCGGCCCCGCGCCGCGCATCAACGGTCAGCCCTCGTGCGCGAACTCCGCTTTGGGAAACTTCGAACAGCCCGGTCGACACCGGTCCCGTCACCGGTAGCTGCCAGTCAAGCACCGGCCGCACGGGAGCGCCGTCTCCGGTCGTGGGACGGGCCGGCGCCTCGGGCAGCGCCGCGAGAGCGGCGGCAAGCCGCGCGGCGTTGCGCTGGCGGGCGGAACGAGTGGTCAGTTCCTCCGCCATCACCGTTCGCCCGATCGCCACGTCACTCGCGGCCAGCGCGTGCCCACCAAGCTCGGCCGAACGGGCGTTGGCTCGCGCTTCAAGGGCGGCAAAGCGGGTCTGCCGCTCGCCAAGCTGCCTCCTTCTTCTGGCAAGTTCCTGTCGGGCGCCCGCCGCTGCGGCGCTGAGCTGGCCGCCCTGCTCCACTTGCTCGCGCAAGGCAGCGGTGCGCTTGCGGATCACCGGCAAGCCGCTGTCGAGCAGCGCTCGCATGATTACGAACTCGCGCGGGGAGGCGCCATCGGCCAGCGACAGGATCGGCGGGCGCCGGCCCATCTCCGCCAGCCCGGCCAGCAGCAGTGCCGCCGGTCGCTGACCCTCGGCCAATCGGCGTTCGCGTATCTCGGCCTTTCGTGCCAACGCATGCAGGCGCGCCTCTGCGGCGACCAGCGCAGCCTCCGCCTCGACGATCGCCTCGGTCGCTACGGCCAGCTCGGCGACGAGCCGTTCGGCCTCGCTCCGAGCACTTGCCGCGAGCTTCTCCAGGCGCCGGACCTCGCGCTGTGCCGCCGCTGCCTCCGCCCGCGCCACTGCGACCGGATCAGCGGCCGACAGGAGAAAGGGTCCAAGGGCCAGAAGCGCTAAGCGACGCATGGCGCTAGCCTTCCCGATGATAAGGGTGATTGGCAAGGATGGAGGTGGCCCGGAACAGTTGCTCGACCAGCATCGCCCGGGCCAGCATGTGCGGCCAGGTCGCGGGACCAAAGCTCAACAACAGGTCGGCGCTCTCGCGTTGCGCCTCGTCATGCCCGTCCGCCGCGCCGATCAGGAACCGCACCTCGCGCCGCCCACCGTCGCGCCAGCCTTCCAGCTTTTTCGCCAACGCTGAGGAAGAGAGCGCCTGTCCGCGCTCGTCAAGGACGATGGTGATCGCATTGGCGCTCGGCTGGGGAAGCTGGCCGCCCCGATCCGGCAGCTCGGTGACCTTCACCGGCCAGACGATCCGCTTCAGGTAGCGCTCGACGAGTTCAGCCTCGGGCGACCGTCCGATCTTTCCGCGAGCTATGATGTGGAGAAGCATTTGCGCGGCTGATCATCGCGAGCGGAGCGAAGCAATCGGTGGTTCGTCCAACGACTGGATTGCTTCGTCGCGACGCCTCTTTCAATGACGAAGGATCACGCGCTAGCCGCGTTGGCCGGTTTCTTCTCGTCGTCGCCGAACGCCCACATCCGTTCCAGATTGTAGAAGGTCCGGACCTCCGGTCGGAACAGGTGCACGATCACGTCGTCGGCGTCGATCAACACCCAATCGGCGGTCGGCAGCCCTTCGATCCGGGCAAGCTTACCGTATTCGCGCTTCAGCTTGTCGGCCAGCTTGTTGGCCATGCTGGCGACCTGCCGGGTCGAACGGCCTGACGCGATCACCATGTGATCGGCGATGCTGGACTTGCCGGCCAGCGGAATGGAGACGACTTCCACCGCCTGGTCATCGTCCAGCGACTGGAGGATGGAGCGGTGCAGTTCTTCAACGGTCGCAACCGTCTTAGTGGTGTCGTCGGCCAAGGGTTCTCCTGTTGCTGGTGGGGGCACCAACGCCGATAGCTGGCTTTGTGTTGCCGGCGAAACGAAGATGCCAATGCGGGTCGATCGCGCGAAGAGCGGTGGCGGAAGTCCTGTCGGGCGGAAGCCTCAGGAAGATAATCGCCGGTGCACTCCACAGCGTCCATTGCCGTGCCTGGCTGCCGGGCCGGACGAAGCGCCGGAGCCAGCCCATCGCGCGAGCCGCGCGGGCATCGTCCTCATACCCCGGACGGGAAAGCACCGCAATCGGCAGCATTCCGGCCAATCTGCGCCAGCCCTTCCACTGATGGAATTGAGCCACAGTATCCGCGCCCATCAGCCAGACGAAGCGATGGTGCGGATGCCGTACCCGCAGCCGGGCAACCGTGTCCACCGTGAAGCGGGTGCCCGTCCGTGCCTCGAAGTCGCTGACAATGATCGGTGCACGCCGAGCCATCGCGCGGGCGGAAGCAAGCCGGGCGGAGTAGGGTGCCATGCCAGCCGTCGGCTTGAGCGGATTGCCCGGGCTGACCAGCCACCACACCTCGTCCAGCCCGAGCGCGTCCAGCGCCGCCAGGCTCATCCGCCGATGCCCACGATGGGCCGGGTTGAAGCTTCCCCCAAGAAGGCCGATGCGCCGCACGCAGCGAGGGCTAGCAGGGCGCGGGCGGCTCTGCCAATCTGCCGTCAGGGGAGACAGGGATGAGCGAAGCCGAGGGACTGGCCGAGGCGGTGACCGGCGGCGTAATGGCTCGGGCGGTGGAGCCGTATGACGGAGTCGACGAAGGTGGGCACACGACCGAACGCGCTTGCCTGAATTGCGGTACGCGGCTGATCGGAGACTATTGCCATGATTGCGGCCAGCGCGGCCATGTTCATCGCTCGCTGGGAGCCTTCGGCCACGACCTTCTGCACGGCGTGTTCCACTTCGAAGGCAAGGTCTGGCGCACTCTGCCCATGCTCGCCTGGCGCCCGGGCGAGCTGACGCGGCGCTACATCGACGGGCACCGCGCAAGCTTCGTCTCGCCGATCGCGCTGTTCCTGTTCTGCGTGTTCCTGATGTTCGCGGTGCTTGGCTGGACCGGCATGTTCGGCAGCCAGACCGGCGAGAACATCAAGCTGGGCATCGAGAACAGCGTGCGGGTTGAGCAGCAAGCCATCCGCCGCCTGGAGGCGCAGCGAGCGGCTGCGGTCCGTGCCGGGCAGCCCACGGCTGAGCTCGACCGCAAGCTGCGCGGGGCGCGAGACGACTTGCAGGCGACCGAGGCGTTTCGGGACCGGGGCGAGCTGGTGAACAACCCCACGGACACTGAGCAGGCGACGGTCGCGCCATGGCTGCGGGGACCCATCCAGAAGATCGCGAAGAACCCGGACTTGCTGATCTACAAGCTCAAGACCAACGCCTACAAGTTCAGCTGGATGCTGATCCCGCTCTCGGTCCCGTTCATGTGGCTGCTGGTCCCGTTCAGCCGCCGGTACCGGCTGTATGACCACACCGTGTTCGTGACCTACTCGCTTTGCTTCATGACGCTGCTCGGCGTTCTTGCGATGCTGCTGGTCAAGGCAGGTCTGACCAACGCCGCCGGGCTGCTGATGTTTGTCCCACCGTTTCACTGGTACCAGCAGCTGAAGGGCGCTTACCAGTTGCGCTGGACCGGTGCCTTGTGGCGCACGCTGGCGCTGGTGCTGTTCACCAGCATCACCACTAGCCTATTCCTGCTGATCCTGTTTA
>DATLMM010000080.1:0-46546 GCA_035537335.1 Sphingomicrobium sp. | reverse complement strand
CGAGATCGTTCAGCAGACCATAACCGTCGAGCCGCTGGATGAAGCTCGGATCAATCGGGGAGATGCCGCCCAGCACCCGCTTCACGTCGGGGTTCACCGCACGGATGGCGCGCGCCGCCATGCCCGCCATCTCGGCGAACTTCGACCAGTCAGGGTCAATCTCCGGATCCCAATGCGACTTGTTGTTGGGCTCGTTCCAGATCATCGCGGCTTCGATCAACGGGCACCCCCTCCTTGTGGATAGACTGCGCCGCCGTGGCTCGTCGGCACGGCGCTTACTTGCGCGAGAACCACATCGCTGGTCGGCTGTTCGAGAATGTCGAACCCGGCCGACCGCAGCATGGCGGCGTTGCAGGCACTGTTAGGCACCCACCAGTTGGTCGGGTCGCCGGCAAGCTTCTGTTCGATGAAGCGCATCGCTGGCCAGCCATCCTGCTCCAGCGCTTCCACGCCCTCGAAGAACTCGTAATCAGCCGCAATCTCGGGCTGCGCGGTGGACCCGGCAGTCAGCGATTGAAACAGCAGCAGGTCGCCCGCGACATGTTCGCGAATGAGGTCCAGGGCGAGCAGCGGATGTCGAAGGTGGTAGAGCACTCCCATGAAGATCACGAGGTCGAAGCGCTCGCCGAGGGAGCCGACGTCCCACACCTCGCCAAGCCGGAACTCGACATCGTCGAACTCCAGCACCTCGGCCGCGAAACGGGCTTGATCGAGGTAGCGCTGGTCGTGATCGATCCCGACTACCCGGGTGGCACCGCGGCGCTTCATCTCGAAGCTGTAGAAGCCCGCGTTACAGCCGATGTCGAGCACGCTCTTGCCGGTCAGGTCGGCGGGCACGACGTGCGAGAAGCGGCGGAACTTGCCGGCCGGATAGTCATACAGGAAATGGTCGGGCGCGGTACGGACGCCACGGAGGTTGAGGTCGTGGAACCACGGTCCAAGCTCCTCCACGCGAACTCCGATCGCCTCGCGCGTGAGCGGCCGGGTGGCAGTAGTCAGCATCAGGCCGCGACCTGCTCGACCGGTGGAATGTTCATCCGAGTTACCGATGCCGGACCGGCCTCGAAGTGCAGGATTTCATCGAGCGACCGCCGTTCCTGCCAGCACAGTAGCGCACGAATGATGTCGCAATGCGTCACCAAGGCGACCTCACCCGCATGCGCGGCCGAGGCCTGGATGGCGAAGGCAACGGCGCGGGCCTGCGCCTCCCGCATGGTCTCACCGCCGGGGCAGCGAACGACCGAGCGCTCGCGATTCCAGCGGTCCCATTCCGCCTGGCCGTCCAGGTCTGCAAAGCGCCGACCGGTCCAATTGCCGAAATCAATCTCGTCCAATGCTGCCTCAACGTGCATCGGCAGCTCGACTGCTGTCGCAACAAGGGCGGCAGTCTCCCGGGTGCGCAGCCGTGGGCTGGTGTAAATGGCCGAGATAGGACGCCTCCCAAGCTCGCTGGCAAGAGCCTCGACCTGCTGCCGGCCCGCCTCCGACAGGCCGCCCTCATGGCCGCGGCC
Organism: Sphingomicrobium sp.; assembly: GCA_035537335.1. Lineage (GTDB taxonomy): Bacteria > Pseudomonadota > Alphaproteobacteria > Sphingomonadales > Sphingomonadaceae > Sphingomicrobium. The sequence continues at coordinate 45,035 of DATLMM010000080.1, read as the reverse complement.
AGTCAGTCGCTCGCCGAGATCCCCGTGGGCGCCATGCCGTATCAGAAGAAGCGTTGCCGCCACGATTTGTCCCGTGTTGTTTCGCTCCCTCAACAGCATCGCCCAAGCTTTGTTCCCTGAATCAGGCCGCTTCGCCACCGAAACAATCGCGCAAGCACAAGAGCGGCTTGTTGCTCGCTTTACTGCGGGAACTTAGATGAAGAAGGATCATTGAGGCCCCGGAAAGATCGTTGCACGGCGGGGATTGTTCCCCTGCCGGGCCGAATAGTCGCAAGGGGGGCAGCGGATGAGCGAAACGGTTCTGATCACGGGGGGTGCCGGCTTTATCGGCCGTTCGGTCTGCCGTGAATTGCTTGGACGTGGCCACAAGGTCCGAGTGCTCGACAGCATGATCGAGCAGGTTCACGGCGATGCCGAGCGGCCTGCCGACCTTCCGGATGATGTTGAGCTCATTCGCGCCGATGTCCGCAACGGCGATGCCGTGACCAAGGCTTTGCAGGGTGTGGACAGCGTGGTGCACCTCGCGGCCGAGGTCGGCGTTGGCCAGTCGATGTACGCTGTCGAACGCTACACCAGCGTCAATGACGTCGGCACCGCGGTGCTGACGGAAAAGCTCATCGACCGTCCCGTTCGCCGGATCGTCACGGCCTCCTCCATGAGCATTTACGGCGAAGGCCTCTACCGCGACGCGGACGGCGAGTTCGTCCAGAATGCCGAGCGGGTGGCTCGCACCTCTGACAGCCAGAGCTGGGACCCGCTCGACGGAAACGGCCGACCGCTGACTCCTGTGGCCACCCCCGAATGGAAGCAGCCCAACCTCGCCAGCATCTATGCGCTCGGCAAATATGTGCAGGAGCGCACGACCCTGATCATGGCCGGAGCCTACGGCATGGAAGGCGTCTGCCTGCGGCTGTTCAATGTTTATGGACCCGGCCAAGCGCTCTCCAATCCCTACACCGGCGTGCTGGCGATCTTCTCCTCGCGGCTGCTGAACGGACAGCGGCCAGTGATCTTCGAAGATGGCGAGCAGCGCCGCGACTTTGTCTACGTCGGCGATGTCGCCCGTGCCTTCGCCGACGCGCTTGAACTGCCGCAGGCGGCCGGCGGCGTGTTCAACATCGGATCGGGCAACGATCGATCGGTGAAGCAGGTAGCGACCAGCATCGCCCGCGCGATGAACCGTGATGACTTGCAGCCCGAGATCGTCGGCAAGACCCGCATCGGCGACATCCGCCACTGTTTCTGCGACACGTCGCTTGCCACCGACCGGCTCGGCTTCCGCGCTACCCGCGACTTTGAGGAAGGATTGGCCGAGCTGGCCGAATGGGTTGCCGAACAGGAAGCGGTCGATCGCGTTGATCAAGCCAAGGCCGAGCTCGAGCAACGGGGCTTGGTCGCGTGAGCGGTCCGGCGGTGATCGGCCGCCAGCCGGTGCTGGTCACCGGAGGCGCGGGTTTTATCGGCAGCAACATCGCGCATCGGCTGGCCAGCGAAGGTCACGACGTCCTGGTCTACGACGCGCTGTCGCGTCCGGGCGTGGAGCGCAATCTCCACTGGCTGCAATCCTGCTTTCCCCAGCGAGTGAGCTTCGTCCGCGGCGATGTTCGCGACGAGGATAGTCTAGCCGCCGTCGCCCGGCAGGCGAGCGCCGTTTTCCACATGGCAGCGCAAGTCGCAGTCACCACCTCGATGGTCGACCCGCGCGAGGACTTCGACATCAACGTGCGCGGCACCTTGCATCTGCTCGACGCGCTGCGCCTATCCGGCCGCCGAGTGCCGCTGATCTTCGCCTCCACCAACAAGGTCTACGGCGATCTGGCCGATCTCGAGTTCGAGTTGAAGGATGGCTCCTACCAGCCCGTCGACCAGCAAGTCCGGGCAAACGGCATTTCGGAAGCACGCGCCCTCGACTTCCACACTCCCTATGGCTGCTCCAAGGGTGCGGCGGACCAGTACGTGCTGGACTATGCCCGTAGCTTCGACCTGCCGACCGCCGTGATCCGCATGAGTTGCATATACGGCGAGCGGCAAATGGGAACGGAGGACCAGGGCTGGGTCGCCCACTTCCTCATCCGCGCGCTGTCGGGCGAACCGATTACCCTCTACGGCGATGGCCATCAGGTCCGCGACATCCTCGACGTGCGGGACGCGGTTGACGCGTACATGGCGGCATGGCGGCAGATCGAGGCGATTCCTGGCCGCGCCTTCAACCTGGGCGGCGGTCCGAGCAATGCCGTGTCGCTACGCCAGCTCGTCGCCCACATCGGTGAATTGACCGGGCGCGAGCCCGACCTCGGCTTCGACGATTGGCGTGCCGGCGACCAGCGCTACTTCGTGGCCGACACGCGACTGATCCGCTCGACATTGGGCTTGCAGGGAGCACGGGGCTGGCGCGAGGGAATTGCCGACCTGGCGCTATGGCTCGCCGCCGAACGCGGCCTTTCCTTGCCGCATGCCGGCGCCAAGCTGCGGGTGCACGCTTGAGCCGCCTCCGCCTGTTCCTCACCACCGACGCTGTTGGCGGCGTGTGGACCTACTCGCTCGATCTCGCCGCGGCGTTGGCGGCCGAAGCCGATGCGGAGGTTGTTCTCGCTGTGCTCGGACCAATGCCGAACGCCGACCAGCTGACCCGCGCCGCAGCCGTGCCGGGATTGCGGCTGATAGAAACAGGTCTGCCGCTCGATTGGACGGCGGAAGACGCCGACCAGCTCCGGGCCACCGCTGCGGCCCTCGCCGAACTCGCCGCAAAGGCCGACGCCGCCCTCGTTCAGCTTCACGCCCCGTCACTGGCTGTGGCGTGCTATCGGGCGCCCGTGATCACTGTCGTGCACAGCTGCGTCGCGACCTGGTGGGCCGCGGTCAAGCAAGGGCCACTGCCGCACGACTTCACCTGGCGCACTGCGCTGACCCACGAAGGACTGGAACGAAGCGATCTGGTCGTCGCACCCTCGCGCGCCTTTGCGGAAGCGGTACAGGCAGGCTACCGGCTCCAGCAGCCCCCAGCTGTCGTGCACAATGGCCGCACCGCTGGCCAAGCCTCTGAACGTGACGGCCCGTGCTTCGCCTTCACCGCCAGTCGGCTATGGGACGAGGGCAAGAATCTCGCGACATTCGATGCCGCTGCCGCGCTGTCATCAACCCCGTTCCGGGCGGCCGGCCCTTTGCACGGGCCGAACGGCGCCACCGCCCACCTCCGCCATGCCGAGCCGCTCGGCTTGCTCGATGAAGACACGCTGGCTCAGACGTTCGCCGAGCAACCGGTATTCGTCTCCGCCGCTCGGTACGAACCCTTCGGACTAGCGGTGCTGGAAGCCGCTCAGGCCGGCTGCCCGCTGGTACTCTCGTCCCTCCCGACCTTTCGGGAACTTTGGCAGGACGCTGCGGTGTTCGCCGACACACCGGAAGCAATCGCTGCCGCCGTCGACCACTTCGCCTCGCACCCTGCCGAGCGTTCGCGTCATGGCGCCGCGGCCAGGCTCCGCTCGAAGCGCTTCACCACCCAGGCGACCGCCCGCTCCATGCTCGACCATTATCGCGCCCTCCTGCCGGCCGAACAACGAGTCGCGGCATGAGGATCGTCTACTTCACCCATTCGCTGCAGAGCTGCTGGAACCACGGCAATGCCCATTTTCTCCGCGGTGTACTGCGTGAGCTGAGTAGTCGCGGACATGAGGTCGCCGCCCTTGAACCGGACGGCGCCTGGAGTCTCGAGAACCTACTCAAGGATCATGGCACGCATGGTTTGAGGGCGTGGCAGCAGGCCTACCCCGAGCTGTCCTCGACGACCTACGGTGCGCAGGCCGACGTCGACGAGCTGACCGATCGCGCCGACCTGGTCATCGTGCATGAATGGAATGAGCCGGCGCTGGTCGCCAGCCTTGGCCGACTGCGCAAGGAAGGCGCACGTTTCAACCTTTTGTTCCACGACACGCATCATCGTGCGGTCAGCGATCCTCAAGCCATTCGCGCGTTCGATCTGAGCGGCTATGACGGCGTGCTGGCGTTTGGCGAGACCCTGAGCGAGGTCTATCGCCGCTGGGGCTGGGGTGACCGGGTGTGGACCTGGCATGAGGCGGCCGACACCCGCCTGTTCCGCCCGCCTACCGGAGAGCTGGAGCGTGAGGGCTTGGTCTGGATCGGCAATTGGGGCGACGGCGAACGCTCGACCGAGCTGGAAGAATATCTCTTCCGCCCCGCGCAGCAAGCCGAACTGCCGCTCGACATCTTCGGCGTGCGCTATCCGCCTGAAGCGTTGGCGACTTTGCAGCAGTTCGGCGTCCGCTACCATGGCTGGCTGCCGAACGCTGGCGCACCGCACGTGTTTGCCGAACACCTCGCCACTGTCCACGTGCCACGCCGCTTCTACACTACGCTGCTGCCAGGCATCCCGACCATTCGTGTTTTCGAGGCGCTGGCTTGCGGCATTCCTCTGGTCTCCGCACCGTGGGACGACTGCGAAGGACTGTTTACTCCAGGCAAGGATTACCTCGTCGCTGACGACGGCACGGCGATGACCCGCCACCTGCAGGCGCTTGCGGCCGATCCCGATCTCCGCCGAAACCTCGCCCAGCATGGTCTCGCCACTATTCGCGCGCGCCACAGCTGCGCGCACCGGGTGGATGAGCTGCTGGCGATCGTTGCCCAACTCACGCCTGAAAAGGTCCCTGCATGAATATCGCCTTCTACGGCTCCTCCCTGCTGTCCTCCTACTGGAATGGCGCTGCGACCTACTACCGCGGGATCCTTAGCCAATTGGCTCGCCGGGGCTACGACATTACCTTCTACGAGCCCGACGCCTTTGAACGGCAGCAGCATCGCGACATCGATCCACCCGCTTACGCCAAGGTGGTGGTGTATGGGGCGACGCCTGAGGCTTGCCGCAACGTCCTGACCGAAGCCGCCCAGGCCGACATCGTGGTCAAGGCAAGCGGCGTCGGGGTGTTCGACGACGAACTGCTGAACGGCGTGCTCGACAACGCGGCGCAGCGTGCGCTGACCATCCATTGGGACGTGGACGCAGCGGCGACGCTGGAGGAGATCGGAGCCGCACCTGACCACCCGCTACGCCGCCGCCTGCCCGAGTTCGACCTGGTGCTGACCTATGGCGGCGGCCCTCCCGTGGTGACCCGCTATACCGAGCTTGGCGCTCGCCGTTGCGAGCCGGTGTACAACGCTCTCGACCCGGAAACCCACCATCCGGTGGCGGCCAACCCGCGTTTTGCCGCCGACCTTGGCTTCCTCGCCAACCGCCTGCCTGACCGCGAGCGCCGGGTGGAGGAGTTCTTCCTGCGCGCGGCTGAGATCCTGTCCGACAAGCAGTTCATGCTGGGCGGCAACGGCTGGCACGACAAGGGCATGCCAAGCAACGTCCGCGCGATCGGCCATGTCGGGACAGCCGACCACAACGCCTTCAACTGCACGCCGCACGCTGTCCTCAACGTCGCCCGCGACAGCATGGCCGATATCGGCTTCTCCCCCGCCACCCGGGTGTTCGAGGCGGCGGGCGCGGCGGCCTGTCTCATCACCGATGCTTGGGAGGGGATCGAACTGTTCCTGGAGCCTGGCGGAGAGGTGCTCGTCGCGCGCGACGGGCAAGACGTTGCCGACCAGCTCCGCGCTCTCACTCCCGAGCGCGCCCGCGCCATCGGCCAGTCCGCGCTCGCCCGCGTTCTCAAGGACCACACCTACGCTCAGCGAGCGGTGCAGGCGGATGCTATCCTGCGCGAAGAACTGGCTGCCAAGCGGGAGCTCGCGGTCGCATGAAGCTCGTCGTCCTGGGCCTTTCGCTGTCGTCCTCTTGGGGCAATGGTCACGCGACCACCTTCCGCGCCCTCCTCTCGGCCTTTGCCGAGCGTGGGCACGACATCCTGTTCCTAGAACGGGATGTACCCTGGTACCGGAACCAGCGCGACCTCGCTGATCCGGATTACTGCCGGCTGGAGTTCTACTCCGAAGTCGACGACCTGCAGCGGTACCGTGAGGAGATAGCCGATGCCGACGCGGTGATGGTCGGCTCCTACGTGCCCGATGGCGTCGCGGCTGGCCGCTTCGTGCAGCAGGTCGCGAGGGGAGTGACCAGCTTCTACGATATTGACACGCCGGTTACCCTGGCCAAGCTGGAAGCCGGCGATTTCGAGTATCTATCGCCCGAGCTCATCCCCGGGTACGACATCTACTTCAGCTTCACCGGCGGTCCGACGCTGCATAGGATCGAGGAGCGATATGGCTCGCCGGCGGCGCGGGCACTTTATTGTTCGGTCGATGCCGACAAGTACCATCCGATCGATCTGCCCATCCGCTGGGACCTGTCGTACCTCGGCACCTATAGCGACGATCGCCAGCCGACGGTCGAGCGCCTGCTCAACGAGGTAGCGCGCCGCGTGCCGCAGCTTCGCTTCTGCGTGGCCGGTCCGCAATATCCCGCGACGATCGACTGGCCCACCAACGTCGAGCGGATCGAGCATGTGCCGCCAGCCGACCATCCGGCCTTCTACGCGGCCTCGCGCTTCACCCTCAACGTGACCCGCGCTGACATGATTCGCGCTGGCTCGTCGCCGTCCGTTCGCCTGTTCGAAGCGGCTGCCTGCGGCACTCCGGTGATTTCCGATGTGTGGAATGGGCTGGACGAGTTGCTTGCGCCCGGCCGGGAAATCCTCTTTGCCCGCTCCCCGGAGGACGTGATCGCCGCGTTGAACGAAAGCGACCGGAAGGCGATCGGCAACGCTGCCCGAAGCAAGGTTCTGGCTGCGCACACCGCCCGGCACCGGGCCGAGGAAATGGAGCGGCACCTTCGTGAAGCGGTGCACGGGAAGATGGGGGAGCAAGCGTTCGCATGAGTTCGGAGAAGAGCATGACCGACCCCCTCGTTACCCGGGCGCTGGTCGCCGGCGGCGCCGGCTTCATCGGCTCGCACCTGGTCGACCGTTTGCTGGAGCAAGGCGCCGACGTGGTGGTTGTCGACAATCTTCAGACCGGTCGTGAAGCCAACCTTCGGCATCTGGCCGGCGAAGGACGGCTGACCCTGATCGAAGCTGACATCTGTGACCCACTGCCCAAGTCGTTGAAGGCGCCCTTCAGCCACATCTTCAACGCGGCCTGCGCGGCCTCTCCGCCAGCGTACCAGATCGATCCCGAGCACACGATGCTGACCAACGTGCTCGGCACCCGCAACCTCCTGCGCCGTGCGGAAGCGGACGGAGCGCGTTTTCTGCAGACCTCCACCAGCGAAGTCTACGGCGACCCCGAAATGCACCCGCAGCGCGAGGATTATCGCGGTTGGGTCAGCTGCACCGGCCCACGCGCCTGTTACGACGAGGGCAAGCGAGCCGCCGAAGCCCTGACCTTCGACTTCGCTCGAGCCGGCCGTGCGGACGTGCGCGTGGTCCGCATCTTCAACACCTACGGCCCCCGCATGGACCCGGAAGACGGACGCGTGGTCAGCAACGTTATCTGTCAGGCGCTCACCGGTCAGCCGATCACCGTGTACGGAGACGGCAGCCAGACCCGCAGCTTCTGCTACGTCGACGATCTGGTCGAGGGCATCTTGAGGCTGATGGCCTACGATGGGGAGCAGCCGGGACCGGTGAACCTCGGCAACCCGAATGAGCTGACCGTCTGCGATCTGGTCGACCGGGTCGTCGCGCTGACCGGATCGGCCAGCCCCATCGTGGTACGCCCACTGCCGCAAGACGATCCGCGCCGCCGCAAGCCCGACATCGGCCGTGCCCAGCAACTATTGGGGTGGGAACCTCAGGTCTCCCTGCAGCAAGGCCTGAAGGCGACAACCGCCTACTTCGTCCAGGAGCTGCGCGCAGGGCAGCTGTTTCGCTTCGAAAAGGCTCACACTCCGACCCTCGCCGCGGCGGAGTAAGCTTTGCTGGTCTACGGCGACCATACCGAGCGGGTAAACGCCCGCGCTCGCCTGCTCGCCCTTGCCGAGCGGATGCAGGGCGGACCGTGGAGCCATGACGAGCTGACCGGGCATTTCGTGGAGCTCGCCGGCGTCGCCCAGGGCCTGGCCGACTCAGACTTCGCCAATGCAGGCTGCGATCGGCGACGCTCCGCCGAAGCGACCTTGTTGCAGCACTTGAACCGTCTTGCAGAAAGGCTGCTGGCTTCTTGGGACGCCGGCTGCGTGGGCACTTCGGAGCCGTACCGACTGGAAATGCCCGCTAGCCTGCCCTTCGAGATCGAAATCCGCATACCCGAAGGCTATGCCTTCTACGCGCTCAGGCCGGAAGCCTACGCCCTTGCCGCCCGGCAACTGCACCTCCGCGGAACGCCACGCGTAATCGGCCTCCGCAGCATCGGAACCGGGCTCGCCTGCGCCGTATCCGCCGCGCTGGGCGTTGACCCTCCCATCACCCTCCGCCCGCATGGCGATCCGTTCAACCGCCAGCTGAGCATCAGCAGCGAACTGGCAGCCGACCTGCTTTGCGGCGATCCGCACTTCGTGGTCGTCGACGAAGGCCCAGGCCTGTCCGGCAGCAGCTTTGGCTGCGTCGCCGATTGGCTGGAGGAGCGGGGCGTACCTCGAGAACGGATCGCCTTCTTGGCCGGTCACGGCAACGAGCTTGGCCTACAAGCCAGTGCTCGGCACCGCGAACGATGGGCAACAGTGCAGCGCCCGGTCGTCCGCCTGGATGCACCCCGCCCCGAGTGGATCGAAGCACTTGCCGGGTCACTGACCGAACCCTTGCTCGACATCTCCGGCGGGCAATGGCGTCCGCTATGGAACGCCGCCGAAGGCGAGTGGCCGGCGATCAATCCGACTTGGGAGCGCCGCAAGTTCCTGGCCCGAACCAGCTCAGGAACATGGCTGGTCAAATGGGCCGGCTTGGGGGCGATCGGAGATTCCAAACTCGCGCTCGCCAGGCACTTGAGCGACTGGTCGTCCGAGCTGGCTGGGCTGACCGGAGGCTGGCTGGTCACTCGCTGGCACGAGGACGCTCTACCAACCCGTCCCCAGATGCACGAACTGATCGACTACCTACGCCTTCGCGCAAGCCTGCCTGCACCTCAGCCTGGAGCCTCGCCCGAGACGCTCGTCGGGATGACTTGCCGCAACCTGCCCTCGTTCGCGGACTGGTCGCCCGCTCTCGAACACATCCAGCCGCGTCCAGTCTGCACCGACAATCGGCTCGCAGCGCACGAGTGGTTACGCCTCCCTGACGGTCGCCTGCTCAAGGCGGACGTCCTCGATCATCACCGGGCGCACGACCTCATCGGCTGCCAGGACATCGCCTGGGAGGTGGCCGGCGCAATCATCGAACTCCAGCTCGCCCCGGAGCAGGCCGAGCAACTGCGTGCGGCGCTGAACGTCTCGCCAGCGATGCTGCGCTTCTACCGGGTCGCGTATCTGGCGTTCCATATCGGGGCGCACCGGATGAGCGCCGGTTCGCTGGAGCACTGGCCCGCCGAGCAACGCCGCCACCTGATCGCAGCGGACCGCCTGGAACAGCAGCTACCGTCCGTAGATGCGGTCGAGCACGCGGGCCACGTCCACTAGGCGCTCGCTCTCCGGATCGAACCGCTCGCCGGCGGCACGTCTCCGCGCCCAGTCGGCCGCAGCCCGGCCGCCCCAATCTTCTTCGCTGGCGGCCAAGGGTTCGCTCCAGGTACCCTTCATCCGGCTGGCCTCCAGCGCGTAGAAGCTCCCGCCCACGTTGCGCAGCGCTGCCGCGCCATCCGTGCCGTAGAACTCGGCCGCAATCACGGCATCTTGCCCGGCGCTCAGCCGCCATGAGCAGGTCAACCTGATGATCGCGCCTTCGGCCGTCGTGATCGTCGCCACCGCATAATCCTCGCACTCACGAGCGGGGTCCGCGAGTGGGCGCCCTTCGTGCAGCAGGTGCGACTCGACGGCGTCCACTTCCGGCCAGCCAAGCGCCCACAGCGCGAGGTCGACCAGATGCACGCCGAGATCCATCACGCACCCGCCGCCGGACAGCACGGGATCGTAGAACCACGCCTTGTCGGGCCCGTAGGCATTGTGAAACGTTAGGTTGACGCCAAACACCCGGCCCAGTTCACCGCGCCAGGTCAGCCTTTGCATGGCCTGCATGCCGGCCGTGAACCGATAGCTCAGATCGACGCCGAGCAGCTTGTCGGCGCTTCTGGCAGCGTCGATGACCGCGCCGACTTCGGCTGCGGTCCGCCCGAGCGGCTTCTGGCAGAACACCGCAACCCCGGCCTCCAGCGCTTGTCGCGATTGTTCGGCATGCAACGCACTTGGAGAGGCAATCACCAACCCATCAAGATCCTGCGCCAGCAAGTCACCGAGACCCTCCGCCGTTGCGGCCATGGGCGCCATGTCCAGCGCCGCCCGCCTGCTCTCGTCATGCGGATCGGCAATTGCCACAGCTTCGATCAGACCGGTGCTCAGCATCGCTTCCATCCGGTGTCGCCCGATCCAGCCGACACCGAGAAAACCGACGCGCGACGGCCGCGTCATGGGACCACGATGGCCTTCAGGAACCCCATTGGCCGATCTCGGGTGGCGTCCAGCGCCTGAGCCAGCTCATCCAGGCGATAGCGGTGCGTATAGAGCGGCGATGGATCAAGCCGGCCGCTTGCCACCGCATCGACCGCCTCGCGGATGCCGTCCATGTACACCGCAGGATCGCGCTCATGGGCGTTGATCACATCGATCCCGCGCCAATTCCACAGCCACATGTTGACCTGCCGCGGCGCGTCCTGGTGATAGCCCGCGACGATCAGCTTGCCTCGTTCGGCGGTCAGTTCCCCGGCAAGATCCAGTGGCCACTGCTTCCCGACCGCCTCGATCACTCGTTCGCAGAACTTGCCGGCGGTAAGCTCCTTGACGCGGTCGATAATGCGCTGGTGGTCATCCATCGAGATGGTCTCGGCCGCCCCGAACTGCCGCGCGACCTCAAGCGAGAAATCGCGGCGGGAAATAGCGATTACCCGCGCCCCGGCATCCGTCGCTAGCCGCGTAAGCAGCGCTCCCAGGAACCCGATGCCGACGATTGCAACGGTTTGCCCGGCCTTGATGTCGGCGCGGCGAAAGATGTTGAAGGCACAGCCGAGCGGCTCACCCGGAAATGGCTGGCCGGCAAGTTCGGGCGGCAGTTTCACGATCTTGTCCGCGTCCGCCAGATCATGGCTGGCATAGCTATTGTAGCTGAGCGCCGCGACCCGGTCCCCTACAGCCAGGCCCCCTACACCCTCGCCTACCGCCTCGACCAAACCCCAGCCTTCATGACCCATACCGCCCGGTTCGCCCGGGTAGGTCAGCCATTCCGGACCACTCCATGGGCCCAGGTTGGACGCGCAAACGCCGCAGCCTTCCACCTTGAGCCGGACCTGCCCTGGTCCCGGTTCAGGCAGTGCCAGGTCATCCATGCGGATTTCCCGCGGCCCTGCCAGGACCGCGGCCTGCATGGTCCGTTCCATCAACTCACTATCGACCAACGCTTGTCCCTTCGTACGTCGTTTCGGCAATGAAACTACGCACCCTGACGAAGGTTCAACCCGTCGGATGCTCGCTCACGACGAGCGTGCTCAAAGGTAGAAGTCGGACGCTCGCAAGTCCATGCTGCCGGCCAGAACGATCGAAAGATCCGCCACGCCGTCGCCATTGGTGTCCGCCAGGACGGTCGTGCGGGAAGGATCGCTCTTGTCGTACCTGAGTTCGCCCGCCTTGTTGGTGAAGGCAGCTTCGCCGATGAAGCTGAACGCCTGATCTCCCGTCGTGGTGGAGATTGGATCGATGGACTTGAGGTCAAGCTTGTCGGATCCAGGCCGGAAGTCGAAGATCCAGTCCGGCGCTGCGCTGGATGACTCGGCAACGGAGTTGAAGTCGAACACGTCGGCGCCGCCATTCCCGTAGAGCGAGTCGGCACCGGTCCCGCCAACGATCACGTCCTTCTTCGAACTTCCGTGAATCTGATCGTTGCCGCCGCCACCCTTGATGCTGCTGATGCCATGGAGGATCACATCGGAGAAATTCAGCACATCGCCGGCGCTGCTGCCGGAGATCGTCACCGACGCAAAGCCGTTGGCGGTAATCACTTCCACGCCGGTAAGGCTGGTTAGGCCGATGACCGTGTCCTTTGCGCCCGCTTCGATCCGATCCACCCCGGCGCCGCCGTCAACGGAGTCGAGGCCATGGCCGGTGCCGACGAAGCGGATCAGGTCGTCGCCTGCTCCCGCCGAAATCCTGTCGTTACCCGAACCACCGATGATGACATCGTTGCCGCCCAGCGTGGTAATCACGTCGTTCCCAGCCAGGCCATCGACGGTCCATCGCTGATCGCCGCTGGTGCTCAGCGTGTCGCTGCCGGTCGTACCGGTGAGTGACCCCATAGGTGGCACGACGGTTGAGGCGGACTGGTTGAGCATGATCTCGATCAAGCGGCCATCCGCCACCTGGTCGAGTCCGTAATCCGCGACCCACAGGCTCAAGAAGCCGGACCCATCGCTCGACGGACCCAACGTCAATCCCTTGGGGTAGACCCGCAACCCGTTGGCATTCGGATAGTCCTTGAGCACATCGATGGTGTCGATCACCAGCCCCGCGCGGGACACCACAAAGATGTCGGTGCTGAAACCGCCACCGACGTAGAACACGTCCCGGGCTGCGTCATACGCCAGTCCTTCGGCCCCTGAATCCTGCGCATTGGGATCCGAGATCGGCACAAAGGTCGTCGGCAGCTGGACGGTCGAGATGAGCTTGCCCGTCTGAGTCACCTCGTAGATCCGGCGATCGTTCTCGCTCAGGATGAAGAGATTGCCGTTTTGAGGATTGATGCTGATGTCTTCGGGATCGACGCACCCGAAACTGGTAGTAAGAAAGGAGCTCAGCACGACGCCGGGGTTCGCAGGGTCGATCTGATATACCCGCTGGTTATTGTCGTCCGTGACGAACAATCGCTGCGAGCCGTCCGGCCCGACCCAGGCGGCGACGCCCGTGGGTTCGTTAGTGAACGTGGTCATGGCGCTTCCACCATGCCGCCCGCCCTGCCCGTTCATCTCGAGCAGGTTGAGCGAGCCGAAGAACGGCGACTCGTCGATTTCAGCGTCGACCACGAAATATCGTCCAGTTGCGGAATTGTACGCCAGCCCAGTCGGATCGGGGCTTCCAAAGCGATCGGAACCGCTGCTGTCTGGAACGCCGAGGGACGACCCCGCGATGACCTTCACGCCGCGAACGCCTCCGCCCGCGTCGTCGTTCTCGATTGTCCCGGTCGCCGTGGCTGAACGGATCACCGCTCCATTCGTCGCGTCGGACAGGCGCAACTCAAAGGTCTCGTTGCCCTCAACGCTGCTGTCGCCGACGACCTTGATCGTGAGGGTTCTGGAGCTTTCCCCTGCGGCGAAGTTGACGGTGCCAGCCGGCATCGCGCCTTCCGCGAAATCAGCAAAGGTCGCGTGGGCAGTGCCCGTGCCTGCCACGGTATAGGCGACGGAGACCTCCTTGCTTAGGTCGCCCGTACGATTAACGGTGAAGGTGAAGTCGGTCGGCCCCGTTCCGGTACCTTCCGATGCCAGCACGTTGCCGCTCAATGCCAATTCAGGGGTTGATGGCGTGCCAAGGGAGTAAGTGACGGTGAGCTTGGGTGCGGTGCCGCTTTCGGAGGAACCGAAGTTCCATCCATCGGTGCTGCCGGCCGAAAACAGCCAGCCCAGGTTAGCCAGATTGGCCGCGTTCGCATCGGCAGCGCCTGACAGCCAGGCGTTGACGCTTGCCGTAACGTCGAAGCTGCGCGCGCCAGTGCCGACGCTGCCGGTCACAAAGTCAGCGCTGCCGACGGTCTCTGTCCCGATCTGGACCCCGCCGCCTAGCGAGTTCCAGGTTGAAGTTTCGCTCCAACCCGTGGTCATCCGGTACAGGGACCCGCCAGCGGCTGAACCATTGGTCGTGTAGAGCGTCAGAGTGGCGGAACTGATCACCGCACCGTAGGGAATTTGTCCGCTATTGCTGCCGAAAATCTCACCGAACGCCAGCAACCCTTGGCGGGTGATGCCCGTGCCTTTGTCGACCGCGACCATCGTTCCATCGCCAAGGTGTAGATCGGGACTATCCTGGTACAACGACGTGTCGATCGTGGCCTGGTACCCGGCGCCTTGTTGAAAGCTGACGATTATCGACATAATGCAAGAGCCTTTACGCACGAACCTGTTCTACAAACCCATCCGGTAACACTCGATTCGCCATAGGGTCTTGGAGCCTTACCAGGCTATGAACGCCTGCCAGGATCACAAGTCGCCCAGTCCTACCAGCGGTCGTTCGGCCTCTGGAACGGTGAATCGTGCACCGCGTTATCAGATCGGTTACAGTATGGTGGTGTACTCGCTGGCAACGCCATTGTCAGCCTGTGAGTCGAGGAAACGAGTCGTGTTTGTTCAAAGGGGGGGTTTCGTGGCTGGGTCTGGGAGCGGCCAAAGCAGAGCTTCAAAGGACAGCAGCCAACCTCGCAATTCAGTTGAGCCGCAGGTCAACGCTCCACTAATCTCGGTTGTGCTTGTCGTACACAACACGGCGAAATACCTCCCGCAGTGCCTCGAATCGATCTCGACCCAAGGTGACTCCGACTTCGAGATAATTGCGGTAGACGATGCGTCGAGCGACAACAGCCTCGACCTTCTGCGACAACACGCCGTTTGCGATACCCGGATGAGCATCGTCCGTCTGGAGACGAACGGCGGTGCCGGACCCGCACGGAATGCCGGCGTCGAACGGGCAAGGGGCGAGTATATCTGGTTTGTCGACAGCGACGACTGGGTTGCCGCCGACGCGCTGAGCAAGATCACCGCCGCCCTGGCCAACCGTCCGGACGTCCTGCTGTTCGGGTGGGAGCGAGTCTTTCCGGACGGGACGGTCGTACCTTGCCCGGCGCTCAACAAGTTGTCGTCCGCTCCGGCGAAATTCGTTCTGCACGAGTGGCCGAACGCGGTGGGGATCCTGCATACTCCGTGGAACAAGGCTGTTCGCCGGGAGCTGCTGGCACGAACGAAGTATCGCTTCTCCCCTGGCTGGTACCAGGACGTCACTTTCACCTACCTGATGCTTGCTGCCGCCTCCAGCATCAGCACACTGCCGGAAACGATCGTCCATTATCGCCAGCATGCGGCCGCCGCGATGCGGACCAGGAGCCGGGGCCATCTGGCAGTGCTGGCGCAATGGGCGACCGTCTTCGACCAGATCGCGGCGCACAATCCACACCCCGAAGCGTTCCGCCGCCATTTGTTTGATCGCATGAGTTGGCATCTGCTGCAGATAGCAAAAAAGGAAGATCGGCTGACCGAGGACGCGTGGCCGGAGTTCGGCGCCGGCGTCCGGCGCTTGTGGCAAGCGCATGTGCCAGCAGGCTACAGATTTCCCCCGGGCCAATTGGGGCTGGAGCTTAGAATGCTGAAAGCAGGTCATGTCGGCATCAGGTTGTTGCGAGCTTTAAGCGCTATCTACCAACGGGCTCGGTTGTCGGTCGGACTTGCCTCATCGCGTACCACGCTCTCGGAACCGGCGGACGCAGCATTTGGGGGGCGTACAACCCGAGCCGTGCCCAAGCCCTGATGTTGAGAGCCCAAGCGGAAGCATTACATCGTCGAGCGCTCAAGAAGCCCCCACGCGCCCGTCGGTTCATTCCTCCCGGAATCTCGGTCGACGCCTTCCTCTCCGGACTGACGGAAAAGGGCGTCAGATACGCCGTCCTGCGCTGGTTCGACACCTTGCCGGAGGTGGAACCGGGCGAGGACATCGACATCCTCATCGCCGACGAGGACCTTGCGCAGATCGAACCGCTACTGAGCAATCATGAGCCGCTTCGGCCAAGCCAGAAGATCGATCTTTACAGTGTGACGGGATTGCGGGGCACCGACTATCGCGGAGTGCCCTATTTTCCCAAGAACCTTGCTGCCGCCATCCTCGACAACGCGGTTCTCCTGCACGACAAGTACAAGGTTCCAGCACCGCTCGACCACTTCAACTCGCTCGCCTTTCACGCGGCCTACCACAAGGGCGAAGCGTCCGGATTGTCTGCCCAGGCCGGACAAACGCCGAAAGTCATCAATTCAGAACATAACTACAAATCCTGGCTAACCCGCCTTAGCGCGGAAGTCGGTCAGGAGGTGGAGATCACCCTTGACGGTCTGGATCGTTATCTGACGCAACAGGGACTGCGCCCGCCGGCCGACCTGCTCGAACGGTATCAGCGCCGCAACCAGTGGCTCCAGGACAAGCTCGCTGCCGCCCGTCCGGACATCGGGATGCTCGCCGGACTGATCGGATTCTTCGTGCGCGAGCGGGCTGTTCCCCTGCTGCCGGAGATCGAGTGCCTGCTGGAGAAGCACGGCTTCGAGGTGCTTCAATCCATCGATCTTGTCGGACCTGACAAAGAGCGTGTCCGCGAGCAGGTTCGTGGCGGAAATTGGGGTCAGGGTCCCTACCCGTTAAGCGGTGGCGATCCTGCCTGCCTGATCCTGGCGTATGATTTTAACTTCCGCACCGCCCCGGAGTCGAGCGGCGAACTGGTCAACCGGAACAGCATGCTTGCCAAGCAGGAGTTGCGGCGGATCATCGAGGCAAGATTGCCGCCGAGCGAACGTTTCAATCCCCTTCATTCCACCGATCATGGTTGGCAGACCCTCGAGAGCCTCCATGCCTTGCACCGTCCTCACCTCCTCCAGGAACTGCAAGCCGCGATCGACGCGATCGAACGGGGAATGGCGCTACCCTGGCCCATCCTGGAAAGGCTGTCTTCAACCGGGCGGCGCGCCCGCGTCCAAGTCATCGACCACCCGGTCCACGGCCGCACAGTAGCCAAGATCTTTCGTCCGAGCGCAAAGCGCTTCTTTGAGCGAGAACTGCGCGCACGCACGCTCTTCAAGAACGTGCCAGCCGTACCGAGAATGCTGGATCACGGCGCCAACTGGCTTTTGATGCCTTTGTACCACGACACAAAGGCGCATATTCGCAGAAGCCTGCCCGGCTCTCGCCAATTTCAGCTCACCTACGCGGCGATGAAGCGCTTGGCGACGCTGGTAGGCGCGATGCGAAACGCTGGCCTGTTCCTGCTCGATCTGTCGAGCCACAATCTGTTGACCGACAAGGACGAAGGACTGGTCGTCCTCGATTTCGAGTTCCTGCAGGACTACTTCGGCGAACTGCCAAGCCTCCGGCAAGATTACACGATCGTCGGTGAAGCACCGTCCGGGTTGTACGACGCACCGGTTTACGAGGTGCAGGACAGGTGGGACCTGAACGTCCGTACGTCCGTGTTCCAGCCGGGCATATGTGGTGTCGCCGCCGATGAGTTCTTCAAGCCACGGCCGGAACTGTACCTTCGCGCCAAGATGTCTCTTCTGCAGACATGGTGGTATGTAGGATTTGCCATGCACTGGCGCTGGCGTTTCATGTCTCGCCGCCGGATAGTCGCACTGCCCAGAGCAATTCTCAAAAGGCTCATAGAACTTCCGACCGCACGCAAGCTAAGAACCGTTAGTTAAAGCGTGCGCATCGCGTCCCGAGAGCGGACGTCTTCCCAAACCTGATTCATCCGCCGCGAAACTCCGCCAGTTATAGACCAGCTGTAGCTATTTCGCCGGTCAGCGGATGTTCCCTATCGGGCATTCGGTATTCTAACAGCAACCGACTTCAACCCAACAATTCCCGGGGGGGAATATCAATTGGCTACTATCTACGTTAGCCCGCTTGGCGGCGGGACTGGATCTGGTTCGTCCGCAAGCAACGCGATCGCGTTCAACAGCCTCAATCAGGCCGTGAAACTCGCTGGGGCGGGTGGAACTGTCCTGCTTCTCGCCGACAAGGGCGCCTACAAGACCAGCTCGACGGTTTCGCTGAGCTACGGAGGAAGCGACAGCGCTCCCGTAACGCTGAAAGGCGTCGACAGTTCTGGCGCCGCAATGGACATTCAGATCTTCGGCAACCGGGCGGCCTACACGCCGGGAATGTCCCAGGTCGGAAACGATGTATTCCGGCTGTTGGACGGCGCCAACAATCTCAAGTTCGACGGGTTCGACTTTCACAACGTGCAAACCGGCTTCCGCTTTGGGGCCGATGCCCGCAACATCACCATCCAGAACATGGAAGCGGACAACGTCCGCTGGTTCATCAACGACGTGGTCAGCGGAAGCAGCAGTTCGGCCAGCGTCTCTGGCCTGACAATTCGCGACGTCAAGGTTGATGGCTTCTCGCGCAGTGTCATCACGCTTCGCTACAACACGAACGATGTCGTCATTGAGCGCGTGGTCGGCGACAGCAAGTACCAGAACGGCGACGGCCTCGCCACGGGCATCCTCCTCGACGGCACCGTGCATGACGTGCTGATCAAGGACAGCACCATGAAGAACGCCATCGCGAGCGCGGCGACGGGTTCCTACTGGAACGGCGATGGATTCACCGCTGAGCGCGGCGTCTACAATCTGCGATTGGAAGGCACCCGCGCAATCGGCAACGCTGATGGAGGTTATGACCTCAAGGCGTCGAACGTCGACATGATCAACACCTATGCCGAGGACAATGGTCGCAATTTTCGCCTCTGGGGCCAGGACGTTCAGATCGTGAACCCGACCGGCGTGGACCCGCACATTCGCGGCGGCAGCTCGAGTCAGGGGCAGATCTGGATCGGCAGCGGTGCCACCGTCAGCGTGACCGGCGGGCACTTCGTCGACTCGGGCAGTGCTACCCGAGTGGTCGACAGCAGCGGTACCGTGAAGTTCAGCGAGACGAGCATCTGGCACGCCGCGGGCGGCACCCTCAAGTTGGGCACCGGGGTGTCCGGACTGACCGACGCATTGATCAACGACGTTGTCGCCACCGGGCGGTATTCGACGGACGGGGAAAAATATCTGTCCGCGACGACGACGGCGATGGCAACGACCACTGCGCTGACCGGCACCAGCGGCGCCGATCTCGTGTCCGCCAGCAGCGATGCCGACTGGGTCATCAAGGGCCTGGGCGGCGACGACACGCTGAACGGCGCTGGCGGAAACGACCGTTTGACGGGCGGCACCGGCGACGACGTCATCAGGGGTGGCGCTGGCAACGATCGAGTGGAAGTCGCAGGGACTGGTCAGGGGTTTGATACGGTCGACGGCGGCAGCGGTGTGGACCAGATCATCGCACTTGCCAATGGAACCAAGATTGGATTGAAGAGCGCGGCTGGTGTGGAGACCATTTCGGCCGGGGGCTTCAGTTCGGTGACGATCGAGGGAAGCTCGTCCGCAGACTTGCTCGATTTCGGCGCCGCGACCCTTTCGGGGATCAAGTTGATCTACGGAAACGACGGCAATGACACGGTTCGCGGCAGCGCCGGTGCGGACGTGATCTATGGCAATGCCGGGATCGACATCCTGACAGGCAACGGCGGGGCGGATCTGTTCGGCTATCTGGCAGTCAGCGGCTCGACACCGAATGCGGCAGATCGCATCACCGATTTTGTCGCGGGCGTCGACAAGCTCGACCTTTCGCAAGTGGACGCAATCAGTGGCCTTACCGGCAATCAGGCATTCACCTTCGTTGAGCAGGGTGCGTTCACCAAGAAGGCCGGCCAGTTGCGCGTCGATTACAGCGACTCCGCGCTTACCAAGGTGTTCGCCGACACCAGCGGCGACGGTGTAGCCGACTTCTCGATCCACCTGGTCGGAGATGTCGTTCTTTCGTCGAGCGACTTCCTGCTCTGATCAATCGGCAGTGGGGAGGGCGCTGCGACCGAGTCGCGGCGCCCCATCCCGTCAGTGTCACGAGCCTTCCATCGTCGCGACCTCGAGGACGACTCGCCAAAAAACCCGACTTTCTTAGAAGAACCGGCTGACAGCCCAGACGATCACGCCCCAAAGAACAAGCGATAGGACGACGATGATGAGCAGCTTCAACCCCGGCGCCAGACCCCTCCGTTGCGCGTGATCCGGTACGTTGAGGAGGTTTAACGATAAGTTTGCGTCAAGACTAACACGCGCTTCGTCTCGGTTGTTATCCTTAGCAGCGAGATGATCATAAGGTTCAACCCCCACGCAGCTGATGCCTCCTCAAGCGAATGCTGGCCTACTTGCTGCCTGAGCTTGCGGCATAGCCATTCGTTTACCCCCGAGCACAAACATCTGTGGCGTTTGTTCTCGTTTAGATCAATGGCTTATGGAGGGTCTGCGCACTTTTTAGTCCAACCGCGCTTTTCTCCGCAGCGCGCTCGACCGTCCGGGGCTGCCGGCTAAGCCCGTATGGTGCAGGCGCAACACTGCCCAGTCCCAATTGAGGACAGGCCGCCAGCGGCACTTGAGATACTGGAACAACTTCGTTAACGAAACATTTAGAAGTTCAAATTTGCGTTCGTAACCCGGGTGAAAAGAGGGAAGCCATGGCAATTCCGGCTGTAAGCAGGACAATCGCGATCTTGTCTGCCGTTTCCCTGTTGAGCGCAGGCGGTGCTGCCGTCTGGTTCTCGGACCTTGCGCCCGTCGCTCGCGATGGAAAGCCGCTAAATCTACTCAGCATGTTGCGCGATCGCTCCCCCGGCGAGCGCAAGGCTGGGGCGATGTCCAGCAAGAACGCTCCAAAAATGGCCGTGCTTTCTGAGCGCACTCCGGCAAGCAAGCCGAGGGGTATTCCGGTGGCTGCCGCACTCGCCACCCCGATGACGGCAGTTCCGGCGGCTGCCGGCGCAGCCATTCCCGTTCCGGTGGCCGCGGCACCGCTGGCGGCCGCTGCGCCGGCCTTGCTGCCGGCCGCGGCTACCGCTGGAAGCTCGCTGTTCATTCCGCCGTTGTTCATCCCTGGCGGGGGCGGAGCCGGCGCGATCATCGTCACCGCCGTTACTCCGCCGCCAGGCGGTGGCAGCCCGCCACCAGTTCCCGGTGTTCCGGAGCCTGAAACTTGGGCCATGATGATCCTGGGCTTTGGTTTCGTTGGCGCGGTTCTCCGTCGCCGCCGCCGGGGATCTGCAACGGAGCCGGCGTTCTCTCCGGCATCCTGAGTTCCTGAGGACCGGGCGGCAGGCAGCTTACCCATGAGTACCATTCGAAGAGCGGTACGATCTTCGATCGTGCCGCTGGCGGTCGCTGCCGTGGCTGCATTGTCTCTATCGGCTTGCCAAGAGGCTCGATCGGGGACTCCGCCTGCCGCCGAGATGATCGATCAAGCCGGAATCCGCACGCAATTCGATCAGCCGCGCCAGATCGACTTCCCCTCGCTCGCGACCTCGCGTCCGATCAAGAGCCTGCTGAACGTCCCGCAGAAAATGAGCTACGGACAATTCGCCTGGAACACGGAGGGCGTTCCAGCTGGACCGCTGTGGATCTTGGTCGACCTGGAAGCTCAGACGATGTCCGTTTTCCGCGGCCAACATGAGATTGCAACCACCGTGCTGCTGTTCGGCATGGACCAGAAGCCGACGCCGGTCGGCCGGTTCGTGGTTCGCGTGAAGAGCAAGGACTATTGGTCCAGAACTTACGACGCGCCCATGCCCTACTCGTTGATGCTGACCGATGACGGGGTCGCCATCCACGGTAGCGAGGTGGAGCCGGGATCGGCCACTCACGGTTGCCTCGGGGTCCCGATCGACTTCGCGCAGAAGCTGTTTTCCATCGCCAGGGTCGGAGACGAAGTCATGGTGACGCGCAGCCTGCGTCAAGCCACGAGCTAGAACGGCTTACGCGGGGTGGCTGCACGGACCTGGAGCGTGACAGGCAAGCAACGGCAAACGCAGACAGATTCGTCGATACAATCGCCGCCTTCCCTCGCGCGCCTCCGCGTCGGACTTGCCGCCATGCCTGCACCGCTTTTGCTGCTGCTGGCCGGCATCGTTGCTCTGGCCGTCCCGACGCTCACCTCACTCGCCCGCGAATATTGGGGCACGGACAACGGGGTACATGGTCCGCTCCTGCTGGTGTCAGGCGTCTGGCTGATCTGGCGTTCGCGCAGCATTCTTCGTGTGCGGGCTGATCTGCCTGCAGTCGGCTGGCTTCTGCTCGCGCTTGTTCCGCTCCTCGTGATCTACGTCTACGGCCGCGCAATGAGCGTGCTGTTCGTCGAGTCGTTCGCCTTGTACCTGCTGCTCGTCACACTCGCCTTCTACTATTGGGGCCCACAGGTCATGCGGCAGCTGTGGTTTCCAGCGTTGTACCTGGCTTTCCTGGTCCGCCCGCCGGCCGGTATGGTTGCGGAGTTCACCCAGCCAGTGAAGATCTGGATCTCGCAAGCCGCGACCGACCTGCTTCAAGCCGCCGATTATCCGATCGCCCACTCGGGCGTCAAAATTCAGATTGCTCAATATGAACTGCTGGTGCAGCAGGCCTGCGCCGGGCTGGGGTCGATCTTCAGCCTGCTGGCCATCGGCCTACTCTATCTTCACCTCGCCTCGCCTTCGCGCGGATGGAAACGATTGTTTCTCCTGGCCTCGATCATCCCGCTGGCAGTCGTAGCGAACCTCCTGCGAGTCATTCTCCTGATCCTCATCACCGTTCACTTCGGTGAAGCGGCAGCCCAAGGCATCTCTCACGAGGCGACGGGCATTCTGACCTTCGCCTTGTCGCTGCTCGGGCTCTACCTTCTCGACCAGCTCGTCACGCGGCGGACGCCCGAACAGGTCCTGACATGACCGGTGCCGACCATTCCGCTTCTGACGGCGGGCAGTTCAGCCGGCTGAGCAGCCGCCGGGAACTCCTCGTCGGCGGAGCGCTGGTGTCGGCCGCCCTGCTGGCTGGTCGCATCCGCGCCAACTCTTCCCGCTCCGAGGCGCCGACCGGAAAGCTGCTGGAGCAGCTTGTCCCGGAGCAGATCGGGAGCTGGCGAACCTCGTCATTCTCCGGCGTGCTGATTCCGACCGGCGAGACCGCGGAGGAACGGAGCTACGACGATGTTCTCACCCGCTATTATCAGAGCGCCACCGACCCCGGCGTGATGCTGCTTGTGGCCTATTCGGGAGTTCAAGCGGGCGAGACCGCGCTCCACCGTCCGGAGGTTTGCTACCCGGCCGCCGGGTTCCGGCTGCGGCGGTGGCCCGACATGCCGCTTGCGGCGCCGCATCAGGGGATCAACGCCGCGTCCATGACCGCGGTGGCACCCGGACGGGTGGAGCAGATCCTCTACTGGAGCAGGATCGGCGACCTGTTCCCAACCACATCGTTCGAGCAGCGCTGGGCGGTGCTGAAGCAGAGCCTGCGAGGCACCATCCCCGATGGCGTGCTCGTCAGAATCTCGACCATCGAGGCTGACCGCGCCTCCGCGCTGCGCAGCTTGCAGCGGTTCGCAAGCGCACTTCTCCAACCGGGAAATCCGAAACTCGGCCGGCTGCTGGGTGGAAGCGCCTAGTGCCGCGGCCCGTGGCGTCCCATGCCGATGATGAAATAAGCAGTGTAGAACAGGATAGCCGCAATCGCGGCTGCGGCCGCCAGATGATGGCCTTCGTTGCCCAACCAGTTGGCGAGGCCACAACCCGCGGCCGCGAGAAGATAATGCCAGAGGCTGGCATCTTCCCCATCATCGACGGTGGATTGTTGAAGAAAGCGGGTTATCAATCCCGCGAAGATGAAGATCGTGACCCAGTCGTAAACCGTTTGCATCGCTGATGAGCCTCTTGTCACGTCCTTCCAACCAAAGCGACCCCCATCTCCTCAGGACAGCTGGACTTCGTCGTGGGCTGGCATCGGCACCGGTCCTGTTCGCCCTGGCCGTGCTGCTGCAGGCGTGCACGGAGGCGGCACCGGCCGGGCAGGTCATCGCCGTCGTCAACGGCGAGGAGGTCACGGTTGCCGAACTGAACGAGGAAGCCCGCGCCCGCGGCCTCGCCATCGGGTCGGACGTGGTGCTCAGGAAGTTGCTGCTGCAGGACGTCGTGGATCGCAAGCTGCTCGCCCAAGCGGCTCAGCAGGAGGAGCTCGACCGGACGCCCGAATACCTCCTCGCCATCCGGCGGGCGCAGGAGGTGGTGCTGGCCCAGCACTTGGTTGCCAAGGCAACGCAGGAACAAGCGCCGGTCACTCCGGAGCGGCTGAGGGCGCTCATCGCCGTTAACCCGCAAGCCTTCGCCGACCGAAGTCTGTTAACGGTCGAGCAGCTGTCATTTACCCCACCTGCGCGCCAGCAACTACGCGAACTGACCCTATCCAGGACACTGGCAGAAGCGGAAACGAAACTGGCTGGGCTCCGCATCGAGAGTCACAAATCGACGGAAAGCTGGGACACCGCCACCCTGGATCCAGCCTCCGCACAACGGCTGATTGCGGCCGGTGTCGGTGGTCCGCCCGTCCTGCTCAATATCGGAGGACGAGTAAGTCTGGCAAAGGTCCAATCAGCCTCGCCAAGACCAGTTCCTCCTCCGGATCTCCAGTCGTACGCAAGGCAATGGCTCAACAATCGCGTGAGCCAGGAACTGGCCGGGCAGCTCCTCCAGCAAGCCCGTGAGTCCAGCCATGTTCGCTACCAGCCCGAGTTCGGTCCGGGCACGCCCCGACCTTGATCTTTTCCCCACCGGGGCGCCTCAACCTGTAACGCGAAAAGCTCAACCGAGCGGCTGAAACAAACTTGCAGCATTTGGCTTGGAACGCGGCTCTACTTGACTCGTTGTCACAATCTCTTAATAAAAAATTAAGCTCGTCGGTAAAATCCGGCCAGTGGCATTCGAGGGTCTTGCGGTGAGTTTTAGCGTGTTGAAGAACTCCGTGGACGTCTCTCAGGGGGGCCTCCTAGATCAGCCAGGAACCACCGGTCGCCGGGCGGGCGCGTTTGGGCCGTTGGTTCCGACGGAACAGCCATCGGCCGTGACGCCCATCTTTCCCGCAAATAGCCGCAATCAGCGGGTGCGCGCCTATACGCTGCTGCTCACGTCGGACATCCTGTGCATCTTCCTTGGCTTCGCCGTTGGTTCGCTGGTGCGGTTCGGAAACCTCGATGAGTTGACCTGGCTGCGGATTTCGTTCGCCGTCGTTCCGTTGTTCATCGCCAGCGCCATGCATAACCGCGCCTACAGCCTCGATGCGCTGCAATGCCCGGGCGTTGGCGCCCTGCGCGCATCCGCGGCGCTGGTGAGCGCCTTTGCGGTGCTGTTCGTGGTCTCCTACTTCCTGAAGGCGGAGCAGGACGTGTCGCGCTTGACGGTCGGTACCGGGGTGATTGCCACGCTGATCACCGTAGCATTTGTCCGTCGCTGGCTGGGTGAGCGGATCCAGCGCAGCTTTGCTGGGGAGCTTACGTCCACGGTGATCATCACCGACGAAAAGTTCCTGGATCCTGTGCCAGGCGCTCGGGTCGTGGACGCTCAACAGCTCGGTATTCGCCCCGAGCCTCGCAATCATGTCATGATCCAGCGGCTGGTGAAGCTGCTCGACGGCGCTGACCGGGTAGTAATCTTCTGCTCCAAGGAAGTCTGCGCCAATTGGGCCGCCATGCTGAAGGGCGCCAATGTGCAAGGTGAGATTGTGGCCGACCATGTGTCGTCGATCGGCGCCGTCGGCATCGGTCGCCTGGGCGATCGCACCACATTGGTGGTGTCGAGCCGTCCTCTCTCCGCGCAGCAGCAAGTGTTGAAGCGGGTGTTCGATCTGGCTGTGGCCGTTCCCGCGCTGATCTTCCTGGCCCCCCTGCTCTTGCTGGTGGCGCTTGCGATCAAGCTCGACAGTCCTGGCCCTGTGCTGTTCAGGCAGCAGCGGGTCGGCTTCGGCAACCGCCTGTTCAACGTCTATAAGTTCCGCAGCATGGCGGCCTGCGACTCCGATGCGCTTGGCACCACCTCGACCGCGCGGGACGATCAGCGGGTGACCAAGATCGGTCGCTTCATCCGCAGCACCAGCATCGACGAGCTGCCCCAGCTACTGAACGTCCTTAATGGCACTATGAGCCTGGTTGGACCGCGGCCGCACGCCATCGGTTCCTTTGCCGGCAGTCGCCTGTTCTGGGACGTCGACGACCGTTATGCTCACCGGCACATGCTCAAGCCCGGCATTACCGGCCTGGCCCAGATCCGCGGCCTGCGCGGCACGGCTCACCATGAGGACGATCTCAGCCTGCGGCTACAATCGGATCTTGAGTATCTCGCCGATTGGTCGATCGGTCGCGACCTGAGCATCATCTTCAAGACGTTCCGCGTGCTGGCGCACCCCAACGCCTATTGATGGGATGGTGCGCCGCCGACCTGGTTGGCGGCGCGCTCTGCCACCTTGCGGTAGATCGCTAGCGTCTGTTCGGCGATCCGGTCCCAGTCGAAGGCTTTTCGGATCCGGTCAACGTCATAGACGAAGTCGGCTCCTGGTCGTCGAAGACACGCCGCCAGCTCACCCTCATCGCCCGTGGTGAAGTAGTTCGTAGCTCCCAGCCCGACGTCGAGATTTGCGGGGATGTCGCTGAGCAGCATCGGCACTCCACAGGAGGCCGCCTCGAGCGCGGAGATCGGCAAGCCTTCATGAAACGATGGCAGCACGAACAGATCCGCCTGCTCGTATAATCTGCGGAGAACGGAACGCGGTTGTGATCCCAGGAAGCGCACGGAGTCGCCTGCCTGTTGGCGAAGCGTATCCGAGTAGCCGGAGTCATGTATGTCGGAGCCGACGATCACCAGCTTGCGGCAGTCTCCGCTCTGGTGAAAGGCTCGGATAAGGTAGTCGAAACCCTTCTCCGGCACGAGCCTGCCCACGGTCAGGACATAATCCTTCGGCCGAAGTCTGAACTGGTCGAGTACGGCCTCGGCAGACCGCTCCTCCGGCAGTTGAGGTGCGCCATTGGGAATGAAGTGGATGGCGCCGGCCTGTTCCGGGAAACGTTCGCGCAGGCGCTCGGCCAAGCTCGGTGCCACCGCGATGACCTGATGGGCCCAGCGAACCCCCACCCTTTCACCCAGCCGCAACATGGCCTTCGCGAATCCCCCCCACTTCGCCCGGTCGTAATCCGTCCCGTGATGCGTCACGACGACCCGCAGGCCCAGCAGCCGGGCTAGTGGCGCCAGCAAGGCCGGGCCGATCGCATGGATGTGAACTACTCGGGCGCGGGAACGGGCGTGCAGCACGGCAAGCAGCGTCGACACGATCGCCTCGGTGCTCGCTCTGCTAGGTGCCGGAAGTCCCCGCACCCCTACTCCGCGATGATCGCTGATCCCGGGCGGAACGAAGCCCTTGCGCCCGAGGACTTCGAGTGAGAGTTCGGGCGACAATGCAGCGATCCGGGGCAGCAGTTCTTCGCAATGGGTTTCTACCCCGCCCATGACACCGGGAATGCCGCGAAGCCCCGTGACGCAAACCCTGTTTCTATTTGCCACCCTAATCGTCGACGGCAAGTACCGGGTCGCTCGAGGCAATGACCTCCGCGTAGCTGCCTTGCTGAGTGATGCGGCCGTATTCCATGCGATAAACAACATCGCATCCGCGCAGGGTGGTCACACGGTGCGCGATCATCAGCACGGTGTAGTCGCGGCCAAGCCGGTGAAGCGACCGCATGATCCCGGCCTCCGTTTCGTCGTCCAGCGCGCTGGTTGCTTCGTCTAGCACGAGCACGGATGCCTGTTTGTAGAGCGCGCGGGCGATGCCGATCCGTTGCCGCTGCCCGCCGGATAAGCGAACGCCCCGTTCGCCGATCTGCGTGTCGAGACCCTCGGGCAGGTCCTCGATCATCTCCAGCAGCTCCGCCTGCTCGCAAGCGCGCCAGACCCGATCTTCCTCGATCGATTTCTTGGGTATCCCGAACGCTACATTCTCCCTGATGGTGCCGTCGGCGAGGAAGATTGCCTGTGAAACGTGCGCGATCTGCTGCTGCCAGCCGCGCACATTGTCTTCGATCAGTGGCTCTCCATCGATCGAGATCTGGCCACCGGTCGGCCACAGCAGGCCCATGACCAGGTCCATCAGCGTGCTCTTACCGCTGCCGCTCTTCCCCACAACGCCTACCCAGGATCCGCGCGGGATGGTCAGCGACACGTCTTTGACCACCTCGGGCGTGTCCTCGAAGTAGCTGAAGCTGACCTTTTCGAGGGTCAGGCTCTTCTCCATCACCAAGGGCGTGATCTTCTTGTCGGCGAACCGTGGCGGCACCTGCCGCCTCAGCAGTTCCACGATGTGGATGAACATGGATCGGTTGCCGATCACATTCGCCCAGGCATTGTACATCTGCTGCAACAGCGGCAGGAGGCGCTGAGCACCCAGGGCCAGCACCGCCAGGATGGGAAGCGACCCTGCCAACGTCCCGTTGATCGCGTTCAGCACGACGGCGATCCCGACGATGAAGATCATCCCGAGCGCTTCAACAATAAAGCGTGGAGTGACGGCGATCAGCGCGTTGCCGGCTTGTGCCGCGCGAAGCCGGTTGTCGAGTTTGGCGAACTTGCGCTTGTACACCGGCTGGGTGTTGTCGATGAGAACATCGCGGATGCCGCCTAGGCCTTCCTGAACCGCCTGAATTCGCAAGCGCCGCATGTTGCCGATCGCTTCAGAGTTCCGGCGCAAGCGGCCCCGGGTCAGCAGCGAGACGATCAGGTAGATGCCACCGAACCCGATCATCGCCGCCAGTGCTACACTTGGGTTCAGCAGCAGCAGGCCGCCAAGGATGAAGATTCCGAGAAACGCGGCGGCGACGCCCTGCATCAGGGGCAGGAACATGCTGGTCAGCAGGCGCTGGATGTTGTTGACCGCGGCGACGATCCGGCTGCTGTTAAGCTGCGCATGGAAGGTGTACGGCTGGTGCAGCATTCGGTCGTACAGCCCGACGCCCATGTCGTACGCCAGGCGAAAGGCGAAGCTTTGCGACGCCCAGGCAAGCACGATCCGCACTCCGGCCGCGAGCAGTGCAACGACGCAGAACGCGGCCGCCAGCAGCGGCAAGGTGAGCGACGCCGGATCGACTCCGAACCTCGCAAGCTCTCGGCCCATGTCCGATCCTTGCAGGTGGTTCGGATCGGCCATGAAGGACAGCAACGGGAACACGGCCGCCAGGGTGAATACCTCGGCGAGGCCGCCCAGCAGCATCAGCGCGACCAAGGCAATGGCCTGGAAGCGCCTGCGCCTGGGCAAGAAGTCCATGGTCAGCCAACGCGCGGCTGACCGCAGATCAAGATTCTCTTCGTTCCCGACATTCCGATGCGATTGGTGGTTTGAGGATGAACGCGGCTGAGTTCCGAAAGGCTGCAGGTCAACGGATCGGCCCCCGAACACTAGACTTCAACCTCTTTGAAATATGGGCGCAAGCCTGCTTGAGCCGATGCAGGTCTGCGTTCGGCACAGTAAAAGAGCGTGTACCCCCATATCAGGCCATATACGATATTTCCCTCGATCAACCAGAACGGCATCGTTGCCAGATTAACCACCAGGAAGCTGAGATGCGCCGCCAGCAGTTTCCACCGGTTCGAACGAGCCTTGAGCGACATCGCCACGCCTGCAGCGAACAGGAAGATCAAGGCGGCGAGACCAACCAGGCCATACTCGAACAAGTAGCTGATGAAGCTGTTGTGGGCATACACCGGGAAATACTCCTCCCAGCTTTCCGGACCGTAGCCGACCAGCTGGCGAAGCTCCGACCCGTCCAGCCATTTGTAGACATACTCGCTCCAGATCTGCCCTCTTCCCGACAGGACGTTGGCGTCGGCCTCGGTAAACTCATTTGGCGGCTTGATGATCGACGTCTCGCCCTGTGCGATGGTCCGAAGATCGCTGAACCGCTCCAATGTCATGACCGAGACCGCGACAGCGACGATGATCCCGATGCCGGCAAGCGCGGCGACCGAACCGCGCAAGCGGGGGTCGATCGGCCGAGTGATGCCGACCAGTAGATAGTAGATCATCAGCGGCGCCGTCGCGAGGATTGCCGTGCGGTAATTGGCGAGCAGGATACTGGCCAGGCCAAGCGGAAGGATCAGGAGCTTGAGGGCGGCCGGAAGCGAGCGCTCGATGGCCACCATCACCAGCAGCGCCATGACCCCGATCGAGAAGGCGGCCTCATGGTAGTAGCCGCCGATATACGACTCACCGCCCGTTCCCTCGGTCATCTTCGGGACATCAAACGCAAGCGACAGGAGCTGGAAAACAATTAACGGAGAGAAGCTCAGCAACAGCGCCAATCCGAATTGGCGTTCGTCCCCGACCTTCAGCGCTCGATAGCTGTGCAGGGCGATCATCAGGAAAAGACCGAACTTGGTCACCGGCTCGAAGGCAGCCAGCAGAGCGCCGTTGGCCAGCGCGCTCAGGAAGATCGCGGCGATCACCAAGTAAACCGCCATGACACCCCGGCCGAACAACATGGCCTTGGGCAGCAGCAACAGGCCCAGCAGGAACAGGCTGGCGGAGCCGAGGGCCGTCAACGACATGGTCCCGACCACCTCGTCGAAGGTGTAGACGTGGAAGGTCGACAACATGAAACGAAGCCAGCAGGCGAACACCACGAAACGCGCGCTGGCGGACCGGGCAATGCGCAGCCCGAGAAACAACAGCAGCAGCAACAGGCCACTGGCCGGCAGCAACGCGGACATCTGGAGCCCTGGAGCCTCGAAGCCGGTCACGGCACGCTGCCCAACTGCGAGCCCAAGCGACCTGAAGCGGCGTGAGCGCCACGATTGCGATCTGCTACCTCTCTGAACGCATCCCAGTAGCGAGCGACCTGCCTGGCTACGGCAAAATCCTGTACTCGCTGCCGCCCGGCGGCGGCCAGGCGCGCTCTCAGCGCCGGATCCTCCAGCATGCGAAGTCCCGATGCCATCGCCGCCACGTCGTCGACCGGCACCAACAGCCCGCCGTTGCCCGCGACCACCTCACCTGTCCGCGGCGGAGTTTCCACCTCGAGGATTTCCGCGGGACTGAACCGGCAGTCGGAAGCAAGGACGGCTACGCCGGCCGCCATTGCCTCAACCAGGGAATTGCAGAACCCTTCATGACGGGAAGCAAGCATGAAGAGCGCTCCGCGGGCAAGAACGGCATGGGGATTGGCCACATAGCCGGGCATGACCAATCTCGAACCAAGCCCGAGCCGGTCGCCCAGCCCCCGCAATTCCGCCCGAAGCGGGCCTTCACCGAGGATCAGCAGGCGTCCGGGCCAGCCGCTCGACGCGAAAGCTTCAATGGCGACCGGAAGATTCTTCTGAGGCTCCAGGCGGGCAAGCATGACCACGTCGTCAGCCGACACCTCCAGCGCTGGCTCCGCCGCGGCGGCAGCAGCGATCGCATGGAGATCAACCGGATTGTTGATCACTCGAACCCGGTTCGGCGCGATGCCATATTCCAGCCGCATGGCCTCGCCGACGCCAGCTGAAACGGCGATGACCTCGTCGGCCTGGCGATACCCCAGGCGGACGATCGATCTCGCCAGCGCCGGGAACCGCCCGTGCCCGAGTTGTGCCGTCGTGTCATTGCGTTCGCTGATGATGACCGGACAGCCGGCCACCCGTCCGGCAAGGGCGGCCGCGACGTTGGCCCGGGTCAGGAAACTGACGATCAGGTCGGGCTGAAGACGGCGCGCGGTCTGCGCCACGCTCCAGATGCTCCGGCCAAGTTGATGGCGGCAGTCCAGCTGATGCTGCGTAACACCGTCCGGAAGGCTGAAGGCGGGCGGGTCCAGGTCCAGCAGGGCGACGTGCGCATCAATGCCGGCGAGCTCTGCCGGCGAGTTGCGGAGGACCGTCGAGAAAACCCGTTCGGCACCCCCGCCGGTCAGCGAGTTGATGACGAACAGGATTCTCGGTCGGCCGCCCGTGCGCGCCCCAGCAAGCCGCTCCAAACCCTCGTCTTCCACCCCAGTGGTCGAAAGCTGGTGTGGGGGCACATTCCCTGACTGCAGCAAGGTTCTCAGGCCGCCTTGGGACCGTAGCTCTGGTAATAGTAGACGTCGTCGCCCAGGCTCCCCATGGAGGTCCAGCTCAGGCTCACCCGCGTCAGAACCGACCCGATCACTTTGGCTTCGGCCCGATTAAGCAGTTTGAGCGCCTTCTTCGCCACTTCGACCGGGGTCTTGCGCCAGCGCACCAGCAGGATCGTGCCGTCGGCCATGGCCGCAAGGACGCGGGTCTCCGCCACCGGCAGCACGGGCGGAGTTTCCAGGATGACCACGTCATAGTCATGCCGGACGGAGTGCAACAGGTTCCGCATCTCCCCGGAGGTGAGGATATCCACGTCGGGACTGTCGAACACGCTCGCCGGCAGCACATCGATCCCGCTGGCACGATCCCTGACGACCGCCTGGTCGAGGCGAGCCTCGCCCCGCAAGACTTCACTCAACCCAACTGCCGCGTTCGGCGCCAGGATGTCGGAACAGCTATGGTGCCGCAGGTCGCAATCGACGATCAGCACTCGGCTGCCGGCCATGACACAGGCGCGGGCGAGGCAGATCGAGGTGGCTGTCTTGCCCTCGTCCGGCACGGCCGAGGTGACGGCGAGACACTTGCCGGACTGACCTTCCTGGCCAAGCTTCAGGCTGCTCCGGATGCTCCGCAACGACTCGGCAAAGACGCTGGTGGGATGCTCCAGCAGATGATCCGCGATCATCGCGGGCGAAGGGTCCTTGATCGGAGAGTCCTTGACCGTTTCGATGTCGGGAATGGCAGCAAGGACGGGAATACCCAGTTCCCGCTCTGCCATGGCCTGATGGAGCAGCCCGCCCTCCAGGTTCTCAAGCGTGCTTGCCACCAGCCCGCCCGCGATCAACGCCAGCAACACACCTCCCAGCATGTAGGCAGCGGAGTTCGGCGACGCCGGATTGCTCGGTGGCGCCGCATAGGCGACCACATACGCCTTGCTCCGCTCCGTCCCCTGAGCAGCAAGCTTCTGCTTGTACTGGTCGAGCAGCGAAGCATAGAGCGTCCGCGCCGCATCCGCGTTCCGCTGTAGTTCACCCAGCTGCACCGACGCCGTATTGGCTCGCATCAGCGCCGACTGTTGCTGATTGACCGATCCCCGCAGCGATGACGCGCGATTGGACGCGACGCCTGCTTCCGCAGCGACGCCCTGCTGAACTCGCGACTGTTCGGCAGAGAGGGCACCGTTGACGGACGCCAGCTGCTCGTTGATCGCCACCAGCTGAGGATAACCCTCGGCATAGCGCTCCTTCAGCTCTGCCCGCCGGGCAGCAAGCCTCGCCTGCTCCTCCCGCAAGGCATTGATCGTTGGGGATGAGGTCACGTTGACGATGGAAGACCGGCTGCCAGCCTTGGCGCGGGCCGCGGCCTCGTCCGCCCTCGCTTGGGCAAGCTGGGTGTTGAGATCCTGCATCGCCTGATTGGCGGCATCGCTGTTGGCGGCCAGGTCGATCAGGCCCGTGCGGGCACGATATTGCGCGACCGATCGCTCGGTGCGCAGCAATTCGCCGCGAACCAGATTGATCCGGTCGCGCAGCAAGCCGATTTCCTGCGACAGCCGCTGCGCCTCGCTCGACCGCTGGCCGCCCGTGTAGGCATTGATGGCCGCGTTCACTACCCGAGCGGCCAGGATGGGGTCTTCGGCCGCATACTTCACGGCAATGGCATAGGAGGTGCCCGTCCGCGCAGCCTCGAGGCCGCTTTGAACCACACGGATTGCACGATCCCGCTGCGGCGGAGTGCCGTCTGGAGCATCCTCCGACACCCCAAAGCCCGGCGCGTTCGTCAGGCTCAGGCCATCCACCACGGCGGCTGCTACGGCTGGTGAGGCGATCACCTGAACCTCCGTGTCCACCGACGAGGAATCGGTCGTCAGCGGTTTAACGTCGGTCTGCGACTGCACCAGCTCATCAAGGCGACGGTCGAGCGCAACGGTGCCGATCGCCTCATAGGTGCGCGGCGCCAGCATGTAGGCGGCGGCGACCAGGACCAGCACGCCAGCAACGGTCAACCCCAGAGGGATAGCCCGCCGCCTCAGCATCTGCAGCAGGTTGCGCAGGCTGAACATCGCGGTGTCCGGCTCGCTGTCCTGCTCTCGAACGACGGTGAACTGAGTCATTGGGAAACTCCGAGCCGGAAGCGGCCGTGAATTGGAAATCGAGAAGATGAAGACGAATGGCGCATGTTTTCAGGTCCGACAGCCGCGGCCCAGGCTGACCTGGGAACCTGCCATGCTGCCCGCCACGAGCCGGGTTCCAGGTGGAAGCCGAAGCTCACAACTATCGATGACGATCTTGGCGGGACCTTCGATCCTGACCACCGGCGAGCGCGAGCGGGAAGTGGCAACCAGCTTGCGAATACGAACATCGGCTCCACGAGCGAGCCAGATATGCGCGTTGCGGGCATCTGCACTCGTCAACGTACCAGCCTCCACCGTGCGCCAGAAACGGTAGTTTCGGCCATTCCGAACGGCAGTCAACTGATCAAGCCTGGTGCGACTGCTCTTCAAGTCGAAGCCGCCGTCACTGTTGTCCGATGCACGCACCCGGGTGATGGAGATTCCATCCACTGCCCGCTCGGTCGCTATGCCGTCGCCATTGGTATACTTGCCCGGAACGAACACCATCTGAAAACCGCTCGTGCTGCCGCTGTCGATGGAGATGTTTCGACCCTCCTGTACGGCAATTCCGATCGGCAGGTTGGGGTGGGACTGCGGCTGGTCCCGCATTGCCAGCCTGAAGTTGCGGATCACGACGCCGTCGGCATCGCCGCGGATGCGAATGCCATCGCGCTGCAATCGCGTTGCATCGATCCCCGTAATGCGAAGGTTACGTATCCTCACGCCCTTGTCGCTCTCGATCGCCCGAAAGCTGTCGGAGATGGTCAGGGGGCCGATCACCTGGTTCTGGACCAAGCCCTTGAGCTGAATGAACGGCCGCTTGGGATTGATCTGACGCGACGTCTTGATCTCGGCGTACGCCGTGGCCCCAGCGATGCCGGCAACGAGCCCGGCCACCAGCAGCAGGCGCAACCGTGCGATGACGGCGCCCGTTCGCGCCTCTGCGCTCTGCATCGGCTTACTGCGCCCCAAGAGCTTCAAGCCGCTTCTGGGGCCGCTCACCATAATCATAGACGTACAGGTTGGACGACGAGGTCTGCGTCGCATCGAACTTGGTCAGCACGACGCCCGCGAACTTTGCCTTGAACTCGATCAGGCGGCGGAGTGCTCCGCGGATGTCCGGCACTCCCGTTCGACCCGCTTCGACAACGAAGATGGTGCGCTGCACAACCGCGGCCATGCGCGGGGCGTCAGCCAGGCCGAGAACGGGCGGAGCATCGATGATCACCAGCTCGTAATGGTTTTCCAGCACCTGCAGCAGCGCTTTCAGTTCCTTGCCGCTCAGCAACGCAGCCGGGCTTGCCGGCATCGGCCCGGCCAGCATTACGTCGAGATCGGGTGTTCCCGAGTGCATCACCGATGCTTCCACCGCCGACAGTCCGGCGAGCACCGTCGACAGGCCCAGCGGAGAAGTCACGCCGACATAATTCTGCACGGACGGCTTGCGCATGTCGGCATCGACCAGCAGCGTTCGGCGGCCGCTGAGCGCGAAGTCCCGCGCGACGCCCCACGCAGCGGTGCTCTTGCCCTCGCCTTCCCGGCTGCTGGTGAACAGGATCGTACGCGGCGCTCCCCGGGCAAAGCCAGCTTCAAGCGAACCTCGCAACGCATAGTGCGCTTCCGACAAGGGCGAGCGCGGATCGAGCAGGGCGTCGGACGGGTGCTTCACCCGCGGCAACACGCCCAGCACGCGAAGCTGCAGCTTCCTTGCCGCGCTCTCGGGCGAGTACAGCGCCTCGTCCCGCAGCCAGGCAATGAGGAGGTAAGCCAATCCCAGCAGCAGCCCCATGGCGCCCCCAAGCAGGGTCCACAACGCGGGCTTGGGCGAGGTCGGGTCGGCCGGCGGCGTCGCCGGATCGATCACCGTGGCGTAGCTCAAATACTGGCCGGACTGCACCGTTGTGTCGTTGAGCCGCTGCAGCAGGGCGTTGTACAGCTGACGCTTGCTGTCAGCCTCGCGCTTGAGGCGATTGTAGCCGACGCCCTTGCCCTGGTCTGACAGCGTCTGGCTCTGCAGCCGGTTCACGGCGCCCGCCAGATCCTGTTCCTGCCGGACCGCGACCTGATAGCGTTCCTGGATCGAGCGCTTGACGCTGGCCCCGATCGCTTGGACCTGCCGATCGATCTCGCCGGCCTGGGCGTTCGCGCCCTGTAGTTCAGGGTGGCCGTCCTGCCGGCGCTGACGCTGCTGCTGGATCGCCGCCTGCGCCTCGGCCGAACGCTGCGTGAGTTGCTGGATCGCCGGGTTGTTCAACACTTCCGGCAGGCTCGAGACGGGCGTGCGCTGAGCCTCCCGCCAGCGTTGTTCGGCGATGATCCGATCGGCCCGTGCCTGCGAATAGGCCTGGGTCATCTGGGCCAGCTTGTCGCTCGCGAGAGAGCGCGGCGCGGCATCCCCGCTGACCGACGCCGTCCCGGCACTCGGATCGATCAGTCCGGCCGAGCGCGTATAGTTGATCAGCGCCTTTTCGGACGCAGCAAGATCGGCCTTGGTGCTGGCAACGCGCTGCTCGAGGAAGCCGCGAACCCCCTCCGAAGCATTCTGCTGCCGCTCCAGGTTCGTCTGCAGGTACACGTTGGCGAAGCCGTTCGCGATCAAGGCCGAAGCTGCAGGGTCGCGGCTGCTGAACGCCACGGCGGCCGTGTTCGAACCGTCCGCCAGCTCGGCGTCGACGCCGTCGTGGACGCGGCCGACCAGATCCGCGGCTTCCGTTTTCGTCCCCCCTGGCAAGCCCAATGCCGCAATTGCCCGCGCATTGTTCTGCAGCTTGAGCGAGTTCACGACCTTTTCGGCGAGCGCCCGGCTTTCGAGCACCCGAACCTGGCTGTTCACGAAGTCGTCCGCCCCGGCCGGATTGGGCCCGTTCTCGAACTCGAGCGCCGCTTCCGCGCGATAGGTCGGCGGTGTCAGATAGGCGATGAGGGCGCCGGCCAGCAGCCCCAGCAGCGCCAGCCCGAGAATAATGCCGCGGTTGCGGTGCAACGCCGCCCAGAAGCCGCTGCGCTCCCCTTCGTCGTCGACGAGGGGACGCATGCCGACGATGCTCGCAGGGTGCGCAAGGTCGTTGCGGCCCTGCAGCGGAACCAGGTTTCCGGGAGAGTTCACTTAACGCAGCCTCACGGGATCGCGGTCAGGACTCTGAAGACGCCACTGAGCGGGTTAACCGCCAGGACGTTCTGCCAGGCCTCTTTCCGTCGCGAGTGGCCGACGATGACCACGTCATTCGGCGCCAATTCGGGATCAGGGGCAGCGCCGCGCCTGATTTGGTCCACGTCGAACAGCGCACCCATGCGCTGTCCATTGATCGTGCGGAAGATCGCAACCTCGTTGGTAGCGGCGAGCTTGCTTTCCCCCCTTGCCAGGGAAAGCGCCTGCAGCAGGCTGGTCTTGCCGCGGATGTCGAACACGCCAGCCTGGTTGACCTCGCCCTGCACCGTGATCTTCTCCGGCTGGGAACTGGCAATCGCCACCGAGACCTGCGGATTGCGCAGGTAGCGCTGGGCCAATCCGGCCGCGATTGCGGAGCTGAGTTCGGTCGTCGTCTTGCCGGCGGCCGGGACCGCGCCGACCAGCGGCATGTTAATGTTGCCGCGCGCGTCGACCTGCAGCGGGGAATTGGCCGGGGTCGACAGATCCGGCTCCTGGAAAACCGTGACAACCAGCGTATCGTAGGGCGCGATCCGATACACCCCCGTCGCGATGGCAGGTGGAGGCGGAAGCGCCGTATAGGCAGCCGATCCTGTCGGAAGGTCGGTCCCAGCCAGCGACGACCCTGAAGCACACCCCGCAAGAGCCAATAGGGAGACAGACGCGATCAAACCCCGAAACATGGCTATCCTCCAATACGCATATTCGTGACCTACGGACCCTCGCCGAGCCATACACCACATCAGGTTAGACTATGACGCAAGAACATTGTTCCATGTCCGGTCCGGGTTTTTAACCGGCAGCGGATGGATCATCGCTGAACGGACAGTAAACATGCCACTGTGAACATTGGACATTTTTGGGGGTGTGGTCCGGACGCCGCAATTCCGCGCGCGAATCAGCTCATCATCTGCTCGTCCCAGATTGTAACAAGAGTGACTTTTTCGTAGGTCGGGCGTTCGGCTTCCTTATGATTCATAACCAGACCTCCCTCCCCAGCATCTTCCACGTCGAGCGTCGCGCGCTCGAGCGGGTGCGAGACATCTTCGAGGAGCATGGGCTGTCGGCGGGCCGGGCCGTCATCCTGTGCGGCCAGAACCATTCACGCGACCTTGCAGCGACCGTTGCCCAGCAATTGGAAGGTGCGGTGGTGGAGATCGTGCAGGACTATTCGGAAGGGGAGGCTGCTCGCCTGCGCTCCCTGTTGGCCACTCTTCGCGCAACCCTGATCGTTGCGGTTGGAGGCGGCGGCGTCATCGACGTGGCGAAGCGGGTCAGCAAGCTCTACGGCGTCTCCTGCCTGGTTGTGCCGTCCGTGGTCTCCAACGACGGCCTGATGTCCCCGATCTCCGTCCTGAAGACCAAGGCCGACCGGTTCGACAGCTTGCCGGCCGCCATGCCCATCGGGGTCATCGCCGATCTCGACGTAGTGATGTCCGCTCCGGCCCAGTATCTCCGGGCGTCGGGCGGTGACCTGCTTTCCAATCTCAGCGCAACCACCGATTGGCGCCATGTGGTTGATCGCGGCGACGGTCCGCGCATGAACGACATTTCCTACCATCTCTCCCGCAATTCGGCGGAAACGCTGGTTCACTGGCGCGACTGCGACGTCGAAAATGCCGACTTCGTCCGCAACCTGATCATCGCCCAAATCTACTCGGGCATTGCGATGAGCATTGCCGGCACGAGCCGTCCGTGCAGCGGGCCAGAGCATCTCATCAGCCATGCGCTGGATGAGTTGAAGCTGACGCCAGGCGTGCTGCACGGAGTTCAGGTCGGGAGCGCCGGCCTGTTTACCCTGCACTTGCTGGATGAACTGTCGCCGGCTGTTGTGCACTTTGCGACAGCCATGCAGATACCCTGTTGCTGGACCGACCTGTTGCCCGATCCTGGCCAGGCGCGTTCGGTGCTGGAGCGGGCCCGCCAGGTCCGGCCCGACCGCCGCACGATCCTCGACGACTTCACCGACGACCAGTTGCTGGACGAGCTTGGCCGCTTTGCCGAAGCTGTCGGAGACGAACCCCGGCACCGGGATACGCGCACCCGGGAGGCGTTTTCCGCTTCCGGCGTTCTCGATAAGCAGGTGAAGGGTTCCAGGGCAGCCTGACTCGTTGCGGGCCGGCGTGGCAGGATGGGCGGCTTGCTCAAGCCGTCGAAGGGTGCTTCCTGACCTTCTTTCGATAAGGGCCGTCGGGTGGTCTACGGCGCACGTGCAGATTGGGAAACTCGGTGATTCAATCGTCAAATGAGATCGTTCTGGTTGTCGGCGTCTTCGATCTGTTCCACGCCGGTCACGTCAACATTCTTCGACAGGCCAAGGCATTAGGCGATCGCCTGGTGGTCGTGGTGAACGGCGATGCGCTGACGGCCAGCTACAAGCGCCGGCCGATCATGAATGAGGATGACCGGTGCGCCCTCCTGGCCGCGTGCCGCTATGTCGATGTTGCGGAAGTCAGCAATGACTACAGCGTGCGCGGCGCCGTGCTCCGCCACAAGGTGACCAAGATCGTTCACGGCGACGATTGGGATCTCGAATCCTACAAGGTCCAGATCCGCTGCGACGACGCCTTCCTGGAAGAGAATGGCGTCGAGTTGGTCATGCTTCCCTACACCCCTGGCGTGAGCACGTCCGACATCATCCGCGCATGCGCCGAGCGCCACCTGCAGTCAGGCGCGGCCTCCGAGAGCCCGGCCGCCTCCCCCGCTTCCCTAAGCTGACAGTGGTGGAGGCCCCCAGCCTGGCACGGCGCGCCGCGACGCTGCTTGGCAACCTTTTCGTTCACCCGATGGCGCAGCTTTCCTCGAGAGATGAAAAGCTATGGCTGTTCGGCGCCCCGAGCGGCCGGTTCGAGGGTAATTCCAAATACCTCTTCTTGTGGCTCGCGCTCAATGGCCTGGGCAGCCGGTCGGCGTGGATCACGCCAAACAAGGAGCTTGCGGCGCAACTTCGCCGGCGCAATCTTCGAGCCTACGCGCAGTGGAGCCCACAAGGCCTGGCTGCGGCGCTGCGGGCGGGCGTGTACTTCGTCAACGACAATGCCAGCGACGTGCACTTCAGCCTTTCCAACGGAGCCACCATCTTCAACCTCTGGCACGGCGTCGGCCTGAAGAACGTGCTGTTCGGGGCTACGGTCGGGACCAGCGCGAAGCTGCACGGCAGCAAAGCGGGTCCCTGGTCGCGACTAAGGGCGATGCGAAGGCTGCAGCGCCCCGACTATGTGCTCTCGACGTCCCCACAGATGTCCGCATTGTTCTTCGCGCCCTGTTTCGCGGTGCCGGTGGAGCGTGCTCCGGCGCTCGGCTACCCCCGCCTCGATCCTCACGTCGATGACCGGCTGAAGCAGCATGCTTTGACGTTCGAGGACTACTCGCCCCTCGACGTTGCCGGCGACAAGCGCGCGATCCTCTACGCGCCGACCCTGCGCGAGTATGGCGAGACCTTCCTGGCGAAGGCCCTGCCCGATCTGCAGCGCTTGTCCGCTTCGCTTGCCATGCAGAATGCGCTGTTGTTTCTCAAGCTTCACCCGAAGATGACGGACGAGGCAGAGGCGTTCACCGACCTTCCGGCAAACATCATCATGCTACCCGAGCAGATGGACCTCTACCCTGTCCTCGACAGGTTCGCTGCACTGGTCACCGATTACTCATCCTTGTTTTTTGACTACATCGCCTTCCGATCCGAGGGCGTTGCACTCTACGCCTTCGATCTCGAAGAATACACAAGGGTGGAGCGTGACTTGGCCTGGAACTACGACGACGCCACCCTGGGCATTCGGGCGAACAGCTTCGAACAGCTCTGTTCGATCATCGGCGACGGTCGGATATTCGCTCCTCTGGAGGCCGGCAAGCTGCAGCAGCTCCGCAAGCGCTTCTGGGGTGGGGTTCTCGGCGAACCTACCGCCTCCAGGAGGATCTACGATTTTCTTCGGCAGGAGGGCGCGGCGTGAAGAAGGTTCGCTATCGCCGGGGCGCGCGGACCCGCTCGCACCTGTGGCTTCCGAAGGCGATCGCCCGGGGCACCAGTACCCTGATCATGGCGTTGCTCGATGCCGTGGTTCCAAAAAAAGCCGGCCGGGTCGTGTTGGGCAGCGACAAGGCGGTCAAGTACAACGGCAATCCTCGCTTCCTGTTTGAACATTTGGCGGAG
The DNA here is from genome assembly GCA_035537335.1 of Sphingomicrobium sp. Classification (GTDB taxonomy): domain Bacteria; phylum Pseudomonadota; class Alphaproteobacteria; order Sphingomonadales; family Sphingomonadaceae; genus Sphingomicrobium. The sequence goes on along the minus strand of DATLMM010000080.1, from coordinate 3,891 downwards.
CAGGAAGGATGGGAACCCTACTGGCTGTCCGTCTCGCCGGAAATCCTGCGGGAGGTCAACGCTCGCTTCCCCGGTCGCGCGCTCCACGCCTGGTCGTTCCGCGCCTTGCGGATGGGGCTGACTGCCCAATGGCTGGGCTTCTCCCACTCACGTTATGACCTTGGCTACTTCGCTTATCTGGTAAAGCCTCGCTTCATCTACCTGAACCATGGAGTTCCGCTGAAAACCATGGGCTTCGACAAGGCTTACGACGACCCTACCATCGAGAATGCGGCCGCGGGAATGGCTGCGCTTACCTGCTGTTCGGATTTCGAGGCTGCCCTTTGGTCTCGCGCTTACCGCCTGCCGCTCGAGCGGATCTGGGTCACCGGTTCGCCGCGCAATGATCGATTGTTCGTCAACGATGACAGCCGGTTGCAGCAACTTGGAACAAGCCCCGGACAAAAGATCCTGCTGTTCGCGCCGACCTATCGCGAAACCGGCTTGCTGCAGAACTACCTGCCGGTGCCGGGGCTGGATCCCCAGGAACTGACCCGCTTGCTTGAGGCCCACAATGCGGTGCTGCTGATCCGGCCGCACTATTACGAATGGAGCGCGGCGCGGGACATGGTCCAGAGCATCGGGTCCGATCATGTCCGCCTGGCCGACGAAGGCACCGTTCCCGACGTTAACGAGCTGCTGCCGATCGTGGACGTGCTCATCACCGACTACTCGTCGATCTTCTTCGACTATCTGCTGCTCGACCGCCCGATCATCTTCTCCTGCTACGACCAGGGGGAATATGAACGCGAACGCGGCTTCATGATCAACTACAACCAAAACACTCCTGGTGCGAAGGTGCGGACGCCGGGGGAGTTCATGACGGAGCTGGAGGCACTTCTCCTTGGCGACGACGCTTTCCGAGATGCGCGTACGGCGATGCGGCAGCGGTTTCACCGCTACCCAGACGGATATTCGGCTGGTCGCGTCGCCAAGCGGATGCAGCAGCCAGGAAGATCAGTTGCCCAGCCGAGGGACGGGCAGCGTCTGGAGCAGCTCGGCAATGCGTCGGGCGGATGAGCCGCGGTAGCGCGGATCCAGGATTCCCTTCATGAACGATTGCACCCCGGGATCCGGCTTGTTTCCTTGTCTGGCGTAGTCCAGCAGCTCTTCGAACGTCTTGGCGTGGTTGCCGATACGCTTGGCGAAAACCTGACCTTCGGCCGAGAAACGCAAGGAGCCATGTTCGATCGCATCGGGGATCAGCCAGCGCGGGATGATGACGCATTTCTCCGCCGCCCACGCCTCGTAGAGCAAAGTGCCGAAGTCGGAAATGACAACCTCCGCCCAGTCGAGATCACCCTGCGTGGGGCTCTTGTCCGTGCGATTGCTGGGGTGAAGAGACACGCGAACGTCGAACTCCTCCGCGAGCCGATCGAGATAAGCCTCGAACGCCGGGTAGGATGAGAAGGACTGCTGACGGGAGGAGTTGTTGTGCGACGGCGCCCATAGCAGGCGTGGCCGCCCGGACGGCGGCAGTTCGGGCTGGCTGTCAAAGAAGTGGTCGACCCGTGGCCAACCGCCGACGTGAACCTGTGTTGGTCGGATCGTCACCCGTTTGCTGGGGATGGGGTGCCAGCGCCAGCGCCGTAGCCGCCGTTTGAACCACTCGCCCGGGACAATCACATGCTGGTAGTTGTTGACTAGCCGCCGACCGTCAGCACCTTTCGCCAACAGGTACGACTTGTCGGCAAGTCCGTGCGACATCAGTACATCCAGGGGCAGCGGCACGTTGTTCTTGCGGCTCTGCCGGATGTGCAAACCGAAGTTGACCGCATCTTCACGCGACGTTCCAACCGAGCGGGTGACCTTGGCACCGTCCAATTCGGCTTCAATCAGTCCGAAGATTTGGTCCTGGACCAGCTGATAATCCAAGGATTCATTGTAAAGAAAGTTGACCGGTCTCAAAGTGGATCGTCCGCTTCTGACTGCCTGCCCACGCGTAACGAAGACATCTACCAACTCGCTCCTTATCCGGTTATGACGGCGATCCGGGTCGACCCATGCACTGGCGCTCCATTCGGCGGCAGTTTGCTTGTCAACTGATCTCGGTAGTCGCCGATATTGGTGAACTGATAGCGGTCTTTCTCAAAGTCTCTCAACCGGTCGGCAAGCTGCGGGACAAGCCGGTGTCCCTGCGCGACTTCCCTGGCTAGCTGCCGCTTCGCTTCGGCTGGTCCCATCGCCTGATCGGCTATGCGGCTCACCATGGCCGCAACGAGCTGCCTATCCAGGTCCGTCACGCAATCGAGAGCGCCGTCCTCCCACCCAGCCCGTCCGGTGCTTCGCTGGCTTACATAGCTGGCGGCGGATTGGACGAGCCATGCCTGCGACCTGGAGTTAGGCACCGCCACGCCCTTCGGGAGCGGTAAGCAGCTTGCTCGCAGTGGCACCACCGTGCCCATGACCGGCACGGCAGTCAGCCGGACGTCCTGAAGATCGATGCCGCTATAGCGTTGCAAGTCGTTCAGCAGCGAGGCTAGGTCTCGCTGCATCGTCTTGCGCTGCTCGCGGAGCAGCTTGCCAGACCGAAGACTGACGTAGCTGCCCGACGCCGCGAAATTGACCAGGTCGCGCTTAAGGACCGCGAGCCGGCTAGCCCCTGAAGGTCCCGCTCGCCCGGCACTCGGACGGACGCTAGCCAGACTGCGCAGAAAGCCCGTGCTGAACGGAAATCCCGACGTTCCTTCGCTCGCCAGGATCGCTCGGTAACTGTGGACTGCCGGGTGGTTGCTGACATGCCTGAGTTGGCTCCGGACAGCATCACTGCCCGGCGGCCGGAGGCTGGTGTCCGCGAGAAGATGAACCACGCTGAGGAGGTCAAGCTGCGGATCGTCGATCAGGGTCACGGCGACTTCGCGGGCCGGCCCGACTGGTGCTGGCCAGGTCCGACGGCTCGCCAAGGCTGCGGTCCGAAGCTGAAGGGGATCTACCGCCTCGCCGGAATAGCGCTGTCGAAAGGCCGCCTTCCGCCCTGCACCGTCCGGCCACCGGTAGAAGATGTGCCGGCCAATCTGGGCCGACTTGGCCAGGGACCAGGCCCAGTAAGGGACGACATAGTCGGCGTGATAGTGGGTTGCCGTTCCAACCGCTGGCAGGACCTCACCTGTCAACGCCTCGGCCGCGATCTTGCGGGCCTCTGCCCACAGCGCTTGCGACGGAGCCCGCTGCAGCGATCCGTCGCAGGTGAAGGTAAACTGGCAGCCCGTTGATCGCGTGAAACCTTGATAAACGACGCCGCAGACGCTGGCGGGAAAGGCCGGGTGGCGGGCCCGATTCAGGATGACCTGGGCGACTCCGCGCTGTCCGTCGGAACCCTCGTGCGCGGATTCGTAGTAGATCGCTGACGTTAGGCACTCCAGTGCGCGGGCATAGTCCTGTGAACCGGTCTTTAACTTGAATGACCTTGCCGCCTCGACGGGTCCGGGCACAAGCGGGATGGAGGCGTTGACCTTGATTGCCTGTTCCGGCGTAACTGCCTTGAACAGCATCTCCGGCAAGGCCGGCGGCGGAGTGGCTGGATCACCAAGCCGGCTTGTCGATGACCTTGTTCGATCGGGCATGGCGCCGCTGGCGTCCACCTTGCTGTCAAGCAGGCCGAAGACCAATGCCACCGAGGCGAGGCACGCCACCGCTGCTCCGGCATCCTTCAGTGCACGCGCGACCGGTTTCCAGGAATAAGCCGCAGCGTGAAGGATAGTCGTCATCGCGGGCCCCCGCTCCCCTCGCTCGCGCAGAAATCCTCTCCTGCAGAAGCAAAGAGGTCAGCGCGACATGCTGTTCAACGGCAATTAACCCGTGACGTTCCAACGGTGATCAAACCGGCTTCGTCAGACTGACCGATGCAGACGC
>DATLMM010000079.1:0-31875 GCA_035537335.1 Sphingomicrobium sp. | reverse complement strand
GGGCGGCGGAGGTGGGGGAGGCGGAGGCAGCGGACAGCTATCCGTCGCGAGGATCACCGAACCGTCAGGACAGGTTTGCGTCGCCGGTGGAGGCGGCGGCGGTGGCGGTGGCGGTGGCGGTGGCGGCGGCGGAGCTACCGGTGCGCCGAAGTTGAAGATCAACGATGCCAGCAGCGAGTGAGAGCGGAACCTGCCATCAAGCTCACGAGGACCACCCGCAACATCATCGCTGTCGAAATCGAATCGCGTATTGAAGAAGCGATACTTCAACCCAAGATCGATATTGCCGCTAACGGGTGCACGAACACCAGCTAGCACCTGCCAGGCGAAACTACGGTCCGTTCCACTGAACCCGCCGGCCACGGGCTCAAGATCGGCGCGCATCTTCAATCGAGCGAGGCCTACGCCGCCTCCAACAAAGCCACCAAGCCCTTCGTCGCCACCAAAATCCAGCAGGGCATTGACCATTCCCGATAGTACGCGCGTCTTGCCGCCAAAATCAGCACTGTCCGGTGTAGCGAATAAAGCAGAGTCGACTCTGATATCGTCGATTGTGGCTCGCTTGTAGCCAAGTTCAGCTTCGGCTCGGACAGCGCCGAAGTCATATCCGGCGATCAAATCGGCATCGAAGCCACGCTTGTGGTCGATGGTGATTGCATCCGCGATGTCGTCGTCGATGTCCTGGTAGTCGAGATCGGGGTCTTCAACGATCAGGAAACCGCCTTCAACCCCGATATAGGGGCTATTGTCGCGACCAAGTGCCGGCGTCGCCCCGATGGTGGAGGCGAGCGCGACTGCAATTGCCAGCTTACGCATATGATCCCCTTTGCTGTGTTCGACACGCCAAAGAGGGCAGCATAGTGAGGACAAGTTGATGCGGGAAGGGCAAAGACCCCTTTACAACCTCGGCTCGCCGCAGCCAGGACCTCGAGAAGCTCGGCAAATCAGCTGCATCTTGAGCAGATCCAGTTCCTCCCGCAGCGACAATCCATCTTCCAGCTCGAGCGTCTCAAACGACTGCTCCAGCGCGTCTGCCTTCACTTCCACCATGCACTTTTCTCCACGCGAAAATGCCCCGCCCGCGACATGCGGACGAGGCGGGCTGCACTGCAGCCGAACAGGGGCCGCCGTTGGCTCCAGCCTGTTGAACGATCAGTCCTCTAGCGCGTGAATGCGCGCTGAGGGCTGCATCGGTTGTTGAACCACGCTGACTTCCACCAGATCGAGTTCGAGCAGCTCCCGCACACCATCGCGGCGCCGCGCCTCTCGCACCCGGTAGCCAAAGCTAAGACCGTCGACCCGCTTGCCGCTCAGCAGCCCTGCCACCTCGGCCGCGCGCTCACCGCCACATACCGTGCCGATCACGCGCAGGCCCTTGCGGTCTTCCCGGATAGTATCGATCCGCCCGATGACCGCGCCCGTGCGATGCTGCCACAGAAGAGGAACGCTGCGACAGCGCTTCAGTGTCTCGCGGAAGGCGCCGGCGCGGATCACGTCGCCGCCGTTATCCAGCCGGTCGAACACCGCTGCATATCCGGCAAAGCGGACCCGCCCGGGCGGTTCAGCCATGGATTAGCTCGGTCAGCCCCAGCCGCACAGCCAGTCCGATCAACAGAGTGGCAAGGCAAATCCGCACGATCCAAGTCACTACGGCCTGCCACGCACTCCGCTTGGCATCGCGCCAGGCGCAAAGCAGTTGCCGAAGCTCGTCCATGTCGCGCCGTGCCTGCTCGTCCGACAGTCCCAGGCTGGCGAGCGCTCTCCCGGCTCCGACCTCACTCGATTCCTCGACGATCGCCCGCAAGGTAACCAGGTCAGTCACCTTGCCATCCGCCTGCGCCACCAGCTGCGCCAGTAGCGCCTCTCGACCCACTCGTTCCATGCTCATGCGTCCTCCTCCGGACCGTACCCGACTAGCTCGCGCTTCTCAGCTCGCGACAGGAAGCTCGCCGCTTCCGCTTGCGACCACAGCCGTTCCCGATCCTCCGCCAGTTCGGTGATCCCGTCGGTATCGGCGACCACCCGAACCTTGCCGAACCAGTCGCTCAGCCCGTCGGACAGTCCATCGAGGATGTGCTTGGCGAGCGGCAGCACCGTCTGGCGATACAGGGCGCGCCCAGCCTCCCTCAGGTTTGCATAAGTCGCGTCGCCAGGCAGTCCGAGCAGTGCTGGCGGTACGCCGAACGCTAGGGCAATCTCCCGTGCTGCGGCTTCCTTCAATCTGATGAAGTCCATGTCGGCCGGAGTGAGGCTGAGGGCTTGCCACTTGAGGCCTCCTTCCAGCAGCAACGGCTTCCCAGCATTGTCGCTGCCGGAAAACTGCGCATCCAGTTCGCTCCGCAGCCGCGTAAACTGCTCCGCGCTGAGGTTTGCACCGTCGGCCGGCTCATATACCAGCGCTCCCGACGGCCGGGCTGCATTGTCGAGCAGCGACTTGTTCCACCGCGTCGCACGGTTGTGAACCGAGGCTGCCGAGATGGCCGCGTCCATACACCCCAGGCCAAGATGATCGTCACCTGGGTGCAAGGAGCGCAGATGGATGATCTGCGTCCGCGCCAACACGTCCCGTGCCGGGTAGCGCTTCGGCTGTCCCGTACCCACACGGTAGAGGTATGCCGCGGGCCAGCCCTGCTCGTCCGTCACGATCGACACCCGCTCGGGCCGCAGCGGGAACAGGACACCCAGCCCGCGGCCGGTCGGCACGCATTGCACAAAGGCATTGCCGTGCAGCAGCAGCTGCGCCGCGACGGCCTCCATCAAACCAGGCTTGCGGATCAGTTCAACTGCGCGCTCCTTACCTTCGGAGGCATAAATGGGCAGCGCCGCCGTGGCCCCAGCCACCAGCCTCACGGCGCGCTGCCCAACCGGATTGTTGAGGTAAACTTCGTTGAAGCGAGCCTGGTAGCTCCGCGGAAAAGCCTCACCTTCTTGGCTCCCCGCCCACACGGGCACCAACGGTGCGCTGGAGGCCGTCACCGCCGACTTTCGCCCGAACCACCCCATCTGCACCCAATCCTTTCGCCCAACAAAAAAGCGGACCGCTCCAGTCCGGAGCAATCCGCTTCAGGGCCGCTGCCCCGATTCGTCCAATATCCATGTATGTGCCGGATCAGCGTGACGATGTCAACATATTTGTGCCTACCTGGTTCTTTTCTTGGTATCCGGAGTGTTCCCTTCCTGCCTTGCGTGCAACTCCGCTTTCCGGCATAGGCGCACCACCCGGGGTTGAGGCGGTTGCCTGACCTCGGCTTTGCTTTGAACGACAGCCGGAGGGGCGGTGCGCATGGTGCGCCCGTCAGCGATCGGCCAACATGTGAGAACAACAACATGCCGCTCTACGAGCATGTTTTCCTCGCGCGTCAGGATCTGGCCCAGGCCCAGGTCGATGCGCTGGCGGAGAACGCCACCAAGATCATCACCGACAATGGTGGCACGGTCGCCAAGACCGAAACCTGGGGCCTCCGCAGCCTCGCCTACCGCATCGCCAAGAACCGCAAGGCGCATTACGTCATGCTCGACATCGACGCACCGGCCGCGGCTCTGGCCGAGCTCGAGCGCCAGACCGGCATCAACGAAGACGTGATCCGCTTCATGACCATCCGGGTGGATGCGCATGAGACCGGCCCTTCGGCCATGATGCGCCGTTCCGATCGCGACCGTGAGCGTGGTCCCCGTGACCGCGGCGACCGCCCTGATCGTGGCGATCGTCCCGACCGCGCCGAGCGCGCTCCTCGCGAAGAGATGGAGGCCTAAGTCATGGCTCGTGCATTTTTCCGCCGCCGCAAGTCCTGCCCCTTCTCCGGCAAGGATGCGCCCAGCATCGACTACAAGGACGTCCGCCTGCTTCAGGGCTTCGTGTCCGAGCGGGGCAAGATCGTCCCCAGCCGCATCACTGCGGTTTCCACCAAGAAGCAGCGCGAACTGGCCAAGGCGATCAAGCGCGCCCGCCACATCGGCCTGCTTCCCTATGTCGTGAAGTAAGGAGCGCTTCGTTATGGACGTTATCCTGCTAGAGCGCGTCGAGAAGCTGGGCGGCATCGGCGACGTCGTGTCCGTCAAGAACGGCTTTGCCCGCAACTACCTTCTCCCGCGCAAAAAGGCGCTCCGCGCCAACGAAGCCAACCGCAAGGTCTTCGAAGCCAACCGCGCACGCATCGAGTCCGACAATGCCGAGCGCCGCACCGCGGCCGAAGCGTCGGCCAAGGGCGTTGACGGGAAGACGGTGCAGCTAATCCGCCAGGCTTCCAACACGGGCCAACTCTACGGTTCGGTGTCGGCCCGTGACATCATCGATGCGCTGGACGCTGACGGTGCCAAGGTCACCAAGAGCCAGGTCGTGCTCGACCGCCCGATCAAGGCGATCGGCATGCATGAGATTCGGATTGCGCTTCATCCGGAGGTGGCCGTGACCGTCAAGGTCAACGTGGCCCGCTCGCCGGAGGAAGCCGAGCTGCAGGCGCAGGGCGTGGACGTCATGGCTCAGATGTTCGAGCGTGATAACGCCGGCTTCACCGAGGACTATGATCCCAATGCCGAGCCTGGCGCGACCGCTGAGGCGGCTGCTGCTCCGGCCGAGGGTGAGGACGAAGCCGCTCAGGCCTAAGTCAAACACCGCTGGAATTGACCAAATACGAGACGGCCCGTCGGCGCGATCCGGCGGGCCTTTTCTTTTCCGTTCAGCGCGCCCGCTTCGCTTCGTCGCATTACCCCGGAACGCCGCCTGCCACTGCCTTGTTCTCTTGTTCAGGAGCTTGGGGCCACCTGAGGAGAGACACATGAACACGGACGATCGCCAGACTGGCCAGCAGGGCTACGGACAGGACCCCGCCAGCCAGCAGCAGCAGCCTCAAGGTCAGCAGCAGCAACAGCCTCCGCAGGGCCAGCAGCAGCAACAGCAGCCGCAAGGCCAGCAGAACAGCCAGCCAATCGGCGGCAACGACAGCAGCACCGGCTCAGGCACCGCCATGAGCAGCGGCAGCTCGACCGGCGATGCCGGCTCCGCTTCGACCGGCCAGGCCTCCTACGGCAACAGCGGTGAGAGCGACACCATGACTCAGTCGCAGAACAGCTCGGACATGGGCCAGCAGAGCGACATGGGTCAGGGTAGCAGCAGCGAAGGCCAGGGGTCGTCCGGCTTCATTGGTGGCCAGAGCTCCGCCAATGATCTTGGCTCCGGCGGTCTGGGCTCGCAGGATGATGGTATGCCGCTTGGCACGGCTGGCGGAGGCTACGGTGGTTCGTCCAGCACGACCGATCCAGCTTCCGGCGGAGCTTCCTCTTCCGGGCAGGCAAGCTCCGGTGGTCAGGACTTCGCCGACCAGGGTCAGGGCGCGATGAACGAAGACCTGTTGGGTTCCGACGACGACGACGACGATATCGGCACCACCGATATCGAGACGGAGCGCAGTCAGGGACGCGAGAACGACATCGAAGGCAGTTCGCTCTAAGCGGATCGCCGACGACCAAGGCGCCGCGCTTCCACCCGGAGGCGCGGCGCTTTCCGTCAGTGTTGCGCGACAGCCCGCGAACCAGCTCACGCCATCCGGTAAAAATCCGCAACCCGATCCAGCGCAAGCGTCAGTACCAGCTTGCCCGCGCGCGCCGGCCACCCCAACGCGTCTTCAGCCTCCCGCATCCCTTCCCCGGCACAAACCACTCGCCACAGAATATCGGACAGACCCGGTCCCGCCGCCGCAACCGCCGCGTCGAACCGCTCTCGTGCCTTCATCTGCGACTCGGCCGGGTGCCACCCTCCCGACGACCCGCTTCGCCCCTTGCTGATCGGCGCCGCGTCCCATCGCATGGTGACGCTTGGCGCCAGCTGAGATCGCTCCCAGTCCAGCCGCAACTGCTCGCCTGCATCATACTGCCGATTGCTGATGTGCCCTCGCGCCTTGAGCCAGCCAAGCGGCGACTCGGCAACGTTCACCGTCACCGATCGGGTTGGACGCGCAGGCGTCGTGCTCCTCTTGGCTTCCCCTCCAACGGCCCGCTCCTGCAACAACCGCCCGTTCTCCAGCCGCATCTTGCGTCCTCCAACTCTCCGTGAACGGCCGCCTTGCCACAGACGGTAATCTGTAGGACAGAAGAAGTACCAAACAGGTTCGGGGGAAACAAGGTGATCACACGCATCCGCGAAGTTCGCAAGGCCAAGAAGCTCACGCTTGATGACGTTGCCCAACGGTGCGATCCCCCCACCACCCCGCAAACTGTGGGCAGGCTGGAAACAGGCATGCGCACGGTCTCCATCGGCTGGCTTAATCGGATCGCCGCTGCCTTGGGGGTCGACGCCGCCGACCTGGTCGACCACCCCGCCCAAGAAGACCTTCAGGTGATCGCCACGCTGTCCGCGAACGGGGTGGCGGCTCCCAAACGTGCCGGCCGCGTACTTCCGCCGCGCACCAAGCCCGGACAGATCGCCATCCAGGTCGACGGCGGAATCGGCGATTATCGGACCGGCGATGAGCTATGGTGCGACCGCCTCTCTCCCGACGACTTCGGCCGGGCGCTCAACCGCGACATCCTCGTCCCCCGTCCTGCTGGACGCTTTCTCTTCGGCCGGTTGATCGGCCGTGAAGGCGACAAGCTGCAGCTTCTCCCTCCCGGTCCCGGTTCGCGTCAAAGCGTCGTCAGCGGTCCGCCGTGGGCCGGGCTTGTGGTTCGTTTGGTTCGAAATCTTTGAAGGTGGGGAGCCTCCGACCGACTGCTTGGTTGTGTGTGCAGTAGCAAGGAGCACCCGGTTGTTTTTCTTCTTCTCCAATCGTCTCGGCTGCGTCGGTTCCATCCTCCTGACGGTCGGAGGAACGCTGCTCCTGCTTCTGCTGCTTGGCTTCATCCGCTTGTAGCGATGAACTCACTCCCATCCGCGCCGTTGTACAGTCGTCGACAATCAGGAAGCACAACGTGGACGAACCCCGCAACAACGATCCGACGCCCAGGAGCGGGGTCTCAGGCACCATTCGCGCAATTGGCTACGCCGTCGTGGCATTGCTGATCCTCTCAATCGTGCTGCTCGCTCTTGGCGTCGTCAACTTCGAACAGATCGGCATTTTCTAGCGGCCAGCGGCGATCGAATGCCGACGATCTCATGGACCATTGCTGGTGGGCGCTGACGGGCTCGAACCGCCGACCCTCTCGGTGTAAACGAGATGCTCTACCAACTGAGCTAAGCGCCCGCGCCGCATCGCGGAGGCCCGGCTCGTGCCATGCAGCGATGCCGGAGGCAAGCGGCTTCAAACAGCCGCCGGCTTGACCTCCACGAAGTATCGCCGGATGGCCAGGCTTGTCGCGCGGGACAACTCGATAAACACCCGCAGCCCGTCGTGAGGATCGGCCCGGCGAGTCAACAGCCCTCTATCGGTCATGCTCTTGATCCACCGAAGCGCAGTTGTCGCGGGCACCGCGGCGGCTGAGCACAGGCTGGAAACCGGCACGCGATGCTGCACCAACTCTGCCTGCAGCAGGTCGAGCAGCATGTCCCAGGCCGGATCCGCGAACAGGTCGGCGGGCAGGAAGTCGGCGCGTTGCCGCCGCCCGCGGATTAGCGCGCGCACGGCTTCTGCGGCGACTTGCGGCAGTTCGGCTATTGGAGGCGCCTCAGTGCCGCCAAGCTGCGTCGACGATGGTCCACCCTCCCCCGAAAGCCGGGCCAGGGCAGCAGCGATCCGGCTGACTTCTTCGCTCAGCTGACGCAATCGCGCGGCACTCTCGTCCGTGGCGGAGTCGCGAACTCGGTCATCGTGGAAGCTTGCGGTGCCAAGCGCCAGGGCTGCCGCTCGCTCCAACTCATCGGTGCCGACGACGAGTTCCACTCGCGGTGCCGTCAGCACGGCGCTGAGCGCATCGATCAGGGTGGGTGGGCCGGCCACCACCGCGGAGTAGCGCTCGGCAAGGACGTCGGCATTTACTCGTGAGAGCAGGGCCTCCGTCTCTGCGCTGACCTCCTCCAGCTCGATCCACAACAGACCAAGCCGCGCCTGCTGATCCAGCCGGTCGCCCCCTTCGGCGATCAACACTTGTCCTGCAGGTCGGATACTCGAGGACCGCAAGGTGCTCATGGCCCGACTGAGTCCGCTATCGCTGTCGGCAATGACCAGCACCGGCCCAGTGCTGGCGTGGAACGGCTCGGACGAGGTCATTGGATAGGCTACGGTCATGGCACCCCAGGCATTGTCACATCAACCGAGCGACGATGACTCTAGACCGCCTCTGTTCATCAAGTCAGCAGGAATTACTCCATTCCGGACCAATCCTCTGGATTGTTGCAACGGAGCATCGTCTTAATGGCGCCCTGCCCATGCCCCACTACGACGCCCCCTTCTCGGCTACTCGGCGCACCCGCCGCAGTGCCGATGTGCTCCGCTTGCTGCACGCGGTCGATAATGCCCTTCGCACCGGCCGCGACCTCCACGGCAAGGATCTAGGGTTGGCCGACGTGCTCGATCCTCTGCTTTTGCGGCTGGAGGAGATCCGAAGGGAGCTGCATCACGCACCGCCTACGGACTGGCGCACGGCTGGGGAATTATACCCTTTCCTGATGCAACGCGCGCTCGGCCACCAGCTCTAGACGCCCTGCGGAAGGTCGCCGCCGCCCGCAAACTCCTGCAGGAACGGTTGCAGTATCGGCGCCTTCCAGCCGCTGGTGCCTACGAAGGCACGATTGAGAAAAGTCGCCTTGCCGTAGCGAAGGGATTGCCCATCCGGCCCATCGCATATGCCGCCGGCCGCCAGCAGAATGGCATGCCCGGCGGCGGTGTCCCACTCGCTGGTGGGTCCCAGCCGCGGATAGATGTCCGCCTTGCCTTCCGCCAGGATGCAGAACTTCAGGCTCGACCCGATCCCCAGGTGACCACAGCCGCTCCGCACACTGTCGAGATAGTCGGCCGTGTTCTGCGTGAAGTGTGACTTGGACGCGACTGCGACCAACTCTTGGCCCAGCGGACGGGTGCGGATGGCTTGCCGCTCGCCGCCCTCATCGGCGACCCACGCACCCTCGCCGACGACACCGCCGTGCATCCGTCGCTGTTCGGGCGCAAGCACCACTCCAAGCACCGGCTGCCCACCGGAGATCAGCCCGATGTTGACCGTGTAATCATCGCCTCCGCGCACGAACTCCTTGGTGCCGTCGAGCGGATCGACCAGAAAGTACAGGTCATCGTGCGCCGGGATCCGCCCGGCCGCGACTTCTTCCTCCGCGATCACCGGCACGCCGGGGGCCGCGCGTGCGAGGGCATCAAGGATGATGCGTTCGGCCGCCCGATCCGCCTCGGTCACCGGCGAGGCGTCGCCCTTGCGTTCGACTTCATACCCGCGCCGGCGGACGGCAAGGATCGCCTCACCCGCTTCGCGCGCAGCCAGAGCGAGCGCATCGAGCAGGCCTGCGTCAAACACCCCCGTCTCCGCTCGTCCCGAGCGAAGTCGAGGGGCGTCGGCCGGCTGCACTCACTTTGGCGCCATCCGGATGCCGCCGTCCAGCCGAACGGCTTCGGCGTTCATGTAACCGCTTTCGACCATGAACACGGCGAGCTGGGCATATTCCTCTGGCCGGCCGAGCCGCTTGGGAAACGGCACCTGAGCGCCCAGCGCGTCCTGCACCTGCGGTGGCATCATCGCTACCATCGGAGTCTTGAACACGCCCGGCAGGATGGTGTTCACCCGCACGCCCTCGTTCATTAGGTCGCGCGCGATCGGCAGGGTCATTGCCAGCACACCGCCCTTGGACGCCGAATAGGCCGCTTGCCCGATCTGCCCGTCCTCGGCCGCGACGGAGGCGGTGTTGATGATCACGCCCTTCTCGCCATCTTCCAGCGGCTCGGCGTCGACCATCCCGGCCGCGGAGTGCGCGATGCAGCGGAAGCTGCCGATCAGGTTGATGCCGATCACCAGTTCGAACTGGTGCAGCGGATACTTCTTGACCTCCTTGGTCTCGCGGTCGCGGCCAACGGTCTTTACGGCATTGGCAACGCCCGCGCAGTTTACCAGCACCCGCTCCTGCCCATGCGCCGCCCGAGCCTTCTCGAACCCGGCCGTGACCTTCTCGTCGCTGGTCACATCGACCTCGCAGAACACGCCGCCAAGCTCCTCGGCAATCCTGGTCCCCCGCTCCACGTCCCGGTCGAAGATGGCGACCTTCGCGCCCTTCCCCGCCAGCGCCCGCGCCGTCGCCTCGCCAAGCCCCGAAGCCCCGCCGGTGACCACTGCTGCAATGCCGTTGATATTCATAGGTCTTGTGCTCCCAGTCCGCTGCCCTGAGCCTGTCCTTGCTCTTCGTGGCGGTAGAAGAAAGAGCAGCCCTTCGACAAGCTCAGGGCATACGGATGTTGTGCTAGCCCGCGCCCGCCTCCACCCGAGCCAGCACCGCCTCAACCTGCACCTGAGCGCCAGCCTCCACGTTCAACTCCGCCACCACGCCGTCGAACGGAGCCACCATCGCATGCTCCATCTTCATCGCCTCGAGCGTCAGCAGCCGCTGGCCCTTGGCCACCTGCTCCCCCTCAGCCACGTCCACGCTGGTGACCTTCCCGGGCATGGGCGCGATGAGGGCACCGTCTGATGCGGCATGGCCCGATCCGCTGCCGCGTGACGAAAGCGCGAACTCGTACGCCTGTCCTTCGTAGAAGGCGACGACCCGTTCTCTGTCGGCAAAGCCGGACACGGCCGCGGCGGGGCCGTCGTCAGGCGAAGCCAACTCGAACCCACTACCGTCGTTCAAAGCGACACTGCGGCGAGGTGAGGCGTTCAGCCGAAAGCCCGCGAGGCCGCCGGTATCGCTTTCGTCGACCTCGGCAAGGGCGATCAGCGCTGCCCCCCGGCGGATGAACTCGTCGGCCCCGACTGGTGGCACGAGACTGTCGAGCTTCCGTTCGATAAAGCCGGTATCCAAATTCGCGCTGCCGAAGTCCTCGTCCAGTAGCGCGTTGAAGAGGAACGCGGCGTTCGTCCGGACGGGCCATACTTCGACGCCATCCAGCATTGCCGCGAGTTCGCCGATCGCCGCGTCTCGGTCGTCACCGCGCGTGACCAGCTTGGCGATCATCGGATCATAGAAGGACGATATCGCATCGCCTTCCTCGACGCCGGTTTCGATCCGGCCTTGGTCGCCCAACTCGAGATACTCCAGCTTGCCGACGCTCGGCAGGAATCCCTTCGCCGGGTCCTCCGCGTACAACCGCGCCTCGATGGCGTGGCCCGTGATTGACAGCTCGTCCTGCCGGTTCGGCAACTTCTCGCCCGACGCGACGCGCAGCTGCCATTCGACCAGGTTCTGCCCGGTAATCTCCTCCGTTACCGGATGTTCGACCTGCAGGCGGGTGTTCATTTCCATGAACCAGATGCGGTCGGCGCGGAGGCCCTCGCTGGCGTCCGCGATGAACTCGATCGTCCCCGCGCCCTCGTAGTTCACCGCCTGCGCCGCGCGCACGGCCGCGCCGCAAACCGCCTCGCGCGTCGCCTCGTCCATGCCAGGAGCGGGCGCTTCCTCGATCACTTTCTGGTGCCGGCGTTGGAGCGAGCAGTCGCGCTCGAACAGGTGGACGACATTGCCGTGGCTGTCGCCGAACACCTGCACCTCAATGTGCCGCGGCGAGAGGATGTATTTCTCCAACAGCACGATGTCGTTGCCGAACGAGGACGCCGCCTCGCGCTTGCAGCTTTCCAGCGCGTCGATGAACGCAGCGGCATCATCGACCCGCCGCATCCCTTTGCCGCCGCCGCCCGCGACGGCCTTGATCAGCACCGGATAACCAATAGCGTCCGCCTCGGCCTTCAGCCGCTCCGGTGACTGATCCTCGCCGAGGTAGCCGGGCGTCACCGGCACCCCCGCGTCGGCCATCAGCTTCTTGGCCGCATCCTTCAGCCCCATTGCACGGATCGAGTCTGGCTTTGGCCCGACCCAGATTAGCCCCGCATCGATCACCGCCTGTGCAAAGTCGGCGTTCTCCGACAGGAAACCGTAACCAGGATGGATCGCCTCCGCCCCGGTCTCCTTGGCAGCGGCAATGATCCGCTCGCCGACGAGATAGCTCTCGCGGGCTGGCGAAGGCCCAATGTGCACCGCCTCGTCGGCCATACGCACGTGCAGTGCCTTGGCGTCCGCGTCGGAATAGACCGCCACCGTCCGCACCCCGAGCTTCCGCGCGGTGCGGATGATCCGGCAGGCGATCTCGCCACGGTTCGCGATGAGCAGGGAGTTGATCATTCGGCAACTTCGATCTGATTGAGAACGTGAAACTCGCTGAAATGCGATTCATGCTCTTCAGGATCGAGTAGCTGCTGGCGCCCATGGTCCCAAACCATCCAGTGCAGCGAATTCTCACGAACGAATTTGAGTTTGACGAGCTCGTCTCGTTGCAGGGTGGGTAAGCCACCTTCCGGAACCGGCGCCATCTTCCCGGAGCGGAGTGGGCGTCCGAGCCTTTCTAATGCACTAGCGAGTTGTAAGATTCTCGTCCGCTTTTTGGTTTCGAGCACTTCAAAGGCTTTCTGGTAGGCTTCCTTGCGTGTCATTCTGCTTCGACCATCAAGAAGCATCGCGACAGCAGCCACTCCGCAATCCTCGTCGCCGGTTTGCTGAACCCTTTTCATATCACATCCTGAACACGCCAAACTGCGGCCGCTCCGGCACCGGCGCATTCAAGCACGCCGCAAAAGCCAAACCCAGCACATCGCGCGTCTGCGCCGGGTCGATGATCCCGTCGTCCCACAGCCGCGCCGTCGCGTGCCAGGGGTTGCCCTCATCCTCGTAGCGCTGGCGGACGGGGGCCTTGAACGCCTCCGCCTCCTCCGCCGTCCACTTGTCCGCGTCCCGATGCACCGTCGCCAGCACGCTCGCCGCCTGCTCCCCGCCCATCACGCTGATCCGCGAGTTCGGCCAGGTGAACAGGAACCGCGGCGAGTAGGCGCGGCCGGCCATGCCGTAGTTGCCCGCCCCAAACGACCCGCCAATCAGTACGGTGATCTTGGGCACCTGCGCGGTCGCCACCGCCGTCACCAGCTTGGCCCCGTGCTTGGCGATGCCCTCCGCCTCATACTTCCCGCCGACCATGAAGCCGGAGATGTTCTGCAGGAATAGCAGCGGAATGCGCCGCTGGCAGGCAAGCTCGATGAAATGCGCGCCCTTGACCGCGCTTTCGCTGAACAGCACGCCATTGTTCGCCAGGATCGCCACCGGCATGCCCCAGATATGCGCAAAGCCGCACACCAGGGTGGTGCCGTACAGCGGCTTGAACTCGTGCAGCTCGGAGCCGTCGACTATCCGCGCGATCACCTCACGCACGTCGTAGGGCGCGCGCACGTCTTCGGGGATAATGCCGTAGAGCTCCTCTGCGTCGTAGTGAGGGGGTCTGGGTTCCCTTGTTCCGTTAGTCCCGAGCGAAGTCGAGGGACGTGTCTCGACTTCGCTCGACACGAACGGGGATGAGAGATGACTCACGATATCCCGCACGATCGTCAGCGCATGCTCGTCGTTCTCGGCGAGGTGATCCGCCACGCCTGACTTGCGCGCATGAAGGTCGCCGCCGCCCAAGTCCTCAGCGCTGATCTCCTCCCCCGTCGCCGCCTTGACCAGCGGCGGGCCGGCCAGGAAGATCGTCCCCTGGTTGCGGACGATCACGCTCTCGTCGCTCATTGCCGGGACATAGGCGCCGCCGGCGGTGCAGCTGCCCATGACGCAGGCGATCTGGGCGATGCCCTTCGCGCTCATGTTAGCCTGGTTGAAGAAGATGCGCCCGAAGTGATGGCGGTCGGGGAAAACCTCCGCCTGATGGGGCAGGTTCGCGCCGCCCGAATCCACCAGATACACGCACGGCAACCGGTTCTGCTCGGCAATCTCCTGCGCGCGGAGGTGCTTCTTGACCGTCAGCGGGTAATAGGTGCCGCCCTTCACCGTGGCGTCGTTGGCGGCGATCATCACCTGCCGCCCGGACACCCGGCCAATGCCAGCAATCATGCCCGCGCCAGGCACCTCGCCCTCATAAAGATCGCACGCCGCCAGCTGCCCGATCTCCAGGAACGGCGAGCCGGGATCGAGCAGCCGCTCTACCCGCTCCCGCGGCAGCAGCTTGCCCCGGCTTACATGCCGCTGGCGCGACTGCTCGTTGCCCCCCAGCGCCGCCTGTGCAACGTCCGCCCGCAGCTTCTCTGCCAGCGCCCCGTTGTGCGCGTACCGGGCGCGAAAATCCGGGCTGTCGGGCTGAACCTTGCTGTCTATCCGCGGCGCACTCATTGCGCGACCTTGTCGCCTGCCCCGATCAACTCCCGCCCAATCAGCATGCGACGAATCTCGTTGGTGCCTGCCCCGATATCGAGCAGCTTGGCGTCGCGCATGTACCGTTCGACCGGCCAGTCCTTGGTGTAGCCCGCGCCACCCAAGGCCTGCACCGCTTCACCTGCGACCTTTACCGCGCTCTCGCTCGCCAGCAGGATCGCGCCGGCCGCGTCGAAGCGCGTCGTCTTGCCCGCGTCGCAAGCCTTGGCGACCTGGTAGACGTAGGCGCGGGCGGAGTTCAGCGCGACATACATGTCGGCAATCTTGGCCTGCATCAGCTGGAAACCGCCGATTGCCGTGCCGAACTGCTTGCGCTCGCGAACGTAAGGCAGAACCACGTCCAGGCAGGCCTGCATGATGCCGAGCTGAATGCCCGCCAGCACTGTGCGCTCATAATCGAGGCCGCTCATCAGCACGCCGACGCCGCCATTCTCCGGGCCCATGATGTTCTCGGCCGGAACAAAGCAGTCGTCGAACACCAGCTCGGACGTAGGTGAACCGCGCATTCCGACCTTGTCGATCTTCTGGCCAATGGAGAAACCCTCCATGTCCCTTTCAATCAGGAAGGTGGTAATCCCGCGGCTGCCCTCGCCAGTCTTGGCGTAGACCACCAGCACGTCGGCATACTGGCCGTTGGTAATCCAGAATTTCGTGCCGTTCAGCCGATAGCCGTTGCCCGACTTCTCGGCCTTGAGCTTCATTGAAACGACGTCGCTTCCGGCCCCCGCCTCGCTCATCGCCAAGGCGCCGACCTGGCTGCCGTCGATCAGCCCGGGGAGGTACTTGCGCTTCTGCTCGTCGCTGGCCCAGCGGCGGATCTGGTTGACGCACAGGTTGGAATGGGCGCCGTAGGACAGCCCTACCGAGGCAGACGCTCGCGCCACTTCTTCCTGCGCGACCACATGCTCGAGATAGCCAAGGCCGAGGCCACCCCACTCCTCCTCGACGGTGATGCCGTGCAGCCCAAGCTCGCCCATCTGCGGCCACAGCTCGATCGGGAACCGGTCGTTATGGTCGATCTCCGCCGCGATCGGGGCGATCTTGTCCGCCGCAAAGCGCTGGGTGCTGTCGCGGATGGTGTCGGCCATCTCGCCAAGGTCGAATTCGAGTCCGGGTGCGGACATGCTGGGGCTCTCCTGTAGTGCCCAGCCGCTAGCAGAGCGGCAAGCGTTTGAACAAGGCGGCCGATATGCTTATTGCAGTGCAACAAACATCCGTAGCCCTGAGTTTGTCGAAGGGCTGTCCTGCCGTCGTTTCAAAGAAGGACAGGGCCTCGACAGGCTCAGCCATACGGTCCTGCTGGAGTTGAACATGCCTGAGATCGCGAATGACCCCGTCGTCATCCTTTCCTACGCCCGCACCCCGATGGGCGCGATGCAGGGCGCCTTGGCCGATGCTTCCGCCACCGACCTTGGCGCGACCGCGGTCAAGGCTGCGGTCGATCGCGCCGGAATAGACGGCAACGACATCGATCGCATCTACATGGGCTGTGTGCTGCCCGCCGGGTTGGGACAGGCCCCGGCGCGTCAGGCGGCGATCAAGGCGGGCCTGCCGACCTCCGTCCAGGCGACCACCGTCAACAAGGTCTGCGGCTCCGGCATGCAGACTGTGATCATGGGTGCGGAAGCACTCGCCGTCGGCAACGCGGACATGATCGTGGCCGGCGGCATGGAGTCAATGACCAACGCGCCCTACCTGCTCAAGAAGCATCGTTCCGGCGCGCGCGTCGGGCATGACACGGCCTACGATCACATGTTCCTCGATGGGCTGGAGGACGCCTACGAAGAGGGCCGCGCCATGGGCAGCTTTGCCCAGGCGACTGCCAACAATTACCAGCTTACGCGTGAAAGCATGGACGCCTACGCCATCGAGAGCCTGAACCGTGCCAAGTCGGCGATCGATGGCCGGGGCTTCGCGGACGAAATCGTGCCCGTGACGGTCAAGAGCCGGTCGGGGGAGACGATCGTGGACACCGATGAGGCGCCCGGCCGCGGCCGCCCCGACAAGATCCCGCAGCTCAAGCCCGCCTTCGACAAGGAAGGCACCATTACCGCGGCGACCAGCAGTTCGATCTCGGACGGAGCCGCCGCCGTGGTGCTGGCCCGCGAGTCCATCGCTCGCGAAAAGGGCGCGACGGCCGTTGCGCGCATTGTCGCTACCGCCGCCCACGCCCAGGCTCCCGCCGAGTTCACGATTGCCCCGATCGGAGCCATCCACAAGGTGCTCGACAAAGCTGGCTGGAAGATCGAGGACGTCGACCTGTTCGAGGTCAACGAGGCCTTCGCCTGCGTCGCCATGTTCGCGATGAAGGACCTCGGCATCGGTCACAACAAGATCAACATCCACGGCGGCGCGACCGCGCTTGGTCATCCGATCGGCGCCAGCGGCACCCGCATCATCGTCACCTTGCTGAGCGCACTCAAGCAGAAGGGCCTGAAGCGCGGCATCGCCAGCCTCTGCCTCGGCGGCGGCGAAGCGACTGCGGTGGCGGTGGAGCTGGTCTGAGCGAAAACGGCGGGAGCCGGGAGGAGTGTCTATTCGTTCAAGCGGGTAGAAAGGCCTTCCGATGACCAAGCTCGGAAAGATCGCTCCTCTCGCTACCCGAACCGCCGTTCTTCACCGCATGGTGATGCCGGGCCACACCTGCCCGTACGGCCTCAAGGCCAAGTATCTGCTGAAGCGCCGCGGCTACACGGTCGAGGATCATCACCTCACCACCCGCCAGGAGACCGATGCGTTCAAGGCTGAGCATGGCGTCGCAACGACGCCGCAGACCTTCATCGGTGGTGAGCGCATCGGCGGCTACGACGACCTCCGCCGCTTCTTCGGCCAGCGAGTCCGCGCGCCCTCAGAAACCAGCTACGTTCCAGTCGTCGTTATATTCGCGATGACAGCGCTGAGTGCGCTCTCACTCAGTGCCGGTCTGTATGGAACGCCCCTGACCGTCCGTGCCGCGGAATGGTTCATCGCGCTGTCGATGGTCGTGCTCGCCCTACTCAAGCTGCAGGACGTCGAGAAATTCTCATCCATGTTCCTAAACTACGACCTGCTGGCGAGGCGCTGGGTGCCTTATTCCTACATCTACCCCTTCGCCGAAGGGTTGGCCGGCGTCCTGATGGTCGGCGGGCTGATGCACTGGCTGTCGGTGCCGGTCGCCTTGTTCATCGGCACGGTGGGCGCCGTGTCGGTGTTCAAGGCGGTCTACCTCGACAAGCGGGAGCTCAGGTGCGCCTGCGTCGGCGGATCGTCGAACGTGCCGCTCGGGTTCGTGTCGCTGACGGAGAATCTGATGATGATCGCCATGGCCCTGTGGATGGGCGCGCGTGTAACCTAATCCACGTCTTCGCCCGGGTTGATGCCCCACACGTCGGTCACGCGGACATAGCCCTCCCGCGGGCCGACCTGGATTTGGCACCAGTTGTTGCGGCAGTCCTCAATCCGGCCGACTACCCCTGGTTGAGCCTGGTAGCGAATGCGGCTGCCCTCTTCCGGCCGGGCGTGGATCGGCCTCGGCGCGGTGCCGCGGATGATGGCGGTGCGGCGATCGCTGAGCAGGGTCACCAGCATCCACCCACGCACGCCATCCGGATCCTCGATCAGCCGCCAGTTCGGATAGACCTTCAGCACTCGGATCGGCAGGTCGCGGCGCTTGTAGAGCCACACGCCAGGATAGTTGCGCCCTGGCCCGGTCCGCATCATCGCCTCGCCCGACGCGATCGATGCCCAGTAAGGCGGCGTCTTGTCCTGCGCGAAGGAGGGCGCGGCCAAGGCAACAACGGACAGGGCGATGATCCGCCGCCTCACGCCTACGCCCCCGTGAGGATTCGATCGACCAGCTGCTTCACGCTCGGCACGAACCCGTTGGAGTAGAATGAGTCAGTTTTGAACCGGAAGGCGGCGTGCCCGGCGAACATGAGGTTGTTGTCGACCGCACCGCCATGGGCGATGTCCTGCAGCGTCTTCTGGATGCAGAAGCTGCGCGGATCGGCCAGCCGCCCGGTCGAGTTCTTCTCATTGTCCGCCCAGCTGGAAAAGCTGCATTGCGACAGGCAGCCCATGCAGTCGGCCTGATCCTTGCGGATGATCTTCTCATCCTCCGGAGTCACGAACACCAGCGTGTCGTCAGGCGTCTTCATGGCGTTGGTGAAGCCCCGCCCGAACCACTCGCGGGCGTGCTGCAGGTCGCCCTTGGTCACCCAATAGTTCTTCTTGGTGCCGATGCCCACGTCGAGCTGGAACGCATGATCGCCAACCTGCTCCTTGGTGTAGGCGATCTGCCGCTCGCTGCGCGCTTCCAGCCAACGCAGGAACGGCGTGCGCACCGCGGAGGAATAGAAGCCGGTCGGCGAGAATTTGTGCAGCAGGACGTCCCCTTCTTCCAGCGTCATTAGCCGCGCCTTCCACTCGGGCGGGATCGGGCTTTCCTGCGTCAGCAGCGGGCGGGTGCCGAACTGGAACATGATCTGCCCAAGCTCGGGATTGTCGATCCAGTTCTCCCACTCGTCCAGGCGCCATACGCCGCCGGCCATGACGATCGGAACGCTGTCGGGGATGCCGCCCTCGCGCATCACGGAGCGAAGCTCCGCCACGCGTGGATACGGGTCCTGCGGCACGCGGGGATCTTCCGCATTGGACAGTCCGTTGTGCCCACCCGCGAGCCACGGGTCTTCGTACACCACGGCGCTGAGATAATCGGCCGCCTTGCTGTACGCCCGCTTCCAAAGGGCGCGAAATGCGCGGCCGGAACTGACGATCGGCAGGTACGACACGCCGTAAGAGGCAGCGATCTCGCTCAGCTTGTATGGCATGCCCGCGCCGCAGGTCACGCCGGCAACCAGACCCTTGGTCCGCTCCAGCACGCCATGCAGGATGCGCTGGGCTCCGCCCATCTCCCACAGCACGTTGATGTTGATCGCGCCCTTGCCGGACGCCATCTCGTAAGCCTTGCGGACCTGCGCCACCGCCCCTTCAATGGCGAAGTGGATCAGCTCCTCGTGGCGTTCGCGCCGTGTCATGCCATTGTAGACCTGCGGCACGATCCGCCCTTCGGGATCGTAGCTGTCGGCGTTGACTGCGCTGACCGTGCCGATGCCGCCGGCGGCCGCCCACGCGCCCGAGCTCATGTGATTGGTGGCGCTGACGCCCTTGCCGCCCTCGACCAGCGGGAACACCTCGCGGCCGCGGTAGATGATGGGCTGGAGCCCCTTGAACAACGTCGCTCTCCTGCTTGGCTTCGCCTCGCGCTATACAAGCGCCGCGACGAAACGCTCTACAAAAACTCTCGAACCAAGCTTTGGGTGCGAGGGGTCAGCGACCCTCTTCCAGTGCGAAGTCCAGGCCGATGTCCACGGCCGGCGCCGACTGGGTAATCCGGCCGACCGAGATGTAGGTGACGCCGGTTTCCGCAATGCCGCGAACCGTATGGAGATTGACTCCGCCCGACGCCTCGGTCGGCACTCGCCCCCCTACCAACTCCACCGCCTCGCGCAGCACTGGCACCGGCATGTTGTCCAGCAGCAGCCGCTCGGCTCCAGCGGCAAGCGCCGGTTCGATCTGCTCCACCCGGTCGACCTCGACCTGGATCTGCAGACCGGTGTTCGCCGCGCGGGCGCGGCGCACGGCTTCGGCAACGCCGCCATTCACCGCCACATGATTGTCCTTGATCAGCACCCCATCGTCCAGTCGCATGCGGTGATTCTGCGCCCCGCCCATCCGCGCCGCATATTTGTCGAGCACCCGGAGCCCGGGCAGCGTCTTGCGCGTGTCGAGCATTATCGCGCCAGTGCCGTCGACCGCATCGACATAACGCCGGGCCAGGGTGGCGATCCCGGACATATGCTGCAGCGTGTTCAGCGCCGAACGTTCGGCGGTCAGCATGGCGCGAGCGTTCCCGGACAGGCGCATCAGAACCGCTCCGGCTTCGGCCTTGTCGCCATCGCGAAGCGGCGTTTCGATCAGCACCTCTCGGTCCAGGGCGCGAAAGAAAGCGGCGGCGACCTCCAGCCCGGCGACAACGATCGGCTCGCGGCAGTTCATGGTGGCCGTGAAGCGGGCGGCGGCATCGATGGTCGCGGCGGAGGTGACATCGCCGCCGTCCCCAAGATCCTCGGCCAGCACGCGGCGAATGAAGTCAGCGAGGTCGAAGTCGGGCAGGTCCATGCCGCCGCCGTTAGGCCGCGCTTACCGGCCGGACAAGACTCAGACCGGGCTGGCCGCGTCCGCCGCCGCCTGGCTCGCCTGGTGCCAGGCACCGTCGCTCTTGCGGAACTGCGTCGGCTGGGCCGCCTCGAACCGGTCGCCGGTCCAGCGCATCAAGGCGACCGTGACCTTGCCTGCCTCGACCTCGATGATGTTGAAGCTCTGCTCTTCCTCGCGCGTGCGGACGGAGGTGGCGGTACCCGCCTGCACCACCAGCGCTCCGCCCGCCTTGGTCACCAGGTCGCGGGCATGATGAGTCGAAGCGCGGTGGTTGTGACCGGCCAGAAGCAGGTCGACACCGATATCGTTCACAGCGTCTAGCGCCAGTTCCTGCCGCCCGATGGCCTCACCTAGTTCCCCACCATCGTTGACCGGCAGAGCGAACAGCGGGTGATGGGTGACCAGGATCTTGGCATGACCTTCCGGTACCCGAGCGAAACTCTCGCGGATGTAGTCGATCTGCTCCCGATTGATCCGCCCGTCCTTGATCGTCAACGACCGGGCCGTGTTGATGCCCAGCACCGCCGCACTGGGCAGCTGATGGAAAGGGCACAAGGTATCGTCCACGAACCGCCGGTATCGCGTCAGCGGCGACAGGAAACGGCGCAGCACGTCATAGAGCGGAACGTCGTGATTGCCCGGCACGCCAAGCACTTCGTGTCCCCCATCGCGCAGCCGCCCAAGGAAGGCGCACGCCTCCTGGAACTGCTCGGTCCGGGCCCGCTGGGTAAAGTCCCCGCTGATGACCACCAGGTCGGCCTGGGCAGCGTCGACCTCGCGCTCGACTGCTGAGACAATAACCGGATCATGTGCGCCAAAGTGCAGGTCGGACAGGTGAAGAATGCGTGCCATGGACACCAAACCCCCTTCATGCTGAACTTGTTTCAGCATCCATCCCTCCACAATCGCAGCGGTGGCGGCTACGAAATCGATCACGACACGAGTTCGGGATGACAAACCTAGTGGACCGCACCTCAGCCAACAGCGGCACTCGCGACGTCAGCGAGCGCCTGCGTTTCGACCAGGCTTCGCTCGCCGGGTGGATGGAAGATCATGTCCCGTGCTTTGCCGGTCCGCTGACCATCAGTCAGTTCAAGGGTGGCCAGTCCAACCCGACCTACAAGCTCGATACCCCGGCAGCCTCCTACGTCCTCCGCCGCAAGCCGCCGGGCAAGATCCTGCCTGGTGCCCACGCCGTCGATCGCGAATTCCGCGTGATGGCCGCGCTTGGAAGCCAGGGCTTTCCCGTGCCGCGCGTGCACGCCCAGTGTGAGGATGAAGCCGTCATCGGCACGGCGTTCTTTGTCATGGATCTGGTACCCGGCCGCATTGTCTGGGAGGCTCAATTTCCCGATCTCGCCCCGGCAAGCCGCGCCGCGCATTTCGATGCCATGAACGCGACTATCGCCCGGCTGCACGGCTACGATCCAGCGACGATCTGCCTTGGCGACTATGGCAAGGCGACCGGCTATGTCGAACGGCAGGTCGCCCGCTGGTCCAAGCAGTACACCACGGACACCGACGCCGGGCGGCTGGCCGACATGGATCGGCTAGTGGACTGGTTGGCCAAGCACTTGCCCCCGGACAGCGGGGAAAGCCGGGTCACGCATGGCGATTTCCGGTGCGACAACATGATCTTCGATGCAGCTGAGCCTGAGGTTCGCGCAGTGCTTGACTGGGAGCTGTCCACGCTCGGCGATCCGGTGGCAGACTTTACCTATCACTGCCTGATGTTCCGAATGCCGGCCGGCATCTTCACTGGCCTCCTCGGGCTCGACCTGCCTGCACTCGGCATCCCGTCCGAAGAGGAGTATGTTGCCGCCTACTGCCGCCGCACGGGAAGGACTGGCATCGCGTCATTCGACTACCTCATCGTCTTCAACCTGTTCCGGCTTGCCGCGATCATTCACGGCATCAAGGGCCGGCTGGCGCGCGGGAACGCCTCCAGCGCTCAGGCGGAGGAGACGGTGAAAGCTTTGCAGCCGCTGGCCGCGCTGGCCTGGCAACAGGCGCAGGTCGCCCGGCTGTAGGATGGACGCGCCGCGTCATCGACGGAACGACGACCCGTTCGAAGACGCAGCGCCCAGCATCGCGGATGTTCGCCGCACTTTCGGCCGGGTGCCGGTGGCACGGGTCGCGACCACGATGGCCATGCTCCTTCTGGCCCTGCTGGTGGCTCGGTTTTCCTGGGACTTGCCGCTCGGCCGTGACGCGGAACGGATGTTTTTCGACGTGCGCTCGCTCTACGCCTCGCTTCGCGGGCCGGTCGAGCAGGACAGCCGTATCCTGCTGGTCCCCTTCACCCCCGCGACTCAGGAGGCGACCGGCAAACGCTCCCCGCTCGACCGAGCCATTCTGGCCAGGGCGCTGCGCTCGCTCGACGGCATGGGTGCCAAGGCTATCGGCATCGACATCATCATCGGTCAGCCGCAACCGGAAGATGCGGAGCTGGTAGCCAGTCTCAAGCAGATGCGAACGCCCACTTGGCTCGCCTATGCCAGCGCTGCCCACAACGGCGATGATGTTCAACCTTGGGAGCAGGCGCATCTCGATGGGCTGTTCGCCCAGCTGCGGGGCAGCAAGGTTCAACCTGCAAGTATCCGGATCGAGGCCGACGGCGACAACGCGATGCGGAGCTGGCCGACCCTGCCGAGGGGACTTCCGCCCTTTCTCCCCTTTGCGCTCGCCGGCAGGCCCGACGCGCCTGCCTACACCGGGTCCATCCGCTACCGCATGCCGCGCGATGCGGAACGGCAAGTGTTCCTGAGCTTGCCGATCGACTTGTTCGCGATACCGGAGGCTGCGTTGGCGCTGGCGGACCAGGTGCGCGGTCGCCGCGTGCTGATCGGCGGCGACCTGCCCGATGCCGACCGTTTCACCACTCCCGAAAGCCGGCTGGCGGAGCCTTCGACGGAGTTCGGGCGTCGGTTCCGAGAGACGATCTCCGGCCTTGAGGTTCACGCGACCATGCTCGCTCAGAAACTCGACGGCCACATGCCGGGGCCGACCGGACCGGTCGGCCTTTGGCTACTTGCTCTTCTGGTCGTGCTCTGCGGTGCTTTCACTGCCATGCTCGATGTGCGGCCCTGGGTGCTCGCCCTGGCACTGATCGGGCAAATCCTCTTCTTCCTTGCGACGCCCTTCTGGCTGCAGACGATCGGCGTCGACACCCGGGACCTGCCGGCGTTCGGCTGGCTGGTCGGCTGGTTGCTGGGCTTCTTCGGGACGGAGGGCGCGGCCAGGGCGATGACCTCCGAGCAGCGCCGCTTTGCTCATTCCGCGCTCGGCAAATACCTGCCCAAGGACATTGCGGCACAAATCCTGCGGGAACCGGAGAAGCTCTCCCTGACTGGCGAGAAGCGGCCGATCTTCGCCCTCTTCACCGACCTTGAGGGCTTTACAAAGCTGTCGCACAGCCTGCCACCCGACCAGGTGGCGGTGCTGCTCAACCGCTATCTCGACGGCATGTGCGACATTGTGCTCCGCCACGGCGGCACGATCGACAAGTTCGTCGGCGACGCCCTTGTCGCCATTTGGGGCGCCCCCATCGCGCGGGAAAACGACGGCGAACGCGTAGCCCAAGCCATGCTAAACATAATTGTATTTGCGGAGAGTTTCTCGGCTGGGGGCGGTGATCAGCCAAGGCTCGGCCGAACCCGGGTCGGCGTGCATCATGGCGAGGCGATCGTCGGCAACTTCGGCGGACGCGAGCGCTTCCAGTACACCGCCCTGGGTGACGTAATGAACTGCGCCGCGCGACTGGAATCGGCCAACAAGTCCTTGCGGACGACGGGACTTATCAGTGCTGAAGCCAAGCGCCTCACCGGCCTTGACGAGTTCCGCCCAATGGGCCGGATTGTCCTGTCCGGGCGAGCAACCCCGATTGAGGTCTGGGAGCCGGCGCCGGGCATGAACCCGCTCGATCGCGACGCGCTCAAAGCGGCGTGGGAGGCCTATGACGGTGGCGATCTATCCGCTCTGAACACGATCAAGGCGTTAACCCTAGCTTACCCAGATGATGCGGCGCTGCAGCTTTTCGTGTATCGTCTGGCGAGATCCTCGCCCGGTGGGCACGTCGAACTGCGGGAGAAGTAGGGATGAAAGCCAGTTTCCTGCTGAGTGCACTGATGCTGTCAGCGATTTCATCTGCCACTGCCGCGGTGATCGTGGTTCGCTCATCCGGGCCGTCGGCTGCGCAGTATCCGACCGGCAAGTCTCTGCCCGATAATGCGCGGGTTTCACTGCGTGGAGGCGACACGCTGGTCCTGCTCGATGCCAAGGGCTCGCGCACATTGCGGGGCCCGGGCAGCTTCCCAGTTGCCGCTGGTGCGAGCAAGGCTGCCCCCACCAGCTTTGCGGCCTTGGTCGCGCAAGGCTCGAGTCGCCGCGGCCGGGTCGGCGCGGTTCGCCCCATGCCTTTTCCGCGCCAGCTGTGGCATGCATCCGTCGACAGGCCGGAGACCTTCTGCTTCGTGCAGCCGAACGCTATCAGGCTCCACCGCAACGATGTCACCTCCGAACGTAGCGTAACCGTGCGGGACCTCAGCAGCGGTAAGTCGGCAAGCCAGAGCTTTGCCGCTCGCCAGCAGCTCGCCGACTGGCCCGCCGCCGTGCCGCTCCGTGACGGCGGTCACTATAGAATCGGATCCGTTGAGCTTCATGCAAAGGCCGTTCAGCCAGGCAGTGGCTTTGTTGACCTCGGCAGAGCGCTGATCGAGGCAGGTTGCAACGAACAGCTTAATCTGCTGTCCGCCGCGGCTGCTCCTTTGGCGGAGTAGGTCGTCAGGCGTCATCCCGGCGCAGACCAAGATGACGCCTCAAGACTGTCAGTTCACCGGAAAGCCACGCCGCTTGAGCAGCGCGGTCACGTCAGGATCCCGTCCGCGGAACTGACGGTAGGCTTCGGCCCGGTCCGTCTCATTGCCGGTCGACAAGAGATAGGTGCGGAATGCGTCGGCCGTCTTCTTGTCGAACGGGTTACCGGTCTCCTCGAACGCCGCCCAGGTGTCCGCGTCCATCACTTCCGACCACAGGTACGAGTAATAGCCGGCCGAATAGGCGTCCGACGAGAAGAGGTGACCGAACTGCGGTAGCCGATGGCGCATCACCATCTCCCGTGGCATCCCGAGTTCGGTTAGCGTCCGCCGCTCGAACGCATCCGGATCAACCACGCCGTTCGGGTCGGTATGCAGCTTCATGTCGACCAGCGCGGACGACAGATATTCCACCGTGGCGAAGCCCTGGTTAAAGGTTTCCGACTTCTCGATCTTGTCGACGAGCGCCTTGGGCATCGGCTGACGCGTCCGATAGTGAAGGGCGAAGCGATCGAGCACGGGCCGTGTGAGCAGCCAGTTCTCGTTCACCTGACTGGGATACTCGACGAAGTCGCGCTGCGCTCCACCCAAGCTGGGGTACTTCACATCCACCAGCAGATAGTGGATCGCGTGCCCGAATTCGTGGAACAGCGTGGAAGCATCATCCAGGCTGATCAGCACGGGCTGGCCCGCCGCAGGCTTGGTGAAGTTGTTGTTGTTGGACGCGAGCACGATGTTGTCGCCGAGCAGTCCCGCCCGGCTGCGATACGTGGTCATCCAGGCGCCCGAGCGCTTGCCTTCCCGACCGTAGGTGTCGAGATAGAACAGACCCATCGGCTTACCCTCGCGCGTCACTTCGAAGGTGCGGACGTCCGGGTGGAAGACCGGCACCTGACCGGTGTTCTCCTTGAACTCCAGGCCGTAGAGTTGGCCCGCCGACCAGAACATGCCGTTCACGAGATTCGACAGCTCCAGGTACGGCTTGATCTCGTCTTCGCTGAGGTCGTAGCGCGCCTTGCGCACCTTCTCCTGATAGTAGCGAACGTCCCATGGCTCGATCGTCCGCACGCCGTCACGGCGGGCAAACGGCTGCTGATCGCGCACTTCTTCCTTCACGCGCGCCACAGCGGCCGGCCAGACGCGCATCATTAGTTCCATTGCCTTTGCTGGCGTCTTGGCCATCGTGTCCTGCATCCGCCACTCGCCATGGCTGCCGAAGCCGAGCAGCTTGGCCCGGTCGGCTCGAAGCTTGACGATCTGCGAGATTAGCTGATTAGTATCGTTCGGGTTGCCATTGTCGCCCCGATTGCTGAACGCCTGGAACACCTTTTGACGTAGCGCCCGATTGCTTCCGAACGTAAGCACCGGTTCGACCGCCGAACGCGTGTTGCGGATGGCGAAGCTGCCAGCCGGCAGGCCCTTGTCCTTGGCCACTGCTGCGGCGGCATCCTTCACATCCTGCGGCACGCCGGCCATCTCGGTGGCGCTCGCCTGAATGAAGCTACCCTCGTCAGCCAACAGGCGCGCATTGAAGTCGCTGAACAGCGAGGCGAGCTGCTGATTATAGCCGCTCAGCTGCGTCTTCTGTTCCGGCGAGAGCTTGGCGCCGTTGCGCACGAAATACTGATAGCTCCGCTCCAGCAGACGGGTCTGCTTGGCATCGAGCCCAAGCTCGGCGCGATTGTTGTAAAGCGTCTCGATCCTGGCGAAGAGCTTGGGATCAAGCGTGATCTCGTCGCTCGCGGCCGACAGCTTGGGCGACCATTCCTTGTCCAGCGCCTGGACCTCGGGCGTCGACAGATTGTCGGTGTAGACGCCGAACACAGCCTGCACGCGGCCGAGCCGCTGGCCGGCCCGCTCCATGGCCTCGACCGTGTTAGCGAAGGTCGGCGACTCGGCATTGTCGGCAATCACCCGGTACTCGCGGCGCTGCTCGTCGATGGCGAACTGGAAGGCCGGCGAGAAGTCGGTCACCTTGACCTTATCCCACGGCGGCACGCCATCGTATGAGCCCGTCCATTCGGCAAGCAGGATGTTGTCGGGCACCGCGACGATCTGCGGCATCGAAGCCTCATCTCGCGAGCCCTGGGCAGTGAGCGTCGGTTGGCCGGCCGGAGCCGTGGCGCAGGCAGACACCGCCATCAGCGCCGACCCGGCAAGAAGAAATTGCTTGAACATGCAGGAAGCCTCTCGATTGTCTTGCCGCCGCAGTGCCGCTGCACGAGAAGGGCCGCAAGCGGCTCATCGACAAACGGACAAACGACGAACATCGGCTCTGCCTACACCAGCACCATGAACCCAGTCTGAGCTAAGTTACTGTTCGACCTAAGAAATCGGGCGCGAGCAAAAGCAGCAGCTTGACGTCCATCGCGACCCCGGCCTTCCGCCGGCCAGCAACGAAGCGTGCCACCTCACTAAGGGGCACCAAGTGGACGGTGATCTCCTCCTCGCCAGCAATCCCGCCACCATCGCCGATCCTTCGAACGCCCTGCGCTTGGACCAAGGTAAAGCTTTCGGAAAGCATTCCCGGGGAGGCATGGAAGTCCCCCAGCCGCTCGATCCGCTCGGCCGTATAGCCCGTTTCCTCCTCCAGTTCGACAACAGCGGTGCTTTCCACGGTGGCCGAAGGATCGTGATCGCCAACCAGACCGGCCGGAAGCTCAAGGCAAGGTCCGCCAACCGCTACGCGATGCTGCTCGACCAGGATGTAGCAGCCGTCATGTTCGGCCAGGATCACCACTGCTCGAATGCCGCCGACACGACCGGCATACTCCCACTTGCCCCGGGTGACGGCCTGCACGAAGCGGCCTTGCCAGCGGATCTCGGCAGGCGCGTCGAAGTCCGGGTCCATCAAAGTTCGATCAGCTTGTCGGGAATCTCGTTGGTGTCGCCGGCCGAGCGCGGGAAATGCTGCTGCAGCACCTCTCCAACGATGCCGATGGCCGCGACCATGCCGTCCGCCGGCTGCCCGGCCTTCAAGTGAGTGACAAGCGCTGCCATCGCCTCCCCCCAGGTGTCGGGCGTCGTCACCTTAACGATCGCTTCGTCAGCAACCAGCTCCGCTCGGTGCTCGGCCAGCGAAAGGTAGATGAGGATGCCGGTACGGCCCACAGTCCGCCGCTCTGCTGCAGCCCGGAACAGGGCGATGGCGCGTCGCCGGACACGTCGTTGCTTGGTCGCACCCGGCGTCAGCGCCAGCCGCAATGGGATGATCTTCAGGATCAGCAGCACTGCGGTGAACGTCAATACCGCCAGCGCCATCACGAAGAACAGCAGGCGGCCGAGCGCTGGCGCCATGCCCCAGCTAGCGTCGAACAGCAGGATGTACCAGAACTGCAGATGGCCGGGGAACGCGGCGGCGGCTGCCAGAACGGCGATCAGCGCGAGCACCGCCCAATGCAGGGCTACGTCGTGGTACGCGTCGGAACATTCCGTCACGACCGTGACAATCTCGCCGTCACTCCTGCGTTCCGCCGCGGCGATGGCTTGGCTGACTCGCGCATGTTCGTCCTCGGTGAAGCGTAGCGCTACCATGATCCGGACGCTCCGCCGCCGCCAAAGGAGCCGCCACCGCCGGAGAAGCCGCCAAAGCCGCCGCCTCCGCCCCCGCCAAAGCCGCCACCCCAGCCACCGCCGCCACGCGAGCCGCGGGACAGTGCGTCGAGGCCCCACAGGATCACCGCCGCATCGCCCGCATCGAAGCCGTTCCTGCGCCGGCCCCGGCCACGATACTTGCGCCCGCCCGCACTGCGTCCGAACGACAGCAGCACGAACAGGATGATCATTCCCCAGAAGATTACCGGACCGATCCCCGAACCGGCTGACTGGCGCTGGCCTTCGCGCTGGCCGACCTCCTGCAGGCGCTTCTGCGCCTCGGCCGGCGGTAATGTCATCTGGGTCGCGATCTGCTCGACGCCGGCCTCTATACCGCCAGGATAGTCATTCTGGCGGAAGCGCGGCAGGACCGCGTTCCGCACGATGTAACTCGACATCGCGTCCGTGAGGAACACCCGCGCGCCGTACCCCGTCTCGATCCTGACCTTGCGTTCATTGGGCGCGACTAGCAGCACAACGCCGTCATCCCTTTCCGCCGAACCGATCCCCCAGGCGCGGCCGAGGCGATAGCCGTAATCCTCGATCGGCCGACCTTCCAGGCTCGGTACCGTAGCAACGACCAGCTGACGCCCGCTCTGCTGCTCCAGCCCTTCCAGGCGTGCGGTTAGCGCCTGCTCGCGCGCCGGATCCAACAGGTTTGCCGAATCAACTACGCGCCCGGTTAGCTTGGGAAAAGTCTGCGCAGCGACTGGCGCGGCAACCAGAGCCAGCCACAGCGCCGCAAACAGGCGGATCATCCCGCCGCCTTAGCTGGCGTTGAAATCGATGGTTGGCGCGTTCTGCGCGCCGCTTGCGGCCTCGAACGGGACCTTCGGCTTGGCGCCGTAGAAGACCTTGGCGCCGATCGCGTCCGGGAAGGTGCGGATAGTGGTGTTATAGCCCTGCACCGCTTCGTTGTAATCGCGGCGAGCGACCAGGATGCTGTTCTCCGTCCCCTCCAGCTGCGCCTGCAGCGTCAGGAAATTTTGGTTGCTCTTGAGATCGGGATAACGCTCGAACGTGACCAGCAAGCGGCCCAGCGACGAACCGAGCTGAGTCTGCGCATCGTTGAAGGCACGGACCTTGGCCGGGTCACTGAGGTCGGCGGCATTGAGCTGCACGCTTGACGCCTGCGCCCGGGCCTGCGTGACCTGGGTCAGAACATCGCGCTCCTGATCGGCGTATCGCTCGACCGTCCGGACCAGGTTCGGCACCAGGTCGGCCCGACGCTGATATTCGCTCTGCACATTGCCCCACTTGGCGTTGACATTCTCCTCGGAGGTCGGAACCGAGTTAAGCCCGCATCCCGCGAGGCTGAGCGCTAGGAGCGGAGCGAAGAGGCCGAGGCGGCGGATGGCAGTCATGCTGGTCGTTTCCCCTGAAGAACGAACGAATGCGTCTTAGGTAGATGACACACCAGCCGCTTTCAATCGACTTGTCGCGCTCGGCCCAAGCGGAAAGGAAGGGGAAGTGAGGAGGCTCTTGTCGCCCGATGCCTCGCGCTGGGTGCGAAGAGTCCGAGGGATTCTGTTGCCCGGCTCCCTCGGTGGCCGCTGGATTCCCCTTCTGTTGCCCGGTGGGGTCCGACCGCGCTTTTGTCATTGTAACTTCAGACCGCTAGGCCGTCAGTTACGCAGCAATCGCAAGAGCCTCGTTATCGTTGGCACTTGTGTGAAAGGCGGTTTTACGGCTCACCTCAGCCGACTGGCAGCCAGAACTTTATTGCATCCGTCGATCCTGTTTCGCCCCCATCAGCAACGGCGCGTCGAGCCCACTCGAGTTCAATCGCGCCGCTGCTGGTGGAGGCGCCGGGGTACTGCCCCCCGGGTCCGAAATGCCTATTCCAACTAGCGATCTACCAGCATAGCCGGTCACCCGGCCCGGTCTATTTAGCCGTTTGTCGCTTGAGTCTCAAGGATAGACCCGCCATCAAGCGTCACGGAACCGAACCGAAAGCACTCGCGTTTGGACGGACCAAGCGGGCAATTGTTAGCCTGATAAGAAGAACCACTAAGGGGAAAGCACCATGAAGAAGATTTCTTTCGCGCTGGTTGGCGCTGCTTCGCTCGCGCTCGCGGCCTGTGGCGGCAGCGGTGATGATTCGCTCGGCGATAACGTCAACGACAACTATGAAGCCGCCGCCGACAACCTTGAGATGATGGCCGACAACACCGGCAACGCCGCCGCCGCTGCGACCCTGGAGAACCAGGCCGACGCGCTGGAAACCGAAGGCGACCGCAAGGAAGAGTCCATCGACGAGGCCGACGTGAACGCCGCCAGCCCGGCCGAAGCGAACGCCGCCGTCAACGCAATGTAAGCACTCCTGCCCTTGCGGCAGGTGGATTGGCCGGTCTTCCTGCTGGAAGGCCGGCCTTTTTCTTTGGGTTGCCGGCGCCTAGGGCTCTGGACCATGAGCGACGACGCCATTCCTGCCGCAACCCTGATCGTCATGCGCGATCGGCCGGATGGCCCACCCGAACTGCTCATGGTGACCCGCACCCGGAACATGACCTTTGCCGGTGGCGCGATGGTCTTTCCCGGCGGCCGGATCGACGAGGCTGACCGTGCACTCGCCAGTGATTTCGAGTCCGCTGGCCGGGTCGCAGCCATCAGGGAAACGCTAGAGGAAACCGGTCTGCCGGTCGGCTTTGCGCCCCTACCGCCACCCGGCCTTCAGGGGTCGCTTCATGCCGGAGAGCCGTTTGCAGATTTGCTTGGCCGGCATGCGCTCTCCCTCGATCTGGATGCGCTGGTGCCGTTCGCTCGCTGGAAGCCCGCCTTTCATCAGGCCCGCCGCTTCGACACCCTGTTCTTCCTTGCTCGCGCACCTTCGGGCGAGTGGCCTCTCCGACCTCAGGCGGGCGAGTGCGACAGCGCCGAATGGCTGACGGCTAAGGCCGTTCTCGGCCGGATCGCGGCAGGAACCGCAAGCGCGATCTTCCCGACGGTCCGTAATCTTGAGCGTCTGTCACAGTTCAGCTCCTTCGCCGAAGCTGTCACGCACGC
>DATLMM010000078.1:0-7050 GCA_035537335.1 Sphingomicrobium sp. | reverse complement strand
GACGTACGCGGCGGCTCGGTCAGCCGTGAAGGGGTGCAGCGCGACTTGCTGCCGCTGATCGAGGGCACCACGGTTGCGACAAAATACGGGCCGATCAAGACCGACCACATCCTGTTCATCGCGTCAGGCGCCTTTCATGTCGCCAAGCCTTCCGACCTGCTGCCGGAGCTTCAGGGCCGATTGCCGATCCGGGTTGAGCTGTCGGCTCTTACTGAGGACGACTTCGTGTCGATCCTTTCCGACACACGCGCC
Organism: Sphingomicrobium sp.; assembly: GCA_035537335.1. GTDB lineage: Bacteria > Pseudomonadota > Alphaproteobacteria > Sphingomonadales > Sphingomonadaceae > Sphingomicrobium. Next base: position 6,798 of record DATLMM010000078.1, on the reverse strand, counting down.
AGCCTGACCGAGCAGTATCGTGCTTTGCTGGCGACCGAAAACGTCGGTGTCGAGTTCTCGGCCGAGGGCATTCGTGCCCTTGCCCGGATCGCGGCCGAGGTGAACGAGTCGCTGGAAAATATCGGCGCCCGACGTTTGCAGACAGTGCTGGAAAAGCTGCTGGAGACCGTCAGCTACGAGGCCGAGGACCGGCAAGGCGAAACGCTGAACGTGGACGCGGCCTTTGTTGAACAGCAGCTCAGCAGCATCGCTCGGAACGCGGATCTGAGCCGCTACGTGCTCTGATCCACAAGGCGATACCGCCACGTCAGTCCTTGGGCGAAGGGGCTCCACACGCTCGCTTCCACGCCGGCCAGCCGCAGCTGGTCGGCGACCCAATTGTTGCAGGTGTGCAGCGCGCTGGCTTTGCCCCGCGCGAGGTAGAAGGCGTCGTCGCCGAAATAGCCCGGATGGTCGATCCGTTGCGGCCGGCCACCGGGCGAGAGCTCCAGCTGCGCCCGGATTGCCGCCCACAAGCGGCGATATTCCTCCGGGCGCAGGCGCAGAGCACGCAGATTGCTCCCCGGCTCGCTTGTGCGCTCGACATGCATGACCTGCTCGCCGCCCATCAGCGCCGCCCAGGCGGTGCGCGGAGTGAGGTCAAACCAGGTCGCCGTATCCAGGAACACGCGCCGCTCGCCCGCTCCAAAGGTAAACCAGCGCGGACTGGCCGGGGCGGCCCTGAAGTCGGTGCGAGGAAAGTAGCGCCGCCAGTCGAGCCCTTCTGCAACGGCCGGCATGACGATGTCCACGTGAATGCCATTGGAGCGGAGATAAACGGTTGTTCCGCGCTCGGGTTCTTGCCAGGCCGAATTGATCGGCAACAATGAGCCGAACAGCGCAAGGAGCAGGTACAGCGCTGGCACTGCCGCAACTGCCAGCAGCAGCCGCTTGCCCCATCCTCGCCTGCGCCGTCGCCGAGCCATGGCCGACCCATGCCTTGCTTTGCTCGGTTGCCGCAACTAGATGCGCCCGTCTGGTCGGGGCGTAGCGCAGCCTGGTAGCGCATCACACTGGGGGTGTGGGGGTCGCTGGTTCGAATCCAGTCGCCCCGACCATCATGGCTCAAGACCCGAAAGTTCATCACCGCCCATGTCGAGCCCGCTTCTTCTGACCGCCGCCGTTGCCGGAGCACCTCCGGGCGGAACCACCGGTTTCCTGATCGGCATTCTGCCGTGGGTCCTGATCTTTCTGATCTTCTACCTGCTGATGATCCGGCCGCAGCAGCGGCGGTTAAAGCAGCATCAGGCGACCATCTCGGCGATCAAGAAGGGTGACGATATCGTCACGGGCGGAGGCATCCGCGGGCGCGTCACCCGCGTGATCGACGATGCCGAGGCGGAGGTCGAGATTGCTCAGGGCGTCAGGGTGCGGATCGTCAAGTCGACTATCAGCCAGGTGATCACTCCGACCGCAAAGCCGGCCAACGACTGATGTTGGACTTTCCGCGCTGGAAGGTATGGGCGATCAGCCTGACGATCCTTCTCGGCATTCTCTTTGCCATCCCCAGTCTGCTCCCGCAATCGGCGATGAAGCGCTACCCGAGCTTCCTTCCGCAAGCCCGCATCAACCTCGGCCTCGATCTCGCCGGCGGCAGCCACTTGCTGCTGGAAGCCGATCTCGCCGACGCTGAGAAGCAGCGGCTGACGGCCATGGAGGAGAACGTCCAGACCGAACTGCGCCGCGACCCGCGTGTCGCGGTCGGCGACGTTTCGACCAGCGGCGGGCAGATCAGCTTCATCGTTCGCGATCCCGCCCAGCTTGATGCGGCGGTGGAGCGGATGCGGACGCTGACCCAGCCGGTCGGGCTGACCGGCACCCGGACCTGGAACGTCACGGCCCAGGACGGCAACCGCGTGATCCTCATCCCCACTGAGGCCGGCGTTCAGGCCAGCCTGCGCGATGCGATGACGGTCGCGCGCGACGTGGTCCGCCGCCGCATCGATCCAGGCGGGACCAAGGAAGTCACGGTCGTCAACCAGGGCCAGCGCCGCATCCTGGTGCAGGTGCCTGGTGTCGAGGACCCCGAGGCCTTGAAGGACCTGATCGGCCAGACCGCCCGACTCGAGTTCAAGCTGGTCGATCAGAGCGCCGACCCTGCCCAGCTTGCTCAAGGGCGCGCGCCGGCGGGCAGCCAGGTGCTCCCCATGGCGGATGGCTCCGGCTTTATCGCCGTTCAGCGCCGGGTAATGGTCTCGGGAGAGCAGCTGGTCGATGCCAAGCAGACCTTTGATCAGCAGAGCGGCGCTCCGGTCGTTTCGATCACCTTCAACTCGGCCGGCGCTCGCCGTTTCGGTCGGGTCACGCAGGAAAACACGGGGAAGCCGTTCGCCATCATCCTGGACGAGAAGGTGCTGTCCGCCCCCAACATCAACGAGCCGATCCTGGGCGGTCAGGCGCAGATCAGCGGTAACTTCACCGTCGAAAGCGCCAATGCGCTTGCGATCAGCCTTGCTTCGGGCAAACTGCCGGTGAAGCTGAACGTTATCGAGGAGCGCTCGATCAGCGCCGACCTCGGCAAGGACTCGATCGAGAAGGGCGCGATCGCATCCGTCATCGCGATCCTGGCGGTGATGGGCTTTATGGTCATCACCTATGGCCGGTTCGGGGTCTACGCAAACCTCGCGCTGATCGTGAATGCGCTGATGATCCTCGGCATCATGGCCATCTTCAACGCGACGTTGACCTTGCCCGGCATTGCCGGCTTCGTGCTGACCATCGGCGCAGCAGTCGACGCCAACGTGCTGATCAACGAGCGCATTCGCGAGGAGTTGAAACGAGGACGCAAGATCCTCGATGCACTGGAAACCGGCTACAAGGAGGCATCCACCGCCATCTTCGATGCCAACATCACCAACACCATCGCCGCCGCCCTGATGTTCTACTTCGGCTCTGGCCCGATCCGCGGGTTCGCCGTGGTGCTCTTCATCGGCATCGTCACTTCCGTGTTCACCGCCGTGAACTTCACTCGCATGCTGGTCGCGCTGTGGGTCAAGCGCACCCGGCCGCGCGAACTACATATCTAAGGCGCTGTTCAAGCCATGAAGCTGCTCAAGCTCGTCCCTGACGACACCAACATCGACTTCATGAGCGTGCGCAACATCGCGCTCATCCTGTCGCTGCTGGTGACGGTTGCCAGTCTGGTGCTGGTCGGAGTTCGTGGCCTTAACCTTGGCATCGATTTCGTCGGCGGACAGGTGGTGCGGGTCAACTTCGCCCAGCCAGTCGACATTGAGCAGCTACGGGGCCGGGTCGCGAGCTTGGAGGTCGGTGAAGCCACGATCCAGGAATTCGGCGATCCGCGGACCTACCAGATCCGGCTGCCGAAGCCCGAAGGTCCGGAGACTGCCGCCAATCAGGTCGTGTCCGAGCTTCGCACCATGGTGCAGCAGCAGTATCCAGGTGCCCGTGTCGATGCCGGCGAATCCGTATCCGGCAAGGTGAGCGGCGAACTTGCCCTCGACGGTGCGCTCGCCATCGGCCTGGCTATGCTGGGGATCGCGCTATACATCTGGTTCCGGTTCGAGTGGCAGTTCGGCGTCGGCGCGCTGGCCACGCTGTTTCACGACGTGTCGCTGATCCTCGGCTTTTTCGCGCTCACCCAGTTGCAGGTCGACCTCAACATCGTCGCGGCCTTCCTGGCGGTGGTCGGCTATTCGCTTAACGATACGGTCGTGATCTACGACCGCATTCGTGAGAACCTGCGGAAGTATCGCAAGATGGCGATGGTGCCGCTGCTCAACCTTTCGCTCAACGAGACCTTGTCGCGGACGATCGTCACATCGGGCTCCATCATGCTGGCGCTTGCCATGCTGCTGTTGTTCGGACCGGATGTGATCTTCGGCCTGACCCTCGCGATCCTGCTCGGCACGTTCATCGGCACCTATTCGTCGATCTACATCTCCGCGCCCATCCTGGTCTGGCTCGGCATGAAGCCCGACAGCTTCGTGCGGACGGACGATGACGCCGTGGCTGCGGCCAAGGTCCGCGCTGATGGGGCGGTGGTTTGACGGCCAGCGGTCGTTCATATCCTCCCTGCGATGAGTCCGCTTTCCCTTGCCCGAGGGCAGCGCTAGAAGGCACCCCCATGAAGCTTTCCCGTACCGCGGCGGCGCTGCTCGCCTGCGCCATCATCCTTCCCGCCGCCGGTTGCGCCCGCAACGGCGCCAAGACCGACACCAGCTATGTCGCGAGCGACGTCAACACGCTTTACGGCCTTGCCAAGGAGCGACTGGACGATCAGCGCTATGAGGAAGCGGCCAAGCTGTTCGACGAGGTCGAGCGCCAGCATCCCTATTCGGTATGGGCCCGCCGCGCCCAGATGATGAGCGCCTTCAGCTACTACATGGCAAAGAAGTATCCGGAGACGGTCAGCTCGGCCCAGCGCTTCCTGACCATCCACCCGGGTAACAAGGATGCGCCTTACGCCAACTATCTGATCGCGATGAGCTACTACAATCAGATCGCTGACGTGACCCGCGATCAGAAGATCACGCAGCAAGCGTCCGATGCGTTCAACGAACTCATCCGCCGCTATCCCGAAAGCCGCTACGCCAACGATGCGCGGTTGAAGCTTGACCTCATCAACGATCACCTTGCCGGCAAGGAGATGGAGGTGGGGCGCTTCTACCAGCGATCGGGCAACTGGCTGGCGTCCGTGTCCCGCTTCCGCGCCGTCGTCGACAAGTACCAGACGACCAGTCACACGCCCGAGGCTCTGATGCGCCTGACGGAAAGCTACCTGGCGCTTGGCGTGCCGACCGAAGCGCAGAAGAGCGCGGCCGTGCTTGGGCGCAACTACCCTGGCACCGACTGGTACAAGCGGGCCTTCGACCTCGTGCAACGCCACGCGCCGCAGCAGACCGCGGCTGTCGCCACCCCGAGCTGACACATCGAACGGCCCGGCGGCGCTCCGCTCGCGAGGCGCGGCTGAACCCGCTTAACGTTCGCTCAATCATCGCGTAAGCCGACGCCATGCTGACGAGCCTGGTGATCCGTGACGTCGTGCTGATCGACCGGCTCGAACTGGAATTCGGCTCGGGCCTGGGCGTGCTCACCGGCGAAACCGGCGCGGGCAAGTCGATCCTGCTCGATGCGCTCGGCTTGGCACTGGGCGCCCGGGCCGATAGCGGGCTCGTCCGCGCGGGTCAGCAAGCGGCCTCCGTTACGGCTGCGTTCGACGTTCCGGCCACTCATCCAGCTGCCGCCCTGCTCGACGAGGCGGGCGTGGAGCATGAGCCCGGCGAGCCGCTGCTGCTGCGCCGTCAACTCAAGGCCGACGGCGGCAGTCGCGCGTATGTAGGAGGTGCCCTAGCGCCCGCCGGCACCTTGCGGGAGGTCGGCGGAACGCTGGTCGAGATCCACGGTCAGCACGACGACCGCGGACTGCTCAATCCAAAGGGCCACCGCGACCTGCTCGACGCTTTTGGCAAGCTTGATACAGCCGCCGTCGCAGCGGCCTGGACAGAAGTCGCGCGCCTCAACACGGCGCTTGCACAAGCCCAGGCGTCGGCGGCCGAGGCTGAGCGCGACCGCGATTACCTCACCCACGCTGCCGAGGAGATCGCCAGGCTGGCTCCGCAACCAGGGGAGGAGACCGGCCTGTCCGACCAGCGCGCCGCCATGCAGGCGGGCGAAAAGGCAGGTGAGGCGCTGCAAGGACTGGATGACCTGCTGGGCGGGTCGGATGGCGCGCTTGCTCAACTAAGGGCCGCGGCTCGCCGGATCGAGCGCGGCGCGGTCGACCATCCGCTGCTGGCGGAGGCGCTCGCCAGCCTGGACCGGGCAGTGATCGAGACCGCTGAAGCCGAAGACCGGATCGCTCTTGCCGCCGAGGCAATGGCGTTCGATCCGCAGCGCCTGGAACTGGTCGAAAGCCGGCTGTTCGATATTCGCGCGCTTGCTCGCAAGCACCGGGTCGAGCCCGACGGGCTCGCGGCCCTGGGGCAGGAGATGGCAGGGCGGCTGGCGCGGATCGAAGCCGGTGGCGGACGTATGGCCGAACTGGAGCGTGAGCTTGCGGCGGCGCGGAAATCCTATGACGATGCTGCACTTGGGCTTCGGCTGGCGAGGCTCGACGCATCGGCCCGCCTGGACGTCGCCGTTGCTCGAGAGCTCGCGCCGCTCAAGCTCGAGGCCGCGACGTTCCGAACGGTGATCGGCGACATGCCACCGGGTCCATCGGGAATCGACCGTGTCGAGTTCACTGTGTCCACCAATCCTGGAGCGCCGTTCGGAGCGCTGACCAAGATCGCTTCTGGTGGCGAACTCAGCCGCTTCATCCTGGCGTTGAAAGTCGCCTTGGCCGAGGCGGGCGGCGCTTCGACCATGATCTTCGACGAGATCGATCGTGGCGTCGGCGGTGCCGTGGCGAGCGCGATCGGCGAGCGGTTGTCGCGCTTGGCCGAGCAGAGCCAGCTGTTGGTCGTCACGCACTCGCCCCAGGTAGCGGCGCGGGCCGCCCATCACTACCGGATCGAGAAGAGCCACGGCGAGGGTGGCACCCGCACTACCGTCCGATTGCTGAACACGGACGAACGGCGGGAGGAGATCGCGCGGATGCTGTCGGGGGCGGCAGTGACCGACGAGGCACGGGCGCAGGCAACGCGGCTATTGGAGGCGGCATGAGCGAACGGGAAGTGAACCAGGATTTCGGTGGTGAGACCTTGACCCACGTGCTCATCTCAGCAGGAAGCACGGCTCGGGGCACGGTGATCATCGTACCCACCGTGATGGGCATGCAGGAACTGGAGCTTGGTT
>DATLMM010000077.1:0-6462 GCA_035537335.1 Sphingomicrobium sp. | reverse complement strand
GAAGTCGTCCAGGTAGGCGATGAACAGCGCCTGCCGGTTGATCTCCGCATTGATCAGCTGCAGCGCGACGTCACCCTGCTGGCCGATCCGCTGAAGCAAGGTAGGATCCATCGTCGGGATCGTGTTGGCGGTGACATTGCTCGCCATGTCGGCATGCGCGATCTGCGTGTTGCGGACCAGCTGCGATCCAACCAGCGCGATGCCGACGGACCCGCCGATGTTTCGCGACAGGTTCAACAGGCTGGCGGCGTTGGTCCGCAGCTGCGGTGCCAGGGTAGCGAACGCCAGGCTCTGCATGGTGACGAAGATCAGCCCCAGCCCAAGCCCTTGCACCAGCCCGCTCCAGATCACCGGCCCCGCTGGCTGATCGAGCGCGAAACCCGTCATCATCCACAAGCTGCCTCCCATCAGGCTGATGCCGATCACCACCAGCAGGCGCATGTCGACCTTGCCGATCAGCTTGCCCGCAACCAGCATGGAGATCAGCGTGCCGACCCCTCGTGGTGCGGTCAGAATGCCCGACTGCAGCACCGAATAGCCGTACAGCTGCTGCAGCAGTGGCGGCAGCAGCGCCAGTCCGGCAAGCAGCAAGACGCCGGTAACCGCCATGAACAGCAGCCCCGTGGCGAAGTTGCGGTCCGCGAACATTCCGCGTTCGAAGATCGGCTCGCGTGCGGTCAGCGTGTGCACCACGAACATCCAGAAGAAAGCGACTGTTAGTCCGGCCTCCAGGATGATCTCCCAGCTTCCGAACCAATCCTGGCTCTCGCCCCGGTCCAGAAACATCTGCAACGCGCCGAGTGCCAATGCCGCAAGGAAGAAACCGAAGAGGTCGAAGCGACGGCGGCTGATCGCGCGCTCCGGCATGACCCGCCACAGCATAACGGCGGCCAGCACTCCCACCGGCAGGTTGACGATGAACACCCAGCGCCAGTCGAAGCTATCCGTCAGCCACCCGCCCAGCACCGGCCCCATGATCGGTCCGATCATGATTCCGCCGCCGAACAGCGCCATTGCCTGGCCGTGCCGCTCGGGCGGGTTGATGTCGAACAGCGTGGCCTGAGCGAGGGGCACCAGGAATGCGCCGCTGATCCCCTGCAGAATGCGGAACACCACCATCTCCGGCAGCGACGTCGCAATCGCGCACAGCATGGACGCGAGGGTGAAGCCCACTACCGCCCACAGCATCAGCCGCTTGCGCCCAACCCGGTCGGCCAGCCAGCCGCTGATCGGGATGGCGATCGCGCTGGCGACGATATAGCTGGTCAGCACCCAATTGATGCTTTCCTGCGTCGCACCCAGGCTGGCCTGCATGTGCGGCAGTGCGACGTTGGCGATGGTGGTGTCCAGCACCTGCATCAGCACCGCCAGCATCACCGCAATGGTGACCAGCAGCCGCTGCGCCGGCGCAAGTGGATGACTCGCTTCGGCCATTGGGTTCAGCCCCGCAGATCGACCGTCACGGTTGCCGATAGGCCCGCAATGAGCGGCCGGCCCGGCTTGCGGTCGAGGCGAACACGAACCGGCACGCGCTGCGTCACCTTGACCCAATTGCCGTTGGCATTCTGCGCCGGAAGGATCGCAAACTCGGATCCCGTCCCCGCGCCGATGCTCTGCACCCGGCCCGTCAGCTTCTCGTCCGGATAGGCGTCGATCTCGACCTCGACCCTCTGCCCTGGCACCATGCGGGCAAGGTCTTCTTCCTTGAAGTTCGCTTCAACCCACGCGTCGCCGCCCGCCACGAGCGACAGCATGCCGACGCCTGGGACCACCTGCTGGCCGACGAGAAGTCGGTCGGCATTGGCGATCACACCGGCCGCCGGGGCGCGCACGTCGGCTCTGGCAAGGTCCAGCCGCGCCTTGGCTATCGCCGCCCGCGCCGCTGCCTCCCCCGGTTGTTCACCGCCCGAAGCAATTGCCGCCTGGGCGTTGGCCGCCTGTGCTCGCGCATCCGCCAGCCGAGTGCGCGCGGCCGTCACGTCGGCCAACGCCTCGTCATAACTGACCCGTGTGGTGAAGCCCTGCCCGAGCAGCTGCGACTGACGCGCCAGCGAGCGCTCGGCGATCGTCAGCTGGCCCTGCGCCCCGACGATGTCCGCACCGGTGCCCGCCGCCTGCGTCACCACCTGCCGTTCGGCCAGCTGGGCGGCTGCCAGCTGCGCTTCCGCCTGGGCCAGCGCGACACGATAGGGCGCGGGATCGATCCGGAACAGCAGCTGTCCCGCACGCACTCGATCTCCCTCGCGCACGAACACCTCGGCAATCGGACCGCTGACCTGCGCTCCGACCGAGGTGATGTCCTGCTTCACGGCGGCATTGTCGGTAGAGACCTGATCCTTGCCCGTCAGGTAATACCACCCTCCCGCCGCCAGTAGGATCAGCGGCACCAGCAACATCAGGACCATCCGCTTCAGCTTGGCCGGAGGTGAGCCAGCCGGGGCCAGTTCCTCGCCGGTCATCGGCTCGGCGCTCATCTTGTTCATGCGGATACCCTGTTCTTGTGCGCGGCCGCGACGTTCTGGCGGACCCGCGTCAGTGCCTCTCTCACGCCGTCGATCTGCTCGGCCGACAGATCGGCGAATGCCTCGTTGCTCATTTCAGAAGCCAAAACTTGAAGTCGTTCCAGCAGCGGCTCCGCCTTGGCCGTGTTGAACAGTTGCCAGGCGCGCCGGTCAGCCGGATCGCGACGGCGTTCGACCAGTCCGGCCTCGTCCAGCCGGTCGACAATTCGGCAAAGGGTGATCGGCTCGATGTCCATCCGCTCGGCCAACTCGACCTGCCGTTGGCCGGGGGCACGGCCAAGATGGGCCAGCACGCGCCACTGCGCGCGCGTCACCCCGACCTCCGCCGCTCGCCGGTCAAACGCGCGACGCAGAGCGTGCGCGGTTTCCCCGATTTCCCATGCAAGCTGTTCCATCCAAGTGCATATAGTAAGTGTCCTTACTAAATCAACGGACTTGCCAGCAGCCCCGACGTGCCGCATCGGCTCTGCCTCAATGACCAGTATCGAAGCGATTCCGGGCATCCTCGATCAGCTATCTGCGATCTTCGACGAGTCCGCCGCCAATCTCCGCCGCGCCCTGATCGCCTATGTGACGACCGGCACTCGGCCCGACCGCGACGCTCGCTCCGCGGGTGCCTTTGCCTACCCGGAACTAAGGATTTCCTACGATCCCGACATGCCGGCACCCGTCCGCGCCCGGGCCTTTGCCCGACTGAACCAGCCGGGGCTCTATGCTGCCTCCATTGCCCGGCCGGCCCTGTTCCGCGACTATCTCGCCGTCCAGCTCGAGCATCTGCTGCGCGACTATCGAGTGGAGATCAGCGTCGGCCGCTCGGCCAGCGAAATCCCCTACCCTTATGTGCTCGACGGTTCGGAGGACCTGAAGCTCAACGGAGTCGCCTCGGCCGAGCTTGGCCGCTGGTTCCCGACCACTGAGCTGGTCCACATCGGGGATGAGATCGCCGACGGCATGTGGGACTTCGCGCAGCATAGCGCTCGTCCGCTGGCGCTGTTCGATGCGCCTCGGACCGACTTCAGCCTGGCTCGCCTGCGTCATTACACCGGCACGCCGCCTGCCCACTTCCAGCGCTTCATTCTGTTCACCAACTACGTCCGATACGTCGATGAATTCGTGAGGTTTTCCGCGGAGGCCCTGCGTCAGCCGGACACGCCGTATCAGGGCTTGTCGGTGCCGGGTGGCCGCTACGAGCGGGGCATGCTGGAGAATGTGGAAGCGGAGATCGCCGCTGGCTCGTGGCGTCGCTACCAGATGCCGGCGTACCACCTGATCGGCCCCAACGGCAACGACGGTATCAGTCTCGTTAACATCGGCGTCGGCCCCTCAAACGCCAAGACCATCTGCGACCACATCGCCGTGCTCAGGCCTGAGGTGTGGCTGATGATCGGCCATTGCGGCGGCCTTCGTCCCAGCCAGACCATCGGCGATTACGTCCTCGCCCACGCCTACCTGCGCGACGACCATGTGCTTGACGATGTCCTGCCGATCGAGATCCCGATCCCCGCAATCGCCGAGGTCCAGACCGCGCTCTACAACGCCGCGGCCAGGGTCACGGGCGAGGATGAGGACGGCCTCAAGAAACGGCTTCGCACCGGCACGGTGGTCACCACCGACGATCGCAATTGGGAGCTGCGCTACACTCAGTCGGCGCTGCGGTTCAACCAGAGCCGGGCCGTTGCGATCGACATGGAGTCGGCCACCGTGGCGGCCCAGGGCTATCGCTTCCGGGTGCCTTACGGCACCCTGCTGTGCGTGTCCGACAAGCCGCTCCACGGCGAACTCAAGCTGCCGGGCCAGGCCAACGCCTTCTACGAACGTGCGATCAGCCAGCACCTGCGGATCGGCATCCACACGCTGGAGCTGCTCCGGGAGGAGGGCGACGCACTCCACAGCCGCAAGCTCCGCAGCTTCGACGAGCCGCCGTTCAGATAGGACGAGAAGCGTTCGTCACTTCACCTGCTGGACCCGCCCCAGCGTTGGCAAGTCCGGGCTAGTCGCCAACCATGCTTCCAGCGCATCTAGATCGAGCCCCGCATCGGATGCGTCCCTGCCTTGCGCCAGCACGGAGAAGCCATCGCCTCCACTCGCCAGGAAGTTGTTCACCGTAACCCGATAGCGCTCCTCATTCCTGATCGGGCGCCCGTTCAAGGTCAGCGACTGGATGCGCTGCCCTTCCCGGAAATCCAGGTCATAGGTAAAGCGGAACGCGGCCGACGGCACGAGCAGCGACTTGACCTTGGCAGCACCGCCTTCGACTGCGAATTGCTGCTCCAGCAGTTCCTTCAACTGCGTGCCCGTAAGCGTCTTCACCACCAGATTGTTGCCGAACGGCTGCAGCGCGAAGATGTCGCCGTAAGTCACCGCGCCATCGGGCTGCGGCTTGAGGTCGGTCCGGACCCCGGTAGCGTTGATGAACGCGATCTGCGCCCCGCCCCGCTCGGCCGGCCGTGTCCAGGCGAGCTGCGCATCCGCCACCAGCGCGGCCGCCGCGGACTCGCCATCGCCCGCGTCCTTGAGCGCCGGTCCGGGTAGCCGGCCTACCGCCCGCCGCGACGCCGGCTGAGCCGCATCGACGTAGCGCTGCACCAGCCCTGCCACCTGCGGATCGGACGCGCCGCCTACGGGCACATTTTCAGCTCGCCTGGAAATCAGTCGCTTGGTGGCAGGATCGAAGACCAGCCGAATGTCGGACACCAGATACCCGTTCTTGCCCGCGCTGGTCAGCAGCCGGGACGCGCCCCCACGCTCGACCTCGCAGGCATAGGCGTGGTGCGTATGGCCGGATACGACAACGCCGATCGCGGGATCGAGCTTATCGAGGATCGCCAAGACATCGCCCGACATGCCTTCGCAGCCCGCTTGCCGGTACACGTCCGGCACTCGCCCGCCCTGGTGGACCAGCAGCACAATCGCATCCGCACCGGCCGCCTTCAGGCCCGGCACCAAGGCGTTGGCGGTTGCCGCCTCATCGGCAAACAACAGGCCGGAGACGCCTGCCGGCGTCACCAGCGTCGCGGTTTCTTTCAACGTCATGCCAATGAACCCGACCCGCATCGGCCCAAGCTGCTTGAGTGCCGTTCCCGGAAGGAGCGTGGTCCCTCCTCGTGCCCACACATTGGCGGCGAGATAGGAGAAGCTCGCGCCCCGGAACGGCTCCACCCGGCATGGCACCCGGGTGGTGTGCTTCTCGCACCCGCCGCGCTGCATTCGGAGGAGCTCGGCGCTGCCCTTGTCGAACTCGTGATTGCCGACCGCCGCGATTTCAAGTCCGGCCGCGGAGAGCGCCGCGATGCTCGGCTCGTCGAGGAAATAAGCACTGGCCAACGGCGTGGCGCCGATCAGGTCGCCCGCCGCCACCGTTACGCTCGGCCTGCCCGCCCGCAGCCGTTGCAACGTCCCCGCCAGCGCCGCGGCGCCGCCGAAGCGACCTTCCACCTTGCTCCCGTCCGGCTGCACCAGGCTGACGGGCGCGCTCGGCGTCTCCAGGTTGCCGTGAAAATCGTTGAGGCCCAGGATCTGCACCTCGATTGGATGCACGGGCGGGAGCGGAGTGCGGACGCTGGCACAGGCGGACAGCAGCAGCGCCGGCAGCAAGGGAGCAACGCGGTTCAAGTCAGGACCCTTCGACAAGCTTTGATGGAGCGCTTAAGCGCCTGCCCATGAACGATGACGAACTGATTGCAAGGGCCCGCGCGGCGGCGCTCAAGGCCTATGCACCCTACAGCCGCTTTCATGTCGGCTGCGCGATCCTGAGTGTGGACGGCGAGGTTGTAACCGGGGCCAACATGGAAAACGCCTGCTACCGCCTCGGCCTCTGCGCCGAGCAAAGCGCGCTGACTGTCGCGCAGCACGCCTTCGGGCTCGACAAAGTCGCGCGGATGGCTGTGGCGGGCGGAGGCGTCGGCTCAGACGGTCTCCAAGGCGAACAGACCGTCACCCC
>DATLMM010000076.1:0-45936 GCA_035537335.1 Sphingomicrobium sp. | reverse complement strand
ACGCGATTGTCGAACACGTACAGGTCGACGCCGCGATTGCCGTACAGAATATCGTTGCCGCCTCCGCCGATCAGCGTGTCCGCGCCGTCTCCGCCGTAGAGAATGTCGGAACCGCTTCCACCCAAGAGCACGTCATTCCCGGCATAACCGTACAGCGTGTCGCCTCCGTCGAGTCCATCAAGGTTTTCAGCAGCGGCCGTACCTTTGAGGCTGTTGTTGGCCGATGTGCCGGTAATCACGGAAACGGCTGGCTTGTCGACGTACATCGCCATCAGCTGACCCTTTTCCAAAGTGGCCGAGCTTCCGGTCGCCTTGTGCAGCATGGCATTAACCAGATAGACGTTGGTGTCGGCATCGCCCAGGAAGGACGACACGTCGACGACTCCCGAACTCTCTTCGTTCTGCGTGATGTACCTCGAGCCACTCGTGGTCACGACCGCCGGGTCGAAACCGGCGATCTGCGTCAGCGAGTCCGTCGCGATCGTGTACTCCCAGATCTTGGCGATGTGAGCATTGTCGCCGGTATCCTCCTGCAGGATGATCTTTCCGTCCTTGATCGTCAGATTGTCGAGCCTGCGATGGCCTTCGTCGCCCTCGAGCAAGGCGACGATCTTGCCACCGGCCAGGGGATTGGTGATGTCGTTAAACGTCACCTGGTAGAGCCGGGAATTGCCGGTGAAACTGTTCGCCGTGACGAAGTAGCAGACGTTGGGAAACTTCGGATCCCAGGCAATGTCCTCCGGCTTCAGGAAGCCAGTAACGCCATGCGCATCGCTGTCGCTTTCGATGGCTGCGCCGCTGAGATTGCTGGCGTTTCCGGCCGACCCGATCTCCTGCAGGGTGAAGGTGCCACGCACTGGCGAACTGTTGGCCTCGTTGACGATGCCGCTGACCTTGAGTCCGTAGAGCAGGCCGTCGGTCAGTCCCGCCTTTTCCACGACGCTGCCGGACGACTGCTTCTGGCCGACGTAGAAGTAGATCTGGCCGCCAGCCGCGTCGTCGGACAGTGCAACGATGGTCTTGGTCTGGGCAAACGGGTTCGCCACCGCGTTCTCGAAGCTCATGTTGCCGAGGTGGGGAAGCTCCCAGGCTGTGCCGGCCCCGGTTCCGGTGACCACGGTAGCGAAGGCGCGGCCGACCGGTCCGGCCTCTTCGCCGGTCAGCCAGATGCGGGCAGACGTACCCAGACCGGTCTTCGGATCGAAGAACGCACTCGTGGCGGCCAGGTCGCCGGAACACAGGCGGTCGAACTTGGTCGTGCCGCTGACATATCGATCATTCGCATCGTCCCACCGCATCACCGTCTGGATGAGGTCGTTGGACGAGACCACGGCAAGCGTCGACTTGTTGAGCACGATGCGGTCGACGTACGCCCCGGTCGATCCATGGTCACGCACCAGGCCCAGCGTGGCATCAATCTCGTGGTTGATCAGGACCGTGATGGTGCCGTTGCCGTTGTCATATGCCCCGATCCCGTCGGCTTTCCCGGCGAACAGGCCATTGCCCGGGAGAGCGTCGCCCGCGGTGACAATCGAGGTAAAGCGAACGTTGCTCTTTGAAGCAAGCAAGTAGGGCGCAATCTTGGTCGACGGTCCGATACTCATTAAAGGCTCCTTGCTACTGGCGAGCTACAATATCGCCAGATCACCGACAGTGTCGGGTGGGTGACTCTTAACCTAAGGCAGCTTCGACGCGCCGCGAATTAGCCGCGTGCAGATCGCCTCGCGCGTTTAAGTTGTTGCGCTTACAAGCATTCTTAGCGAATGCAAAGGTCATTCCTCCAGCCTTGCCGACGAGTTCTTCCGCGCGGAGACTGGAGGTGAGGGAGGTGGCCGGTTCGCTTGATAAATAGCCACCGCGGCCGGCAGGTGACCGAGTTCTATTCCTCGCCCATCCGGAGCGCGGCGATGAACGCCTCCTGCGGGATCGACACGGAGCCATATTCCCGCATCTTCGCTTTGCCCTTCTTCTGCTTGTCGAGCAGCTTGCGTTTGCGGGTCGCGTCGCCGCCGTAGCATTTCGCCGTCACGTCCTTGCGCATCGCACTGATGGTCTCGCGCGCAATGACCTTGCCGCCGATCGCCGCCTGGATCGGGATCTTGAACAGGTGGCGGGGGATCAGTTCCTTCAGCCGCTCGCACATGCCGCGGCCGCGGGCTTCGGCGGTGGCGCGGTGGGTGATCATCGATAGCGCGTCGACCGGCTCTTCGTTGACCAGGATGCTCATCTTGACGAGGTCGCCCTCGCGATGGCCGATCTGCTCATAGTCGAAGCTGGCATAGCCCTTGGAGATGCTCTTCAGCCGGTCGTAGAAGTCGAACACTACCTCATTAAGCGGAAGCTCGTATTTGAGCTGGGCGCGGTCGCCGACGTAGGTCAAACCCTTCTGGATGCCGCGCCGGTCCTGGCACAGCTTGAGAATGCCACCGAGATATTCGTCGGGCGTGTAGATCGTCGCTTCGATCCACGGCTCCTCGATGCTCTCGATCCGGTTGGGATCGGGCATGTCGGCCGGGTTGTGCAGCTCGATGGTCTTGGCATCCTCCGTCTTCGAATGTGACAGGTGGATCTGGTACACCACGCTCGGCGCGGTGGTGATGAGGTCCAGGTCATATTCGCGGGTCAGCCGCTCCTGGATGATCTCCAGGTGGAGGAGGCCGAGGAAGCCGCAGCGGAAGCCGAAGCCCAGCGCCGCGCTGGTCTCCATCTCGAAACTGAACGACGCATCGTTGAGCCGCAGCTTGTACAGGGAGTCGCGCAGCTTCTCGAACTCTGCGGCGTCGGTCGGAAACAGGCCGCAGAAGACTACCGGCTGGACTTCCTTAAAGCCGGGCAGCGCCTCCGCGGCGGGCCGCTTGGCGTCAGTGATGGTGTCGCCGACCCGCGTCTCGCTGACTTCCTTTATCTGCGCGGTGATGAAGCCCAGCTCGCCGGGCCCAAGGTCGGCCAGCTGCTCGATCTTGGGGCGGAAGCAGCCGACCCGGTCGACCAGGTGCAGCGTGCCGTGGGCCATGAACTTGATCTGCTGCCCGCGCTTCAGCACTCCGTCGATGACGCGGACCAGGATCACGACGCCAAGGTACGGATCGTACCAACTGTCGACCAGCATGGCCTTCAGCGGCGCATTCGCGTCCCCCTTGGGCGGGGGAATCTTGGTGACGATCGCTTCCAGCACCTCGTCGATGCCGATACCGCTCTTGGCGCTAGCCAGCACTGCCTCGGACGCGTCGAGGCCGATCACTTCCTCGATCTCATGCCGCACCCGCTCGGGCTCAGCGGCAGGCAGGTCGATCTTGTTGATCACCGGCACGATCTCATGATCGTGCTCGATCGACTGGTAGACGTTGGCCAGCGTCTGCGCTTCCACCCCCTGCGCCGCATCAACCACCAGCAGCGCGCCCTCGCACGCGGCGAGGCTGCGGCTGACCTCATAGGCAAAATCGACGTGGCCGGGGGTGTCCATCAAGTTCAGCGTGTAGGTTTCGCCATCCTTGGCTGTGTAGTTCAGGCGCACGGTCTGCGCCTTGATGGTGATCCCGCGCTCCTGCTCGATCTCCATATTGTCCAGCATCTGCCCGCGCGTCATCTCCCGCTCGGTCAGGCCGCCGGTAGACTGGATGAGCCGGTCCGCCAGGGTCGACTTGCCATGGTCGATATGGGCGATGATGCTGAAATTGCGAATTCGTTGCAGAGGCGTCATGATGAATGGTTGCGCACTTCAAACCACAAGGGGGGGAGTGCGGCGCCGCTAGCAGGTCGCTGGGTCGCTGTCAGCCGCAGCCTGATCGGACTGCTTGCCGGCGCCTTCCCGCGCCAGCGGCGACGCCCGTCGACGCGACTCCGCCGTTCGTCGAAAGCGATTGCGCCTGCGCGCTCGAAGCCTAGATCGACAACAGACGATTTCCGTTGGAGTTCAACATCATGACGACCCTGCCCCGCCTTGCCCTGCTGCTTGCCAGCGTCTCGGCCCTGTCGACTAGCCTGCCTTCGACTGCGCAGGCTCAGGCCGCTGCCTCCGCCGCGGCGGCGCCGGTGAACACGCTGGTCCGCCAGGTTGCCATCCCTAACAAAGTGTTCAAGCTCCGGAACGGATTGACGGTGGTCGTCCATGAAGATCGCAAGGCGCCGGTGGTCGGCGTGGCAGTCTGGTACAATGTAGGCTCAAAGGACGAGCCGGGCGGCAAGACCGGCTTCGCCCACCTGTTCGAGCATCTGATGTTCAACGGATCGGAAAACCTGCCGGGCGACTTCTTCGAGTATCTCCAGCAGATCGGCGCCACCGACTACAATGGCACGACCAACTTCGACCGGACTAATTACTTCCAGACGGTGCCCAAGGGCGCGCTCGAGCGAACCTTGTTCATGGAAAGCGATCGCATGGGCTACCTGCTCGGCGCGGTCACCCAGGCCAAGCTCGATAATCAGCGCGGGGTAGTTCAGAACGAGAAGCGGCAAGGCGACAATCGCCCGGGCGGCCTCGTCTTCTACGAGGTGCTGGAGAACGTCTTTCCGACCGGCCACCCCTATCACCACAATGTCATCGGCTCGATGGCCGATCTCGATTCGGCCAGCCTCGCCGATGTACAGAAGTGGTTCACCGACAATTACGGTCCGAACAATGCCGTCCTGGTGCTTGCCGGCGACATCGACGTCGCCGAAGCCCGCCCGCTGGTCGAAAAGTATTTCGGCGCGATCGATCGTGGTCCCGTCAATACGCCGGCCACAGCCGTCGTGCCGACGCTCAAGCCGTCCCCCGTGTACGTCATGAAGGATCGGGTCGCGGCGACGCAGGTGATGCGCTTCTGGCCCGCACCCGGCATCCTCGACGGCGATCTCGCGGCGATGGACATTGGCGGTTACATCCTGGGCGGCCTGGCTTCCTCGCGCCTGGACAACATCCTGGTGCGCGATGAAAAGCTCGCTGTCTCCGTTTCGGCCGGACACAATCCGTTCCACCGGGTCGGGCTGTTCTCGGTCCAGGCGACCGTAAAGCCGGGAGTCGATCCGGCCGTGGTCGAGCGGCGCATCGATGAGATTCTCGCCGATTACATTCGCACGGGGCCGACGCCAGCCGAGGTCAAGCGCGCCGCGACGACGGAAGTCGCTGGCCGCATTCGTGGGCTGGAGCAAGTCGGCGGTTTCGGCGGCAAGGCCGTGACGCTGGCCGAAGGGCAGACCTTCGCGGGCGACCCCAACTTCTATCGCCGCACTCTGAACTCCTACGCTGCGGTGTCCCCGGCCCAGGTTAGGGCCGCGACGGCGAAGTATCTGTCGCGACCAGCGTTCCGCATGCGGCTGGAGCCAGGCGAACGGCCTGCCTACGAGGAAGCCAAGGGCGCACCCAAGGCAGCGGCGGCCGCATCCAGCCCGCCGCCCTCGACCAAGCGCGAGATCCCGCCGCTTGCCACTCTCGCGGAGCTTGATTTCCCGACGATCCAGCGGGCGCAGCTTTCGAACGGCGTCCGCGTCAACTACGCTCAGCGCACGGCCGTGCCGATCACGCAGATGGCGATGCTGTTCGACGCCGGCAGTGCGGCCGACTCGCCCAACCAGCGGGGACTGCAGAGCATGGCCTTAAGCCTGCTCGACGAGGGTGCCGGCGGGCTCACCTCGCAGCAGATTGCCGAGCGGCAGGAGGAGCTGGGCGCCAGCATCTCGGCCGACGGCAGCGCTGATCGCAGTACGTTGTTCCTGTCGGCACTGTCGCCCAACCTCGCCCCCTCACTCGACCTGTTCGAGCGGGTGGTGGAGCAGCCGGCCTTCGCCCCGGCCGAAGTCGAACGCGTCCGCACCCAGCTGCTGACCGGCATCGCCCAAGCGCAAAAGGACCCGAACGGCATCGCCACTCGCGCCCTGCCGGCGCTGCTTTACGGCGCAAACCACCCATACGCGGCGCCGCCGGGCGGCGATCCGGCGGCTGTGCAGCGCTTCACCCGCGACGATCTGGTCGGGTTCCAGCAACGCTGGTTGCGGCCGGACAATGCCGAGCTGTTCATCGTCTCGAACCTTCCGCTCGACCAGATCATGCCGCAACTGGAGCAGCGCTTCGGCAGCTGGCGGGCGCCGGCCGTGGCCAAGGGGACCAAGAGCTACTCCGCTCCGCCCGCGCGGCCCGCGGCGGCACGAGTGGTGCTGATCGACCGGCCGGGCTCGCCTCAATCGGTGATCCTCGGTGGCCAGCTGACCCCCGTCGATCCGCGTAGCGACATCGTGCCGGTAAGCAGCGCCAGCGAAGTGCTGGGCGGCAACTTCCTGTCGCGGATCAACATGGACCTGCGCGAAACCAAAGGCTGGTCCTATGGCGTCCGCAGCAGCTTCAACCTCAACCAGAATTCGGCGCCCTACATCGTCAATGCGCCGGTCCAGGCCGACCGCACGGGCGACTCGATCGCCGCCTTGAACCAGCAGATCGGCGATTTCCTCGGGGCCAAAGGCATCACCAACGACGAGCTGACCCGCCTGGTCGCCAATAATGTCAGCGCCCTGCCCGGCCGATTCGAAACCGCTCAGGCCGTGCTTGGTGCAATGATCAGCAATTCGCTCTTTGGTCGTCCCGACGACTATCAGGAGCAGCTCGCCGTCAAATATCGCGGGCTCAACCAGGCGGGCATCGACCAAGCCCTGCGCGGCGCGGTCAGCCCGAACGGCTTCGTGTGGGTTGTCGTCGGCGATGCCAAGACGGTGAAGCCACAGCTCGACAAGCTTGGCTTCCCGGTAGAGGTGGCGCAGCCGAACTGAGGCGTTGCATGTACGAGCAGAAGGGCCGGCAGCGCTGCTGCTGGCCTTTTTGGCTTTCAGCGATGCGGGCAGCCGGGCCAGCAGCAAGGACGGCGCCTGCCCTCACTCAGGCTTGAGCGCCCCCACTCGATGCGCTTGCGCCTGGTCTCTGCCTTCTTTGCCGACTGTACCCAGCAGATCCATTCGTTGCGCGCGAGCGGCGTGATGTCGGTCCAGGTTGCGACCGCCAGTGGATCAAGCTTGAGCGCATCAGCCAGGTCCTCGGGAAGGTCATGGACTACGCCGCCTGGTAGGTTCGCCACGTCGATCATCGAGGCACATAATAGTGCAGAGCGCCGCCACCGGCCAGCGCGGACCGAGGTTTGGTAGGGAGGGCAGCGGGACTCATGTCACCCGCGTGACATGCCCCATCTTGCGCCCGGGCCGCGCTTCACCCTTGCCATACAGGTGCACGGACGCGCCGGGCTCCGCGACCAACTCGGCCCAGCGATCGACATCCGCTCCGATCAGATTGTCCATCGACGCGCCCGCCCTGCGAAGTGCGGTTGAGCCCAGCGGCAAGCCGCAGATCGCCCGGATATGCTGGACGAACTGCGAGGTCGCGGCACCTTCGATGCTCCAATGTCCGCTGTTGTGTACCCTTGGGGCGATCTCGTTGACGAGCGGGCCGGTGGCACAGGCGAAGAACTCGACGGTCAGCACGCCGACATGCTCCAGCGCCGCCGCGATCCCCGCCGCCATCTCCCGAGCGAGCTTGCCATGCCGCTCGACCGCCGCGCTCGCGGGAACGGTTGAGCGGCGCAGGATGCCATCTTCATGGCGGTTTTCGGGGATGGGAAAGAAGGCGATCTCGCCTTGGAGGCCGCGGGCCAGGATGACGGAGAACTCCGCATCGAACGCGATTCCCTGTTCCGCGACCGCCGGTTGTTCGCCGATCGCGTGCCATGCAGCGTCCGCTTCGTCGGCCGAACGGACCCAGGCCTGGCCCTTGCCATCATAACCATAGCGCCGGGTCTTCAGCACCAGCGGGAGCCCGAGCTCCGACACCGCCAAGTCGACGTCAGCGAGGCTCGCCACCGCGACCCATGGCGCGACTTTCGCCCCATTCGCCTCGATGAAGCTTTTCTCCTCTGCCCGGTCCTGTGCCACCGCCAGCGACTTCGTGCCGGGCCGCAACTTGTCGCCAATCGCGCTTAGCGCCTCGACCAGCAGATTCTCGAACTCATAGGTGACCACATCGACTTGGCGCGCAAATGCCCGGAGCGCCGCCACATCGTCGAACGCCGCCCGGGTGAAGCCAGCCGCGACGTCGGCCGCGCATGGCCGTTCGTGCGGATCGTAGATGTGGCAGCGATAGCCGAGCTCGGCCGCAGCCATGCTCAGCATCCGGCCCAGCTGGCCGCCGCCGATGATGCCGATGGTGCTTCCGGGCGGGATCACTCCGGCTGCTCGGCTACGCTCTCGGTCTGCCTGGCCCGCCACTCGTCGAGCCGTGCGCCCAACCTCTCGTCGCTCAGGGCCAGGATCGAGGCGGCGAGCAGCCCGGCGTTGATCGCACCGGCCTTGCCGATCGCCAGCGTTCCCACCGGCACGCCGCCCGGCATCTGAACGATGCTGAGCAGGCTGTCGAGGCCGTTCAGGGCCTTGCTCTCGACCGGCACCCCCAGCACCGGCAGGCTGGTCATGGAGGCCGCCATTCCGGGCAGGTGCGCAGCCCCGCCCGCGCCGGCGATGATCACCTGCAGCCCGCGTGCCTTCGCGCCGCGCGCGTAATCAAACAACCGCTCGGGCGTGCGATGGGCGGAAACCACTTTCGTTTCGTGGGTTATAGCGAGCGCAGCCAACGTGTCGGCGGCATGGCGCATCGTGTCCCAGTCGGACGAGCTGCCCATGATAATGCCAACCGCGACGCCGCGCATCATTGTCCCCACGGCCGACAGGCCGGCTGCGAGCTTTAGGAAGCTCGTGGCTCCGGCGCAACGGCGGGGGAATCCACAAGCGGCCCATTTGCGGGTATGAGTCGCTTTCCAACGCTCGGGCTGCTGTCATGACCAACTTGAAGCTGGAAACCTCTATTAGCGACCCTCTGGCGGAGGAGGTTGGCCGATTGCGCGCCGAGATCGCTCGGCTGGAAAACCGGATCACGGACCTCGACCGACTCGCGCATCACGACAGCCTGGTTCCCCTGCTCAATCGCCGAGGCTTCTTCCGACAGCTGGAAAAGCTGATCGACCGGACCGAGCGCTATGGGGACGGCGGCGCCGTGCTGTTCGTGGATGTGGATGGGCTCAAGCTGCTCAACGACAGCTTCGGCCATCACGCCGGCGACGCCGCCCTGATCCACCTCGCCCGCTTGTTGCTCGGCGGCGTGCGGCAGAGCGACTGCGTTGCCCGGTTCGGCGGGGACGAGTTCGCCATCCTGCTGGAGCGGGTGACCGAAGCGGAGGCGAGCGAGACGGCGGCGCGCCTGGCCGATCTCATCGCCGGCACCGAGTTCTCTCATGACGGCCACACCATTCCGCTTAGTGCGGCCATCGGCATTGCGGCTATCGAGAAAGGAGACCGGGCCGAGCAGGTGCTGATCAGGGCCGATCGGGCGATGTACGAGGAAAAAGCGGCCGCTTGAGCTAACGCTCGCTCAGGTAATAACGGTCACGCACCGCCAGATCGTCGCCAAGTTCGTACACGATCGGCTGCCCGGTCGGGATCTCCAACCCGGCAATGTCCTGGTCCGAGATGCCGGACAGATGCTTTTCGAGCGCCCGCAGCGAATTGCCGTGGGCCGAGATCATCACCCGCTTGCCGGCCGCCAGCGCCGGCGCGATCTCCGCCTGGAAGTAAGGCAGCACCCGCGCGATGGTGTCCTTGAGGCTTTCCGTGGTCGGCACGGTAATGTCCGCATAGCGGCGTTCGTGCTGCAGGGAAGCGTATGGGCTGTCCTCGTCCAGCGGAGGCGGCGGGATGTCGAACGACCGCCGCCAGATCTTGACCTGTTCGATCCCGACCTTGTCAATCATCTCCTGCTTGTTGAGGCCGGTCAGCCCACCATAATGCCGCTCGTTGAGACGCCAGTCCTTGGTCACTGGCAGCCACAACGACCCGAGCTGGTGCAGGACCAGATGCAACGTGCGGATCGCGCGGGTCTGCACCGAAGTGAAGCAGCAGTCGAACTCCAGCCCCTTGTCGCGCAACAGGGTCCCGGCGGCCTTGGCCTCCTCGATGCCCTTGTCGCTGAGGTCGACATCCCACCAGCCGGTGAAGCGGTTCTCCAGGTTCCACTGGGACTGGCCGTGGCGAAGCAGGACAAGCGTCGGCATGGCTTCAGTCCTGTTTCAGTTTGGGCAGGATCGCGTGCAGCGCGTCCAGGCAGTGGTGCGCCAGATATTTGGACCGCTCGGGGCTCCAGCCATGCTCGGGGTCGGGCAAGTCGGCATTGTCCTTGAACGGCATCTCCAGCGTCATCGACAGGCAGCCGAAGCGTTCGGCCAGCTGCGTGGTCGACATGCTCATGTTGGCCTGGCCCGGCGCCGGGATCTCGTAGCCCTGCGCGGTCTGGAAGTCGGGCGATAGCCGCTCCAGCGTGTTGCTGTAGAGGCCGAACAGTCGCGTCTGCCGTTCGGTCAGTGAGGGGATGCCTTCGAACCCGGCCAGGAAATTGGCCGGGATGGCCTCGTCGCCGTGAATGTCCATCGCGAAGCGCGGCGGAGCGGCGTCCATGGCCGCCAGCACGCACTGCACCTCCGGGCTCTTTTCGGCCGAGGGAGCATGCCATTCCCGGTTGAGGTTCACGCCGGCCGCGTTGGTCCGCAGGTGCCCACGCCGCGACCCGTCCGGGTTCATGTTGGGGACGAGATGGAAAGTCGTTTCCTGCCGCAGTACGCGGGCGATCGGGTCGTCGCGGTCGGCGAGCTTCTCCAACGCGCCTTCCATCCACCATTCGGCCATGCTCTCGCCGGGGTGCTGGCGAGCGTAGATCCAGGCGGTCACCGGCCCATCGCCGATGGTCAGGCAGTCGATGTTCTGCCCGTCCAGGCTATGACCCAGCGAGCGGTAGGTAACGCCTTCCAGCAGCGCGAAGGTGCTGACCAGGTCATGGTGCCGCTCCATCGAATAGGGCGCGAAATACGCCAGCCAGGCAAGGTCGCTGTCCGGCGTGAAGCGGATCGTCAGTACCGTTCCGTCGTAGCTCGTCTCCTCCACGCAGACCCAATCCTCACGGTCGTACGACAGCCGCGCCTTGTAGTTGGGCCAGCCGTGCGGATAGGCGCTACCGGCGCAATTGAGAATGCGCAGCTCGACCGGCTGGTCAAGCGCTCCGGCCAGCTTGAAGTGGAACCATTGATAGAAGTCGGACTGGGCGTCCTTCACAATCTCCAGGTCAAACCGGTTGCCGTGCTGGGCGACGACGCGGATGTTACCGCTGTCGAACGCGCTTGAAATGGTGATCGCCATGGGTCTCGCTTGCGAATGGGTAGTTCAAGGAATTGGGACGAGCTCTTAGGGCCGGCCCGCTTGCCTCGCCAGCAGGAAAACGTCTAGCGGCCCGGTGGCAGCGGGTATTCGAGGAGCAACACCGAGCATCATGGCCACGAACCGACCGAACGTTCTCGTCACCGGCGGCGCCGGCTACATCGGCAGCCATGCCGTTCTCGCCCTTGCCGATGCCGGCTGGAGCGTGGTCGTGATAGACGATTTGTCGAACGGCCGTCGCGAGACGATCCCGGACGGAGTGCCGCTGCTCGAAGCGGATGTGGGTGACCGCTCGGCCGTTGAGCCCTTCCTTCGCCAGCACGGCGTCGGCGCCATCATGCACTTCGCCGGCTCCATCGTAGTGCCGGAGAGCGTTTCCGATCCGCTTGGCTATTATGCGAACAATACGGTGGCGACCCACAGCCTGATCGGCTCGGCCTCGGCGGCCGGCGTCCGTCACATCCTCTTCTCCTCCACCGCTGCCGTCTACGGCGCGCCCGACCGTGTACCGATCGACGAGGACACCCCAACCCGGCCAATCAATCCCTATGGCGCATCGAAGCTGATGACCGAATGGATGCTGCGCGATTGTGCCGCCGCCTACCCGTTCAACTACGGCGCCTTGCGTTACTTCAACGTGGCCGGGGCCGACCCGCACGGCCGCTCGGGCCAGGCCGGCAAGGGCTCAACCCATCTCCTCAAGGTCGCCTGCGAGGCAGCGACCGGCAAGCGTCCTCACGTCGACGTATTCGGAACCGATTACCCGACGCCGGACGGCACCTGCATCCGCGACTATATCCACGTGTCCGACCTTGCCGCCGCGCACGTCGTCGCTCTCGAAAAGCTGATCGTGCGGCCTGAGGGCAGCTTCACGCTCAACTGCGGCTACGGGCGCGGCTTTTCGGTGCTCGAGATGCTGGACGCGCTCGACAAGGTGAACGGCGCGCCGGTGCCGCGCCGAATGGGCGAGCGCCGCGCCGGCGATCCGCCACGGCTGGTCGCCGCCAACCGCCGCCTTGTCGAACATCTGGGGTGGAGCCCGGCGCATGATGCCATCGAAGAGATCATCGGCACCGCTCTTGCCTGGGAGAAGCGCCTGGCCGACCGGGAGTAGGACGAACTTGCGCGCGATCCTGTTTGCTTCGCTCGGCGCCCTGTTCGCCGGCTCCGCCTCGACCCAGCCCATTGCTCCTGCCCAGCAGCTCGCCGCCGACCGGGTTCGAGCGCATGTGGAGTATCTTGCTGATGATCAGCTCGAGGGCCGGGCCGCGGGCACTCGTGGTCATGAGCTCGCCGCGCTGTACGTCGCCAGTCAGTTCCGCTCACTTGGGCTGCGTCCGGCCGGGGAGCGGGGCAGCTGGTACCAGCGAGTTCCGCTTCGCCGCGCGATGCATAACGGCACCCCGTCGGTCGGCCTCACCGTTGGCGGTCGTCGGAGGGCACTGGAGTGGGGCAAGGACGTCACCCTTCGCCCGAGCTTGACCGAGCGGGAGCGCACCCTTCGCTCGGCCTTGGTGTTCGCCGGCTATGGCATCGCCGATCCGGTGCTCGGCCGCGATGACTTTCGTGGCCTGGACGTGAAGGGCAAGACGGTGGTGGTGTTCGCGGGAACGCCGATCGGGCTGGACAGCGAGGTTGCGGCACATCTCGGCTCCCAGAAGCCGCGCATGGCCGCTGCAGCGGGTGCGATCGGGATCATCGAGATCGGCCGCTCGGGCGGGTCACCTCGCCTCGGGCAGTTTCGCGGCTCCGCAGTGGACTGGGTCGAAGGCGGGGAAGCTGGCGGCACGCCTCAAGGGCTGCGCTTTCGCATGGCCGTTTCGGAAGACCTTGCGGCTCGCCTGTTCCAGGGCGCCCGCCAGTCGCTCGCGACCGTTCGCACCAATAGCGCGCGGACATCCCCAGCCGGCTTTCCGCTCGTCACAACCATCGACTTCAAGGCCACGGCCGAGTGGCAGGACTTCACCAGTCCAGCCGTTCTCGGCCTGATCCGTGGCTCCGACCCGCGCCTTGCCGCCGAGCATGTCCTGCTGATGGGTCACCTCGATCACCTCGGGGTCAAGGAGAATGCCACACGAGGCGAGGACCACATCTACAATGGCGCCCTCGACAATGCTGCCGGCATCGCCACCATGCTGGAGGCGGCGCGCTCCTTCGTGCAGTCGGGCAAGCGCCCGCGCCGCTCCGTGCTCTTCATCGCCCACACTGCCGAGGAACTGGGCCTGCTCGGCGCGGACTATTGGGCCGCCCACCCGACCGTTCCGCTGGCCAGCGTTGCGGCGGCCGTCGACCTCGACATGCCGGTCCCGCTTTACGGCTTCACGGACGTTGTGGCCTTTGGCGCGCCGCACAGCACGGTGGCCCGAACGGTAGCTGCGGCGGGGGCGACCATGAACATCGGCGTTGCTCCCGATCCGATGCCCGAACAATCGATCTTCGTCCGTTCCGATCATTATCCGCTCGCCCGGCGCGGGGTCCCGGCGATCCTGCTGTTCACCGGCTATGGTGGCGGCGGCAAGCCGATCTGGGACCAGTTTTTCGCCAATCGCTACCATGACGTGGACGACGACCTGTCGCAGCCAATCCTGTGGGAGCAGGCGGCCCGCTACGCCGAGCTCAACTATCGCATCGCCCGCCGCCTTGCCGACGACCCGCAGCGTCCCCGTTGGTATCGGGGCAGCTACTTCGGTGAGACGTTCGCGCCGGGGCAGCCGAAGGTGTCGCGCTAAGGTACCGACCTTGACTCAGGTCCTGCCCTCCCATAGGGGCGCGCCGAAGCTTTCGGGCATCAGCCAACATCATAAGAACAAGCGGACGGTCACCGGCCATGAAGATACGTAACTCTCTCAAGTCCCTCAAGGATCGTCATCGGGACTGCCGAGTGATCCGCCGTCGCGGCCGGACCTATGTCATCAACAAGACGAACCGCCGCTTCAAGGCTCGTCAGGGCTGACCCAATTGCCCCAATTTGGGGCGGCTACTCAGCTCATCGCTGTTAAAAACCGGTTGACCGTCCATTGGCGGTTCATCCGCGTTCGACTATATGCACCCTGAGACAGGAGTGCATGACCATGAAGACGCTTACCCGAACCATCATGTCGGCCGCCGCCCTGGCGCTAGTCGTCGGTGGTGGTGCGTCGGCGTCGCTGGCGCAGAGCCGGTCGACGCCCAAGGGCTTTAACTACGAGATCAAGAATGGTCAGCGAGTGCCCCGGCCGGGCAATCGGATTACCAGTTCGGACGGCAGCTGGCGTGAGGAAGTGCGCCAGGGCAACTGCGTCACGATCAAGGAAAAGACCGCACAAGGCGAGTATAAGGAAAGCCGCCGCTGCGATTGAGCGGCCGCTGAGGCGCAGGATCTGGAGCCGCGAGGGTCGTCCTCGCGGCTCTTTTCGTTTGTGCTACGGCGATGCCGGAGTGGCCTTGGCCGCTGCTCGCGATGCACGGCCAGTCGGATCGGCCGCAATCCTGCATTCGGGCAAGCCAAGCTTGGCCATTTCCGCGCACGGTCGCACCTGGGCGCTGCCGTCCGGTCCGACGAAGATGCCCCAGCTGCGCTTGTCGTCGCAACTCGCGGTCCACATGGACAGCTTATTATGCTCCTGCACATAGCCTGACTGAAGCACCCGTCGGCAGCGCAGGCCGCTGTCCTGGATAGCTCGCTTCAGCCCGATGTTGCGGTTCATCTCGTCAAGCTGATGAAGCTGGTCCTGCTCGGCGCTGCGCACGGCAATCTGCGGCTGGTTGACGGCGCTGCTGGCCGCGCGATCGCCGCTTTCCCCGCCGCAGGCACTGAGGACGGTGGCCGCGAGGGCCGTGATGATCAGGCGCATGGTGTCTCCTTGTCGTCTTGGTAACGGATGTGGACGCGCCCGGCTGCATGCACCGCCCGGTCGCGGGCCTGATCGACTGTCTCGCCCTGCGCGAGCGCCACGCCCATGCGGCGGTTGCGCAGGGTTCTGGGCTTGCCGAAGAGGCGGAGCTCGCCTTCCTCCGCCAGCGCTTCCGCCACTCCTTCGAAGCGGAAGTCGTCGCTTTCCCGATCGGCCAGGATGACCGCCGAAGCCGACGGTCCGGCGGCAACGATCGGCGCCACCGGCAGACCGAGAATCGCGCGCAGGTGAAGCTCGAACTCGTTCGGGCTCTGGCTGACCAACGTCACCATGCCGGTATCATGCGGACGCGGGCTCAATTCGGAGAAGATCGCGCGCTCGGCCGCAATGAAGAACTCCACCCCGAAGATGCCGTGCCCGCCGAGTGCGGTCACCACCTTGGACGCCTGCTGTTGCGCCGATCGCAGCACCGTCTCGCTCACCGCCGCCGGCTGCCAGCTCTCGCGATAATCGCCTGCTTCCTGCCGGTGTCCGATCGGCGGGCAGAAGTGGACGCCGTCGGTGGCGCTGACCGTCAGCAACGTGATCTCCTGGTCGAAGCGGATGAACTCCTCGACGATCACCCGCGGCCGGTCGCCGCGCATGTTGGCCACCGCATAGTCATAGGCGGCGCCCAGCTCCTCGAGCGTGTGCGCCGTGCTCTGACCTTTGCCGCTGCTCGACATGACGGGCTTCACCACGCACGGCAGCCCGACGTGATCGGCCGCGGCGAGCGCCTCTTCCCGGCTTTCCGCGAACCGGTAGCGCGAGGTCTCCAGTCCAAGCTCGCCCGCAGCGAAGTCGCGGATACCATCCCGGTTCATGGTTAGCTGCACCGCCTTCGCCGAAGGAACGACGCGCCAGCCCTCGGCCTCCAACGCCGCCAACGTGCCGGTGTCGATCGCCTCGATCTCCGGCACGATGAAGTCCGGGCGATGCCTCTCCACCGCCGCGCGCAACGCTGCGCCATCAAGCATGGAGAACACCTCCGAGGCATCGGCCACCTGCATTGCCGGGGCTCGCTCGTAGCGGTCGCAGGCGATCACCTCACAACCCAGCCGCTTGGCGGCGATGGCGAACTCCCGGCCAAGCTCGCCCGAGCCCAGCAGCATCAGTCTGGCGATGAACATGCTGGCGCGTTAGCAAGGCTTCGCACCATCGTCATCCGGGGGATCCATCGTCCATGCGCCTGCCACTCGCCCTTTCCACGCTCGTCCTGCTGGCCGCGGCGCCGCCCAAGCCGCTCACCCCACCCGAGATCGTCGCCAAGGCACCCGCCTCCGCCTGGCGCGCGATCCCCGCTGAGGACCTGCTGCTGATCGACTACCAGGGCGGCGGACGGACGATCATCCAGCTCGCCCCGGCCTTTGCGCCCGTCCACGTCGGCAACATCCGCGCGCTCGCCGGAAGCGGCTACTGGACCGGTGCGTCAGTCTACCGGGTGCAGGACAATTATGTCGCGCAATGGGGCACCAACGACGACAAGAAGCCGCTGCCCGCCGCCGTGGTGAACAAGCCACCGGCCGAGTACACCCGCAGCCCGCAGGGGCTCACGATCCGGCCGTTCGCCTATTCCGACCCCTATGCCGTCCGCACGGGCCACAGCAACGGTTGGGCAGTCGCGCAGTATCGGAACGGGCAGGTCAGCCTGACCCATTGCTACGGCACGGTGGGAGTCGGTCGCGACCTCCACCCGGACACTGGCATGGGCGGGGAACTCTATGCGGTGATCGGCCACGGCCCGCGCCAGCTCGATCGCAATATCGCGATGGTCGGGCGCGTCGTCGAGGGCATCGAGCAGCTATCCGCACTGTCGCGCGGAACGGAGGCATTGGGCTTCTACAAGGAGGGCACGGTGGGCAAACGCATCGCCGCCGTCCGGCTCGCCTCCGCCCTGCCGCCGGCCGAACGGCCGAGCTTTCAATATCTGAGCGAGACCAGCCCGAGCTTCGCCGCCTACCTACGCACCCGGGCAAACCGGCAGGACGACTTCTACCGGGTTGCGGCAGGCGGCGTCGACCTTTGCAATGCGCCGGTGCCCGTCAGGCGGACACCGGCGCGCTAGCTCCCGTTCGGGATTAGGCTCCCCACCGGCGGTCGCGCCACCGCGTATTCCGCGGTCAGGCGCGCACCCCTGTTCTGTTGCCGGGGGAGAGTGTCGTTACGCCGCCCAGGCGTGATCGTGATTGTTGCGGTTGCGGTGCTGGATAATCACCGGCGGGTTGTGGTGACGCATGCTAGCTTCGGCCAGCGGCAGGGCCGTCGAGCAAAAGGCACATTCGGCGGAGACCCGACCGATCAGCCAGTGCGTGCGGCCGCAACCGGGGCAATGATTGACCTCATGCTCCCGGTACACAGCGTGGTAGCCGCGCTCGGCGGGGTCATGCTTCAGGCCAAGGTCGCCAAGGCTCGGAAAGTTCGACATCGCTGGAAAATCCTTTCGGCGGCGTCAACGACCTATTTGGCGATAAGGTTTCATCGCTTCGTCTCGGCCGCCTACCGCTCACAGGCTCCGCAGCGCTGCCGCCGGCCGGGCCGCAAGTGCCGGAAGGGCCGCCAGTAGGGCCGTAGCAACCGCAACCCCGATCCCTGCCAGGGGAAGCGCAACGAGGTTCAGCCAGTCGGGCCGGAACGGAAGCTCGAACAGCTGCGTCACCGTCGCCCACGCCGCCAGCGCACCAAAGCCGAACGCAGCCAGGGCAATGGCGCCGGCCATCAGCAGGAACTCGATCAGCTGCGCCCGAAGTACCTGTCCCCGGGTCGCGCCGACCAGCTTCAGGAGAATGCTTTCGCGGGTTCGCTTGGCCCGGGTCGCTGCCACCGCCCCGGCCAGAACCGCAACGCCGATCAGGATAGCCACTGCCGTCGCCAGAGTGATCGCCGCGTTCATCGCGGTGAGGATGGCGCCGACGCGCTCGACCACCTCGGCGACCCGAATGACGCTGACCATCGGCAGCCCCTGTGCCAGCGCCCGTTCGAACGCCAGGGTGGAGCGCCCAGCATCCGGAGCGATCGTCGCCATCAGCGTGTAGGGCGCGGCTTCCAGCGTCCCCGGCGCGAAGATGATGGCGAAGTTGAAGCCGAGACTACGCCAGTCGATGCTGCGCAGGTTTGCGATGCGCGCCTCGATCGGCCGGCCAAGCACCGCCACCGTCATGCGGTCGCCGACCTTGAGCCCCAGCGCTTCGGCTGCTTCCACGTCGAGCGAGATCAGCGGCGGACCGCCATAGTTGGCCGACCACCACTCACCGGACACGACCTGATTTCCTTCCGGCAGATCGCGGGCAAAGGTCAGTCCGCGATCACCCCGCAGGATCCACGCGCCTTCCGGAATGGCGCTCATGGCGCTGACCGGACGGCCGTTGATGGCCGTCACCGGCCCGCGCAGCGAAGGAACCAGCCGCAGCTCGGCTCCGAGCATATACTGCCGTGCCAGCGCCCGGTAGCGCCCCTCTTCCGCGGCCGGGATGTCGAGCATGAACAGGGCAGGCGCCCTTTGCGGCACGGTGCCGGTCAGTTCGGCCGAGATGCTCGAACCGATGCCAGACAGCGCCACCAACAGCGACAGGCCGAGCCCCAGCGCGACACTCAGGCGGATGGTTGCCGCGCCCGGCCGGTGCAAGGCCGCGATCCCCAATCGGGTAATCGGTCCACCGCGTCCGACTGCCAGCCGGGCGACGCGTGCGACCAGCCAGCCCAGCAGCGCGAAGGCTCCGGTCAGCAGCAAGGACCCAGCGAGGGCGAACAAGGTCAACTGCCGATCGGTGGACAGCCACAGCGCCAATCCGGCGGCGGCCAGTGCCGCGAGCGCGGGAACGACCAGCCTCCGCCAGCTCAGGGCTCCGCCCTCCTCGACGTCGCCGCGCAGCACGGCAGCCGGCCGCTCCGCGATGGCGCGCGCGATCGGCGACCATGCCGCGGCCAAGGTCACCAGCAGGCCGAACAGTGCCGACAAGCCCAGCGCGGGCCACTGAACCGCTCGGTCGGGCTGTACGGGCAGCAAACCTTCCGCAGCCCTGCCGACTAGCGCCGGAGCTACCGCACCCAGCGCCAGCCCGACCAGGATCGCCACGCCGGCCAGCAGCGCCACTGCCATCCCGAGCATCAGCCCCAGGTCGCGTCGCCGGGCGCCAAGCGTCTTCAAGACCGCCACCGTCCGCTGCCGCGACGCCGCGAACGCGGCTGCGGCGCTGGCGATGCCAATGCTGCCGATCCCCAACGCACCCAGAGCGATCAGCAGCAGCAGCTGGCCGACCCGATCGACGAAGCGCCGGGTTCCCGCTGCGGCGTCTCCCTTGTCGAGCGCTCGCCAGCCGCCATCGGGGAATCGCGCTTGAAAGGCCTTGCCGACTTCCACGCCATTCGCGGTTTGTGGCAGGAGCACGCGATAGCTGCTGGTGTAGAGGCTGCCCGGCTGGACCAGCCCGGTCGCGGTCAACCCGTCGCGGCTGACCAGCACCGGCGGCGCCAGGGCGAAGCCGCTGACCGCCGGCAACTCGCTGACGATCCCGCTGACCCGGAGATCGGCAAAGCCCAGCCGCACGATCGAGCCGAGCCGAAGGCCGAAGCGATCAGACAACTCGCGTCCGACCGCAGCTTCTTGTGCACCCGGCATCTGCCCGGCGGCGAACTTGACGCTGCCCGCTGGTGGCCAACGCCGGTCGACGCCGGATAGTTCGACCAGCGCGCTCCCGCCCTGCGTCACGATGTTGGACCGGAGGGTGATGCTCTCGGAAAAGGGGCCCAGCTCAGCCAGCGCCGAGCGTTCCTCGGCCGTGGCGGAGCGCTGCGCCGTGCTCAGCATCAGGTCGGCGCCCAGCAGCTTGCGGCCATTGGTATCGATGGTCGAACGGATGGAGGCGGCAACGCTGGTCACCGCCGCCAGTCCGCCGACCGCAATGACCAGGCAGACCAGCAACAGCCACAATCCCCCGACCCCTCCGCGCAGGTCTCGGCGGGCAAGCGCCCAAGCGCTCATCAGCCGGCGATCCGTCCGTCGGCGATGCGGACGATCCGGGCTGCCCGTTCGGCAACCGCGGGATCATGGGTGATGACAAGCAGCCCCGCTCCCGCAGCCTCCACTCGTTCAAACAGCAGGTCGACGATCCCGGCTCCGGTTACTCCGTCAAGGTTGCCAGTCGGCTCGTCGGCCAGCAGTAGGCGCGGGGCCGGTGCCGTCGCACGCGCGATCGCCACTCGCTGCTGCTCGCCTCCTGATAGTTGCGCCGGATAGTGGGTCAGTCGGTCGGCAAGACCAACGGCGCTCAATTCGGCTTCGGCTCGCCCGCGCGGATTGTCGGCCCCGGCAAGCTCCATCGGCACCATGACGTTTTCGATCGCTGTCATGGTCGGCAGCAAGTGAAAGGCCTGCAGCACTACGCCGATGCCTCGGCCCCGCAACCGCGCCAATTCATCCTCGCCCAACGCGCTGACGTCCTGCCCAAGCACCCGCGCCGAGCCGCCCGTGGCTTGTTCGAGCCCGGCGATGACTGTCATCAGGCTGCTCTTCCCTGACCCTGAAGCGCCCAAGATCGCGACGCTTTCCCCCTGATCCAGGAGAAAATCGATGCCGCGCAGGATTTCGGTGCGGGCCGGGCCGGAGCCAAGCGTGAGGCGAATGTTCTGAAGGTCGATCAGGGGCTCGGGCATGTGCCGGGGGAGCTAGGGACATTGAAGCGGCGCGGCAACGGCCTAGATGACGGTATATGTTCCTGAAATTCAGTGCGGCGCTGCTGGCCGCGACCTTTGCCCTCCCCGCCGCTGCCCAGCCTCGCGCGGCTGAGCCCAGCATTCTCGCGTTCGGAGATAGCTTGACCGCGGGCTACGGCCTGGGCCGTGGACTCGGCTTTGCGCCGCAATTGCAGGCTGCCCTACGCCGCCACGGCATCAGGGCGACCGTCCACGATGCCGGCGTGTCCGGGGACACGACGTCGGGCGGTCGGGCGCGGCTCAGCTGGACGCTTGATAGTCTTCAACGAAAGCCGGACCTGGCCATCGTCGAACTGGGCGCTAACGACATGCTGCGCGGCGTGGACCCGAAGGTTACCGAACAGAACCTCGACGCGATCCTGGCTGAACTCGACAAGCGAGGCATTCCGGTGCTGGTTGCGGGCATGCTCGCGCCCCCCAACCTGCCGGCCGATTACCGCAGCCGGTTCGAAGGCCTCTTCCCCCGGCTCGCGCGCAGATACGATGCGGCCTTCTATCCCTTTTTCCTGCAAGGAGTGGTGCTGAACCGCGCTCTGCTGCTGCCGGACGGAGTCCACCCCAACTTCGAGGGTGTGAAGCGGATCGTCACCGGTATCCTGCCGACCGTGCAGCGAGCGTTGGCGCAGCCGGTGCGATCCTAGCGGGCGAGCAGTCCGGCGGTGTCGATCGGCTCGGCGAACTCGGCGCCGATCCGTTGACCCTCGATCCATCGCACCACGGCATTGGCTCGTTCGCGACCGGGCAGGATCAGCCAGACCCGAGAACCGACACTGACGTCTGCGGGGGTCTCCGCCATGAAGCCAGTCGCCGAGATGTTGAGTACAGTGGCTTCGCAGCCTTCCCTGCCCAGCTCCCGCAGGCGCGCTTCGACCTCAACCGGCTCGCGGTCCGCCCGCCGCCGGTCGCTTACCTCGCCATCTACGATCCGGGCAGTGATCATCACCCGATCGATCTCCCAGCCGGCAGCCCGCCAGGAACTCACTTCCCGAAACGGCTTTGCCAGCACGGACTTAGCGCCCATCCGCATGGTTGGTTCCTTGTGGCACGACCCTTTCTAAGCGGACAGCCCTTAAGCAAGCGTTAGTCGTCGAAACTGTGTCCCGCGCGACACTTGGCGGCAGCCGTTCATCGGGTGTATCAGGGTTATCTATCAAGACGCCCAACGGGATGGCCGCTCGATGCCATCTCACTTGTCGGGTCAACGGGTCGGGGTGCCATGAACGCGCGTACATTCCTTTTGCCGCTGCTGGCGACGGCCGCAGTCGTTCCGCCCGCCATGGCCGCAGCCCAAAGCGCGCAGCCGGCTCCGGCGATTGCTGTCCCCAAGGCCGACCCGCTGGCTGTCGCTCCGGTTCCGCCGTTGGCACCGGTGGTACCGGTCGAGCTTCCGCCACCTTTCTGGCAGGCATCGGCCGCCGGCGAGCTGCTGGCCTACATCCGTCAGGTCGGCCGCGAGGGCCTCGACCCGCGTGACTATGATCCCGGCAAGCTGGAACTGGCGCTGCGCGGCGGAGATCCGACGACATTGGCCCGCGTCGCGACGGACAGCTTCAACCGGCTCGCCCGCGACCTCGCCCTCGGCCACGTACGCGGCGCCGCCCGGCATCAATGGTTCGTGGTCGACAAGGACCTTGAAGGTGATCGTGCCCGTCAATTGCTGATGCAGGCCGTCACCACG
Organism: Sphingomicrobium sp.; assembly: GCA_035537335.1. Taxonomy (GTDB): domain Bacteria; phylum Pseudomonadota; class Alphaproteobacteria; order Sphingomonadales; family Sphingomonadaceae; genus Sphingomicrobium. Next base: position 23,469 of record DATLMM010000076.1, on the reverse strand, counting down.
ATGCGGGTGGCCGATACGCTCAACAGCCTGCTTCCCACGCACCCTCAATATTGGTCGTTGAAGAACGCGCTCACCTTGGCCAACCCGACCGATGCCTTGGCGATCAACAAGATCCGGCTGAACATGGATCGCTGGCGCTGGTTGCCGCGTGACCTTGGCGAGCGCTACATCATCGTCAATGTGCCCGGGCAGGCCGCCACCCTGGTGGAGAACAGCCAGACCCGATGGAAGCGGCGGGCGATTGCCGGCGCGGTGAAAACTCCGACGCCGCAGCTATCGGTCAACGCCACCGGTGTGATCCTCAATCCGTGGTGGGAAGTGCCCAAGAGCATCGCGCCCTCCGTCGCCGGGAAGGGCGGCTACGTCGCCGTGCGCGGCAAGGACGGCAAGGTGCAGCGCTGGCGTCAGCCGCCGGGACCCGGCAATGCGCTGGGCAAGATCAAGTTCGTCATGCCGAACGATCATGCCATCTACCTGCACGACACCAACAATCGCGGCCTGTTCGATGCCCGCGCCCGTTTCCTCAGCCATGGCTGCATCCGGACCGAGCACATCCTCGATCTCGCCGCCGAGTTGTTGAGCGATGACGCGGGCGAATGGAATGCGGCCCGGATCGACGAGACGCTGAAGAGCGGCAAGACGGTGCAGGCGAACTTCGTGAAGCCGGTGCCGGTCTACATCGTCTACTTCAGCACTGCCGCGCTGACGGACGGCAGCCTGACCCAATATGCCGATCTGTACGGACGCGATGGGCGGGTGCTGGCGGCTCTGACGGACCGCGACGGCGGGGCGAAGAGCGCGGCATCAGCTGCCAAGACGGCCGCCAAGTAACGAGAAAGGGCTCGGTTCGTACCGAGCCCTTTGATTTATTCGCAGGTTGGAAGACGCAAGATCAGGCGATCTTGTCGGCGAAGATCATCCGCCCGCCCCCAAGCCGCCGCATGACTTCATAGTGGCTCGTCTGGCAGAAGGCGAAGCAGCCTTCGGACCGCCCCAGTTTGCCATGCTGCGAAATCATGTCGGGCTCCGCATACCAGGCCTGGTGGACCACAATCGCCCGCTCAAGCGCGTTGTTGTTGCTCCAGTCGAGCCCGTGCAACTTCATGGAAAGCCCATACTTGCCGTGATAATAGTCGGCCGTGGCGTAAGCGCCGTTGGACGTGGCCAGGCTGCCGAAATCGTTCGAAAATTGCTCCAGCCAGCCCGAGTGGGCCCGGTCCGAGCCGCGGCCGTGCGCAACCAGGCGGCTCTCCGTCCGGCCGTTCAGCAAGTCGACGATGTGGAAGCGGCCTTCGCGGCTGGCCATGGAGAAATCGACGACGCCGATGGAGTCGCGATAGCGCACGGCGCCGCGCCGATTATGCTGTTCAAGCGCAGCCTTGGCGCGGGCGAACAGCTGCGGGTTGACGCCGAGCGGGGTCGCGGGAGCTGCCGGAACGGGCGGCAGCGGAGCAGGTGCGACCGGCGGAGCGGCGAACACCGTCGCTGGCAGCACAGCGGGAGTTGCGGCACTGGAAACCATCGCGGCCCCGCCCCCAATTGCTCCCCAACGCAGCATTTCCCGGCGATTGACGCTCATTCACGACCCTCCATTTTGCGAGCAACTCCTATACACTTCAAAGGGTTAACCGCCGATAACCTTATTGTGCATGAATTCCATTCTATCCTGCGCAGCCCACTGTTCGTCGCAGGGGCGGCTGCTGGAGGGAGCTTGAATCCCATGTCCGGCGCTGATATGGGCCCCTCGCCGGCGCGGGCTTGCTCGCGGCGAACAATATTCATTGGCGATGTGATGCGGGTCGATTCGGCTGGTGTCGCGCGTCGCCGCGAAGACCGCTGAGAAGCGGTAAGCACAGACAAGGAGTTGGACGGCTTTCTATGCAAATCATCGTTCGCGACAACAACGTCGATCAAGCGCTGCGCGCGCTCAAGAAGAAGCTGCAGCGTGAAGGCGTTTATCGTGAGATGAAGCTTCGCCGTCACTACGAAAAGCCGTCGGAAAAGCGCGCTCGTGAACGCGCTGCCGCGATTCGCCGCGCCCGCAAGCTGGAGCGCAAGCGGGTCGAGCGCGAAGGCGCCCGCTAAGCAGTTGCAGGCCGCCTCTAGCGGCTGCCTTCGGCACTTCGACATTGTTCAAGGATCCGCCGCGATGAGCGCCACTCAGGTCCCGTTCCGTCCCGTGGCCCGGGCGACTCGCATCCGGACCTTTGCCGGACTGATCCTCCTGGTACTGGCCGGCGTGGCGTTGGCTTGGTTCGGGGCCGGAGCCTTGCGCGGTGAGACTACGGCAAGTGGACTGCAGTTCCGCACGGTGCAGGCCGGCGAAGGACCGCTTGTCACCGCCAACGACGGTGTGATGATCGAGTATGAGGGCCGCCTGACAGATGGCACCGTGTTCGACACGACCGAAGGCAAGGGCCCGGCACCGATGATCGCCGGCCAAGTCATTCCGGGGTTCGCCGAGGCGTTGCAGAAGACGCAAAAGGGCGGCCGCTACAAGGTTCGCATCCCGGCGGCGCTCGCCTACGGCGCCACCCCGCCGCCCGGCGGACCGATTCCGCCGAACGCCGATCTCGATTTTGACGTCCATGTCGTTCAGGTCGTCCCAAACGCCGGACAGATGGTTGGCCAGCTGCCGCAGCCCGGCGCCGAGGGCCCGCCGGGTCAATGAGCTGCCACTGGGCCTAGCCGTGCTGTTGCGGCGGTCCCGTCCAGAGTTCCGGTGGTCCGGTCTTGCAGGACAGTGCCCCACTCCAGCAGGCTTTCACGTAAGTGGTCGCGAACTGGCGCCGCGGCTACGTCGGTGCGGCTACGAACGTCTGCCAGCTTTCTGTCAGTGCCGCTGCTGCGGCCGCAGGCTGTCCCCAGCGCGGCCCGAACGCAAAGCCCCAAGCCAGCTGACCGGGTTCAACAGCTCGGTCGTCCCGTCCAGGCTGAAGGTGATGAACTCGGCACGGCCGCCGATATTCTCCCATGGCACCGGCCCGCCCAGACCATGCTCCAGGTCACCCGCCGCAAAGCGGCTGTCGGCGCTGCGATCGCGATTGTCGCCCATCAGGAAAACATGGTTCGCCGGAACCCGGACCGGATCGTAGTCGTCGCCCGGGCTGCTGCCGAGGTCGATGGTGTCGTAGCTTGCCCCGGTGGGCAGGGTCTCCCGGACGATCGGCAGACGGCAGTAGAGCTGGCCGTCGGCGGCCTGCACCTGGAAGCCCATGAACTCGATCCCGCACGGGGCATTGACGTCAATCTGCACCATCGCCGGAGGTCGGATCTCACGTTTCACCTCGCGGCCGTTGAGAACCAAGCGGCCGTTCTTCACAGCTACCGTATCGCCAGGCAGCGCAATCACCCGCTTGATATAGTCCTCCCGCGCGCCAGGAGGGGTCACGATCACCACGTCGCCCGGCGATGGCATGCGGCCGAACAGCCGTCCTTCCATCCGTGGCGCAAGATGGAAGCTCGGGCTCACCCAGGACCAGCCATAGGGATATTTACTGACCACCAGCCGGTCGCCCTTCAGCAGCGCCGGCATCATGGATTCCGAGGGAATGTAAAAGGGTTTGGCGACGAAACTGTGGAACAGAAGCACGGCCAGCAGGACCCAGAACAGCCCCTTGACCTCACGCCATAGCGCCGACCCGCTGGCCGGCGTTGCCGTCGGTACTGTCGAAGATTCAGGCGGAAGGGCGGTGTTCGGATCCACCGTCATCGACTTGTCGGGCAATCAGCGCTCCAGCGTTCGAAGGCTCAGGATGACAAAAGCCTGTGCCCAGGGATGGTCGTCGGTCATGGTCAGGTGAATGTCCACCGCGTGGCCCGGCGGGGTAAGCGCGTCAAGCCTCGCTTGGGCACCCCCCGTGAGCAACAGGCTGGGCTTACCCGAGGGCGCATTAACGACACCGATATCCTTCATGAACACGCCGCGCTTGAAGCCGGTGCCGACCGCCTTGCTGAATGCCTCTTTCGCGGCGAAGCGCTTGGCCAGCGTGCCCGCGGCGGTGAACGGACGGCGCTCGGCCTTTGCCCGCTCCGCATCGGTGAATACCCGGCGAAGGAAACGCTCGCCGAAGCGGTCGAGCGAAGCCTGGATCCGCTCGATGTTGCACAGGTCGGACCCGACGCCGATGATGGTCAACGCGCGGCATCCATCAGCTCGCGCATCCGGCCAACGCTTGCGTTGAGTCCGGAGAAGATCGCTTCCCCGATGAGGAAGTGCCCAATGTTCAGCTCGCGCAATTGCGGGATTGCGGCGATAGGCGAGACATTGTCAAAGGTCAGGCCGTGCCCGGCATGTGGCTCGATGCCGTTCTTGGCCGCAAGGGCGGCCGCATCGGCAATGCGCTTGAGCTCCGCTTCGCGACCGTCCTCGCCCAAGTGAGCATAGCGCCCGGTGTGTAGCTCAACCACCGGGGCGCCAAGGTGCAGGGCCGCTTCGATCTGGCGCGGGTCAGGCTCAATGAACAGGCTGACCCTGATGTTGGCTGCGCCCAGCTCGCCGATAAAGCGCGCCAGGTGGTTGTGCTGCCCCGCCGCATCCAGTCCGCCTTCGGTGGTCCGCTCCTCGCGGCGTTCGGGCACGATGCAGGCGGCGTGCGGCCGATGCTTCAGGGCGATCTGCAGCATCTCGTCCGTCGCCGCCATCTCCAGGTTGAGCGGAACCGACAGTCCGGCAGACAGGCGGGCGATGTCCTCGTCCGTGATGTGGCGGCGGTCCTCACGCAGATGGGCGGTGATCCCATCCGCCCCCGCCTCGCACGCCAGCAGCGCCGCTCGGACCGGGTCGGGATAGTCGCTGCCGCGAGCATTGCGGATCGTCGCGACATGATCGATGTTGACGCCAAGCCGAAGCCGCTCGCCATGACCCTGCGAAAGGGTCAAGCGGCCGCCCTGCTGCCTGGCTTCACCGCCGGCAATCCCGCGAGTTCGGGTGGTAGGTCGTCGGGCTGATAGGTTGGCACGTCGAGCCGGATCAGAGGCGTGAACGGGACGCCGAGATCCGCCGCGCCATTCGAGCGATCGACCAAGGCGGCCGCTCCGACGACCTGCCCGCCTGCCTGTTGGACCGCGGCGATCGCCTCACGGCTCGACAGGCCCGTCGTGACCACGTCCTCGACCAGCAGGACCCTCTGCCCAGCTTGGAGCCGAAAGCCGCGGCGTAGTTCGAAGATACCTTGCGGGCGCTCCACGAAGAACGCCGGCACCCCCAGTGCACGCCCCATTTCGTGCCCGATGATGACCCCGCCCATGGCCGGCGAGATCACGACCTGCACCAGTTTTCGGATGTCCGGAGTGAGCCGATCGGCCAACGCCCGCGCCAGGCGCTCGGCTCGGGAGCCGTCCATCAGCACTCTTGCACATTGGAGGTAGCGCGAACTGCGCAAGCCTGACGACAGGACGAAGTGGCCTTCCAGCAGCGCCTCGGAGGACCGGAATTCGGCCAATACATCTTCGTTCGTCATTGCAACTGATGTGTCCATGTTCCATCTGTTGATAGGCTCGCCGGCGAAGCGCTTCAACTGCTCTGCCGGCGAGTGGAGACAAGCGCTTGAGAGAGCGGCGGACCGCTCCTATAAGGCCGCCACTTTCGGGCGTTCGCCTTCGCGAACCGTCCACGTCACTGACCGCTGTTCTCGGGGTTGAAATGAAGTTTTCCGTTTGGGTACTCGCCCTGGCCGCGGTCGGGCTCACTCCCTTAAGTGCCCAGACGCCACCCGAGGCGGGAGCGCAGGGCAGCCAGTCCAGCGTCACTGCGAACACTGCCGCGCCGGCAACGGCCCAGCCGAACACGAGCGCGCCAGGTGCCGTGGCCGATCCTACGCCCGGCGCCAGCGCGGTTGCTCCTGGAGCGCCGGCCGCCCCGACGTTTGATTACGCGGCTCCCACTCCCGGGATCGGCATGCCCGATGGCCGCATGGGCACGCAGGACCAGTTCACGCCGATCGGTGTCGAGGGTGCGGCCTTTCACAACAATTGGCTGCTGCTGCTATGCGCCGCCATTAGCCTGTTCGTGCTTGGCCTGCTTGGCTACACCATCATCCGGTATCGCCGCAGCGCTCACCCGACGCCGTCGCGGACCAGCCACAACACCTTCGTTGAAGTGGTCTGGACCCTGGTTCCGGTGCTGATCCTGGTGGCGATCGCCATTCCCTCAATCCGCCTGATCCGGCACCAGTACAGCCCGCCGCCGGCCGACCTCACCGTCAAGGTGATCGGCAACCAATGGTATTGGACCTACCAATATCCCGACAATGGCGGGTTCGAGATTGTGTCCAACATGCTCAAGGAACCGGGTGAGGCTGCCGCCGGCGCCAGAGCCCGCACCGACCGCGACGGTCCTCGCTTGCTGGCGGTCGACGAGCGGCTGGTGATCCCTGCCGGCGCGGTGGTGAAGTTCATCGTTACCTCCAATGACGTCATTCACAGCTTCGCGGTGCCGGCATTCTGGACCAAAATCGACGCCAACCCTGGTATTTTGAACGAAACCTGGGTCAAGGTCGATCGGCCGGGCGTCTACTTCGGTCAGTGTTCTGAACTATGTGGCGCGCGTCACGCCTACATGCCGGTCGGCGTCGAGGTCGTGACTCCGCAGCGCTTCGCCCAGTGGGTGGCGTCCAAGGGCGGCACCCTGCCCGGCGCTCGGCCCGTTCCGGTGGCGGACAGCACGGCCGCGACCACTGTGACCCCGACTAGCGTCACGGCCGGTCCGGCTCCGACGCCCGCGACCAGCAATGCGACGGGCACTCAACCGGTGGCAGGCAACGGACAGCCCGGCGTGGCTGACCGCGCCACCGACGGCAGCAACTAATTCAAGGCGGACGAGCAACGATCATGGCCACCACCGCAGACACTCTTCCGCTCCAGGCTCACGAAAGCCACGATGCGCATCATCACGACGCCGACCACAAGCCGGGCTTCTTCGCCCGCTGGTTCATGTCCACGAACCACAAGGACATCGGCACCCTCTACCTGATCTTCGCAATCATCGCGGGGATCGTCGGCGGCGCCTTTTCCGGCATCATGCGGGCGGAACTCGCGGAGCCGGGCATCCAGATCCTGACCAAGGCCTGGCCGATCGGCGCGGGTAGCGCGAACTTCGATGAAGCACTGCACCACTGGAACGTGCTGATTACGGCTCACGGACTGATCATGGTATTCTTCATGGTCATGCCAGCGATGATCGGTGGCTTTGCCAATTGGTTCGTGCCGATCATGATCGGCGCGCCGGACATGGCGTTCCCGCGCATGAACAACGTCAGCTTCTGGCTAATCGTCCCGGCCTTCATCCTGCTCGTCGGCTCATCGATGGTGCCGGGAGGGACCGGGCTTGGCGCGGGCACGGGCTGGACGGTCTATGCTCCGCTTTCGACTTCAGGGTCGGCTGGCCCCGCGGTGGACATGGCGATCTTCTCGCTCCACCTTGCCGGCGCCAGCTCGATCCTCGGCGCGATCAACTTCATCACGACCATCTTCAACATGCGCGCGCCGGGGATGACCCTGCACAAGATGCCGCTGTTCGTATGGTCGATCCTGGTCACGGCCTTTCTGCTTCTGCTGGCGCTGCCGGTTCTCGCCGGTGCGATCACCATGTTGCTGACCGATCGTAACTTCGGGACCAGCTTCTTCGACGCGTCCGGTGGCGGCGACCCGGTCCTGTACCAGCACCTGTTCTGGTTCTTCGGCCACCCCGAAGTGTACATCATGATCCTGCCAGCGTTCGGCATCGTCAGCCAGATCATCGCCACCTTCAGCCGCAAGCCGGTGTTCGGCTATCTCGGTATGGCCTACGCCATGGTGGCGATCGGCGTCGTCGGCTTCGTGGTCTGGGCGCACCACATGTTCACGGTCGGAATGGACGTGAACGTGAAGATGTACTTCACGGCCGCAACCATGATCATCGCGGTTCCGACGGGAGTGAAGATCTTCAGCTGGATCGCCACCATGTGGGGCGGCTCGATCACCTTCGAGACGCCCATGTTGTGGGCTATCGGATTCATCTTCCTGTTCACGGTTGGCGGGGTCACCGGCGTGGTACTCGCGAACGGCGGCGTCGATACCTACATGCACGACACCTATTATGTCGTGGCGCACTTCCATTACGTGCTGTCGCTGGGCGCCGTCTTCGGCCTGTTCGCGGGCTTCTACTACTGGTTCCCGAAGATGAGCGGGAAGATGTACAACGAGTTCCTCGGCAAGCTTCACTTCTTTGTGATGTTCGTCGGCGTGAACGTCATCTTCTTCCCGCAGCACTTCCTCGGCCTTGATGGCATGCCGCGGCGCTATCCCGATTACCCGGACGCTTTCGAGTATTGGAACAACGTCTCGACGATCGGCTACATGATCACGATCGCCGCGATGGGCATCTTCTTCGTGAACCTGTTCTGGTCGCTAGCGGCCGGCAAGAAGGCGCCGGACAACCCCTGGGGTGAAGGTGCGACGACGCTGGAGTGGACCCTCCCCAGCCCGCCGCCGTACCACCAATTCGAGACCTTGCCCAAGATCGACTGAGTGCACGGCCAAGGACATCGAGAAGGCGCCCCGGCCGGAAGTCCGGGGCGTTTTCTTTTGGCTGTGTGATCAAGGCCTGGTTGCCCGTCGCCAAGTCGGCCGCGACCCGTTAAGGCAATCGACACGGCCGGCATTGCGGCCTGCAAGCTGGCAAGGCCGATCTGGGTCGATGATCGATCATTATCGTATCCTCGGGCTTCCCCGAACTGCAGACCCTACCGCGATCAGAGCCGCGTACCTGTCGGCCATGCGCCGGCATCACCCGGACCAGAACTCCGCACCCGAAGCGGTTGAGCAGGCCAAGCTGATCTCGATCGCCTATGCGACACTTAGCGATCCGCAGCGGCGCTGCTTCTACGACCAGCAACTCGCCAGCCGGACAGTGCCAATGACGGCGCCGTCGGTTCGGCCGCCGGTGCGCGGCCGCGGAGCCTTCCTGGCCATGACAGCGCTCGCGGTTGCCTTGGTCGCCTTTGCTGCCACACGGCCTCCCCCCCAGCGCCTGAGGTCAACAGCGGAAGAACAGCCGGTTCAGGTCGCAGCCTCCCGCCCGGCCCCCTCCGTCGCCGGCGCCTGCCCAACGCAGATCGGCGACGATCAGGTGAGAAGAGCCCTGTTTGGCGACGCAGGGCGGAGGTCGCCGGCTGATAGTGGCGCCTTTGATCACGCCGCTCGAAGCTCAGAGGTTCGGGTGACCGCCATCAGCCGGGCAGGCTCCGAGTTGCTGGGCACTCTGCGCTGTCAGGCAACGGTGATGGTGAATTTGCCGAGCGGCGTCACGAGCGAACACGGATCGCGCCGGCTGATGGCCGAGGTGTCGTTTGCGCCACAAAATGGCGGAGGGGCCCTGATGGTCGAAGCGGATGAACTACTGACCCGAACACTGCAAACGGTGACCAGAAGGACGCTGGTCGCCGCCGACAACCTTCCGCTGCCACCACCGGCGATCGCCGAGCCTGCGCCACCCCCGCCGAGGCCGCAGCCCGCGCCCATCACTCGAACGCAAACTCCAGCGCCGATCGCGCCGGCAGCCGTAGACGTTCTCCGCACTGCTCCTCGCCGACCACCCGCAGCACGGCCGACGCCCGCTTCAACGCGCAGCAACCTACCCATTCTCGACCGGCATCAGACACTGCTCTACAATCAAAGCTACCTTCAGGCGGACGAACGAAAGCGCGAACTGCTGCTCGCCGCCCGAAACCAGTTCCTCACGCGGCTCCGCAACTGCACCTCGGACGAGTGTCGGACCGCCGCCTACCTCCAGCAGAATCAGCAGATTGTCGCCATCATGCGCAACTGACCGGCATGCTTCAGTCTGCCCGGCGAGCGCTCCGGATGGTAATGGCTGGTTCCAGCATCTGGCCCTTCATCGAGCCTTCGCCCCTTGTTGCGGAGACAGGGCTGGCGAGAATGGCTTTCACGACGTCCAACCCCTCAACCACGCGCCCGAACACGGCGAACTCCTTGTCCAGCGCCGGAATGGGCCCTGCCAGAATGAAGAAGTCCGACCGCGCCGTCCCCGGCCCGACGTTCGCCATGGCGATCGCGCCTGTTTCATGCTTCAGCCCAGTCTCGTTCGTCGGCTCATGTTTGACCGGCGGATAGAGCAGCCGCGCATCGGAAGTGATGCCCGCCTGAATCAGCCCGCTTCCACCCCACGCCATCGCGCGGTAGAAGCCGATGCCGTCGAAGCGCTTGGCATCGACATAGCGCAGGAAGTTGGCGGTGGTCGCCGGCGCACGGGCACGATCCAGCGCCAGCACAATCCGGCCCTTGCCTGTGTCCAGTGCCACCCGCACCAGGTCGTCCTTCGGCGCTTCGGCGGGTGGAGAAGCGACCGGCTGAGCAAGGCCGGGAGCGGCGATGAGGAGGCTGAGCGCCAACGCGAATCGAGTGATCATGCGACTAGCCTAGCGCCTCCAGCTGAACGCCACTATATCGCCACCATCGAGTTATGACCTCCCTCGCCGCCACCACCCCGATGCCTGCCGACTGGCGGGACCTGTTCGCGCTGACCAAGCCGCGAGTGATGACGCTGGTCGTGTTCACCGGGCTGTGCGGCGTGCTCGCCGCGCCGGTCGTCATGAACCCGGTGCTGGCATTTACCGCTGTTCTTTGCATTGCATTGGGGGCCGGAGGCGCAGCGGCGCTGAACATGTGGTACGAAGCCGACCTCGATGCGAAGATGAAGCGGACGCGCAACCGGCCCCTGCCGACTGGCCGGGTCAGCCGCCAGACTGCGCTTCATTTCGGTATCGGCCTGTCGGTCGGCTCCGTGGTGCTGATGGACCTTGCGGCCAATCACTTGGCGGCGCTGATCCTGGCCTTCTCGATCTTCTTTTACGCAGTCATCTACACCGTCTGGCTCAAGCGCCGGACGCCGCAGAACATCGTCATCGGCGGAGCTGCCGGCGCCTTCCCGCCACTGATCGGGTGGGTCGCGGCGACCGGCAATCTGGCCATTTTGCCGGTGCTGCTGTTCCTGATCATCTTCCTGTGGACCCCACCTCATTTCTGGGCGCTGAGCCTGTTTGTCCGATCCGACTATGCCAATGCCGGAGTGCCGATGCTGCCAGTCGTGGCTGGCGCTCCCGCCACTCGCCGGCAGGTGTTCGGCTACACCCTGCCGATGGCTGCGGCCGCGATTGCTCCGTGGGCGATGGGCCTGACCGGAGCGATCTATGGTCTGACTGCAAGCTTGTTGTCGGCTATTTTCCTCGGCCTGTCGGCCGCCGTGCTGCTTAACCGCGCAACCGAGCCTTCGGGCATGAGGCCGGAAAAGCAGCTGTTCGCCTTCTCGATCTTCTATCTGTTCGTGCTGTTCGGCGCCCTTGTGCTGGATCGCTGGCTGTGACGCATGGCTGATCCGCCACCTGATGAGGAGCTGATACGCCGCCGCCAGAAGAGCGGCTCGCGCGTGACCGCCATTCTGCTGATCGGCTTCGTAGTGCTGGTGTTCGCCATCACTATCGTGAAATTGACGCTCAACCAATGACCACGCTGGCGGTACGCAATCGTAATGTGGCGTTCCGCGCGGCGCTCATCGTGCTGGTCATGGTCGGCCTCGCCTTTGCCTCCGTCCCGCTCTACCGCATCTTCTGCCAGGTGACCGGCTTCGGCGGCACTCCGATGCGCGCCGATGCGGCTCCCGGGGCCGTCGCCGGACAAGTCGGCGTGCGCTTCGATGCGAACGTCAACGGCGCGTTGCCCTGGACCTTCAAGCCGCAGGAAACGATCATCAGGATCCGCCCTGGCGAGCGGATGACGACCAACTACCTGGCCCACAACTTGACTGCCCGCTCGACCACCGGCCGGGCGATCTTCAACGTGTCGCCAGCCAAGGCGGGGCAGTATTTCAACAAGATCGAGTGCTTCTGCTTCACCGAACAGACGCTTCGTCCGGGACAGCGGGTCGAGATGCCGGTGGTGTTCTTCGTTGATCCAAAGATCCGCGACGACGAGAGCACTCGCGACATTGACGAAATCACCCTGTCCTACACCTTCTTCCCAGTGGAAAAGCCTGGACAGCCGGGCTAAGGCCTCCCGCAAAACACCAGGGAAAGCTCCACCGATGGCCGCGACCAAGAACCATCCATATCATATCCTGCCGCCCAGCCTGTGGCCGCTTGTCGGCAGTTTCTCTGCCCTTGCCCTGACCGGGGGCGGCGTGATGTGGATGCACGACAATCCGTACGGCAAGTTCGTGACTTTCCTCGGCCTGGCTGGCGTGCTGTTCACGATGTTCAGCTGGTGGCGCGACGTGGTTCACGAAAGCCGCGCGGGCGATCACACGCCGATCGTCCAGCTTCACCTACGCTATGGAATGATCCTGTTCATCGCGTCCGAGGTAATGTTCTTCGTCGCCTGGTTCTGGGCATTCTTCGACAATGCGCTGTTTCCCTCGGCAGTGGACGCGGTCGGCGCACAATGGCCGCCCAAGGGCATGGAGGTCCTCAACCCGCTTGGCTATCCGCTGCTCAACACCCTTATCCTGCTGTGCTCCGGCACTACGGTTACCTGGGCGCACCATTCGTTGATCCATGGGGACCGCGAGGGACTGAAGAAGGGCCTTCTGGCGACCATCGTGCTCGGGATTATCTTCTCGATCATCCAGGGCTATGAGTATGCCACGGCGCCCTTTGCCTTCGGCACAGCCGGTGCCGACGCCGAGCACCCGGCGAATGTCTATACCTCGACCTTCTTCATGGCGACTGGCTTTCACGGAGCGCACGTCCTGATCGGGACCATTTTCCTCATCGTCTGCTACATCCGCGCCAGAAAAGGCGACTTCACGCCGCAGAAGCATTTCGGGTTCGAAGCCGCTGCCTGGTACTGGCACTTCGTCGACGTGGTCTGGCTGTTCCTGTTCGTGTCTATCTACCTGTGGGGCGGCTGGGGCGCACCGGTTCACGGGTGACCGTTCCGATCAACGGACAGCAACCTGCAGCCCTAAAGGCGGCGCTGACGGGAAGCTGTCCGCAATGCGGCGAGGGCCGGCTGTTTGCTGGCTTCGTTCGCTTCGCCGAGCGCTGCTCCAACTGTGGGCTGGACTTCACTCAGTTCAACGTCGGTGATGGACCCGCCGCCTTCCTGATCCTGATCGTGGGCGCGGTTCTGGTGATCGGCGCATTGTTGCTTGACGCTGCGGCCGAGCCGCCATGGTGGGTGCATCTGATCTGGCTACCAATCGGCTTGTTGCTGACCGCCGGTGGGCTCCGCCTGGCCAAGGCCTGGCTGCTCGGCGCCGAATATCGGCACCGGGCCCGCGAAGGCCGGCTGGCACCATGAGCCGCCGCCTGCCGCTCATACCGACGATCGTCGTGCTGGCCGCCGTTGCAGTCATGATCGGCCTCGGCGTCTGGCAGCTCCGCCGTGCCGCCGAGAAGGAGGCCATGCTTCAGTGGTTCCAGGCTGCGACTGGATTGCCGGCGGTGAGCTGGCCCTCCATCATCCTCGCCGACGACAAGCTGCCGTTGTTTCGGCAGTCCAGCGGAATCTGCCTGCAGCCGGTGGGCGTCAAGCTGATTGCAGGCCGAAATCGCACAGGCGAGAGCGGTTACAGTCATCTGGTCGACTGCCGCACCGGCGCGGAGGGGCCCGGGATGCGGGTCGACATCGGCTGGTCCAGGGACCCGCGAGCGGGTGCCGACTGGCGCGGCGGACCGGTCAAAGGCACGGTTGCGCCGGACGGTGAAGTGCGGATGCGGCTAGTGTCCGCCAACGGTCTTGCCGGATTAGCCGCTAGCGCTCCGCCGAACACTGCCGACATCCCTAACAATCATCGCTCCTATGCCGTGCAGTGGTTCCTGTTCGCTGGGCTGGCGCTCGGCATCTACCTGCTCGCCGTTCGCAGCAAACTTCTGGCGCCGAAACCATGAACACGCGCCTTCATCGGCTCGGTAACGGCCTGACGATCGTGGTCGACCCAATGCCCGGCGCGCAGTCGGCCGCAGTCGGTCTCTACGCCGGCGTTGGCTCGCGCTTCGAAGCAGACGGGAAGGGCGGTCTTGCTCACATGGTGGAGCATATGGTGTTCAAGGGCGCCGGCAGCCGCGACGCCCGCGCCATCGCGGAGGCCATCGAGGATGTCGGCGGACAATTGAACGCCTGGACCTCCCGCGACCAGACAGTGTTCCACGCCCGAGCTCTCGGCGGCGACGTGCCACTCGCGGTCGAGCTGATCGCCGACCTGGTCCGCGCGCCGCGGTTCGATGCCGACGATCTCGAGCGTGAAAAGGGCGTGATCCTGTCCGAGCTGGGCGAGATCCTCGACACGCCCGAGGACCTTGCCGGTGACCTGTTGTTCGAAGCGGCCTTTGCCGAGCAGCCATTCGGACGGCCGGTAATCGGGACTGAACCAACGATCCGCGGGTTCGAGCGAGCCGACCTCACCGGCTGGATGGACGGGCAGATGACTCCCGACCGGCTGATGCTGGTCGTGACCGGCGCGGTCGATGAAGGACGGTTGCTCCCGATGGCCGAACAGCACTTCGGCGACATGAGCCCGTCGTCCGGAGTCCAATTGACTGAAGCATGTTTCACCGGCGGCCAGCGGGTCGACCGGCGCCGCTCGGAGCAGGCGCATTGGAGCTTCGCGCTGCCTGCTCCGCCGGCGGCCGACGCCACCATGCCGGCCTATACCCTGTTCACCCAGGCCCTTGGAGGCGGCATGTCCTCACGCTTGTTCCAGCAGCTGCGCGAAGAACGGGGGCTTTGCTACTCCGTCTACGCTTGGGTGCAGGGGTTTGCCGATACCGGGCTGTTCGTAGTGAGCGCGGCCACCGACCGGGCCGATGCGCCCGCCTCGCTGGCCCTTGCGCGCGAGGTGGTAAGCCGCGCCGCCGATGACCTTGGCGAGACCGAACTTAATCGTGCTCGCGCGCAGGTCGAGGCTTCGCTGTTGATGAGTCTTGAGACGGTGCAGGGCCGCGCCGACCACCACGCCCGTTCGGTCGAGCTGTTCGGGCGATTGTTAGCTGTGCAGGAGGTGCTCGCCGACTACCGAGCCGTTGATCTCGCAGCGGCTCGTGAAGCTGGCCAGAAGCTGCTTGCCGGACCAATTGCCCTTGCTTCGGTCGGCGGCGGAGCGCTCGCCCTCGCCGCATGACCAATCTCACGACCCTGATTGCCGAACCCTGGGACGACTGGGGCCTCATTGACAGCGGCGGCGGACGCAAGCTGGAGCGCTACGGCAACGTTCGCGTCATTCGCCCCGAGCCGCAGGCAATGTGGGAACCAGCATCGCCAGACTGGCAGGCCGACGCCGAGTTCCTGCCGGGTAGCGACGAGGAAGGTGGCGGGCGCTGGGTGCTGAATCGGCGCGTTCCGGCCAACTGGCCACTGTCGCGCGGGCCGGTCCGCTTCCATGCTTCACTGACCCCCTTTCGCCACCTCGGCTTCTTCCCGGACATGGCGCCGCAATGGGACTGGATGCGAGCCCGCTCGAACGGCGCCGAGATCATGAACCTGTTCGGCTACACGGGTGTCGGCACCCTGCTGCTGAGCGAAGGAGGCGCGCGCCTGACCCATATCGATGCGTCGAAGAAGAGCGTCGAGGGAGGCAAGGCCAACGCTGCCCTATCGGCAATGGCCGACCGCCCGATCCGCTGGATGATCGATGACGCTGCCAAGTTCACTGCGCGCGAGGTTCGCCGAGGGCGGCGCTACGATGGGATCCTGCTTGATCCGCCCAAGTTCGGCCGCGGCCCGACTGGTGAGGTCTGGCGGCTGGAGGAGCATCTCGCCCCGTTGCTGGCGGACTGCCGCCGGCTGCTCGACGGCAACAGCAGTTTTCTGGTGCTGACGGTGTACGCGGTCCGCATGTCGGCTCTGGCGATTGGCGAACTTCTGCGGCAGACGCTTGGCGACCTCGGCGGCACCGTGGAGTGCGGGGAAATGGCTGTGCGCGAGGAAGCGCGCGGCCTGCTGCTGCCGACTGCGATCTTCGCCCGCTGGTCTAGTTCCTGAGCGCCCGCAGCGCTGCCCCGCTGGCAAACGGCGCACCGACCAGAATGAATAGCGCAACGGCCGCTTCCAGCTTCAGCGCTCCGCCCTGTCCCTCACCGCTCGCGGCCGCGCCGAAGATCAGCAGCGGCACGGCCAGCGGCAACAGCAAGAGCCCGCCCAGTGCCGCGCTGCCGCGCAAACCGGCAGTCAGGCTTGCCACCGTCACCGCCAATGCCGCGAGCCCCGGCGTTCCGATTGCCAGGGTCATCAGCGTCCGCGCCAGTGCCGCCCCATCCAGCCCGAGCAGGGCCGCGCCGGGCAGCGCCGCCACCAGCAACGGCGGCCCGAAGGTCAGCCAGTGCGCGACGATCTTGGCGACAGCGATCTCCTCGCCACTCACCCCACGCAAGCTCAATTGATCAAGCACGCCGTCAGCGCGATCGGGCTCGACCAGGCGTTCGATCGGCAGCAGCGCAGCTGTCAGCGCAGCAATCCACAAGGCGCCGCCACCGATCCGCTGCAACAGCCTGGCATCGGGCCCAATCGCGAACGGCACGACGGTGGCCACCAGCAGGAAGAAGATCACTGGCAGCCAGGCGCCACCCTGCAACGCCCGGCGAACGTCGCGCGCGATCAGCCGCGGGATCAAACACCCAACTCCAACGTGCGCCAGTCGCCGCCGGGTAGCGACACGTGCGATGCTGCCACGATTGCGCCGCCAGCTGCGCGATGCGTCTGCAGCACACGCCCGAGCCGGGCAACGCTGTCATGGTCCAGCCCATTCACCGGCTCGTCGAGCAGCCACAGCGGCGCGCCCGACGCCAAAACTCTCGCCAGCCGTGCCCTTCGCGCCTGCCCGGTCGACAGCATTCGCACCGGGACCTCCGCCAGATGCGAGAGGTCGTACGCCTCCTGCGCATCGCTCACCGAACCACCATCCAGCGCAGCCCACCAGCCGAGCGCACTTGCCAAAGGCTGCTCGCGGTCCAGCGCGAGCGCGTCATCGGCCAACGCGGCCGGAGCGGCCTCCACTTCACCGGCTGCCGGTCGCAGCAGGCCCGCCGCCAAGCGCAGCAGGCTCGACTTACCTGCGCCATTGGGTCCGCGCACCCACAATGCCTCGCCGGCGCCTAGGTGGAGGTCGAGACGCTCGAACAGCATCCGCCCGCCGCGTTCACACGCCACCCGTTCGAACCGCAGCAGGCTGCTCAACGCGCCTGTTCTTCCAGAGCGTGCATGTCCTCGTCCGACAGGCCAAAGTGATGCCCGACCTCGTGGATCAGCACATGGGCGATCAGATGCTCCAGTTTCTCGTTGCCTTCCGCCCACTCGTCGAGAATGGCCCGGCGATAGAGCAGCACCTTGTCGGGCAAGGATCCCGACTCCTCCACGCTCTTCTGCGTCAACGGCCGGCCGGAATAGAGACCGGTGAGCTCGAACGGATTTTCCAGCTGGAATTCGGCTAGCGTATCCGCGTCCGCAAATTCCTCCACCTGCAGAACGACGCCTCCGAGATGGCTGGCAAACGGCTCGGGCAGGCGTACCAGGGCCTCACGCGCGATCGCCTCGATCTCACAGGCGGAAGGTGGCGGACCGAAGAGGCGCATCTTGCGGTTCGCATAAGCGAGCGCCAGCGCAACACCAACCCTTCCTTGCCCCCTGCCGATCCAGCCTCTAGAGGGCGCCCGTCCAGGCATGATCATGCGGAGCGGTGGCCGAGTGGTCGAAGGCGCTCGCCTGGAAAGTGAGTATACGGCAAAACCGTATCGAGGGTTCGAATCCCTCCCGCTCCGCCACTTCTGTGTTCGCGAAGTTTCGCAGCAGTTCGCAAACGTGCCGCTTTGCGCCAATGCTGCAAAGTGGTTGTTCGTTGTCGTTTTTTAACAGTCGCCCGAAATCGCTTCTAAGTGTCGGAGCGAGAAAGGGAGCAACCCGTTGCCTCTTACAGTCAAGCAGGCTCTCCACGCTAAGCCAGGACGCCAAGCTGATGGTCGGAGCCTACATCTTTTCGTAAGACCGATTGGAGTTCGGTTGTGGGTTCTCCGGGTACAGCACCAATGCACACGCAGGAATTTGGCTTGGGCTCTTTTTCCGCCAACCTGCAAGCTTTACCTTGATCGACCGTTCTTTGCTTATCAAACGAAAGCAGGCATGCAGGTGAGCGACAAGCTAAAGTGGGGTTGTGGCCGTTAGCAGATGGTCTGCTTGTCAGGTGCTCAAAGGCAAATGCGGACACTGGTTGATCTTCCCGCCGTCCAAAATCGAGGCGTAAGTCGTCGCCGTGCACGAGGCATGGCTGCTAACGCTTCCGGTATTTGGTTCTCCGGGTAAGAGCCAGCATGAGCATGAGTACAGCTATAGCGCCCCAGACAGCACGGTAGGGTGCGGCTCCGGCCTGACCGGTAAGCGAGGGCGGTAACGGCGCGCCAGGGTAGCGGCTGTAGTGAAAGGCAGGGTTGGTCATGCCAGACTGATCCAGGGCCAAGGTACCGATGAGGAACAGCACGAGATAGCCCCAGCCGGCGAACTTGCTCGGACTGAGTGTCTGCAGGAACCATGCGAGCATGGCGAGCAGCAGCCAGTCATAGATTTTGGGGAGCACATAGGCGGTGAGTACCGTTCCGAACTCGGGCGCGCGACCGGCGGCAAGCAGTAGCGCCGGCACTGCGAGGCCGGTCACCAGTGCAAGCACCAGCATGATCGCAGCCAGGGTCAGCACCTCCGCCATTAGCAGCACCGCTCGTGCCACCGGCGTAGCGTCGACGATCCGATCGATGCGATGCGTGCGATCGCTCCAGTGAAGCTCGCCTGCGAAGAACAGGACGACGACCACCGGCACCAAGGCGAAGGAGCGGATCATGGTCGCAAGCAGGTCTGTAATCGGGGCTTGGGCCCCTATCGCTGGCCAAAGGTTCGCGAGGCAGCTTGCGAGGCCAAGCAGCAGCAGCACACGAAAGGGAGTAGCGGCCATTGTCTCAGAGACGTGGTGGCGGGTTCGGGTCAGCAATTGGAGCAGGACAGCGCCGACACCATCACTCTGGTGGACGTGCGTGACGGCCGAGGTCCGGACCCGAACCGAAGCGCTGGTGGACGGACTAGCTGCCTTCCGCTCCGCATCGCCGTGCGGTGTGCGGCCGTCCAGCCATAGGGCGACAAGAAGCAGGAGCAGCGCAACGGCCAGCCAAAGTGCGCGATTGGCAATCAAGGGTCTGGCATCGCCGGCCTGCAGGGCTTGCACGGCAACGAAGCCGAACGGCTCGAACAAGGAGGCGACGTCGCCCTGGTCAGAGCGAAGTCCGTACAGGCTGAGCAGCGCCACTGCACCGATCAAGCAGCCGTTCATCGATCGGGTAGCCGTCGCTAGTGCAAGGAACAGGGCGCTTGCGAGCAGCAGGTTAGGAAAGGCGAGGGCAAGCAGCGCCAGCGCGTAGGTAGACGGCAAAACTGGAGCGACCCAGTCGAGATTGGCTGCGGGCAGCAGCCGAGCGGCCAGCAAGCCGATCGGAACGGTTAGATAGCACAGCAGCACCGCCGCCGTGGCGCCTCCGAAGCGACCAAGCAGGTAAGCGGGCCGCGACACTGGCGTTGCTCGCGCCAGCGGCGCAAAACCGGTCTGAACGTCCCTCGTCACCGCCTCGCCGACGAACGCTGCCGCAGTGAATAGGTAGAAGAGCGTCCAGACGAGATGCACTCGGATGACCAGCTCGGGACCACTGCCGAGATTGCTCACCGCTTCGATCCGGAGCGCGTCAAGGGCCGCGGCGCCGATCACCATCAGCAAAGAGACAAAGGCGACGATGCGGATGACGGGGCCGCGCAACTGCTGCCGCAGCTCCCCCGCGGCAAGCCGGATGATCAGCACGGATAAGCGCCTTTCAGCACAGCGAGATAGCCATCTTCCAGCGTCGGCTCAACTCGCGTGGAGCCTGGGTCTGGGGCCGTGTCGCTCATTATGCGAAACTGCCGCCGCCGGCCGACGAGCCGTGACGACAGCAGCCGACCAGTCGCCTTCTTCTGGTCGCTGATCCAAACCCGATCCTTAAGTGGCGCAGTGAGCTCGTCCGGGGTGCCGGTGAACAGCAGGCGACCATCGGCGAGCACTCCCAGCCGGTCACACAGGCTTGCCACATCCTCGATGATGTGGGTGGAGACGATCACAACCGCTTCTCCGGCCACCTCGGCCAGTACATCGTACAATCGGTTTCGTTCCTCAGGGTCGAGCCCTGCCGTAGGCTCGTCGACGATGATTAGCCGTGGCCGTCCAATCAGCGCTTGGGCCACCCCAAAGCGCTGTCGCATGCCGCCGGAGAAGGTCGCCACCGCCCGGCTCCGGACGTCCCATAGATTGACGAGGGTGAGCAGCCGTTCGATCTCGGTGCTACGCTCCGTCCGTGCCGTTACTCCCTTCAGCACGGCCAAGTGATCAAGCAGATCGATGGCAGACGCGTTCGGATAGACGCCGAATTCCTGCGGAAGGTAGCCAAGCTGCTGCCGTAGCCGCTTCGGTTCGGCCAGTAGGTCGATGTCATCGAAACGCATGCTGCCGCGGCTCGGCCGCTGCAGTGTGGCGAGAAGTTGCATCAGGCTCGATTTACCGGCGCCGTTCGGACCCAACAGGCCAAAGATGCCCTGACCGAGCCGAAGATCGATGCCGCGCAAAGCCTCCGTTCCGTCTGCATAAGTCAGCGCGAGATCTTCAACGATCAACATGCAGCTTAAACGCGAGGAGAGCGGCGTGGTTCGTTGGTCCGGAGGCAACCACTTCCGGCCGGTCCTACGTCCGCGAGAAATCAGGAGAGCAGACGTTCGTTTAGGGCCAGAACCGAAAGTCCGCCTGCGACACGGTGCGGCCACCGCGATCAAGTGAATACTACACCTACTGATCACCCCATCTTGCGTGACGCAATGCTGCTGGCTGAGCAGAGCTTGTTCCATCCCTTGCGACTATCTCGCAGCGAACGTATCGAAGCGTACGCCCTTATCTCTCCGGCACACAGGCGAAAGTCGGTGTCGAAAGTCTGGGCGGGGCGCATAGGGCCGTTCCCTGCCTTACGCTCGTCGTCGACCCAGCCCGACGGTCAAACAGCAGCCCAAGCCTGGATGAAACGCCGGTTCGTCGAAGGCGCCAAAGCGATAACTCGCGGTGCTCATCTAAGTCTTCAAAGCCGCAAGTTCGAAGGGGTGCGACGATTATCGCTGCCACCTCCGGAGTCGCAGCGCCCTGAAGACCACGCCACAATTGGTTCGAAGGGAAACGGCCGCCGAAAGGAGCCCAGCTTATCTAGGGCTTCCACCCAAGTGCAGACGCTCCGGTCTCAGGCGGCGAAACAATCAGGAGCGTCCGAGCTGGGCGCTAAGCGGAAGCCGCACCCCAGTTGATCCCTACAGCTTACGTAGGCTCGCACGTCCGACGCAGGTGGGGCACAATTAAGCGAACAACTTGCCCATCCAGGCTCTTTCTGCTCTGCAGTTGCGCGGCCTTCCATTCCGCCACCTTGCCATTCCAGCGGCGTCCAGCTGCGCGCTTGCCGTCCATTGCTGCGGCTGTGCTCAGTGACGTCGAGCATTGGCGCTTTCGTCCCGAACTTTCTTGAATTCGGAAGCGGCATTCCACTCCGGCCACTCCCGGCTGTTGGCAAGCCGCGCTCCGATGCCGAGATACAGCTCAGCCTCCTGCTCCGCCCCGCGCAGGTCCCATTGGGGTGACCAAGCGTCGCACGTCTGATGGTAACAGTTCGTGGTGTAAGCATCGAGCCACCGCTCGCCGGCCGCGCGTCCGCCGTTCTGCAGGTCATATGCTCCCGCCAGCGCCATACTAAGCAGTACCGGAACACCACGTTTGGCCAAGGTGAAGTGATCGGCGCGATAGAACAGGCCCCGCTCCGGACGCCCCTCCGGAGTCACGTACCGCCCCTGCGCGCGAGCACCCTCCTCCAAGTAGCGCTCGAGCTCACTCTGCCCGCGACCGATCAGCAGCGTATCGCGGGTCGGCCCGGCCCACTGAAGCGTGTCGAGTGTCAGGTTGGCGACCATCGTTTCGGGCGGATAGAGCGGGTGCTGCGCGTAATATTCGGACCCGAGCAGACCGCGCTCCTCCGCCGTCCAGGCGGCGAACACAAGCGTCCGGTCCGGACGAGGTCCCGCGGCAAACACGCGC
Organism: Sphingomicrobium sp.; assembly: GCA_035537335.1. GTDB lineage: Bacteria > Pseudomonadota > Alphaproteobacteria > Sphingomonadales > Sphingomonadaceae > Sphingomicrobium. The sequence continues at coordinate 1,358 of DATLMM010000076.1, read as the reverse complement.
GCGATCTCGATCATCGCGGCAATCCCAAGCGCATCGTCCGCCGCGCCGGGGCGCACCGTGCGTCCCTGCGCGTCCGGTGCTCCAGCGCCGTAAGCATCCCAATGGCCGCCATAGCTGACCGTTTCCCCGGGGAAGCGCTTTCCCGTCAGCTTGCCGAGAACGTTGCGGCTGGTGATGCGCGCGCGCTCAACGCCGGCCGACGCGGACAATTTGGCATTCAGCTCGATCGGCCGAAACGCCGTCGTGCGTGCTTGGCGCTTCAATGCCGCATAGTCGTGACCGGCTCGCTTCAACATGGCCTCGGCTGCCGTTTGCTGAAGCCAGCCCTGCAGCAACACCGGCTGCTGCGCGCCCGCGGGCAGCACGATGTTGAAGTTCTCGCCCGCGGCACTCTCCACGACGTTCCAGCCGTACCCGGCGCCTTCGGTTTCGTGGATGATGATGGCCCCGATCGCGCCGCGCCGCACCGCTTCCTCGAACTTGTATGTCCAGCGTCCGTAATAGGTCATCGTCTTGCCGCGGAACTTGCCCGCAACCAGCTCCCCGGTCGCGGCCTCAAAGTCGGGATCGTTGACCAGAAACAGCGCGATCTTACCGTTCAGGTCGACGCCCTTGAAATCGTCCCAATCACGCTCCGGCGCGTGCACGCCGTAGCCGACGAACACCACCGGAGCATCGGCGATCCGCGCCTGCTTCGTGTCGCGCACCGTGCTCAGGTAGATATCGCGTGGAAAGTCGAGCTGAGTCGCGGTTGACCCTTGCCGGACCGAGGCCCGCGGCGACTGCAGCTTGGTTCGGATGAGAGGCACAGTCTGCGTCCAACCGCCATTCTCGCCGCCTGGCTCCAAGCCGGCGGAGCGAAACTGCTCTATCAAGTAAGCAACGGTTCTTTCCTCGCCGACCGTCCCCATGGAGCGGCCTTGGAACTCGTCCGACGCGAGTACGCGAGTCATCTCCGACAAGCGTTGCAGGCTCAGTGATCGCGCAGCCGCGTCTGCTGGAGCAGGCGGTAGCGGCGCTGCGGCGGAGCTTCGGGAAGGATCTGTGCCCGCAGCTTGCGGAGAGAATGTCTGGCAGGCCGAGAGCAGGCCGCAGAACATTATCAACGCGATCTTGCGTAGTAGCTCCATCTTCCGCCCTCTCTCACCGTAGATCATTGGCTGAGGCACTCTAAGCCGCGTGCGATCTCATTGATTGACATGCTCGTCACCGGACCTGTCGGCGCGCGAGTGCACCTGCTCGCCGGCAATCCAGGTTTCCAGCACCTCGGTGCGCGCAAGCTCGCGTGGACTGACGTCGGCCGCATCCCGATCAACCAGGATGAAGTCCGCCCATTGGCCGGGCTCAAGGCTGCCGAA
>DATLMM010000075.1:0-4845 GCA_035537335.1 Sphingomicrobium sp. | reverse complement strand
ACGCGGGACTCGAAGGTCTCGCCAAGGCGAAGGATCTGGCAGGTTGAGCCCGGCCGAGGATGCCGCAAGGCTTCTGAGCGCGCTCCGCGTCAGCGACAGCGGGTCGCTCGAGAGTTGCTCACCCATCGACGGCTCGGTGATCGGCTCGGTCGCCGAGTGCAGAGACCCGCAAGCGGTCTGCGCGCGAGCGCAAGGCGCATACCTGCAGTGGCGCACCGTGCCCGCGCCCCGACGCGGCGAGCTGGTGCGGCTGCTTGGCGAAGAACTGCGCGCCCACAAGGAACCGCTCGCCCGGCTGGTTACACTGGAGGCGGGCAAGATCCTGGCGGAAGGGCTAGGCGAAGTGCAGGAGATGATCGACATCTGCGACTTCGCGGTCGGCTTGTCGCGCCAGCTCTATGGGCTGACCATCGCGTCGGAACGGCCCGACCACCGGATGATGGAGCAATGGCATCCGCTCGGGCCGGTGCTGGTTATCTCGGCCTTCAACTTTCCGGTCGCGGTGTGGGCTTGGAACGCCGCCCTGGCGTTGGTTTGCGGCGATCCGGTCGTGTGGAAGCCAAGCGAGAAAACGCCGCTCACCGCCGCTGCGGTAATGGCGCTGGCGGAGCGGGCGCTGAAGCGGTTCGGCGATGCGCCCCCAGGGTTGCTTCAGGTTGCACAGGGCGGTCGCGAGCTGGGCGAGGCTCTGGTCGACGATCCACGACTGGCGCTGGTCTCCGCCACCGGCTCCACCGCTATGGGCCGGGCGGTCGGGCCACGTGTGGCGCAGCGGTTCGGCAAGGCGCTGCTCGAACTGGGCGGCAACAATGCGATGATCGTCGCACCCTCCGCCGACCTTGCCCTGGCCGAACGCGCGATCCTGTTCTCGGCAGTGGGAACCGCCGGCCAGCGCTGCACCACGCTGCGCCGCCTCCTTGTGCATGAAAGTATCGCCGACGGGCTGGTCAGCCGCCTTCGCGAACTGTTCGGCAGCGTGGCGGTTGGCGACCCGCGGGCACCGGAAACACTGGTTGGACCACTGATCGACGAAGCGGCGTTCGAAGCCATGCGCAGCGTGCTTGGCGCCGACATCGATCGGGTCCAGGCAGTCGCCGGCGGCTACTACGTCCGCCCGGCCATCGTCGAAGTAGATGCGCAGGTCGGCAAGGTGCTGACCGAGACTTTCGCACCCATCCTCTACGTGCTGCGCTACCGTGATCTGGGCGAGGCGATCGCAATCCAGAACGGCGTCGCTCAGGGGCTGAGCTCCTCCATCTTCACCAATGACCTGCGCGAAGCCGAACGCTTTCTATCAGCCGCGGGCTCCGACTGCGGCATCACCAACGTCAATATCGGCCCATCGGGCGCGGAGATCGGCGGGGCGTTCGGCGGGGAGAAGGAAACGGGCGGCGGGCGCGAGAGCGGCTCGGACAGCTGGAAGGCTTACATGCGCCGTCAGACCAACACAGTAAATTACGGCACTGACCTGCCCCTAGCGCAGGGCATTCGCTTCGATGTGGCGCCGTAGCTGCTGATCTGCCGGCGGGCTCACCAGCAGTTTCCACCGGCGCCGATGCCGGCTGTGCCAGGCTAGCACGTCCCCTGGGCTCAGTGGCTGAGCGATCAGGTAACCCTGCACGATGTCGCAGCCGAGGTCGCGCAGCACGGCAAGCTGCTCGGCCGTTTCCACCCCCTCGGCGGTGGCGGTGAGGCCGAGTCCGTGCGCCAGCCGGATGATCGTTTCGACGATCACCATGCTATCCCGGTTGCGGCACATGTCGTTGACGAACAGCCGATCGATCTTGACGTCGGTGAACGGCAGCTGCCGAAGCTGCATCAAGGACGAATAGCCGGTACCGAAGTCGTCGATAGCAAGGCCGATGCCCTTGATCCGGAACCGGGTCAGCGTGTCCATCAGCTTGATGAGCGGCTGGGTCGCGCCCTCCGTCAGTTCCAGCACCAGCCGGTCGGTCGGCACCTCAAGTCCGCGGCACATGCGCTCAACCAGGTCGGGGAAGTCGAGATGCTGCAGCGACAACGCTGAGATATTGAACGCGATACAGGTGTCCAGCCCACGCCCCCGCCACTCAAGCCACTGCCGGAGGGTTGTGCGCAATCCCCATTGGGTCAGCGGATCGATTAGGCCATGGCGTTCGGCCAATGGCACAAAGCGCGACGGGGCCACTGGTCCAAGTTTGGGATCGTCCCAACGGACCAGCGCCTCCACCCGGACCAGTCGCCCGTCATCGAGCGCCACTTTGGGCTGGTAGGCCATCGCCAGCCGGCCATTCAGCAATGCCCGCTCGAACCCGTCCAGCAGGGTGATGTCGGACGGAGAGGTCATGGACCTACGCGCGGTTTCAGCATCTCCAGCACCGCTTCCAGCTCCTCCAGCCGCGTTGGCTTCTCCAGCGGGCCGGCCATGTCCAGCCCTAACGCCTGACCGAGCCGAAAGGCACTCTCCAGCACCCGGCGATCAAAGCCGGAAATGATCAGCACCGGCCCGGCGAACTTCTGGTTTGCCAGGAAGCGCAGCAGCTCGACCCCGTCCATTCCAGGCATGCCAAGGTCCAGCGCGACGACATCGGGTCGCTCCGACGCAAAACGCGTCCGGAAATCGCTCTCGTTCTCCGAGACGGCAGAGTGGTAGCCGCACCCGTCGGCGGCAGTTGCAACAAAGGCTGCCAGCGCCGGCTCATCATCAATCAATAGCAGCCTTGGCCGCCCCATCCATTTTCTCCCCGAGCGGCTCCCCTTGCGCTTGTTTGCGGCGCCCCGTCAAACGCTGATCGCCCCTTGAAACGCCTTCTTAACCACAGGGGGCGCAGGAAGGAGGATGAAGCGTGTCACAGAAGGGCCCGGAGCTTGTTTCAAAGCCTGATCCGACGTGCATCGTCCCGGAAAACCTCGGACGAAAGCACCGCATTCGAGACGACCACCTTCTCGTTGAGCACGGCTGTGCCCCGCCCAAGCGAGCGGCGGACGAACGATCGCGTCCTGTCGACCTTGCAAGTCGCCAAGCTGGTTGGCGCGGCAGGCGACCAGCTCTTTCGCCTACGAAATGTCTCGGCGGGCGGACTGATGGGAGAGTGCAGCGTTCCGCCGGCCGTTGGCGACCTCGTCGAAGTTGAGTTCTCCGGCCAGCGGATCCCGTCCACGGTGGTCTGGATTCGCGACCTGACGATCGGCATCAAGTTCGACCGCGACGTCGACCTCGGGGAATTGCTCGCCGGGCGCAAGCCGCGCCACGGCTTCCGCCCGCGTCCGCCCCGGCTGGAGGTGGATTGCAAAGCGTCCGTCCGGCTCGGCAAGACCTACTACACCGTCGACGTGCAGGACATTTCGTTAGGCGGGATGAAGGTCGCGCCGATCGAAGAATATTGCCTCGGCAAGCCGGTGACTGTGGTCGTGGAGAGCCTCCGCCCGATCAAGGGCGAGGTGCGCTGGTATTCGGAGCGTCGGGCTGGCATCGTGTTCGACCGCGAGCTCCGCTTTGATGAACTGGCCGAGTGGGTCGGCAAGCGCCTGGAAATGGCCAGCCTCAAGGCGTCCATCAAGCGTTAGGCGCTCGCAAAGCCGTTTAGGCGTTCCTACATCCGCATCTCGGAACAAGCGGAGCGTTCAAGATCATGGCGGACAAGCAGGCAGTCCTTGCGGGCGGGTGTTTCTGGTGCACCGAAGCAGTCTTTCTCGACGTTGTAGGCGTCAGCTCGGTCGAAAGCGGCTACACTGGCGGGCAAGTCACCAATCCGACCTACAAGCAGGTATGCGGCGGCGATACCGGCCACGCTGAGGCCATTCGGGTCACCTTTGATCCCGATCAGATCAGCTATGGCGAGCTGCTCGAAATCTTCTTCGCGACGCACGATCCGACCCAGCTCAACCGGCAGGGCAACGACATCGGCACCCAGTATCGTTCGGCAATCTTTCCGGAGGATGCTGAACAGGAGCAGGTAGCGCGTCAGAAGATTGCGGAACTCAACGCTGGCAATGGTGGCCGTATCGTCACCACCATCGAGCCCACGGCCGAATGGTATCCAGCGGAGGACTACCATCAGGATTATTGGGCCACCGAAGGGCAGCGAAATCCCTACTGCATGGCGACCATTCCGCCGAAGCTGCAAAAGCTCCGCAAGTCGTTCCAGAACCGGCTGAAGAGCCAGGCCGCGACCGCTTAAGGTCAGCCGGCCCACTTGCTCAGGCCGAAAGCGACCAGGAAGCCGAGGACGGCAATCACCCCGGCAAAGTCGTGGGTGCCTTCGAACGCTTCGGGCACCATGGTATCCACGACCATCGCAAGGATCGCGCCTGCAGCGAGCGCCTGAACGAATGCCACTCCGCCCGGCGCCACTCCTGCAAAGACAAGGTATCCTAACGCAGCGGCCAGGCCAGCAATTGCGGCAATCCCGCCCCAAAGGGCGAAGGTAAAGGCGGCGCTTTTACCTTCCTTGCGCATTCCGGCGGCACTGGACAGGCCCTCGGGAAGGTTCGACAAGAACACGGCGGCGACTGCCACCATTCCGATCGAGCCGCCTTCGATCAGGCTGACTCCGATCACTATCGATTCCGGAATGCCATCGAGAAGCGCTCCGAGTGCGAGCGCCATGGAGTTGCCGGTCGGCTTGGCCTGCACTGGGTTGCCACATTCGGCGGCTTCCACCAGCTGCTCTTCACGCTTGTGCGCTTCAGAACGCTTGCGATGCCGTGCACCGTTCCAGGCGAGGAACAGGTTCAGCGCCGTATAGATCACCGCTCCCGCCAAGAAGCCGCCCGCGACGGGCCAGAAGCCGCCGCGTTCCCAACCTTCGTCCATCAACTCGAAGGACAGGGCGCTGATCAGCACGCCCGCTCCAAAGGCCATGA
>DATLMM010000074.1:0-7048 GCA_035537335.1 Sphingomicrobium sp. | reverse complement strand
CCCTCGACGCGCACGAAGCCGGTGATGATGTTCGCCGCGTGGCTCGGCTGCAGCTCGAAGAAGTCGCCGTCGTCGGCGACCTTCCGGATCAGCTCGTGCATGTCGTAGGGCGTCGCTGCGCTCGGCGGGATCAGGGTGTCGAGACTGTCCTCCTGCCGGTCCCACGGGTCAGTGCACGGGCGGCTCGGCCCATCGTGCCGGTTGGATAGCGGCAGAAAGTCGAAGAACTCGCGCGTGGCCAGCAGCGCATCGATGTCGTTTTCGAACGCGACGTCGGCCACGCCCGACTTGGTGGTGTGGGTGACCGCACCGCCGAGTTCCTCCTGGGTCACCACTTCGTTGGTGACGGTCTTCACCACGTCCGGCCCGGTGACGAACATGTAGCTGCTGTCCTTCACCATGAAGATGAAGTCGGTCATTGCCGGCGAGTAGACCGCCCCACCCGCGCACGGGCCCATGATCAGGCTGATCTGCGGCACCACCCCGCTGGCCAGCACGTTGCGTTGGAACACCTCGGCATAGCCGCCGAGGCTGGCGACGCCCTCCTGGATGCGCGCGCCGCCGCTGTCGTTCAGGCCGATCACCGGCGCGCCGACCTTTAGCGCCATGTCCATGATCTTGCAGATTTTCTGCGCGTGCCGTTCGCTCAAGGAACCGCCGAACACGGTGAAATCCTGCGCGAAGACGAACACCAGGCGCCCGTTGATGGTGCCCGAGCCGGTGACCACGCCGTCGCCGGGGATCTTCTGCTGCTCCATGCCGAAGTCGGAGCAATTATGCTCCACGAACATGTCATATTCTTCGAAGCTGCCTGGATCGAGCAGCACCGAGACGCGCTCGCGGGCAGTCAGCCGTCCTTTGGCGTGCTGGGCGGCGATCCGCTTCTCGCCACCGCCGAGCTTTGCAAGTTCTCGCCTGTTTTCAAGTTCTTGGATGGTCGTTGCCAAGCAAAGTCTCCTTGAGCCGGCATTTTCCATGCGGCGTTCATCCGGTCAATCGGGCAGACCGGCTTATGTTGCATCGCACAATAGGGATTTCGACCTAACTTGGGTCAAGGTTCCGGAACCGCAACGCTCCGCGCCCGTTCATCTGCCATCAAGCCACCATAGAGAGGTAACACGACAAATGCTCACGCGCGTAGGGGTGCCAGTTGATGCCGGAACCGAGCCTTCGGGAGCGGAGCCGCAGCGCGCGACCCTTCTCTGTTTCTCGCACCTGCGGTGGAATTTCGTGTTCCAGCGGCCCCAGCACCTGATCAGCCGCTTCGCGCGCGACATGACGGTTATCTACTGGGAAGAGCCGATGGAGATCGGCGCCAAGGAGACGGCGTACCTCAAGGTTCGCGAGGCGGAGGATTTCCCCAACGTCCGCGTTGTCGTTCCCCATGTGCCTCAGGGCATGAGTGAGGACGCTCGCGAAGGCGCGCTGAAGCGCCTGCTCGATGCCCATGTTGCCTCCATCCGCGGCCCGCTGGTCACCTGGTACTACACGCCGATGATGCTGCCCTTCTCCCGGCACATCGAAGCGGACGTGACCGTGTTCGACGCAATGGACGAACTCAGCAAGTTCAAGGGCGCGCCGACCCACCTGCTCAAGCTGGAGCAGGAGCTGCTCGACAAGGCCGACATCGTCTTCACCGGCGGGTCCAGCCTGTTCGAAGCTAAAAAGGACCGCCACCCGAACGTGCATTGCTTCCCGTCGTCGGTCGACCGCTGCCATTTCGCCAAGGCACGCGGCGCGCAGTTCGACTCCGCCGACCAGGAAGACCTGCCGAAGCCGCGGCTTGGTTTCTACGGCGTCATTGATGAGCGGTTCGATATCGAATTGCTCGACAAGATCGCTGAAATGCGGCCGAACTGGTCCTTCGTGATGGTTGGCCCGGTGGTCAAGATCGCCGAAGAGGACCTGCCGCGGCGCCACAACATTCATTATCTCGGCGGCAAGACGTATGAGCAGCTTCCGCGCTATCTCGGCGGCTGGGACGTTGCCCTGATGCCGTTTGCGATGAACGAATCGACCGAGTTCATTTCGCCGACCAAGACGCCGGAATATCTCGCCGGCGGCAAACCGGTGGTGTCGACCGCAGTCAAGGATGTGGTTCGCCATTACGGCAAGCTGCAGGGCGTGCAGATCGCCAGCGATCCGGAGAGCTTCGTCCTCGCGTGCGAGAAGTCGCTCGAGCTGGCGCGCAATCCGGAAAGCGGCTGGCTAGCCGAGGCTGATCTGATGCTCTCCGCATCCAGCTGGGACACGACCCAGGCGCGGATTGCCGGGCTTGTCGCCGAACTGCTTGGAACGCGCACCCAGACCGGGGCGCCGGCGATGCTGGTGGCTGCGGAATGAGCACGGAGCGAACCGGCGCCACGCGCTACGATTACCTCATCGTCGGAGCCGGCTTTGCCGGCTCCGTCCTTGCCGAGCGCCTGGCATCCGACGGCGCCCGTATCCTGCTGATTGACCGGCGCGAGCACATCGGCGGCAACGCCTATGACGAACCCAACGACGCCGGGATCCTGTACCACAAGTACGGCCCCCACATTTTCCACACCAACAGCGAACAGGTGTTCGAATATCTGTCGCAATTCACCAAGTGGCGCCCGTACGAGCACAAGGTGCTGGCACAGGTGCGCGGGCAGCTGGTGCCGATCCCGATCAACCGGACCACGCTCAACAAGCTGTTCGATCTCGACCTGCAAACCGATGAGCAGGCGGCGGACTATCTCGCCTCGCGCGCCGAGCCCGTCGAGAACATCGTCACTTCCGAGGACGTCGTCATCAATGCCGTCGGGCAGGAACTCTACGAGTTGTTCTTCCGTGGCTACACCCGCAAGCAATGGGGTCTGGACCCGAGCGAACTCGACAAGCAGGTGACCAGCCGCATCCCGACGCGGACCAACACGGATGACCGCTACTTCGGTGACACCTTCCAGGCGATGCCGCTCGACGGCTACACGGCCATGTTCGAGAACATGCTCGCCAACCCGCTTATCGAGAAGCGGCTCGGCACCGACTTCCGCGAGTTCAAGGATGAATGGCAAAGCCTTGCCGACCACCTGATCTTCACCGGCCCGATCGACGAGTATTTCGATTTCCGCTTCGGCAAGCTGCCCTATCGCAGCCTGAAGTTCGATCACCAGACGCTGGAGCAGGAGCAGTTCCAGCCGGTCGCGGTCGTCAACTATCCGTCGGAGGATGTGCCGTACACGCGGATCAGCGAATATAAGTTCCTGACCGGCCAGGAAGCGGACGTGACCACCGTCACCTACGAATATCCGTCGGCGGAGGGTGATCCCTATTATCCGATACCCCGGCCGGAGAACCAGGAGCTGTTCAAGCGCTATGAAGCGCTGGCCGACGCCACGGAGAACGTGACGTTTGTCGGTCGGCTCGCGACCTACCGCTATTACAATATGGATCAGATCGTCGGGCAGGCGCTCGCAACCTACCGGCGGATGGATACGTCCCGGCTAGGAGGAGCACAGGAGACTGCGCTTGCGGCTGAATGATCGGGGCCGATCCGGATAAGCCGCTCGAACTCTGGGGCGGCGTCGAGTGCACCGTGGTGCGCATCGGCGACGAGTTCCGGAGCCAGCTGCACGATACCGGCCACTGGAAGCGCATCAGCGACCTCGACGCGATGGCGGAACTCGGGGTCAAGGCGACGCGCTACCCAATTGTCTGGGAGACGGTTGCGCCAGAGGTGCCGACCGAACTCGACTTCTCGTGGCACGACAAGCGCCTAAAGCGCCTGCAAGAGCTCGGGATCGAGGTCATTGCCGGCCTGGTACACCACGGGTCCGGCCCGAAATACGCCAGCATGCTTGACCCGCACTTCCCAAAGATGCTGGCCGACTACGCTGCGCGGGTGGCGAAACGCTACCCTTGGATCCAGGCATGGACTCCGGTCAACGAGCCGCTGACCACCGCCCGCTTCTCGTGTCTCTATGGCCACTGGTATCCGCACGGGCGCGACATCGGAACCATGTTCCGCGGCCTTGCCAACGAGTGTCTCGGCACGCTGCTGGCGATGCGCGAGATCCGCAAGGTGAACCCGCAAGCCCAGCTGGTGCTGACGGAGGACCTCGGCAAGACCTTCTCTACGGCGGAGATGGCCCACCAGGCCGATCACGAGAACGAACGCCGTTGGCTGAGCATCGACCTTCTCGCCGGCCGCGTCGTTCCCGGCCATCAATTCTACGACTGGCTCCTCAACGCCGGGGTGCCGCAAGAAACGCTTGCTGAGCTCGCGACGGGCGAAGGCAAGCCCGACATCATCGGCATCAACCATTATCTCACCAGCGAGCGGTTCTTGGACCATCGGGTGGAGCGCTACCCGGATGTCGAGCCGGGCTCGAACGGCGTGAACAGCTACGCCGATCTGGAGGCCGTCCGCATCGATCGGCTGAAGAACCAGGTCGGGCCGGCCAAGCGGCTGCGCGAGGCGTGGGATCGCTACCAAATCCCGATTGCCTTTACCGAGGTCCATCATGGTTGCTCGCGCGACGAGCAGGTCCGCTGGTTGGTCGAGGTCTGGCGAGCCTGCGAGAGCGAACGCCGGAAGGGCGCCGACATCCGCGCCGTGACCTTGTGGTCGATGTTCGGCAATGTCGACTGGCGCTCGCTCCTGACGCAGCGCGACAATCTATATGACGTCGGCGTGTTCGACACGCGCGGCGGCACTCCGCGACCCACCCTCATCGCGAAAGCGGCCGCGAGCCTCGGCCGTGGCGAGAAGTTCGACCACCCGGTGCTCGACCTGCCTGGCTGGTGGAAGCGCCCGGGCCGCTGCCATGGAAGGCCACGTTTCGACATGCTCCCGCGCGACTGCAGCCATGCCCGTCCCCTCCTGATTACCGGCGGCACCGGGACCCTGGGTCAGGCCTTTTCCAAGATTTGCGCTCATCGCGGCCTCGTTCACGTGCTGACTAGCCGGGGCGAGCTCGACATTACGAACGATGGGTCGATTGCTGCGGCAATTGAGCGGTACAGGCCGTGGGCGATCATCAACACGGCAGGGTTCGTGCGCACCTGGGAAGCCGACCAGAAGGTCGAGGAGTGCCTGGCGATCAACGCCACAGGTCCGGAAATGCTCGCACGTGCCTGCAAGGCGGCCGGCATTCCGCTCGTGACTTTCTCTTCCGACCTCGTGTTCGACGGCAAGCTCGGCCGCGCTTATGTCGAGCCCGACCGTCCGGCGCCCGCTTGCGCTTACGGCAAAAGCAAAGCCGAAGCGGAAGCGCGGTTGCTGGCCATCGGGTCCGACGCCCTCATCATCCGCACCAGCGCCTTCTTCGGACCCTGGGACCGGCACAACTTCATGTTCAATACGATCGAGCGGTTGAAGCGGGGCGAGGACGTGATTGCGAGCGACAAGACCGTCGTCTCACCGACCTACGTGCCGGACCTGGTGCAGGCCACGCTCGACCTGCTGCTGGATGATGAAAAGGGTATCTGGCACCTGACCAACCAGGGGGCGGTCAGCTGGCACGAGATCGCCCAGGAAGTTGCGAGTGCGGCGAAGATCGACATCGGCCGGGTCCATCCTGCCGAGGACGACGAACATGCCGACACCAGCCTGACCAGCAATCGCGGCATCCTGCTGAGGCCCTTTGACCATGCGCTTGCCGATTTCGTGAAAAGTTCAGAGGCGCTGCACGCCTTACGCTAGTTGCGCTTGTTGGGCGGCGGATCGGGGGCAACCACCGGGTCGCGAAGGTGCGGGTAGCGCGCTTCGAACAAGCTTTCGCTTTCAGGAATGCTGAGGTGCATGAGCGGTGCCCTGCCACAGCTGGCGCGCAGTTCCGCGACCATCGGCGCCTCCTCGGTGATCCCGATCGGGCCAGCCCAGGAGAAGGTCTCGCCGATCCGGCCGAGATGACGCGGCTCGCGGGTGCGGGAGCGTAGGGCAAGGTACCCTTGCGGATCGACATACAGGCCAACCTCACGCGGAAAGTACGCCAGCATTGGTCGGTCCGCGCGGCCCGGCTGATCGACCATGAAACAGCCGTCGCGAAGAAATATCCGCCCTTTGAAACCTGCCTGGTTCGTGATGCCCAGGCCTCGGTCGGACTGAGGAAAGATGCGGACTGATTTCGCCACCGCCGGGTCGACGGCGGCACCGGTCGGGCTCCGATCGAACTTCAGGTTCAGGAACTCCGGCACCTTGCCCCAGCCCCGTCGGGCGGCGATGGCGGCGAACTCCTCCTGCCCCACCACGATGTCGATGTCGGCCGTGCCGGTGCGAGCGTTCATGCCATAGCCGGTGGTCAGCCGCTCTGACTGCAAGCGGTCCAGCCAAGGCTGCGAGAGCTTCTGCAGTTCGGAGTTCGAGTAGCGCGACCACTTGGCCTTGAACCGCGGGTTGCGCGTGTAGCGCGCCAGCGTCTTCTCGGGCTGCCGCTTGAAGTAGAGATGATAAGCCCAGTCGGGCTGATGGACGATTTCGACGGTCGTAAAGTTGCCGCGTTCGCGGGTGCGCAGCTGCTGCACGAGCTTATCGGCGGTAGGCCGCAACGCCGCCTGCTCGCGCAGCCGCTTGGCAGCCTCCGCGTTGCTGATCCCCGCAAGCTCCGCATAGACTGTCCGCTCGTTCTGCCCTCGGTTGGGCCGAGCCGTCGCGGCCGGTGCAGGAGACGGCGGCGCCTGCTCTATGGTCAGGAAACCCGATTGCTCGACCCTGGCTCCCGGCAGAATGCGGGCCGGAGCAACGACGTTGACCTGCCGCTGCTGCGCCATCGCTGCTGCGGTGACGCTGAGCCCTGCGGTGAGGAGAACCGATCTTACACGCATACTAAACCTCCGAACGGAGCCATAACGCACCTTGGAGCTTTCTTGACGCTGAAGGAGCAGTGGATGCGGCAGAATTGGCCCGAGCGGATGTGGCTGGTGCGGCACGGGCAAAGTCAGGGCAACGTCGCCCGCGACGCGGCCGACGAGACCGGCGCGCATGAGATCGGCATCGACATGCGCGATGTCGATGTGCCGCTGTCCGCCCTAGGGATCGAGCAGGCGGAAGCGGCGGGCGCTTATTTCGCTTCCCTGCCAGTGG
>DATLMM010000073.1:0-21138 GCA_035537335.1 Sphingomicrobium sp. | reverse complement strand
AAGATGGACACGGTGGCGGAAGGCGTCGAGACCCACGATGACCTTGCCCTTATCCGAGATCTCGGCGTTAGCCAGGTGCAAGGTTACATCTTCGGTCGGCCCAACACGAGCGAAGCCGCCCTGGAAATGGCGAATGGCATGTCGGTCGAGGCCGAAGGCCATCAGTGCAACCGCGAACCGCGCCAGCGGCTTATGCGCCGCGCGTTGACGGCAATCGACGGCGAGGTGATCGAGGTGCGCCTCCGCAACATATCCGCCATGGGCACCCTGGTGGAGTGCCCGCATCCGGTTGCACCGGGGTCCCGCATTACCATCGACATCGTGGGCGTGGGGCCGGTGGTCGGCCTTGTACGCTGGTCGCAATCAGGCCGCTTCGGCATCCAGTTCGAGGAGCAGTTCGACCTCACTCGGCTCGCGGCCCGGCGCGAGAAACTCAACGACGTACAGATGCTGCGGCCATCGTACATGGACCGATCAGCCAGCAGCTAGGCCGCCGCCGACCACCCGGTGCCGGTTCTAGGTCAGAATGCCTCGGCCGGCAGGGCCATGAGGGCGTCGGCGCCCGCCTCCACCTGGCTGCGTAGCGCACTGGTCTTGACCAGTTCGCGAGCGGCATAGAAGCGTGCGGTGGCGACCTTGGCGTCGTGAAACTCCTGGTCTTCGCCTGGCTGCTCAGCCAGCCGCGCGCTGACGGCCGCCATCTTAAGCCACATCCAGCCGAGCGTCACCACACCCATCATGTTCATGTAGGCGTAAGCGCCTGCTCCGGCATTGTTCGGATCGGCCATGCCGTTCTGCGCCAGCCACATGGTCGCGGCCTGGAGGTCGCCGACTGCCCTCTCCAAGGGTGCAGCGATACCGGCGGGGTCGCCAGCAGACCGAGCTTCAGCAATATCCTGGCCAAGAACCTCGAACAGGGTGCGGATCGCGCGGCCGCCGTTCTGGGCCAGCTTGCGACCGACCAGGTCCATCGCCTGGACTCCGTTGGTGCCTTCGTAGATCTGGGCGATGCGCGCGTCGCGGACGAACTGCTCCATGCCCCACTCGCGAACATAGCCGTGACCGCCGAACACTTGCTGCATGTTGACCGCGGCCTCGAAGCCCTTGTCCGTCAGATAGCCCTTGATGACCGGGGTCAGCAGGCTGATGAGGTCGTCGGCCTTCTGCCGCTCCTCCTCGGTCGCACCCTTGCGGCTGAGATCTACCTGCAGCGAGCCCCACAGCACCAGGGCGCGAGCGGCCTCGTTGAACGCCTTCGCCTCAAGCAGCATGCGGCGTACGTCCGGGTGGACGAACAGCGTATCGGCCTTCGCGTCGGAGTCGCGCAGCTCAGGCTTGAGGGCGCGGCCCTGCCGGCGATCTTTCGCGTAGGCCACCGCGTTCTGATAGGCGACTTCGCCCTGGGCCAGCCCTTGCAAGCCAACCCCCAGCCGCGCCGCGTTCATCATGATGAACATGGCGGCTAGCCCCTTCTCCGGCTCGCCGACCAAAAAGCCGGTCGCTCCATCATAGTTCATGACGCAGGTCGAATTGCCGTGAATGCCCATCTTGTGCTCGATCGAGCCGCACGACAGGCTGTTGCGGGCGCCGAGCGAGCCGTCCTCGCCGACCATCAGCTTTGGCACGATGAACAGCGAGATGCCCTTCACATTATCCGGCGCGCCGCTGATCTTGGCCAGCACAAGATGGATGATGTTCTCGGCCATGTCGTGCTCGCCGGACGAGATGAAGATCTTGGTGCCGGTGATCTTGTAGCTGCCGTCCGCCTGCGGCTCGGCCCGGGTCTTGAGCAGGCCCAGGTCGGTGCCGCAATGCGGCTCGGTCAGGTTCATGGTGCCGGTCCAGGTGCCGGCCACCATGTTGGGCAGGTAGGTGGCCTTCTGCTTTTCCGTGCCCTTGACCAGGATCGACGCGATCGCGCCGGCGGTGAGGCCATGGTACATCTCGAAGCTCTGGTTGGCCGACAGGACGTATTCGCTCATCGCGGTCGCCAGCACGTGCGGCAGTCCCTGCCCGCCAAACTCGGCCGGCGCGGCGAGGCTGGTAAAGCCCAGCTCGCAGAACTGCTTGTAGGCATCCTTGAAGCCCGTCGGCGTGGTGACGCTGCCGTCCTCATGCCGGGTGCAACCTTCTTCGTCGCCGACCCGATTAAGCGGGGTCAGCACATCCTGGCAGAAGCGTGCGCCTTCCTCGAGGATGGCCTCGACAAGGTCGGGGGTCGCATCGGCGAAGCCAGGCAGGTTGCCATAGTTTCCCATCTTCACAATGTGATCGAGGACGTAGCGGGTGTCGCGAACCGGAGCGGTATAGACGGGCATGAAAGCGTCCTCTTGCGTTGCGAAGTTGAACTCGTCTCTAGCCTTGCTGACATTCTCGTCAATAACGACGCGGGTCGCTCAGCAGAGCGGGTCCCCAGCGAGGTCCGCCGCCGGCTCAGGGTCGGCTATGCGAGTGAAGGTCTTGCCGGCATAGTTCGCCGTTGGTCCGCAATAGTACGCGCAGGCGCTGTTCCGTGCGCCCAAGATGAGCCGGTCGCCGGATATTGCTGCCTCGATCCGGCAAGCAGCGTCACCTTCGGGCGTGACCGTCAGCCTGTTAGCGGAACGCTGGACCGTTCCGCGGACGCCGCAATTTGCATCACCCTCGCCGTAGATGACGAGACCGGCACGTCCTTCGGCTTCGGACAGGCAGAGCCGGTCCCGGCCGCTTCCCGCGTAGCTGACCGGGCCCGTGGAGCCGGCAGGCTGGGTGCCGTCTCCATCCTCGTTGGCCGACGATGAGCTCGCGGCCTGCTGACCGCAGCCGGTAAGCAGAACGATCGCGGACAATACCGTGAGTAGTCCCAATGGTCGTGCTCGCGCGCAGTTACTCGACCACGTCGGTCCGATGCCGAACGTGGCTTCGAGTGACAGACAGGATTGGTCAAGCATCAACGGCGAGATGGCAGCGCGTTTACTATTCCACAAGGCTTCGTTGCCGGTTCAGTGGGAGGGCGACAAAGCGGACCCCACACCCTATATCCGGAATTCCACAGGCAGGCAGCGGGCACCCATGCTGACGACCAATCCGTTCGACGATGACAAGCTGCGCGAGGAATGCGGCGTGTTCGGCATCTGGAATGCCGAGGCGGCGGCGAGCTTCGTGGCGCTTGGCCTCCATGCCCTGCAACACCGCGGGCAGGAAGCGGCTGGGGTCACCAGCTTCGATGGACGAAGCTTCCATTCGCATCGGGCTGCCGGCCATGTTGCGGGCAATTTCGACAAGGACGAGGTGATCCGGGCGCTGCCGGGACGTACTGCCATTGGCCACGTGCGCTACTCCACGACCGGCAGTTCCGCCATGCGCAACGTACAGCCGCTGTTTGCCGAACTGGCTGAGGGCGGCTTCGCTGTGGCGCACAACGGCAATCTGTCGAACGCCATGAAGCTGCGCCGGACGCTGAACCGGCGCGGGTCGATCTTTCAGTCGACCAGCGACACCGAAGTGATCATTCACTTGGTAGCGACCTCCGCCGAGACCGAGTTGCTCGACAAGATCGTCGATGCGCTAGGTCAGGTGGAAGGGGCCTATTCGTTGCTAATGCTGACCGAAGCCGGACTGGTTGTTTGCCGTGATCCGCTCGGCATCCGGCCGCTCGTCATGGGGCGGCTAGGCGAGTCGATCATCTTCGCGTCGGAAACGGTGGCGCTGGACGTGATCGGTGCCCGGTACGAGCGCGAAGTCGGGCCGGGCGAGATGCTGATCGTCAACGAGGCCGGCATTCGCAGCTTCCGCCCGTTCGCCTCCATTCGACCGCGCCCGTGCATCTTCGAGCATGTTTACTTCAGTCGGCCGGACAGTGTGGTCGATGGTATTTCCGTCTACGAGAGCCGCAAGAATATCGGTGCCGAACTCGCACGCGAGGCGCCGGTCGAGGCCGACTTGGTCGTGCCCGTGCCCGATAGCGGCGTGCCGGCGGCAATCGGCTACAGCCAGGCATCGGGTCAACCGTTTGAGCTTGGTATTATCCGCTCCCACTATGTCGGGCGGACATTCATCCAGCCCAACCAGGAAGTGCGGCACCTCGGGGTCAAACTTAAGCACAATGCCAACAGCGCGCTGGTGAAGGGCAAACGAGTGGTGCTGATCGACGACTCGATCGTACGCGGGACCACCAGCCTTAAGATCGTGCAGATGATGCGCGATGCCGGCGCGGCCGAGGTCCACATGCGAATTGCCTCCCCGCCGACCCGGCACAGCTGCTTCTACGGGGTCGACACGCCCGAGCGTGCCAAGCTGCTGGCCGCGCAGATGGACGTCGAGGGTATGGCCAAATACATCAACGCGGACAGTTTGGCGTTCGTCTCGATCGACGGGCTCTACCGGGCGCTGGGCGATGCTCGGAAGGCGGAGGCACCGCAGCGCTGCGATGCCTGTTTCACCGGGGATTACCCGACGCGGCTGACCGACCTGGTGGAAAAGGAAACTGGCAAGGCAGGGTTGCGGGTGGTTGCGTCGCGCTGAGCCAGTGTCACTGCGAAGGGCCTAACTCGAAAATGGGATGCGTCGCTGCGCCCGCAATGACGTGACAGGACGCGCGCGAAGCCGCTAACGGGCCGCCATGACCGACCTCCACGACAAGATCGCCCTCGTCACTGGTGCCTCCCGCGGCATTGGCGCCGCCATAGCCGAAGCACTCGCCGCGCAAGGTGCCCACGTGATCGTGGTGGCGCGAACCGCCAAGGCGCTGGAGGAGGTCGAGGACCGCATCCATCTCGCCGGCGGCACGGCAACCATTGCACCGCTCGACCTCACCGACGGCGAGAGCATCACCCGGCTGGCAGCAGCGGTGGCAGAGCGTTGGGGTCGGCTGGATCTGCTGGTGCTCAACGCCGCCATGCTCGGCAGCCTGACGCCGGTCGAGCACATCGACACCAAGGAATATAGTCGCATCCTGTCGATCAACCTGCTTGCCCCGCAAGCGCTGCTGGCTGCGTTCGATCCGCTGCTGAAACGCTCGGAACAGGCGGAAGTGCTTGGGGTGACGAGTTCGGTGGGGCGCGAGCCGCGGGCTTTCTGGGGCGCTT
The DNA here is from genome assembly GCA_035537335.1 of Sphingomicrobium sp. Lineage (GTDB taxonomy): Bacteria > Pseudomonadota > Alphaproteobacteria > Sphingomonadales > Sphingomonadaceae > Sphingomicrobium. The sequence continues at coordinate 16,072 of DATLMM010000073.1, read as the reverse complement.
ACGGATCGAGCAAGGCGGCGCTGGAAACGCTGCTTGGCGCCTATGCGGACGAGACTGCCTACACCGGCAAGCTGCGGGTTACGATCCTTGATCCGGGCGCGACGCGGACGCGAATGCGGGCGCTGGCGTTCCCGGGCGAGGAGCCGGCGCAGGTGAAGCCGCCCCAAGTCGTTGCGGAGCGGGTGCTTACTCTGCTCGCCGAGGACCGGGAGACCGGTGCGCGGATGCGCGTCGACTAGCGGCTAGGGGATGCTGCGATCGCCAGTTGCGTGAAGAACGCTTGGCGTTCGCGCGACAGGCTTTCGTCGACCGCTCGCGGGTACGCGCTCAAGGCGGCGATCACCACTCGGCGCTGCGGGTCGACCCAGATGCTCTGGCCGAAGATGCCACTGGCGCGATACCCACGCGGACTGGTCCACCAGAAGTAGCCGTATCCCGCTCGACCGCCGGGGAAGCTATGGTGCATCGACGTCGCCTCTTTGACCCACCCGGTCGGCAGAATCCTCTGTCCGGCTGGTGTGCGGCCATCGTCCAGCATCAGCTGCCCAAGCCGGCCATAGTCCCGCAGCCGTGCCGACAGGCAGCAGCCGGCGATCTCATGGCCATGCTCGTCGACCTGCCAGGCGGCATCGGCCTCCATCCCCATCGGCCGCCACACCCGCAGCGAGGCGTAGCGGGAGATCGGCATCTTCACCGCTCGGCCGAGGATCACGCCAGCCAGATTGGTCTCGGCCGTGTTGTAGTTCCACGTGCTCCCGGGCGCAGCAGCCCGAGGCAGCTTCTTGAGGTAAGCAACGGTCACATCCTCGCCGGCCGGCACCGGTCGCGCGAACATTTGCGCGACGTCGGATTTAGGGTCGGTGTAGTCTTCGTTCCACTTGACGCCCGACGACATGGTAAGGACCTGACGCACGGACACGCCGTCGTAGGCGGTGCCCTTGAGCTCAGGCACGTAGCGGACGACCTGGTCATCCAGCGAGCGGATGGAGCCGTCCTTCACCGCAGCTCCGATCAGGGTCGAGGTCAGCGACTTGGCGACGGAGAAGCTCGTCCAGCGCTTGGCTGGGCTAAAACTGCGGGCATAGCGTTCCAGCCGGACTCGCCCGTCCTGAAGGACGATCAGGCCGGCAATGTTCTGCCCGGCAATGAACCGATCGACCTTTACCGATTGGATCGGCAGCGTTCGTCCGCGAGGGAGCAAGCGCGGCGTCCCGGCCCTGACGGTAAGCGTAGGGAAGACCCGCTCCATCTGACAGAAGTTGCGATCGCGCTGGGCCTGGTTCCAGAATAGCACTTCGGCGCCGGCCCGGCGCAGCGCCTCACGGCTCTTCGCATCCTGCGGAACGGTCAGCTGGGCGACAGCCGGGACGGCGGCAAGCAGGATGGTACAGGCCGTCAGGCACTTCAGCATCATCGCTCCTTCTTCACCATGGTGACTTGGGCGACATCGATCCCGCCGCCGCGGAAGCCGCCCTCGCAGTACATCAGGTAATAGCGCCACAAACGGTGGAACTCCTCGCCGAAGCCCGTCAGCCGGCCATCGGCGACAGCGTGGTCGTAGCGGTCGCGCCACAACCGCAGCGTCTCGGCATAGTCAACGCCGAAGCCGTCGCGGTCCTCCCAGCCAAGGCCCCGCTCCGCCGCAAGCGCGGCGAAGCGTGGCTCGTTGAGCAGCATGCCACCGGGAAAGATATAGGCCTGGATGAAATCAGCGCTGGCCGCGTAGCGATCGAACAGTTCGGGCCGAATTGAAATGAGCTGGAGCGCGGCCCGGCCGCCGGGCTTCAGCGAGCGGGCGATCGTGTCAAGGTAGGCACTCCACCAGCGCTGGCCGACCGCCTCGACCATCTCGACCGAGGCGACCGCGTCGAACTGCTCGCGAACATCGCGGTAATCCTGCAGCCTGATCTCGATGTGCTCGGACAGGCCCGCCTCCGCGATCTTGCGGTCGGCCCACGCTTTTTGCTCGGTCGAGAGAGTCAGGCCGACGACTTGGGTGCCGCGCCTCGCTGCTTCGATGGCGAGGGTACCCCAACCGCATCCGATCTCCAGCAAGCGGTCTCCGGGCCGCAGGTCGAGACGGTCCAGCAGGAGGTTGATCTTGTGCATCTGACCCTGTTCGAGGGTGCCGTCCGGAGCGGAAAACCGCGCCGACGAGTAGGTCATGCTCTCGTCCAGCCACGCCGAATAGAAATCGTTGCCGAGGTCATAGTGCGCAGCGATATTGTCGCGGGCTTGGCCTGGACCATTGTCGCGCCATTGGTGGGCTAGCCAGTTCATTAGACGAAAAGGGCCCTTAGCGCGCGCAGCACCGCCGAGGCTCTCCGCATTGCGCATGAACAGGTCGAACAGGGGCACCGGGTCTGGCGACGACCACTCGCCCCGCTCCCAAGCCTTGTACCAGCCAACGCTGCCGGAGGTCGCTAGGCGAACCAAGGCCATCCAGCTTCGAAGGTGCACGACCGGCTCTGGACCTGGAGCGTGAAACCCGACGCGGCGGTGATCACCGTTCGGCAAGACGCCGTGGATGCCGCCCTCACGAAGGCGCTGGTCGAGTTGATCAACGACCCGGGCGAAGGCAGGCGCTGCCAGCCGTCCGAGCAGGCCGACGCCAGTCGCGAAGCCGCGGTCCGCCTTCAGAAGATGTTGGCCCCGTGTCGCCATCAACACGTCTTGCGAGGACCGCATCGACGAAGCAATGCAGTTCTTGCGTCCTTCTGCCTGAGGAAGCAGATCGCTTCGCCAGCGGCTCGCAATGACGATCAGGCCCGGGCTTCTCGGAAAGCCTTCAACGCCCGCTCGCGGCCCTCGCGGTGGCCAATCAAAGGTTTAGGGTAGCCGGAAGGAGCCACACCCCTCCCCCATGGGTCGTGGATGTCGGCCTCGGACAAATGCGCCAATTCCGGCACCCAGCGGCGAATGTAGTCGGCTGCGCCGAACTTTTCCGATTGGGTAAGCGGCGCCATGATACGGTAGAATGGCTGACTGTCGAACCCAGTGCCGGCGATCCACTGCCAGTTTTGGCCGTTGTTGGCGTAGTCGGCGTCGATCAGCGTGTCCCAGAACCACAACGCTCCGCTTCGCCAGTCGAGCAGCAGATGCTTGACGAGAAAGCTGGCAGTAACCAGCCGGGCGCGGTTGTGCATCCAGCCGGTGACCCACAGCTGGCGCATGCCGGCGTCAATCAGTGGATAACCGGTGCGGCCCTTGCTCCAGGCCGCGAAGTCGGCGTCCGCAGCCGAGCCGGTGCGGTGCGGGAGAGCCATCGGCCGCTGCTCGCAGGTGCCGATGTCCGGATCGGCGACGATGACCGCGCGGGAAAAGTCCCGCCAGGCGAGCTCGCGGCGGAACTTGTCGCCGCCTTCACCTGGCAGTCCATGCCAGACCTGGCGCGGGCTGATTTCGCCGAAGTGGAGGTGGGGCGACAGGTTGGAGGTGCCGACTTCTGCCGGAAGGTCGCGGCGTTCGGCATAACTGCCGGCTTCCCTGGCAAAGCGCTTCAGATGCTTGAGCGCGCCTTCCTCGCCCGGCTCCCAGATGGAGAAGCCCTCCGCCCAATTCGGCGAGGTGGGAAGTAGCTGCCAATCCTCCAGCGGGTCGGAGGCGGGCAGCTTGTCTGGCGCTGTGACCTTCCTCGGCGCAGGCTCCGGCTCGGGTGGGGGCAGGTGCTGTGACAAGGCCCGGAAATAGGGTCCATATATCTTGAACGCGCCGCCTGAGCCGCTGCGGATGTCGGAAGGCTCGTGCAATACGTCACCTTTGTGCAAGGTAAGGCGGTCGCCGAGTTCCGCGTCCGCCCGGCGCCACCAAGGTTCATAGTGGCGGATGGCATGGATCGCTGCGGCGCCTGATTCTTCGGCGACTTGCGAGACGATCGCCGGCGCCCGGCCGCGGCGCAGTATCAGCGCCCCTCCCCGCTCGCCCAACTCCTTCGCGAGGTCGGCCAGGCTGTGATGAAGCCACCAACGCTGAGCGCCGCCAATCCTCCACTGGTCCGGCAGTTCATCGTCCAGGACGTAGAGCGCGAGCACGGGTCCAGCCTTGGCTGCGGCGGCAAAGGCGGGCTGGTCGGCAAGGCGAAGGTCCTGGCGCAGCCAGACGAGTTGAAGGTCGGCCATGACCTGTCTTAACTCCCAAGTCGCCGCTCTGGTGCTACGGCTTTCGGCCGTATCCGCTCGATTAGGGGTCGAGCGCGACCATAAAGCCACCTCGCGGTGCGCGGTTGCGGATGGCGTCCGGAACGCTGTCGGTATCAAACGCCCGGTAGTAACGTTGGTCGGTCAGGTAAGCGCGGCCGCCTTCCTCCACGACGATCGGCATCCGCGACCAGTAAAGGAATGATCGCACCGCCCGCGTGCTCTGCCGAGCGCGAGTAAGGCGAGGATCGTCGAGCCGCAGCGGCTGCCGCATCGAGTGCAGGCGAAGGCCGGCGGCTGGCGAGAAGCTGCCGCTGCCCCATTCCGCCTTGCTGCGCCAGGCCATCGTCCGGTTCCAGAAAAGAAAGGGCGGCGGGCTGGGCACGATCAGGACGGGTTCGATACTGCGCTCGCGCAAGGCTGCGGCCATCGTACGTTCGGCATGACTGCTCCAAGCGACGTTGACGATGATGTAGGCGAGGAGGATCAGGCCCATGGCCTGCGCGGGCCGGCCGGGTTGCGGCAGGTGCCGGCGATAGCTGCGCGCCGACCACAGGATGCCGGTGATCAGGATAAGCCAATAGACCCAGTCAATGATGAAAATGGCGTTGGCAGAATACCAGCGACTGCCGACCGGCGCGAACAGCGCGACGGCATAGGTGGTGAGCCAGTCCAGGAACGGGTGAGTCAGCACCGCCAGGAACACCGCGACGAACAGCGGTACCGGCCGAAAGGGCGGCGTTCCCTCGTTGCCCGGAACGAGGCGATCGTAGAGCCACAGGAGCGCGACCACTCCGGCTGCCATCACCGGCCAGCCCCAAACCGCGTGGGTCGGGCCGCGGTGGAAGGCGATATTATCGACCTCGAACAGCAAGGGCGCGAACACGTCTATATCGGGTGCGTTGGCGCCGAGGATGCAGCCAGCCATCGCGAGCCGGGACGAGCGCTTCAGGCCCATCTGGCCGAGCAGGGCGCCGGCCAAGCTGTGCGTCAGATTATCCATCAGCGAGCCCTAGCAAACCAGATATGATGGCGCGGGCCCTTGCCGTTACTACGAGCGCGGACGGCCTCCTCCGTGACCGCGAAGCCGGCTGTGCGGAGGGCCTTGCCGAACCGTGCGTCGGGCCATGCCGACCAGATGGCGAGCATGCCACCCGGCCGCAGCGCCGCCCTGGTCCGCGCCAATCCGCCGGGCTCGTACAGCCATTGGTTCTGGGCGCGGACAAGGGCATCGGGACCGTTGTCAACGTCAAGTAGAATCACGTCGAACGTGGCTCGACCTTCGGCGATCACCATGGCGACGTCAGCGATGCGCAACGTGACCCGCCGGTCGTCGAGGCAATCGCTGGTGAGACTCGCCATCGGCCCCCTCGCCCAATCGACAATTTCGGGCACCAGCTCGGCCACCGTAATCTTTGCATCGCCGGAAAGGACCCGAAGCGCAGCCCGGAGAGTGAAACCCATCCCATATCCGCCGATGAGCCAGTGCTGCTTCGGACGCGGGCCGAGCCGGTCGGCGGTCATGGTCGCCAGTGCCTCTTCCGAGCCGCTCATGCGGGTGGACATGAGCTCGTCGCGGTCGACCATGATGGTGTGGTCGTCACCGCGCCGGAACAGTTTCATCTCCGCGCCGCCAGGAATACGAGCGGTGGCAAGGAGCTCTCGCGGAATCATCCAGCATTCACTCCCGCGCAGGCGGGAGTCCATCTCCTAACTTCGAAGCGGGCGAAAAGGGCAGTAGATGGATCCCCGCCATCGCGGGGATGAAGGAGGCTATTCAGCCCGCGGTTCCTTTTCGACTTGCCAACTCTGGCCCTTGGAGACGAGCGCCTGCAAGTCGGGCTGCTTCCCAGCCGCCACGGCGAGGTTCTGCTCGAGCACGGCTTCCTCGAAAGTCGGGGCCGGATCCTCGTAGATGACGCCGAGCGCGACCGGGAAGCCTTGGCCGGGCATCTCCACGAGCAGGTGCGCAAGGGTGCGGTTCTTCGGGTCGTGGACGAGAACGGCCGGATCGTCGCCGGCGACAACGCGCAGGGTCAGGGTTTGCGGGTCGATAGCAATGCCCTTGGCGCCGCCGGCGAACAACATCGGCTCGCCGGGCTTCAGCCACAGCTGCATCTCGCTGGCGACTTCGCGGGCGGTGAAGGGCGCGAACACATCGTCGTTGTAGACGACGCAATTCTGAAAGATCTCCACAAAAGCCGCGCCCTTGTGCGCGTGGGCGGCCTTGAGCACGTCTGGCAGATACTTGTTGACGTCGATGCCCCGCGCCACGAAACGCGCACCGGAGCCGAGCGCAAAGGCGCACGGCCGCGCCGGCCGGTCGACCGAGCCGAACGGCGTCGAGGGCGAGCGCGTGCCGACGCGGCTGGTGGGCGAATATTGCCCTTTCGTCAGGCCGTAGATCTCGTTGTTGAACAGCAGGATCTGGCAGTCGAGGTTGCGGCGCAGCACGTGCATCGTGTGGTTACCACCAATTGAGAGCGCATCGCCATCGCCGGTGATGATCCACACGTCGAGCTCGGGATTGGCGAGCTTGATCCCCGTCGCCACCGCCGGCGCGCGGCCATGGATCGTATGGAAGCCGTAGGTCTCCATATAGTAGGGAAAGCGGCTGGAACAGCCGATCCCCGAGACGAACACCGTCTTCTCCCGCGCCACGCCGAGGTCGGGCATGGTCCGTTGCACGGCCTTCAGCACGGCATAGTCCCCGCAGCCAGGGCACCAGCGCACCTCCTGGTCGGAAGCCCAATCCTTGGCGGTGGTTTTCGCTATGGTGGTAAGTTCGTTCATCAGAATAGCAGCCAGTAGATGAGGAGGCAGACGACAATCAGCATCATGATCAGCGGAAATGAGTTCATCGGTCTCATCCCGATGTCCTTTCCGCCGCGATGCCCGGGTCGTGCCCTGAGTCGGGTTCGGGCAATTGGGTCCGGTCGGCCGGCATAGCGCCGCCTACGTTGCCGCCAAGCGCCGCTTCGATGGCGTCTTCGATCTCGGAAATACGGAACGGCTGGCCGGATACCTTGGTCAGGGAGCGGGCGTCGACGAGATACTGGTCGCGCAGCACGGTCTTGAATTGACCGGAGTTCATCTCGGGCACGAGGATGTGGTCGAAGCCACGCAGCAGCTGCCCAAGGTTCTTCGGCAATGGGGCGATGTGACGGACGTGGATGTGCGCAACGTCATGTCCCCGCGCGCGCATACGGCGGACGGCCTGGTGGATCGGGCCGAAGGTCGAGCCCCAGCCCACCACCGCCAGCTTGCCGCCGGGCTGACCAAGGCAAAGGTCCTGCTCCGGGATGTCGTCCGAAATGCCAGCCACCTTGACTTGGCGGACCCGGGTCATCTCGGCGTGAGCCGAGGGCGAGTAGTCGATATCGCCACTGCCCGGCGCCTTCTCGATACCGCCGATGCGGTGCATCAGTCCGGGGGTGCCGGGCTTGATCCAGCGGCGTGCGAGCTTCTGGTCGCGGGCAAATGGCAGAACCTTCTCGCCGTCGCCGGGCGCATCGCTATGAAAGCTCACAGGGAACGGCTGGTAGCCGCTCATGTCCGGCACTTTCCACGGTTCCGCGGCATTGGCGATGTAGCCATCGGTCAGCAGCATGACCGGCGTCATGTAGTGAGCGGCGATGCGGCAGGCCTCGATTGCGCAATCGAAGGCGTCGGCGGGCGAGCGGGCGGCGATCACGGGCAGCGGGGCGTCGCCATTGCGGCCATAGACCGCCTGGTAGAGATCGGACTGCTCGGTCTTGGTCGGCAAACCGGTCGAAGGACCCCCGCGCTGCGAGTTGACGATCACCAACGGCAATTCGGTGATCACGGCAAGGCCAATCGCCTCCGTCTTAAGCGCGATGCCCGGCCCGGATGAGGAGGTGACTCCCAGCTGCCCGGCATAGGAAGCCCCGATTGCAGCGCATATGGCCGCGATCTCGTCCTCTGCCTGGAAGGTCGTGATGCCATATTCCTTCAACCGGCTGAGCGAATGGAGGATCGGCGAGGCGGGCGTGATCGGATAGGAGCCGAAGAACATCTTCAGCCCCGCAAGCTGAGCCCCGGCAACGAGGCCCAGCGCAAGCGATTCCGCGCCCGTGACGGTGCGGTAGAGACCCGGCTCGGCGGGGGCGGCAGGGATGTGGCGCGGGCGGACGGAGGCGCCGAGCTCGACAGTCTCGCCGTAAGCGTGGCCGGCGTTCAGGGCTGCAATGTTGGCCTCTGCCAATTGCGGCGCCTTGGCGAACTTGGTCTTGAGCCAGTCGACGATCGGCGCTCGGTCGCGGTCGAACATCCATAGTGCCAGCCCGAGCGTCCACATGTTCTTGCAGCGCAGGGCCTCCTTGTTGCCGAGGCCGAACGGCTTCACGGCATCCATGGTCAGCTGCGAGATGTTGAACTTGACCAGCTGCCAGCGCGACAGGCTGTCGCCGTCGAGAGGGTTGCTGTCGTAACCGGCCTTGGCGAGGTTTCGCGCCGAGAACTCACCCTCGTCGGCGATGATCAGCCCGCCGTCGCGCAAGCTTTCGACGTTGGTCTTGAGCGCCGCCGGGTTCATCGCGATCAGCACGTCCGGCTGGTCGCCCGCCGTCTCGATCGCGGCCGAGCCGAAGTTGATCTGGAAGGCGGACACCCCGAAAGTGGTTCCCTGCGGCGCCCGGATCTCGGCCGGGAAGTCCGGGAAGGTGGCTAGATCGTTGCCGGCCAGCGCGGTCGACAGGGTGAACTGGCCGCCGGTCAGCTGCATGCCGTCGCCGCTGTCGCCGGCGAAGCGGACTACCACTGCTTCCGGGTGGATGTTGGCGTCGGCTTCTTCAGGGGTGAGGAGATGGGTGGCCGTAGCCATTGCTTGTCCTGCGATGAGTGCTTCGACCCACATCTAGTCGCTTCTTCGTGTCATTGCGAGCCGAAGGCGAACCAATTCAGTGCCTTCACGAAGAGAACTGGATTGCTTCGTCGCTCCCCTCCTCGCATTGACGAAGGTATGACCCAGCCCTTTGTTCGTCCGGATGTCCGCGCTTTCCTCGACCAGATAGAGGCGGCGGGTGGCAAACGCGCGGTAGACGTGCCGCTCGAAGAAGCGCGTGGGATGCTGCATGCTTCGCGGCACCTGTTCGATGCTCCCATCGGCGAGCTTGCGGTGGTCCGCGACGTCGCGGGCGGGCCTTGCCCAGCGCGGCTGTACGATGCGCGGGCCGAGCGCGAGCCCGGACCGGTGCTGGTCTTCTACCATGGCGGCGGGTTCGTGTTGGGCGACATCGACACGCACGAGCCGCTGTGCGCGGAGATTGCGCGGCTGCTCGACTTGCCGGTCGTTTCGGTTGAATACCGACTTGCCCCCGAGCACCCCTTTCCCGCCGGCGTGACCGACGCGATCGAGGCTACGCGATGGGTGGCACGCGGACCGGCGGAGCTGGGGCGAACGGCAACGGGGTTGGTGCTGGCGGGCGATAGCGCTGGCGGCAACTTCACCATCGTGACCGCCCTTGCGTTACGAGACGAGCCAGCCGCCGTTCCGGTGTTGGCGCAATGGCCGATGTATCCGGCGGCGAGCCCCACCAAGAGCTATCCGAGCCTCGAACAGTTCGGCGAGGGGTATCTGCTCAGCCGCGCCAGCATGCACTGGTTTGACGAATGCTATGCGCCCGATCGCGACGATTGGCGCTACGACCCGCTGCGCCAGGACCAGAGCGGTCTGCCGCCAACCCTGGTAGTCACAGCCGGTCTCGACCCGATCCGCGATCAGGGCCGTGCCTACGCGGCAGCCTGTGCCGCAGCGGGCGTGTCGCTGTCTTACCTCGAGTGCCCGGGCACGATCCATGGCTTCATGAACCTGCGCAAGGCGCTGCCGAGCGCCCAGACGGACTTGGAGAATTGCATCGCCCACCTCCGCCTTCTGCTCGCCGGCGCGTGACCGGGTAAACTGCTCGGCTGGGCTGATCGACGTACTTGCACGGAACCGGCGGCGCCTTCCTTTCGCTTGTGCACCGCCGGGCGGGTATCGCCCGGGTGAGGGAGAACAACATGCAGGGCAACATCGTATCGGCCGTATTCGACGACTATGGCGAGGCGCAGCGCGCAGTTGAGGAGTTGCGCGCCGCTGGCGTCAGCAACAGCGCAATTTCCATCATCGGCAAGCATGACGGTGACACTGCCACGGAGACTACTGGCAGCGGCGATCATGTGGACGACGGCAAGGAGCCGGCGAGCTTTATCGCCAAGGCGGCGGCTGGATCGGGCATCGGTGCCTTGCTTGGCGTGGCCGCATTGGCCATTCCGGGCGTGGGTCCGCTGGTCGCAGCCGGAGCAATCGCCGAGGCAGCCATTGGCGGCGCGGCGGTGACCGGCACGGTGATCGGTGCAGCAGCCGGCGGAGTCGCCGACCTGTTGACCAAGCATGGCGTCAGCGATGACGACGCCCGCTACTATGGCGAACGCATCGACCAAGGCGGCATCTTCGTGTCGGTCGACACGAGCGACGCTGGCGTCGATCGCGATCGGGCCGAGAGCATCCTCTACAACGCGGGCGGGCACAGCAGCTCGCGGGCGCGCTCGACGACTGGCACGAACAGCTCGACAACTTACTGAGCGACGGCGGCAGGGAGTGCCTCTGCGCTCCCTGCCGCAATTTGCGACCGGCTCCTTCCAGAGACCTGACCATGAGCAAAGCGAGCGAGTATCGCCGCGGGGTCGGCGTGATGCTGATCAACGCCGACAAAGAGGTCTGGGTCGGGCGGCGGATCGATAACACGGACGAGGCCTGGCAGATGCCGCAGGGCGGGATCGACGAGGGTGAAGAGCCGTGGAGCACCGCTTTGCGCGAAATGGAAGAGGAGACGGGGATACCACCTCACCTGGTCGAGCGGATTGCCGACCACCCGGAGCGTCTACGCTACGAACTGCCCGCGGAACTGCGGCCGAAACTTTGGGGTGGAAAGTGGAGGGGGCAGGAGCAGGATTGGTTCCTGTGTCGCTTTCTTGGACGCCACAGCGACATCGACATTGCCACTGAGCATCCAGAGTTCTGCGACTGGAGGTGGGTGCCGGCTCAGCAGCTTCCCCAGTTGATCGTACCGTTCAAGCGCGATCTCTATCGTTGCCTGATCGATCACTGGGCTACGTTCCTGTAGCAGTGTGGCCTTCCCGGCGCGGCCAAGCTAGAGCGGGCCGCCATGGGGGAACTCAGCAGAACCGAGCAGGACGCGATCGAACGCGCGGACGTCGAACCGATGCTCCGGCAGGTCCAACTCTGGAGCGAGATCAACAGCGGCTCGGCCAACTTGCCGGGGCTGGCGATGGTTGCAGGCGCCTTGGCCGATGCTTTTTCCGCCCTTCCCGGAGAACTCCGGCTGCGCGATCCCGCACCGGTGACTGCCATCGACCCATCCGGTCGCGAACAAACTGTGTCGAACGGCCAACACCTACATCTAGCCGTTCGACCGGACGCTCCGGTGCAGCTGCTCTTCACCGGCCACATGGACACGGTTTATCCATCCGATCACCCGTTCCAAAGTCTTCGCTGGGTGGAAGACGGCTTGCTCGGTGGGCCGGGCGTTGCCGACATGAAGGGCGGGCTGACGGTGATGCTGGCGGCTCTGAAGGCGGTGGAGGCAAGCACGGCCGGCGCATCGATTGGCTATGAGATCGTAATCAACTCGGACGAGGAGGTCGGCTCCCCCTCTTCCGCGGCATTGCTGGCTGAAGCTGCGCGCGGCAAGCAGGCGGCGCTGACCTATGAACCAGCGGCGCTGCCCGATGGAACGCTGGCCGGAGCCCGTCCGGGCAGCGGCAACTTCAGCTTTGTCATCACCGGGCGCTCCGCTCACGCGGGTAGAAATCCGCAGGATGGCCGCAATGCGGTGGTCGCCGCGGCCGATCTGGCGCTGCGATTGCGGCAGCTGATCCAGTCAGGCCTGAGCGTCAACGTCGCGCGGATCGAAGGCGGCGGGCCTAACAATGTGGTGCCCGACCATGCCGTACTGCGCGTCAACCTGCGGCCCGCGACACCGGAACTGCAAGGGTTCGCGGAGGCCGGCATCGCCAGAGCGGTGGCGGAGGTCGCGACCCAGCATGACTTGAGCATCCATCGCCACGGAAGCTTCGGCCGCCCGCCCAAGCCGTTCGACCCCAAGGCCGAACGGCTGTTCAGCCTGGTTCGGCAAGCGGGCGCAGACCTTGGCCAGGATATTGGCTGGCAAGCATCGGGCGGCGTGTGTGACGGCAACAACATTGCCGCCTGCGGCGTGCCGGTGGTCGACACCATGGGCGTACGCGGCGGCCAGATACACAGCAGCGAGGAATATCTGATCGTCGACTCCCTGGCTGAGCGCGCTGCGCTATCGACGCTGACCATCTTAAGGTTAGCCAGGGGCGACCGATGAGCTTTCGCGTTCGGCCCGCGTCGCCTGATGATTTCGACGCGATGTACGAGATGGCAAAGCTGACTGGCGGGGGGTTCACCAACCTGCCGGCCGACAAGGGTACGCTGGTTGAGAAACTGGCCCGCTCCGAAGACGCTTTTGCAAACGAAACGGATGCGCAAGGCACCGACTGTTACATCTTCATGCTGGAAGATCCCCGCGAGAAATCGGTTCGCGGCACCTGCCAGGTCTTCGGTCAGGTTGGCGTCACCCAGGCCTTCTACAGCTACCACTTGTCGACCCTGACCCAATGGTCACCGGAGCTGGGAAAGAACTTTCGCAATCAGATGCTGACGCTGACCACCGATCTTGAAGGTTCGAGCGAGGTAGGTGGGCTGTTCCTGCACCCGGCGATCCGTGCCGGTGGGCTGGGCCTGCTATTGGCGCGAAGCCGCTACCTGTTCATCGGCCAGCATCGCGAGCGCTTCGGAGACCGGCTGATTGCCGAGCTGCGCGGGGTGATGGACGACGCCGGCAATTCACCTTTCTGGGACGCGTTGGCGGGCAAGTTCTTCGACATGAGCTTCCCCGAGGCGGACGAGTTCAATGCTGTTCACGGAACGCAATTTATCGCGGATCTGATGCCCAAGACGCCGATCTACCTGTCGCTGCTGCCAGAAACGGCAAAAGCCGTAATCGGTCTTCCCCACCCGACCGGACGTGCGGCGCTCAGGATGCTGGAGAGCGAAGGCTTCGTGTACGACCGTTACGTCGACATCTTCGATGGCGGTCCGACGGTCACCAGCCGCACGGACCAAGTGCGGACCATTCGCGAATCTAGCGAGGAGCGGGTCGCGGGCATCGGCGAGGGCGGACCGATGAAGATGCTGCTTGCGGCGGGACGGCTGAAGCAGTTCCGGGCCTGCCTGGGCGAAGTTCGGCGATTGGACGACGGCCTGCAGATCAGCCGGGAAGCAGCCGAACTGCTTGAGGTTGGCGAGGGTGACACGATCCGGGCGGTCAGCCGCTGATGCCGCTGCGGGAAATCAATTTCGACGGACTGATCGGACCGACCCACAATTACGCGGGCCTGAGCCTGGGCAACCTCGCCTCGTCGCGCAATGCCGGGCAGGTCAGCCACCCCCGCGCGGCTGCGCTGCAGGGGCTGGAGAAGATGCGCGGAAACCTGCGGCTCGGCTTGGCCCAGGGCCTGTTTGTGCCGCAGCCGCGACCGGCGCGGCGCTGGTTGGCCGAGCTAGGCACTACGCCCGATGGGGCTGACCAGGCTTTGCGCGCCAACGCGATGTCGGCCTCTGCCATGTGGGCTGCGAATGCGGCTACCGTTTCCCCTGGACCGGATACGGCGGATGGACGCACCCACCTGACGGTCGCGAACCTGCGGACCATGCCGCATCGCAGCCATGAGTGGTCGGCGACCCTCGGCCAGTTGCGGATGGCATTCGGCGATGAGCGGCATTTCGCGGTGCACGGACCGGTGCCACCCGCCTTTGGCGACGAGGGCGCGGCCAATCACATGCGACTTGCGAGCAGCCACGACCAACCGGGCACTGAGGTGTTCGTCTTTGGGCTCACCGGAGGTCCATTTCCGGCTCGCCAGCACGTCGAAGCATTCCGCGCCATTGCCCGGCTGCATCGACTCGACCCCGAGCGCATCTTGTTCGTGCAGCAGTCGGAGGAAGCGATCGCGGCGGGTGCCTTCCACAACGATGTGGTGGCGGTCGCGAACGAACGTGTGCTGTTCGCCCATGAACAGGCCTTTGCGGACAAGGAACAGTTCCTTGGCGACCTGACGGAGCGCTTTCCGGAGCTTGAATATGTTGAGGTTGCGGCGGCGGAGGTGAGTCTGGAGGATGCCATCCGCTCCTACCTTTTCAACGCCCAACTTGTGACTCCGCCGAACGGCGCCATGACTCTGATCGTGCCCGAAGAAGCTCGCGAGACGCCGGCGGTCTGGTCTTGGCTGCAGCGGCACCTCCTCGGCAATGGAGCAATCCGCCGGGTGGAGGTGGTCGATGTGCGCCAATCCATGGCCAATGGCGGCGGCCCAGCCTGCCTGCGGCTGCGGGTGGTAGCCGATCCATTGACGGTTGATCCTCGGTTCATGGTCGACGAGGCGAAGCTTGATCGCCTGGCAACGCTGATCGGAAATGAGTGGCCCGAACGCATCTCTCCCGAGCAGCTCGGCGATGCCCGCCTGATCGCGCAAGTGGAGCGAGCCAGGACAGCTTTGCTGGGTGAGTTGGACCTATCCGAACTGTCGGAATAGCTAACAGTTCAACAATCGTGGTTAACACGAAAATGGCGGAACTTAGCCGCTGGCACGGCCGTTGCTTAACTATATGGCAATGTTCAAACGTCTCGGCCGCCTCTTCGTCATCAAGACCCGCTGGGAAGCCTGGGCAGTGATTTGGGCGATCACCCTTGGCGGGGTCGAGCGTGGCCGGCATTACCTCGAACTCTACCCGGGCGCGATTGGGTGGCTGTTCTTCGCGGCCTGCTCGGCAGTGGTGTTCCTGGCGGGGCCGAAGCTGTTGGACTCCGTCCGCGCGGCGCCAGAGGTGCGGCCGACGGCGGTAAGGATTGCTCCGCCGCGACGGATTAGTCGTAGTCGGCCCAGCTCGTTCCGTCGGCACGGCGGTTCAGCGTCACGGACTTCACTTCGCAGAGGTTAAGGCGGTTCCAAGTGACGGTGCCGCCTCCCGCCCCATAGCCGCGAACGTCATACTCGCAGTCGTCGTTGGCCAGATTGGCGGAGACTCGAGCCGCGGGGGACAGCCCGGACACGAGTTGAGTCCACTCGTTCCCGACTGCTCGCAACTCTATCTTGCTGAGCGGAGCGCCTGTGCCATTAACTACTGCGACCGTTCGGGGCGTAGCAGGCGCTGGGGCAGAGAGCGCAAGGACAGCAATCAGGACGATCGAGCGGCGCACTCAACCATTATAGCCGAATTGCGCCGCCGATTGGAGTCAGGCGGCGAGGCTGTTGGTCTGCTTGCCGCGGCGATGGATCAACGACGACGAGCCGCGCAAATAGGATTCGCTAAGCGGCAGGGCGGTCCCGCAGAAGCCGCACTCGGCCAGCATCCGGCCGATCAGCCAATGAGTCCGCCCGCAGCCCGGGCAGTGGTTGACCGCGTTTTCGCGGTACACAGCATGGTAGCCCCGCAGTTGGGGATTGAAGAAGCGGGCGCTTGCATCGACGGTGTTCAGCATGGGATGTCCTTCATCCGGTTCGGCAGCTCAACGAGCGATGAGTCGTTCGGTTTCGCAGTTAAGACGAATGAAGGTCATCCTGTCTCCTAGTCGCCACACCAGTGTTCCGTGCAGGGACACGGAGGAAAGATGGTGGAACCCTGTGGATATTTACCATTCGGTAGGGATGCTGCGGCATGTTTCGGTCGTTCGGAAGCTGTTTTGTGCCAGGGGATCAGCCGTGGAGTCCAACAAGCGTTACTACTCCCGTCGCGCCGCCGAGGAGCGCATGGCCGCTCAGCGGGCAATGACGGAACATGCTCGCGAATGGCACTCCAAGCTCGCGCAGCAGTTTGCGGCCCGCGC
>DATLMM010000072.1:0-51157 GCA_035537335.1 Sphingomicrobium sp. | reverse complement strand
CCGGTTCATTCTTGGCGAGGCCAACAGCGAGGCCTGGGAGCATCTGCGTCGCTGGAGCATGTGGCCGGTCAAGGCGACGATCCTGACCGGACCGCGACGTTCCGGCCGTTCGCTGCTCGCCCGCAACTTCGTGGCGCGGGTCGGCGGGCGCTTGTTCGACGATGCCCAACGCCATGACGAGGAAGCACTGTTCCACGCCTGGAACGCAGCGCAGGATGGGGGGCGGCCGTTGGTGATGGTCGCCGACGACGTCCCACCACAGTGGAGCCCGGCCCTGCCTGATCTCCGGACGCGGTTGGCGGTCACACCGGTCGCGCGCATCATGCCACCCGACGACATGCTGTTCACGGCGCTGCTGCGGCGCTTGTTCGCCGACCGCGGTCTGCATCTTCCGGATGAGGCGCTGCGTTATGCCGTGGCGCGGGTGACGCGTGATTACTGGTCGGCGGAGCGCGTGGTAGAGGTGATCGATCGCTTCGCTATTGCCGAGCGTGCCAGGCTGACCGTGCCGACCGTCCGCCGGGCACTGGTCACGGCCGGGTTGATCGATGGAGCAGCTTGAGTGAACGCGCCGACCGACATCAAGCCGTCACGATCCGGTCACAAGCCGGCGGCGATGTCGCGTTTCTTCAATCGTGAGCTGTCCTGGCTGTCGTTCAATCGCCGTGTGCTGGAGGAGGCTGCCAACCCCGAGCATCCTCTGCTGGAACGGCTCCGCTTCCTGTCGATCAGCGGCAGCAATCTTGACGAGTTCTTCTCGGTCCGGGTGGCTGGATTGAAGGAACAGCAGCTGGAAGGCCTTGAGGAGCCTTCGAAGGACGGCCTCCTGCCGGGGCAGCAGTTGGCCCTGATCAGCAAGGAAGCGGATCGCTTGGTCGGCGATCAGCAGGCAATGTGGGGGGAATTGGGTCCCCTGCTGGCCGAGCAGGGTCTCGGCGTCGTCCTGCCGGGTGAACTCGATCCGGCGGAGCGCGAGTGGTTGCGCGAATGGTTCGCGACGCAGATCCTGCCGATCCTGACGCCGCTCGCGATCGATCCGTCGCATCCCTTTCCGTTCATCCCCAACGGCGGGTTCAGTCTGATCTTCGCCATGCTTGATCCGTCGGACGGGGAATTGGTCAACGAAGTGCTGATGATACCGGCATCCATGCCGCGGTTCATCCGTTTGCCGGGCGAGCAGGCGCGCTTCGTGGCGATCGACACGGCGGTGGGCGCGCACCTGGATCTGATGTTCCCCGGTTTCGAGCTGATCGCCGCCGGGTCATTCCGGGTGCTGCGCGACAGCGACATCGAGATCGAGGAGGATGCGGAGGACCTCGTCCGCCATTTCCGCTCCGCACTCAAGGAGCGGCGCCGAGGGCGGGTAATCCGGCTCGAGTTCAGCGCCGAGACGCCCGAGGAGCTCGAGATGCTCGTCCGCGATGGCGTAAAGGCCGAGCATGCGATCATCGCGGAGAGCGGCGGCTTCATCGGCATCTCCGATCTTGCGCAGCTGGTCGATGAAGAGCGACCGGACCTCAAATTCCCTCCATACCAGCCGCGTTTTCCCGAGCGCATCCGGGAACATGGCGGCGATTGCTTCGGGGCGATCCGGGCCAAGGACCTGGTGGTCCACCACCCATATGAAAGCTTCGAGGTGGTGGTCGCCTTTCTGCGTCAAGCCGCAAGCGACCCGGACGTGGTGGCGATAAAGCAGACGCTGTACCGGGCGGGCAAGCAGTCGGCGATCATCGACGCGCTGGTAGCCGCGGCTGACGCCGGCAAGTCGGTGACGGCCGTGGTCGAACTCAAGGCCCGGTTCGACGAAGAGCAGAACCTGTTATGGGCGTCTCGCCTGGAGCGTGCCGGGGTTCAGGTCGTCTACGGCTTCGTCGAGTGGAAAACCCATGCCAAGGTGTCGATGGTGGTCCGGCGCGAAGGCGAGATCTTTCGAACTTATTGCCACTTCGGAACCGGCAACTATCATCCGACGACTGCCAAGGTTTACACGGACTTGAGCTTCTTCACCGCCTCACGCAGGGCGGCGCGGGACGCGGCCAAGCTGTTCAACTATATCTCCGGCTACGTCGCGCCCAAGGGGCTGGAGCTGCTCACCATGAGCCCCCTGACCCTGCGGCCGAAGCTCATCGGCTGGATCGATACGGAGATCGCCAGCGCGAAGGCCGGCAAGCCCGCGGCGATCTGGGCCAAGATGAACAGTCTGGTCGATCCGCAGATCATCGACAAGCTGTACGAGGCGAGTGAGGCAGGCGTGTCGATCGACCTCGTCATTCGCGGCGTGTGCTGCCTACGCCCCGGCGTTTCCGGCATGTCGAGCAACATCAGGGTGAAAAGCATCGTCGGTCGGTTCCTGGAACACAGCCGCATCTGGGCCTTCGCCAACGGCCATCGCCTGCCGAGCGCCAAGGCCAAGGTGTATATCTCCTCGGCCGACTGGATGCCGCGCAACCTTGATCGAAGGGTGGAAGTGGCCGTGCCGCTGGAGAACCCGACGGTTCACGCGCAGGTGCTGCAGCAGATCATGGTCGCTAACCTGATCGACAACCAGCAAAGCTGGACGCTGGACGGGGAGGGCCGCTACACGCGGATCCGGCCCGGCAAGAAGAGCTTCAACCTGCAGACTTACTTCATGACCAACCCGTCCATGTCGGGGCGCGGGCAGGCGCTGGCTGGCAAGGCCGTGCCCAAGCTGCGGCTGGACCAGGGAGGGTGACAGCCATCCCCATCATCCCGGCGGAGTTCGGGACTCCCTTTGAACCGGCTACTCCCTCAAGGCTCGTTACCCCGACCTTCCCCAGGGTTGCGGCAAAAGGATGAGCGCCATCCGTCCGTTCGGACCCGTCGGCATCATCGACATCGGTTCAAACTCGGTACGCTTCGTCGCTTACGGGGGCTCGGAGCGGGTGCCGAGCACCTTGTTCAACGAGAAGGTCATGGCCGGACTGGGCCGTGGACTGGACGAGAGCGGGCGGTTGTCCGACAAGGCGATGGACTCCGCGATCGAGGCGCTCGGCCGGTTCAAGCTGCTGGCGACGGAGATGAAGCTCAAGAAGCTGCATGCCGTGGCTACCGCGGCGGTCCGCGACGCTTCCAACGGCGCGCAGTTCCTGCAGCGGGCCGCCAAGGTCGGCATCAAGCCGGACCTGATTCCCGGTGAGGAAGAGGCCCGGCTGTCGGCGCTTGGAGTGATCTCCGCCATTCCATCGGCGCGGGGCGTGGTGGCCGACCTGGGTGGCGGCAGCCTGGAACTGACACCGGTGGAGAACGGACGGCCCGGACGGGGCGTGTCCCTGCCGATCGGCGTCCTTCGGGTCGGCGATCGTCCGAGTGCCCGCTCGATTGCCTCCAACATCGACGCGGGCGTGACAACAGCCGTTCGCAAGGCGGCGCAGAGCGGCACGCTTTATCTGGTCGGCGGATCGTTCCGTGCCTTTGCTCAACTGGATCTGCAGCTGACCGGACACCCGCTACCGATTGTGCATCAGCACAGCTTGTCCCCAAGCCGAGTGCGCGATTTGCGTCAGATGGTACGCTCGACCTCGACCGAGGCCTTGCGCGAGCGGGTCGGCGTACAATCCTCGCGCCTGCAGACGTTGCCCGCCGCGTCCGCCGTCCTGGATGCGGCCTGCCGGGTGCTTGCCCCCAAGCGCATCATGGTCAGTGCCTTCGGGCTGCGCGAAGGCATATTGTTCGATCACCTGTCGTCCGAGCTGAAGAGCGAGGACCCGTTGCTCGCGGCGGCGCTGGAAGTGGGTGAACGGCTTGGCCGCTTTGGCGATCATGGCGCCTTGCTCGATCAGTGGATCGCGCCCTTGTTCGCCGACGATTCGGCACCGGCTGCACGACTTCGCCTGGCGGCATGCCTGCTGGCGGACGTCGCCTGGAACGCGCACCCGGACTTTCGAGCCGAATGGGCAGTCGACATGGGCGTCCACGGCGATTGGGTCGGGATCGATGCAGAGGGCCGCGCGATCCTTGGCCGGGCGCTGTCCAGTGCTTTCGGCGGGAACGGGTCCTACGACGCCGCGGTGGGCTCATTGGTCGAACAGCGCGTGCTTGATCACGCGGAGCGCTGGGGCCGGGCGATCCGGCTTGCGCAACGACTGAGCGGCGGCACCGCCAGCCTGCTGCGTCGAACGGAAATCTCAGTTCAAGGTGAGCAGCTCGTGTTGCGACTGGCCAACAGCGACCGTGCGCTTTTTTCAGAAGCAGTGCGGAAGCGGTTCAAGCAACTGGGCGCCGTGCTTGGATTGGAGCCCATCCTGGCTTAGCCGCAGCGGGCTCGCTCAACGCGGCTGTTAGCGTCCAGGCTGACCCGCAGACGATCAGCGCGGAATTCCATGGTGACCATCGTGCCTTGCGGTATCCACTGCAGCGCCTTTGCACCAGAGACCCGCAACAGCTCCGCACCCAACTCGGCAGTTGCGGCCTGACCGGTGAAGCGGTCCAGGCCCTCGTTGCGGCACTCGCCCGGGCCGACAGCGACCGGCTCCTGAGCCGGCACGGTCGCGCAACTGGCCAGCGGCAGAAGGGCCAGGCCGATCAACTTACGCATCCACTTGCTCCCTTTCGGTACGGGTCATCTTGAGTTTGCCGCCAACGATTGCAAAGGCCAGCCGCCCTTCGACCAAGTCCAGCGCGTCACGGCCGAACTGGTCGAAACGCCAGCCGGAGAGTATTGCAAGCCCGTGGCGGACGCCGGCCGCAAGCGCTTCGATGTCGTCGGTGCGGGCGATCAGCTTGGGTGCGACGCCGGTTTCCTTGGCGCGAATCTTAAGCAGGAGCTTCAGTAGGTCGCTGACCAGCGCGCCGTCCTTGGTCAGGCCGGGGCGGCGGGGTTCGCGGTCGGGGAGGTCGGGACCGGTGAGCGGCTGCGCGCCTTCGATCGCCGCCATCAGCCGAGCGCCGATGTCATTGCTCTTCCACCCCGCGGAGAGTCCGCGAACCCGGCCGAGATCGTCCTGGGTCTTGGGCGGATGACTGGCAAGTTCGCCCAGCGTATCGTCCTTGATAATGCGGCCGCGCGGCAGGTTCTTGCCGCGGGCTTCCGTTTCGCGCCAGGCAGCAATGGCCTTCAACCGTCCGAGCACCGCCGGATTGCGGCTGGGCAGCTTCAGGCGCTTCCACGCCTCTTCGGGCGGGAAGGCGAAGGAGGATGGGTCGGCCAGCCGCTCCATCTCTTCGTCGAGCCAGGCCCCGCGGTCGTTGCGGCGGAGCTTTTCCACCATCCGCGGGAAGATGGTGGCGAGATGCGTTACGTCGCCGATGGCGTAGTCGATCTGGCGCTTGTCGAGCGGGCGGCGGCTCCAGTCGGTAAAGCGCGCGCCCTTGTCGAGGCTGTGGCCAAGCATGGACTCGATCAGGTTGGAATAGCCGACCTGTTCGCCAAACCCGAGCGCCATCGCGGCAACCTGCGTGTCGAACAGCGGATGCGGAACCTTGCCGGTCATGTTGTGCACGATCTCGAGGTCCTGGCCACCGGCGTGGAAGACTTTAAGCACGTCTTCGTTGGCGACCAGCAGGTCCCATAGGGGCTGAAGGTCCAGGCCCTCCGCCTTGGGATCGATCGCCGCTGCCTCATCGACCGACGCGATCTGCAACAGGCAGAGGTCCGGCCAATAGGTGTTCTCCCGCATGAATTCGGTGTCGACCGCGACGAACGGGTGCTTGGCGAGGCGTTCAACCAGCGCGGAGAGGCTCGCGCTGTCGGTAATCAGGGGATGGATATGCATGCTCGGGCGGCCTTAGCGCCGGGAGCGCGGGTTGACAAAGCCGAAGGGGAAGGGGAGGGGCGCGCATCCATTTAACGTCACCCCGGCCTCCGAGCCGGGGTCTGCCTTCCTTCGGCCGCGGAGAAGATCAGGCGGATCCCGGGTCAAGCCCGGGATGACGCGCATAGAGAACGAGACACATGCACGCCTATCGCACCCACACCTGCGCTCAGCTTCGCGCGGAAAACGTCGGCGAGACCGTTCGCCTGTCCGGCTGGGTTCACCGCAAGCGCGATCATGGCGGGGTGCTGTTCGTCGACCTGCGCGACCATTATGGGCTGACGCAGATCGTCGCTGACAGCGACAGTCCGGCGCTGCCGGTACTGGAGCGGCTGCGGGTAGAATCGGTGGTGACGATTGACGGGCTGGTGAAAGCGCGGGCCGAAGGCACCACCAACGCCAATCTGCCGACTGGGGACATCGAGGTGTTCGCTCGGGAGGTGACGGTGCAGAGTGCAGCGTCCGAGCTGCCGATGCCGGTCGCGGGCGAGCAGGAGTATCCGGAGGACATCCGCCTTACCTATCGTTATCTCGACCTTCGGCGCGAGCGGCTGCACCGCAACATCATGCTGCGATCCAATGTGATCGCGTCCATTCGGCGGCGAATGGTGGAGCAGGGCTTTACCGAGTTCCAGACCCCGATCCTGACTGCATCGAGCCCGGAGGGTGCGCGGGACTATCTGGTTCCGAGCCGGGTGCATCCGGGCAAGTTCTACGCGCTCCCGCAGGCGCCGCAGATGTTCAAGCAGCTGCTGATGGTCGCCGGGTTCGACCGCTATTTCCAAATCGCGCCATGCTTCCGCGACGAGGATGCGCGGGCGGACCGATCGCCCGGAGAGTTCTACCAACTCGACTTCGAGATGAGCTTCGTAACCCAGGACGACGTGTTCAACGCGATCGAGCCGGTGCTAGCGGGCGTGTTTCGCGAGTTCGCGGAGGGGCGGTCGGTAACGGAAGGAGCGTTCCCGCGCATTCCGTATCGCGAGTCGATGCTCAAGTACGGCAGCGACAAGCCGGACCTGCGCAACCCGCTGATCATTGCCGATGTCGGCGAGCACTTCCGCGGTTCGGGCTTCGGCCTGTTCGCGGGTCTGGTCGAAAAGGGCGCAGTGGTGCGCGCGATCCCGGCCCCGAACACGGCTGACAAGAGCCGCAAGTTCTTCGACGAGATGAATGACTGGGCCCGGAGCGAGGGCTTTGCCGGGCTTGGCTACGCGACGCGCAAGGCCGGCGAGTGGGGTGGGCCGATCGCCAAGAACCACGGCAACGTCGGCATGGACCGGCTCGCAGCGGAGCTGGGCCTTGGCCCGGACGACGGCATCTTCTTCGCGGCCGGCAAGGAGACTGATGCGGCGAAGCTCGCCGGGGCTGCGCGAACCCGAGTGGCGCAGCAGCTTGGCATGATCGATGAGAACCGCTTCGAGTTCTGCTGGATCGTCGACTTTCCGATGTTCGAGTATGACGAGGACGCGAAGAAGATCGACTTTAGCCACAACCCGTTCTCCATGCCGCAGGGCGAGCTGGAGGCGCTGGAGACCAAGGACCCGCTCGACATCCTGGCGTGGCAGTATGACATTGTCTGCAACGGGGTGGAGCTGTCCTCCGGCGCGATCCGGAACCACCAGCCAGACATCATGTACAAGGCCTTCGAGATCGCCGGCTACAGCTAGGCGGAGGTCGACACTAACTTCTCCGGCATGATCAATGCCTTCAAGTATGGCGCGCCGCCGCACGGCGGGTCGGCTCCCGGCATCGACCGGATCGTCATGCTGCTCGCCGGCGAGCCGAACATCCGTGAGGTCGTGGTCTTCCCGATGAACCAGAAGGCCGAGGATCTGATGATGAACGCGCCGGCGCCGGTCTCCGTCAAGCAGCTGAAGGAGCTGTCGATCAAGGTGGTCGGAGAGGTTGCCAAACAGGGCGATGCGTCCGCCCGGACTTGATCCGGGGTCTGCCTACCTTTCACCGTCCGCCCGGAGAAAGGCGGATCCCGGCTCAAGGCCGGGATGACGGGTAAGTAATGGAGAGCACCTCGTAGCTCTTCTCTCCGGCTGGCAGGCGCACCACCCGCTCGTCGCCGACCTTCGCACCGATCAGTGCGCGGGCGATCGGAGCGCCCCATCCGATCCGACCGGCGGATGCGTCGGCCTCGTCGTCGCCGACGATGGTCAGGGTGCGGCGATCGTCGTCCTCATCCGCCAGCTCGACGGTGGCGCCGAAGCGGACCTGATCGAGGCTGCCCTGGGCGGCCGGATCAACCACCTTCGCGGCCTTCATCACCTTGGACAGGTAGCCCAGCCTTCGGTCGATCTCCCGCAGGCGCTTGCGGCCGTAGATGTAATCTCCGTTCTCGGAGCGGTCACCGTTGCCAGCCGCCCAGCTGATCACCTCGACGATCTTGGGCCGCTCCTGTCCGAACAGCTGGTCATACTCCGCGCGGATGCCGGCGAAGCCTTCGGGCGTGATAAAGCGGGGCGGGCGGGAGGCCATGCGCCTCCTTAGCCGAGCCGATCCTTGCCGAGGAAGTAGCTGAGCTGCCGCGGCTGGCGGGAGGCGGGCGGGTTCAAGCGATCGTAGACCACCGTGTTCTCCAACACGCGCTGCACATAGCCGCGGGTCTCGGTGAACGGGATGTCCTCAATCCAGGAAACTATGTCGCCACCAGGCCGCCGCGGATCGCCATTCGCGTTGATCCACTTGCGGACGTTGCCCGCCCCGGCGTTGTAGCTGGCGATGGCGAGCGGGTAGTTGCCGCCCCACTGGTTGAGCAGCCGCTGGAAGTAGGCCGAACCCAAGATGACGTTGTAGGCCGGATCCGAAGTCAGGCGATTATAGTCGTAGCCGTAACCCAGCTTGCCGGCCTGCTCCTGCGCGGTGCCAGGCATCAGCTGCATCAACCCGCGCGCGCCGGCGTGGCTTACGGCAGTCCGGTCGAAGCTGGATTCCTGGCGGGTGATGCCATGGGCAGCGCTCCACAACCGAGCATCGGACAGTTGCTGACCGAGCACCGGATAGGCCTGCCTGACGTAAAAGGCGCTGCCATCATTGCGCGCCGAGCGCGCCGTCCACACTGACAGATCCTGCCGCCCCAGCTGCGCCGCAAGCTCCGTCGCGAGCAGCCGGTCGGCGTCGTTGTGAACCGACTCGCTCAAGGCCCGAACGAACAA
Organism: Sphingomicrobium sp.; assembly: GCA_035537335.1. Taxonomy (GTDB): domain Bacteria; phylum Pseudomonadota; class Alphaproteobacteria; order Sphingomonadales; family Sphingomonadaceae; genus Sphingomicrobium. The sequence goes on along the minus strand of DATLMM010000072.1, from coordinate 42,219 downwards.
GGCCGCTTCCTGGCGATAGCCACCGCCCTGCAGCGCTCGCAGTGCGCGGACCAGACGGCGCGACTGGAACGCCTGCCGCTGCTGCGGGCTTGGCAGCAGGACGGGGTTGACCGGCGCCGGCACGCCGCGCCCAAGCCGTTCAAGCGCCAATTGGCCGTAGAAGAGTTCCGGATAGACCGCTGCCCGGCTGAAATAGCCGGTTCCCTCCGCGAACCGCCCCGCCTGAGTGGCGGCCCGGCCAGCCCAGTAGTTTCCCTTGGATGATACCTGCAGCGAGCGGCCGCCGCGGGCGTAGCGATCGAACAATGCAACTGCATCGGCCGGTCGCCCGAGGGCACGCAGGGCAGTCGTTCCTCCAAGCCAGGTCAGCGAAGTGTATTTGTCGCGAATGCCGAGCGGTTGCAGGCTCATGTTGGCGCCGGCCGGCAGCGCGTCATCGACCTGTCGCGCGATGTTGTAGGCCAGCGTGTGCTGACCATCGCGCGCTGCACCCTGTGCCATCGACAGCAGCAGCTCGTACCATTTGTCGGCGTCGACCGGACGATGGACAAAGCTGTGCGGCCGGGCGAGCAGCTGCCGCGCGGCGGCATCCCAATTCGCGTCGCGCAGATAGCGGGCGCGGTCCTGCATCAAGCCGGCGTCCTGCGTGACCTGCCCCATCACGCGATTATAGCGCGCCTCCACGTCCGCCGATCGCAGCTGCATGGCTATTCGAGCGTCGAACGCGGCACGGCGGACGGGGCTGGTCGAGGGCAGCAGGCGCAATGCATTCTGCGCATCGCGGTCGATCAGCAGCCGGTCGACCCGGCGATCGAAGTCGGCGGCGCTGAAGCTGGCTCCGAAGCGCTGATACAGGGCGACCTCATCGCTACCGCTCAGGCCAGGTGCAGCCCACGCCTCACGTGCGGCACTGAGTGCTTCCGCCGAGCGGCCTTGTGCGAGCAGGCTTTCAGCTAGCCGAGCCCAGCCATTGCCGGTGGTCGGCTTTTCGGTTGCAAAGAACGCCACCACGGTGGCTGCATTCTCGCCGGGGCGCATCTGCCGTTCGGCATTGCGCCGCAACGTCGTTTCGCCCGGCCAATCCGGATTGGCGAGCAGGAAGCGGGCGTAGTCGGCGAAGGCGTAGCCGCTGGACTGACGCAGCCGGCGCCAATCGGCGATCGACCAGTTGACGTCGCCGGCCGCGACCGGCGCCACCAACGGTACATAGACAGGGGTCCGCGGCATCGGCTGGAGCTGCGCCGAGCCGGCGATGGCGACCGATCCGAGGACCAGCGGGATCAAGTAAGCCACGTTCCTCATGCTGGACATACTCGATTACCCGTCCTTATCAGCTGCTGAACGCATTTACCTACCATCCTATTCCTACGATTGAATCCCCTTTGGAGAGCTGAACTCATGTTTTTTGGGTCAATCCCCGCGCTTGTAACACCGTTCACCGCAGGAAAGGTCGACGAAGCGGCTTTTCGCGACCTGGTAGAATGGCAGATCGGGGAGGGCAGTCATGCCTTGGTGGCGTGCGGGACGACCGGCGAAAGCGCCACGCTGAGCGATGCCGAGCACCACCGGCTGATCGAAGTAACCGTGGAGATTGCCGGGGGCCGGGTTCCGGTGATCGCCGGGTGCGGCTCCAACCGGACCGATCATGCGGTGGCGTTGACCAGCGCAGCTCAGGCGGCCGGGGCCACGGCGGCATTGCATGTTCCGCCCTATTATAATCGGCCGAACCAGGACGGCATCTACCTTCACCTGGCGCAGGTGGCGGAAGTCGGACTGCCGATCGTGCTCTACAATGTGCCTGCGCGAACGGTGACCGACATCTCGGTCGAGACGATGGGACGGCTGGCGGCACTGCCGAATATCGTCGCGGTCAAGGATGCGACGGGGGCGATCGGCCGCGTCTCGGCCCAGCGCGCCGCCTGCGGAGCCGACTTCGTTCAGCTGTCAGGCAATGATGACATGGCGCTGGCCTTCAACGCCATGGGCGGGCGCGGATGCATCAGCGTCACTGCCAACGTCGCGCCGAGGCTTTGCGCCGAGTTCCAGGAGGCGACGCTCGCGGGTGACTACCCCCGGGCACTGGAGCTGCAGGATCGGCTGTTCCCCTTGCACACGGCGCTGTTCACCGATGCTTCTCCCGGTCCGGTGAAGTACGCGCTTGGACGGGTCCGGCCAGGCTTTCCGCAAGATCTGCGCGCACCGATGACCCCGGCGGGTGAAGCGAGCCGGCGTGCGGTGGATGCCGCCTTGGAGCACGCGGGTCTCTAGCACCCTAGTAACTTGGCTTCGCTCACTCTACTTGGCGCGACGCACCCATGGCCAAGCCGCTTCCCACCCCGTTCGACAAGACCAAGGTCGTCGCCGAGAACCGGCGCGCTCGGTACGACTATTTCGTGGAAGAGCGCTTCGAGGCGGGCATCGCCTTGCAGGGCACGGAAGTGAAGTCGCTGCGGGTCGGAGAAGGGTCGATCGCGGAGAGCTATGCGACCGTCGATGGTGATGAGATCTTCCTGATCAACTCGTCCATCCCGCAGTATGGCGCGGGCAGCTGGATGAACCATGAGCCGCGGCGGCGGCGCAAGCTGCTGTTGAAGGCGCGGGAGATCGCCAAGCTCCACGGTGCAATCACCCGCCAGGGTCTAACCGTGGTGCCGCTGAGCATCTACTTCAACTCGGCCGGTCGAGCGAAGGTCGAGCTGGCGCTCGCTCGCGGCAAGAAGGTCCACGACAAGCGGGCGACCATCAAGGAGCGCGATTGGAAGCGCGAGCAGGGGCGCCTGCTGCGCAACAATGGCTGAGCGCTCGACATTCCTGTCCCGGCTGGTCGCCAAGGCGACGCCGTCGCGCGAAGAAGTCTTGGAAAGCCGCTGGCTGAAACCGTTCGGCAAGCGCGTGCGTCATTCGGAGCTATGGCGGTTCACTCGCCGGTCGGTGCCGCGTGGCGTCTTCGCCGGCTTGTTCATCGGCATTTTCCTGATGGTGCCGGGCCTGCAGATCGTGGGTGCAGCGCTGATGTCGATCCCACTGCGAGCCAACATTCCGATCGCGGCGGCCATGACCTTCTTGTCGAATCCGGCGACGACCCCCTTTTTTCTGATCGCATCGATCTGGGTCGGCAATCGGCTCGGCTTCCATGCGGACCTCGCCGCGTTCGAGGCGCTGTATAGTAGCGGCGCTTCCATTTCGCGCTGGGCGAGCTGGCTCTGGTCCGACGCAGCACCGGCCATGATCTGCGGCTTGTTCATCATTGCGATCGGCTGCGCGTTGGTCGGCTATGGCGTGTCGATCGTCGTTTGGCGCTGGTGGGTCGGCGCGAAATGGCGCAGGCGCATGCGGCCTGAATTGTTTCGTCATTGAGTCTCAAGTGGAGGGGTCAACCTCATGAAGCGTTTGATGATTTTGCTTTGCGGCGGTACGGCAATCGCTGGCTGCGCGACGACCACGCCGTCGGTCGAGACCGGTGCTCCGGCCGATACCGCCACTTCGGTCGTCCCCGCGCCACAAACTCCAAAGCCGGAGCTTGGCACCTTCGGATTCGACACTTCCGGCATGGATACCAGCGTTCGTCCGGGCGAGAATTTCTATGCCTTTGCCAATGGCACCTGGGCGAAGAACACGCCGATCCCGGCCGATAAATCCAATTATGGCATGTTCGGCAGGCTGGACGACTTGTCGCGCGAGCGGACGCGGACGCTGATTGAGGAATCCGCCAAGGACCCGAACAGCCGCATTGGTGCAGCCTTCGCCAGCTTCATGGACGAGGGTGCAATCGAGCAGAAAGGCCTGGCGCCGTTCCAGCCCTGGATCGACCAGGTCAAGGCGGTGAACGCCAAGGCGCAGCTGCCCGGAGTCTATGCCGAGGCGATGAAGCTGGGCATCGGCACGCCGTTCGGCAGCTATGTCGGGCAGGACGACAAGAACCCCGATCAGTACATCATGTCGATGTTCCAGGGTGGCCTCGGCATGCCGGACCGCGACTATTATCTGTCAAGCGACGCCAAGCTGGCGGAAACGCGGGCCAAGTATCTTCAGCACCTGACCCAGGTACTGACGCTGGCCGGCGAGCCCAACGCGGCGGCTCGGGCCAGGGCAGTGCTCGACCTGGAAACCGCGATTGCCCGCGCGCACTGGAACCGGGTCGACAGCCGCGACGCGGACAAGACCTACAACAAGTTGACCCTGGCTCAGCTGGAGCGCCGTGCGCCCGGTTTCGACTTCAGCGACCTCATTCAGGCCACGGGCGCGCAAGGCGTCGACAGCCTGATCGTTGCTCAGCCAAGCGCGGTGACCGGCATTGCCGCCCAGATCCGGCGTGTGCCCCTCGGCGTTCTCAAGGACCAGCTGCTGGTTCGCTCGCTCGACGCCTACGCGGCCTACCTGCCCAAGGCGTTCGACCAGGAGCAGTTCTCTTTCTACGGCACGACCTTGTCGGGTACTCCGCAGCAGGAAGAGCGCTGGAAGCGGGCAGTGAACTTCACCGTTGGTGCACTAGGCGACGATGTCAGCCAGCTTTACGTCGCTCGCTACTTCCCGCCGGAGACCAAGGCTGCCGCCGATCAGCTGGTCAAGAATGTCGTGGATGCCATGGGCCGGCGGATCGACTCGTTGACCTGGATGGCACCCGCAACCAAGCAGCGGGCGCGAGCCAAGCTTGCTAACTTCATCACCAAGATCGGCTACCCCGACCGTTGGCGCGACATGTCCGCTCTGCAGGTCGACCGCGCGGATGTGCTTGGCAATGCCATGCGCTCCAACCGTTTCGAGAACGCCTGGAACATGGAGAAGCTGGGCAAGCCGATCTACCGCTGGGAATGGGGCATGACCCCGATGACGGTGAACGCCTATGCCAATTTCGGCATGCAGGAGATCGTGTTCCCGGCCGCGATCCTGCAGCCGCCGTTCTTCGATCCGAATGCCGATCCGGCCATCAACTATGGCGGCATTGGCGCGGTGATCGGGCATGAGATCAGCCACCACTTCGACGACCAGGGATCGAAGTATGACGAGACCGGGCGATTGAACGAGTGGTGGACGCCAGCTGACAAGGTGGCATTCGCGGCGGCGACCAAGCAGCTGGTGTCCCAATACGACGCCTACGAGATCTTTCCCGGTGCCAACGTGAAGGGTGCCTTCACGCTCGGCGAGAACATCGGCGACCTGGCCGGGTTGGCGATTGCCTACGACGCCTACAAGCATTCGCTTGGCGGAGCCGAGGCTCCGACGCTGGGCGAGACGACCGGCGACCAGCGCTTCTATCTCGGCTGGGCGCAGGTCTGGCGGCGCAACTACCGCGAGGCTAATCTTCGCCAGCGTCTGATTACCGACCCCCACAGCCCGTCGGAGCAGCGCGTCTTCGTGGTCCGCAATCTCGATCCCTGGTACGGGGCCTACAACGTTCAGCCCAGCGACAAGCTGTATCTGGCGCCGGCCGCCCGAGTGCGCGTATGGTAGGCTGATGCTACACACCAGGCTCGCCGCGATCGATGCCCAACCGCTCGGTCGAGGCGAGTCCTGGCTTGTTCCAGGCCTGCTCCTCGCTGCGTGCGCAAGCGGGGCCTTGTTGTTCTGGATCGGCGGCCATCCGCTGATCGGTATTCTGCTGACCGCCGGCACGTTTATTGCCGGGACGGTGGCGGCCATTGCTGCGCGCCGCTCCGCCGTGCCAGCCGCAGCAATGGCGGCGCCAGATTACGCCCTGGTCGCTTCGGCTTTGGCGCTCTCCCCCGATCCGGCAGCCCTGACGGACGGCAACGGACGCCTGATCACCGCCAACGTCGCTTACCGCACGCGCTTCCGTGGCGCGCCTGCTCCCGCTGATGTCGGCCTCGGCCCAGATGCAACTGCATCCCTCGCCGAGGCGCGCGCGCTGGCCTGGCGCGATGGCGAAAGCCGCGTCGATGACGTGGCGACGGAGGGTGGGCCCTGCTTGGTTGAAGTGCAGCGGGTCGGTGTGAGAGGCGACCAGCTGCTATGGCGCTTTCCCCGCCCGCGGCGGGACCCGCTGGCGGTACTTGTCAAGCGTGTCACCGGAACCGAGGGCGACATAATGGCTCGCAGCGGAGTGCTGGCGGCGGTGGTCGGTGCGGAGGGCGACCTCTTGGCCGCGAACCAGCCCTTGCGCGACCGGGCCGAGATCGCATCGGACCCAATCAAGGAATGTGCCTTCGCCGACCTGCTGACGAGCACGGAGGACGGTCGGGTGCGCCTGCTGGCCGAAGGCGAGGGCGGCCGTCCGTTGCGGTTGCTGCACGTGCCGATCGACGCGGAGCGAATGGGGCATGCCGGCATGACCCTGCTGTTCGACACGTCGGAAGCCGCACGCCTGAACGACGGAGCGAACGTCCAGGCGCTGCTCGACATCCTGCCGGTGGGATTGGCACTGGTGGATCGGGACGGCCGGTTCCTGACTACCAACAAGGCCTTTCGAGTGGCCGGCGGGATCGGTGAGGATTCGGGCCTCGCCTACCCTGGCGATCTGGTGGTCAAGGAAGACAAGGCGGCCGTTGCCGATGCCGTGCGCCGCAATACGCGTGGTCCGGCGATGTCGAGCGACCTGGCGGTACGCCTGGCTTATCAGCCAACGGAACCGGTTGCGCTGACCATCGCGGGCTTGCGCGGCCTCGGCGACGCGGCCGTTCTCCTGCTGCTCAAGGACAATAGCGAGGAAGCGAAGCTCAAGCGGCAAATTGCCCAGGCAACCAAAATGCAGGCGGTCGGGCAGCTGGCCGGCGGCGTAGCGCACGATTTCAACAACATCCTGACTGCAATCATCGGTCACTGCGACCTCATGCTGATGCGGCACACGCCCGGTGATAGCGACTATGACGACATCCAGCAGATCAAGTCGAACTCGAACCGGGCTGCGGGCCTGACCCGCCAGCTGCTCGCCTTTTCTCGCCAGCAGACCTTGCGGCCGCAGGTGCTCCAGCTCCCCGATGTGGTGTCGGAGGTTTCGCACCTGCTCAAGCGGCTGCTGGGTGAGACGGTGGTCCTGAACGTCAAGCACGGGCGGGACCTGGGCTCCGTCCGGGCCGACCCCGGCCAATTGGAGCAGGTGATCGTCAACCTGGCGGTCAACGCCCGCGACGCGATGGCAGCAACGGGGGGCGGCACGCTTACCATCCAGACGTATCCGGTCAGATCGCACCAGGTGGCGGAGCTGGGGTCGGAGATCCTGCCGATCGCCGACTATTCCGCCCTATCCGTGTCTGACACCGGGTGCGGCATTCCCGCCAATGTGCTCGGCAAGATTTTTGAGCCGTTCTTCACCACCAAGGAGGTCGGCAAAGGCACGGGGCTGGGCCTGTCCACCGTTTACGGCATCGTGAAGCAATCGGGCGGCTACATCTTCGCGGACTCGACGGTCGGGCAGGGAACGAGCTTCGTTATCTACCTGCCGGTTCATCGCGAGGAAAAGGAGAAAGGGCGGACAGCGAAGGTCGCTCCGCCCAAGAAAGCTGAGGAGCTATGGGGCACCGGGACCGTCCTGTTGGTGGAGGACGAACCGATGGTCCGGACGGTCGCCGAGCGGGCGCTTACACGGCAGGGCTATACGGTGCTGACCGCCAATAACGGTGAGGAAGCACTGGAGATCATCAATCGCGGCGATCCTATCGACTTGCTCATCTCCGACGTGGTGATGCCGGTGCTGGATGGACCGACGATGGTGCGGGAAGCGCGCAAGATCCGGCCGGACGTGCCCGTCCTGTTCATGTCGGGCTATGCAGAGGAGCAGCTTCGAAAATCGATCGATATCGACCAAGTCGCCTTCCTACCCAAGCCCTTCTCGGTGCAGGAACTGGCGGAAGCTGCCCGTAAGATACTGGCTGCAAAATAGATTTGCGTGCGCAACGACTGCCCATTATGCAGCCACTCGTGAACGTGGGGCGTAACATTCTCGTCGTCGAAGACGAACCGCTGATCGCGATGATGCTCGAGGATTTTCTTGAAACACTTGGGCACAGCATCGCCGCCAGTTGCGACAACCTGACCGATGCGTTAGCGCAGGCGGAGATGGGTAGCTTCGATGTTGCTATCCTCGACGTCAACCTGAAGGGCGAATCGGTGTGGCCGGTCGCCGAGCGTTTAAGGGCGCGCGGCCTGCCGTTCGTGATCGCCAGCGGAGGCCATGTCGAACCGCCTCCAGCCGAGTTCGCGTCGGCACCCATGCTTGAGAAACCTTACACTATCGACCGGATCACGCCGGCGCTGGAACAGGCTGCGGGCTGATCCGCGCACCTCGTGGAGGGCGCAACTTCTTGGCTTCGTGACCAACTTCACCCTTGCTGCGCGGGGGCATTCTTCTATGCAGGACCAGCTCGGCTAACCGCGAGCCATACACTCTCTATCCGCTGCTGATGGCGGTTCGTTCCCTACTTGTTCTGGTGGAACGAAGCGTGTACGAACATTCGTATCGAATTGTCGGAACGGATGATCGTTCAGCAGGAGGGATCGCATGGCGACGCAGCTGAAAGTTGTTGGAATGGGCGGGGATGTGGTGACCATGGATCGTCAAAAGGCGCTGGAAGCGGCGCTGGCGCAAATCGATCGGGCGTTCGGCAAGGGCTCGGCGATGAAGCTGGGCAGCCGTGAGAAGATGGAGATCGAGACGGTCTCCACTGGCTCGCTGGGCTTGGACATCGCGCTCGGCGTCGGCGGCTTGCCGCGGGGCCGGATTGTCGAAATCTACGGTCCGGAAAGCTCGGGCAAGACCACCTTGGCGCTGCACTGCATCGCAGAAGCGCAGAAGATTGGCGGCACGGCCGCGTTCGTGGACGCCGAACATGCGCTTGATCCGGTTTATGCCAAGAAGCTTGGCGTCAACATCGATGAGCTGATCGTCTCGCAGCCGGATACGGGCGAGCAGGCGCTGGAGATCGTCGATACGCTGGTCCGCTCCAACGCGGTGGACGTGCTCGTGGTCGACTCGGTTGCCGCGCTGGTTCCGCGAGCCGAAATCGAGGGCGAGATGGGCGACAGCCACGTCGGGCTCCAGGCCCGGCTGATGAGCCAGGCGCTCCGCAAGCTGACCGGCTCGATCAGCCGTTCGCGTTGCACGGTCATTTTCATCAACCAGGTGCGGATGAAGATCGGCGTGATGTACGGCAATCCGGAAACCACCACCGGCGGCAACGCGCTGAAATTCTATGCTTCGGTTCGCCTCGACATCCGCCGCACAGGGCAGATCAAGGATCGCGACGATATCGTGGGCAACACCACTCGTGTGAAGGTGGTGAAGAACAAGGTCGCCCCACCGTTCAAGCAGGTCGAGTTCGACATCATGTATGGCGAAGGCGTGTCCAAGGTCGGCGAGATCCTGGACCTTGGCGTCAAGGCCGGACTGGTGGAGAAGTCGGGCGCCTGGTTCAGCTATGACTCGATCAGGATCGGTCAGGGCCGCGAGAACGCCAAGACCTACCTGCGGGAGAATCCGGAACTCCAGGCCAAGCTGGAGAACGCCATTCGCCGCAGCAAGGATGAGGTTGGCGAAGCACTAATGGTCGGCGCCGGTCCAGAGGATGATGCCTGACGAACCCGGAGGCACGGGCGTCGAACAGCGCAGCTGGGAGTCGATGGAGATGACAAGAGGCACGAAGGGGCGTCAGTCTCTTCGTGCCTTTTTGTTGCTTGACATGTGTTGGCGACGGCTAACCTAAGTTAGCGGGCCAGTGCCGGCACCGCTATCGCGACTTAGATCGCCGCCCTTCGAATATTCGCTGGCCAACTTCAACTTGGCTGTCGCCGTGACGAAGCCGGCAAGGGCTCAAGCTATTCCGCTGCCATCCCCGGCCGAAATTCGCCCGCAACCTGATCGATCCGTTCGAACAGGCGGCGAGGCTCCGTCAGAAACACCAGCGCCGCACCAACCACTCCGCAGATCGCAAATCCCCATAGGAATGGGAGCTGGGTGCCGTCGAACTGCTGGCCGATGGCAAAGCCGGCAACGGCAGCGATGATGGTGCCGACCACGCCCTGGATCGACGATGCCATGCCGGCAATCGGCGCCATCTTCTCCATGGCCAGCGTGTTGAGGTTGGAGGAAGTGAAGGCGAAGCTGGCCATGACCAGCCCCTGGAAGATGACGAACTCGGTCAGGCTTTCGCCCCACGCCGTCGCGAGCAGGGCGTGGACAACGGTGAGCAGCACGAATGCGGCCACGCCAAGGTGGCCGACCCGCCGCAGCCCGTAGGTCCCGACCAACCGGCTGTTGAGCCAGGCTGCGACCGCCATGGGGGCCGCCACCGCGCCAAACACCACGCCAATCGCCTCCGGCCGTTCGAAAGCGTCGAATACGATTTGCTGGATCGAAGAGATATAGGCGACCAGGCCCGAGAAGATGGCGGTCTGCGCCAGCGTGTAGCCGATCGATTGCCGTTCGCTGACGACTGCCCGCGCCGCCGTCGCCAGCTCGCCGATGCGGAGCGTTCGGCGATATTCCTCGTGCAGGGTCTCAGGCAGGCGGAAGAAGGACCACAGGCCCATCAGCAATCCATAAGCGGCCAGTACGAGAAAGATGACTTGCCACGGGCCTGCCAGCAGGATCAGCTGCCCGATACTGGGTGCAAGCACCGGGACCAGCATGAAGACCATGAACACCAGGCTCATCACCCGCGCCATCGCCTCGCCCTGGAAGAGGTCCCGCACCATGGCGACGACCAGCACTCGGGTTGCCGCCGCCGCTGAGCCCTGCAGCGCCCGGCCGATCACCAGCAGCTCAAAGCTCGGCGCCACCGCGCACAGCAGCGCGAACAGCGTGTAGAGCCCGATCCCGATCGCCAGCACCGGCTTGCGGCCGAAGCGGTCGGCCAACGGACCCCACAGCAGCTGGCCGCAGCCGAAACCGAAGGTGTAGGCGACGATCACCAGCTGCCGGCGGTTTTCCTCGGCCACGCCTAATTGCTCGCCGATGTCGGGGAGCGCTGGGATCATCGCGTCGATCGCGAATGCGTTCAGCGCCATCAGCCCGGCCAGCAGGGCAACGGATTCACGCGTTCCGGGGCGCGGCCCGGCGCCGGATGCTGATTGGAAATCGATGGACATGGAGTTCCTTGCTGCAGCGCAGCAAGCAGCGCAAGGTTCCGCGGCCCGGAGAAGATGCTGGTCAAGCGGGCGAGGCTCTGCAACATTCCGCAGCGTGATCACCGTCCATCATCTTGAAAACAGCCGTTCTCAGCGCATCCTCTGGCTGCTGGAAGAATTGGAGTTGCCGTACCAGGTTCGCCGGTACCAGCGGGACCCGCGGACCATGCTCGCGCCTCCGGAGCTGCGCCGGGTCCATCCCCTGGGCAAGTCGCCGGTGATCGACGACGATGGCTGCGTGGTGAGCGAGAGCGGGGCGATCGTCGAGTATCTGGTCGACAAGGCCGGTGGGCGGCTTGGCGCACCTTCTGACAAGTGCAATTGCCTGCGCTACCGCCAATTCCTCCACTATGCCGAAGGGTCGCTGATGCCGCCGTTGCTGGCATTGCTAGTGGTCGGACGACTGGGCTTGCTTGGCCGACCCGCCCGCAAGCCGATGCTCAAGATGATCGGGCGTCATCTCGATTACTGCGATCAGGAGCTGTCAGGGCGGCCTTATTTTGCAGGTGCGGAGCTGACTGGCGCGGATATCATGATGAGCTTTCCGCTGGAGGCCGCCGGCCGGAGAGCTGGTCTCGATTCGACGCGCCATCATCTCTGGGCCTGGCTCGAACGCATCCACTCGCGCCCGGCTTACCAGCGGGCGCTGAAGGCGGGTGGACCCTACGCCTATGCTTAAGGTCAACCGGCGGGAAACGATCGGGTTGGCTGCGGTGGCTACTGCGGCAGCATGTGTTCCCACTGTCGTACGCGCAGTTCGAGCGGCTGAGCCACCTCCGACGATCTCCGCCGCGGAGCGTCTGGCGCGCGTCCGGCGCGCGCAGTCGCGAATGGCGGCACTGGGGATCGGTGCCTTGCTGATCGAACCGGGCGCCAGTCTGGACTATTTCACGGGCGTCCAGTGGTGGCGAAGCGAACGGCTGACCGCAGCGGTGATCCCAACAAGCGGCGATCCAATCGTGGTCACGCCCTTCTTCGAGCGACCCTCCGTTGCGGAGAGCCTGAAGATACCGGCCGATATCCGGGTGTGGCAGGAACATGAGAGCCCCTTCGCGCTGGTTGCCGCCTTCTTGCGCGAGCGCGGAGTCGCGGGTCGGCCGATCGCGGTCGAGGAAACCGTTCGCCACTTCGCCGTCGAGGGCCCGCAGCAGCAGCTGCCGTATGCGAAACTCGTCAGCGGTAATCCGATCGTGCGGCCCCTGCGAATGATCAAGTCGCCGGCCGAGCTGGCGCTGATGCAGCATGCCGCAGACCTGACCATCCAGGCGCTGCGGCAGACCCATGCCGAGGTGAAGCTCGGCATGACCAACAGCGACATCGGCAAGCGCTTCGAGACCCATGTCGCACGGCTGGGCGGGGAGGAGCCTTGGAGCCTGGTGCTGATCGACGAAGCAGCCGCCCTGCCGCATGGATCGGGCAAGCCGCAGCAGGTCCGGCGCGGCAGCACCGTGCTGATGGATTGCGGCTGCGGCTTTGGCGGTTACCAGGCCGATATCAGTCGCAGCTTCGTATGGGGTGCCGATCCCTCGCCCGAGCAGCGCCGGGTGTGGGAGCAGGTGCGACGCGGACAGGATATCGCCATGGCTGCGGCCAAGGTGGGGGTCGCCGCGGGGAGCGTCGATGATGCGGTGCGTGCCGCCTACGAGCGATGGGGTTATGGCCCCGGCTATGCTCTTCCCGGCTTGTCGCACCGGACCGGGCACGGCATCGGCATGGAGGGCCATGAGCCCATCAATCTGGTGAAAGGCGAGACGACATTGCTGGCGCCGGGCATGTGCTTCTCGAACGAGCCTGGCCTTTATCTACCGGGCAAGTTCGGCGTGCGGCTGGAGGATTGCTTCTTCATGACGGCGGCGGGCCCGAGGTGGTTCACCGTGCCTCCAACGTCGATCGATCGTCCGTTCGCCTAAAGCCCCGGCACGATCAGGATGGGCTTCATGTCCTTCGGCAGTGTCGCGCCCTCGTCTACCCCGCCCGACACATAGACGCAGTCGATGCCGTACAGCATCGCGCCTGCGATGTCGGTCTTGAGACCGTCGCCAACGGCGACGACGGCTTCCTTAGGCGGCGATCCGGCGAGCCGCAGGGCGTGATCGTAGGTGGTGGGGTAGGGCTTGCCGTACCAGCAGGTTCGACCGCCGAGCGCCTCGTAAGCATCAGCGAGCGCTCCCGCGCAGACCATCCGCTCGGATCCGTGAATGACAATGCGATCGGGGTTGAGACAGTGAAGCAGCACGTCGTCACGCCGCCAGTGGGCCAGGTCTTCGCGGTAGTCTTCGATCGTCTCACCAGCTGCCAGGCCGGCGCAGGCAAGCTCCGAGTAGCCCTCGTTGGTGAATTCGAGCCCAAATGCCTGGAGGTCCGCGTGATCCGCCGCCGTTCCGCAAAATCCGACCGGACGGCCCAGCAGAGCGGTGGCACCTACCTCACCGGCAGTGACGATACCGTCGTAAAGTTCGCGTGGGAGATGCAGGCGGTCGAGCTGCGTCCGGATGGCGCCTGACGTGCGCGGGGCGTTGGTGAGGAACAGAACGGTCCGTCCCTCCGCCTTCCATCGCCGTAAGCGGCCGGGCGCGCCGGGCAGCAGCCGGTAGCCGTCGTGCACGCAACCCCAAAGGTCGCAAAGGATCAGCCGATAACGGTCGGCCAGAGCGTCGAGGCTGGTCACACGCTGGGCGGCGGTGGCGGCACGTGCGAAGGCGCGGGAGCATGCTCGATGACGGGCGACTCCTCGACATCCAGATCGCCCTCCCACTTGGCCACCAGCACCGAAGCCACGGCATTGCCGACCACGTTGGTGGCCGAGCGGCCCATGTCGAGGAAGTGGTCAACGGCAAGGATCAGCAGCAGCCCGGCCTCCGGAATGTCGAACAAGGCCAGGGTCGCGGCGATCACCACCAGGCTGGCGCGGGGAACGCCGGCGATCCCTTTGCTGGTGATCATCAGCACCAGCAGCATGGTGATCTCCTGCCCGATGCTGAGATCGATGCCGTATGCCTGTGCGATGAAGATGGTCGCAAAGGTCATGTACATCATCGAGCCGTCGAGGTTGAACGAGTAACCCAGGGGCAGGACGAAGCTGGCGATGCGCGGCGGCACGCCGAAGCGATCCAGTGCCTCAAGCGTGCGGGGGTAGGCGGCCTCTGAAGATGCGGTCGAGAAGGCCAGGATCAATGGGTCCCGGATGTGCCGCACTAGGTGCCGCACCCGGTTGCCCACCGCCAGGAAGGCGATGCCGATCAGCAGCACCCACAGGATGGCAAGACCCAGATAGAAGCTGCCGATGAACTTGCCGAAGGTCAGGATGATCCCCGGTCCTTGCTCGGTGATCGAGCTCGCCACCGCCGCGAAGACGGCGAGCGGAGCCACCCGCATCACATAGCCGGTGACCACAAGCATGACCTCGACGAGGCCCTCGATGCCGCGCACCAGCGGTTTTGCCTTCTCGCCGACCGCGGTAATCGCCACGCCGATGAACAGCGAGAAGACGACGATCTGGAGGATTTCATTCTTGGCCATCGCGTCGATCATGGAGGCGGGCACGAGGTGAGTGATGAAGTCCTTGAGGTTGAAGGCTGCCTTGTCGACCCCGGCGGCCGCGTCCACCGGTGGCAGGGGCAGGTTGAGCCCGACGCCCGGCTGCAGCGCGTTGACCAGGATGAGGCCAAGCGTCAGCGAGATCAGGCTGGCAGTGATGAACCAGATCAGCGAGCGCAGGCCCACCCGCCCGAGCGCGGCGGTGTCGCCCATGTGAGCGATGCCGGCGACTAGCGTGGCGAACACCAGCGGCGCGATGATCATCTTGATCAGCCGGAGGAACAGGCTGGTGATGATTGAGAAATAGCCGGCGATCTCCTTCAGCTGCGCGGTTGCTTCCGGCGAACCATCAGCGATCCGCGCATTGATGATCCAGCCGACCACCAGGCCGAGCAGAAGCGCCGCGAGAATGTACCATGTCAGCCGCTTGGCCACGCTTATCCCCTCAACATTCAACCGTCAGTGCGAGGAGCGCAGCGACGAACTAAATCCAAGTGGCTGGATTGCTTCGCTTGGCGCAGAATGACAAGCCTAAGCGTGCTCCGGTTCGCGCGCCTTGACCACCTTGTCGGCCTGCGGGCCGTTGAGTTCGGCAAGATGGTCGAACTCGGCCTCATATGCTGCCAGTCCCTGACTCAAAGAACGGAGTTCCGCTTCCAGGCCGGACAGTTCGGCCTGGGGGATGAGTGCGTCGACCCGGTCCCAGCCGGTCCAGCCCTCGCGCGGACCCATGCCCAGCATCTGCCCGCGCCGGCTGGCGACGGCCGAACTGACCTTGCTGGTGGCAGAGGTCGGTGAGACGACCGACACCTTCTGCACCGGTTCGAGCAGATGCGGCGAGGCGGCGGAGAGTGCTTCCTGCATGGCAATGCGCCCGGCGGTTCGAAATGCAAGCTCCGAACTGTCCACGCTGTGGTAGCTGCCGTCGGTCAGGGTCACGGCCACATCGACCACCGGGAAACCCAACGGGCCCTTGGCACAGGCATCACGAACGCCTTGTTCAACCGCTGGTATATACTGGCGCGGGATGGCGCCGCCATGGATCTTCTCCTCGAACAGAAAACCCTCACCGCGCGGCAGCGGCCGAAGTTCAATCACCACGTCGCCGAACTGACCGTGGCCACCCGACTGCTTCTTGTGACGTCCGCGCTGCGTAACTGTCCGGCGGATCGACTCGCGATAGCCGATAGTCGGCGGCCGGGAGCGCACCTCCACGCCGTAGCGGCGCTTGAGCTTCGCAATCGTGGTCTGCAGCTGTTCGTCGTTGACGCCGTGCAGGCGCATTTCATGGCTGGCTTCGTCGTGGTTCAACTGCAGCGCCGGGTCTTCTTCCAGCAACCGGGCGAGCGCGCCGGACAGCTTTACATCGTCCCTGCGGTCGGATGGTTCGATCGCCAGCGAGCAGTTGAGCGCGGGTAGGGGCACGTCGGGAACGAGTGGCAAAGCGCCGGTGCCCAGCCACTGACCGGCCCCGACACGATCCAACTTGGCCAACGCGATCAGGTCGCCATCAGCCGCAGACTGCAGCTTGTTCGTCTTGTCGCCCTGCACGGCGAAGAGCGCGCCCAGCCGCTGCGCGCGGCCCTCGGCATCGCGGACCTCCGCCCCTTCGCTGAGTGAACCTCCAAGCAGGCGGGCGTAGCCGACCCGTCCCATGGCGCCGGCATTGCTGATCTTGAAGGCCCACAGCGCAGGGTCAGTAACGCCCAGCCGCTCGGCGGTCTGCCTTGGTCCGGGCGTTTCATGACGTAGCGCTTTCAGCAGCCGCCGAACGCCCCAGCAGTTGGCGGCCGAACCGAACAGTATGGGCACGCCGAGGCTCTCGCCCGTCTCCCGCGCAAGGTCGCGCAGCACGTGATTGGCCTCGGGCTGCTCGTCCATCAGCAATTGCTCGAGCAGCGCGTCATCATGATCAGCGAGCTGCTCCAGCAGCTGGGTCCGGGCCTGCTGCTCGCGCGCGGTGAGTTCCGGCGGGATGTCGATCTGTTCGGATGGCTTGCCGGGTTCGTAGTGGAAAGCCCGTTCCAGCGCGACGTCAACGAAGCCGGTGACCTTGTCGCCCCCATGTTCCTTGGCGCGGATGGGGATCTGACGGGCGATCAGGGGTGAAACGCTCATCGGCTGCAAGGCGCGCAGCAGGTCCTGGATCAAGCCTCGTGCCTGATCGATGCGGTTGACGAAGATCAGGTGCGGGAGGCCGATCTCGTCCAGCATCCTGAGCGCCGGAGCAGCCAGCGGCGCTCGGGCCGGGTCTGGGTCGACGACCACGATGGCAAGATCAGCCGAGGCGATCGCCCGCGATCCATCGGCCGCAAAGCCGATCGAGCCAGGCGAATCCACCAGCCCGTAACTCTCGCCCATGTAGGAGAAGTGCATCAGATTGAGTTCGGTCGAGCCGCCGCGCAGACGCGCCTCGGCACTGCTGTCGCCAACGCTGCTGCCACCCGCCGTGTTGCCTTGCCGATCGATGGTTCCGCTAGCGTAGAGCAGAGCGTCCGCGAGGCAGGTCTTTCCCGCGCCGGCCGGTCCGACCAGCGCGATCACTCGGGTGCCGTTGATTGCCTCATGCATGCGACTCTCCTTACGTCCGAATGCTCGGGCGCGAGTCGCTATGGAGCGCCTCATGCGCCACTCCCGCTGAGCAGCGTCGGACTCTTGAGACTGGTTGGCAAGTGCGGAACGCCCTGCGCCGCGGGCAGTTGGGCGCGCGAAGGAGCTTTCGTTTCCATGGCCACTGCCGCCCACCGCCACACCGCCGCCGGAGAGCGCGGCCAGAATGCCGAGAAGCCGACCGACATCCCCGCGCCGGGATGGAAGGAGATCGCCGTCCGAGCGTGGAAGGAAACAGGCAAGGACAATGTCGGGATCGTGGCGGCGGGCGTCGCCTTCTACGGCTTCCTGGCGCTGGTTCCCCTACTCGGCGCGACGGTTCTCACCTATGGCCTGTTCGCGTCGCCCGAGACGGTGGTGCGGCAGGCGCAGGGCTTGACTTCCGTCTTGCCGGAAGATGCGGCGAAGCTCATCGGCGAACAGCTGATGAACGTCGTTCAGACCAGCGGCGGCAAGAAGGGCTTTGGCCTCCTTGCAGCGCTGGTCGTCGCCTTTTGGGGAGCACGGAACGCGGCCGGCTCGGTCCTCACGGCGCTCAACATCGCCTATGAGGAAGAGGAGAAGCGCGGCTTCGTGAAGACGACGCTGCTGGCCTTGGCGATCACGGGGGGCGCAGTGGTGCTGGCCGGTCTGGCGACTGGCGCGACGGCGGTGCTCAGCGCGCTGCAGCACCTTGTGCCCGACATGGGTACGGCCGGGCTGATCTTCTGGCGGGCGCTGACCTACCTGTTCTTGGCCAGCGTGGCGGCGGCTGCGGCGGCGACCCTCTACCGCTACGGACCTTCACGGGACAAGGCGAAATGGACCTGGCTGACGCCCGGTTCGATCTTCTTCGCAGTGGTGTGGATCGTGCTGACGCTCGGCTTTGGCTTCTACGTACGCAACTTCGGCAGTTATGGCGCTACCTACGGATCGTTGAGCGCCGTCGTGGTGCTACTAACCTGGCTCTACCTTTCGAGCTACGTCCTGCTGTTCGGGGCCGAGCTGAACAGCGAGATCGAACATCAGACCGCCAAGGACACGACCAGCGGGGGCGAGAAGCCACTTGGTGCAAGACAGGCATGGTCGGCGGATCACGTCGCGGCGGGCGAGACGGAAACCAAGGACGAGCCGGAGCAGAGCGCCGGCCTATCGCAGGCGAGTGCAACGGGAGCCGACACTGGCAGTGCAGGCCGCTCAGTCAGCCATGATGCGGCCGCCACCTCCCCAGCGCTCCGCGACAGGGAGGGTCAAGGGAAGGAGCATTCCTATCTGACATCGCGGGTCACCTCCCGCGCAGGGCAGGTGGCCGGCGCACGCAAGATCGGCATGCTCTCGTCAGGACTGGCGACCCTTGGCCTGGGCTTCCTGAAGAAGCGCGGCAAGGAAAAGACCGGCGCGGCGCTGCTCGCGACGGCCGCTGGCCTGGCGCTGCTCAGAAGGAAATAATGACCTCGTGATTGCAAGCTAAGCGAAGCAATCAAGTGAACTCCAAGAACACTGACTGCTTCGCCGCTTCGCTTTCCGCAACGACGCTTAGGCCGCCGGCAGCAGCCGCTGTTCGGTGGCCGATCTCATCAGCGCCGCTTGCAGCTTCTCGAATGCGCGCACTTCGATCTGACGAATACGCTCCCGGCTAACGTTGTAGACCTGGCTGAGCTCTTCCAGGGTCTTGGGATCGTCGGCCAGGCGGCGCTCGGTCAGGATATGCTTCTCACGATCGTTCAACGACTGCATCGCGTTCTGCAGCAATTGGTGGCGAACCTGCTTCTCCTCCTCGTCAGCGACGAGTTCGTCCTGCAGCGGTCCATTGTCGACCAGGAAGTCTTGCCACTGGTTCTCCGCCCCCTCGTCTCCCTTCAGCGGAG
The DNA here is from genome assembly GCA_035537335.1 of Sphingomicrobium sp. Lineage (GTDB taxonomy): Bacteria > Pseudomonadota > Alphaproteobacteria > Sphingomonadales > Sphingomonadaceae > Sphingomicrobium. The sequence continues at coordinate 23,146 of DATLMM010000072.1, read as the reverse complement.
CATTGAGGGACGTGTCGCCGCCCATCGACATGCGACGGTTCATGGAAATGACCTCGTCCTCCGTGACGCCGAGATCGGTGGCGATCTTGGTCACGTCGGCCGGCTTCATGTCGCCGTCCTCGAACGCGTCGATCTGGTTCTTCATCCGGCGCAGGTTGAAGAACAGCTTCTTCTGCGCGGCCGTGGTACCGATCTTCACCAGCGACCAGCTGCGCAAGATGAATTCCTGGATGGACGCACGTATCCACCACATGGCGTAGGTCGCTAGGCGGAAGCCCCGATCGGGCTCAAACTTCTTCACGCCTTGCATGAGGCCGATATTGCCTTCGCTGATCAGTTCGCTGACCGGCAGGCCATAGCCACGGTAGCCCATGGCGATCTTGGCCACGAGCCGAAGGTGGCTGTTGACCAGTTGCGCCGCAGCGTCCGTGTCGCCATGCTCCTTCCAGCGCTTGGCGAGCATGAACTCTTCCTCCGGCGCGAGGATTGGAAACTTCTTGATCTCGGTCAGGTAACGGTTGAGTCCGGCTTCACCACCAGCCGCGGGGATCGAGAGGGCCTTAGCCTGTGCCATGTTAGGGTCGCGTCCTTCCTGGACCGGGCAGTCTGAACCAGCCGCCCTAGCCAATGATTATCTATACACCAAGGGCCGTGAACAGTTCCTGCATATCGGCCGGTATCGGGCTCCGGAACGACAGTAGGACCCCCGTCACGGGATGAACGAAGCCAAGGCTCGCCGCATGGAGGGCCTGGCGCTTGAAATCGAGTTCACGCAGCAACTCTCGCACACGTTGGTGCGGGGCACGACCGTAGACAGGATCGCCCAGCAGCGGATGGCCGATGGAGGCCATGTGCACCCGTACCTGGTGCGTGCGTCCGGTCTCCAGCCGACACTCGACCTCCGCCGCGTCACGCCACCCACGCAGCTTGGTCCAATGCGTAACCGCTCGCTTGCCCCGGCCATCCCCCACGACCGCGATCTTCTTGCGGTCGTGGCTGGAACGGGCGAGCGGGGCATCGACGGTTCCTGACGCAAGGGCAGGGATGCCGGACACGGCAGCGATGTAGCGCCGCTCGATGCTGTGCGCCTCGAACTGCCGGGCGAGTCCTTCGTGCGCGGGATCGGTCTTGGCCACCACCAGCAGGCCGGAAGTGTCCTTGTCGATACGGTGGACGATTCCCGGTCGGGCCACCCCGCCGATCCCCGACAGTCGACCGGCGCAGTGATGAAGCAAGGCGTTGACCAGCGTTCCGTCACGATTGCCTGCCGCTGGGTGCACCACCAGCCCGGCCGGCTTGTCGACGACCAGCAGATGCTCGTCCTCGAACAGGATGGTGAGCGCAATATCCTGCGCCTCGTTGTGTGCCGGTTCAGGTGCCGGAACGGTCAGGCTGAAGGCTTCGGTGCCCTTCACCTTGTAGGCGGGATCGCGGAGCCGGCCGCCATCGAGCGCGCCCGAGCGGACCAGCGCCTTGAGCCGCTCGCGCGACAAGGAAGGCACGGCATCGGCCAGGGCGCGGTCCAGGCGCCAGCCCGCGTGATCGGTCCGCAATGCCACGTCGACGATGTTGGAGCCCCCGCTCATGAACGAGCTAGATTGGGTGTTTGTTGCGGGTTTTCAAGTTGCGCGCGGCGCGATCATCGGCCACCAACCGCACCCATGAATGCAATCGATCTCGCCAGTCTCTTGTGCTCCCGCCTGTGCCACGACCTGCTGAGTCCCGTCGGGGCGCTCAACAACGGGATCGAGCTTCTCGCCGATGAGCCGGACCCTGACATGCGGGAGAAGTGCCTTGAGCTGCTGAGCGAGAGCGCTCGGGCCTCCGCTGCAAAGCTCAAGTTCTTCCGTCTGGCGTTCGGTGCAGGCGGCGGTTTCGGGGCCGAGATCGACACAAGGGAAGCGCATGCCGCGCTTGAAGGGCTGTTCGGGCCGGAACGGCGGATCGAGCTCGGCTGGATGGTGAGCGATGCCAAGCTGCCGAAGGATGCGGTCAAGCTGCTGCTCAACCTTGCGCTGATTGCCGGCGACGCCCTGGTCCGCGGCGGGCGACTGGATGTCGGCGCCGAACGATCGGCGGGCGGCATCGAACTGGTGATCCGCGCCGAGGGGCCGCGGTTGTTGCTCGACCCTGTTTTCCGCGAGACGCTGCAGCGCGGCTCAGCCGGAGGAACGATCGAGCCGCGCGCGGCCGGTGCCTGGCTGGCGCACGGGCTCGCCGCCGGCAGCGGCGGGTCCATCAAGCTGTCGCCGATCGAGAGCGACGTACTGTTGATCGGCGCGGACCTCCCCCGCCAGGGCTAACGCCCCTTTAACTTGTCGCGTCTAGACCGCCTGCCGAACAGTTTGCGCGTGGGGCCGATGGACGACCTGATTGCCGATTTCGTCGCCGAGTGCCGGGAAATGCTCGAAAGCCTGGGCGGCGAGATCGTCGCTTGGGAGGCGGCGCCCGACGACAAGGCTCGGCTCGACAGCATTTTCCGGTTCGTCCACACCGTAAAGGGCAATTGCGGCTTCTTCGACTTTCCGCGGCTTGAGGCGCTGAGCCACGCCGCGGAGGACGCCTTGGCCGACGTTCGGGCTGGACGTCGTCAGGCCGACCCGCGATTGGTCAGCGCCGTACTGGCGATCATCGATCGTATCGGTGAGATGATCGACGTCATCGCAGCTGGCGAAAAGCTGCCCGAAGGCGACGACCGCGACCTGACGGACGCGCTCGCACCCGGGGCCGAGATCGTTGCCGCCTCCGTGCCCGCCTCGGTGGCCGGAGAAGCCAAGGGTCCCAGTGCCGCGCCGCGTACCATCCGGCTGTCGGTCGAATTGCTCGACCGGGTGATGAGCGGCGTCTCGGACATGGTGCTCGCTCGCAATGAGCTTGCCCGGCGACTCCGCGACAGCGACACAGACGTGCTGGTCGACGGCGCCTTTGAGCGCTTGTCTGGGATCATCGCGGAAATGCGCGACGCGATCACGCGCACCCGGATGCAGCGCATCGAGAACCTGTTTGTGGGCCTGCCTCGCATGGTCCGCGACCTGTCGGCCGAACTCGGCAAGCAGGTACTGGTCGACATCGACGGCGGCGACGTCGAGCTTGATCGCGAGATGATCGAGATGATCCGCGACCCGCTGACGCACATCGTCCGCAATGCCGTCGATCACGGGATCGAGAAACCCGCCGACCGGCTGAAGGGCGGCAAGCGCGAGATCGGCATCCTGAGCGTGTCCGCCCGGCAATCGGGCAATCAGATTCTGATCGACATCGCCGACGATGGCCGCGGGATCGATGGCAAGCGGCTGGTCGAGAAGGCGGTCTCGGCCGGGCTGATCGAGAAGGAGGCCGCCGCCAAGCTGACTCCACGCGAGCAATTCGAGCTGATGTTCGAGGCCGGGCTGTCGACGGCGCAGGCAGTCACCAGCATCTCGGGTCGCGGTGTCGGCATGGACGTGGTCCGCTCCAACGTCGAGCGTATCGGCGGGATCGTCGAAGTGGACAGCAGGATGGGGCAGGGCAGCCGCATGACCTTGCGCGTGCCGCTGACCCTGACCATCATTCCCGCGCTCACCGTGTCGATCGGCTCTCAGCATTTTGCCATCCCGCGCTCGGCGATCGAAGAGATCGTCCGTGCTAATGGCGAGAGCGTGACGCTGGCGCAGGTCGGCGGGGCAGGGGTCGCGACAATCCGCGGACGGCGAGTGCCGGAAGTGGCGCTGGCCGACATCCTTGGCTTGCCGAGCCCGCTCAGCGACGCCGAACGCACCTTGATCGTCTTGAAGCCAGCCGGTGGCGATGTGTTCGCGCTCGCGGTGGACAAGGTTCACGATCACGAGGAGTTGGTGGTGAAGCCCGCCGCGCCAGCCGTGATGGCAACCGGCCTTTATGCCGGCACCACCCTGGCTGATGACGGTTCGCCGATCCTGCTGTTCGATCCGGCCGGACTGGCCCGGATTGGCGGGGTGAAGCTGGAGAGCCAGGAGCGGGGCAGTCGGATCGTCGATGGGTCCGCCGAAATGTCGGCCCGGACTGGCGTCTCCGTTCTGCTGTTCCGTACCCTTGGCGGCGCTCGAAGGGCGATACGCTTGGCCGTGGTGGACCGCATCGAAGAAGTGCCTGCTTCTGCCATCCACCTTGGCGGGGGTCAGCTGCGGGTGCAGCTTGGGGAAGCTATCCTGCCGTTGATCGGCATGGATGCGGTTCCTTCCGCTGGTGGGGGCAAGATCCGGTTGTTCCGCCTCAGCGACGGAGTCGTCGAAATGGGCCTCGCCTTCCGCGAGGTAATCGACATGGCGGAGATCGACAGTGACGTCCTGGCCTGCGAGGTTCCGGGCGAGGTCGCGGGCGTCACCCTGATCGGAGGCGAACCGGCCGAGCTGATCGACCCTCACTGGCTATTCGCCCGTCACGGTCACACTCCCGCGGCCTCCGCCGGAACGCCGCTAGTCTGCCGCTTGCCCTCTGACGATCCCTGGATGCAGAACATGCTGCGGCCGATCGTCGAGGCGGCCGGATATCGCGTTGTCGGAACCGACAGCGAGGAAACGGCTGACCTGATGATTGCACCCCGTGGGCAGCAGCCTCCGGCCCACAACGAGGCCGCGCGCACCATCTGGCTCCGAGCGGAACCGGACGCCAAGCAGAACGACAGGAGCATCTACCGCTACGATCGCGCCGGGTTGATGGTTGCGCTGAAGGCAGCTGGAGGTGCCAAGTGAACGAACTCCTGCTTATCGTGACCATCGGTGGCCAGCGGGTTGCGCTTCCGGCGGCTGCCGTGGAGAGCGTGGTTGAGCTGGAAGCGCTGATCCCCGTGCCTCGGGCGGCGCCACATGTCGCTGGCCTGTCCGCGCTGCGCAGCCGGGTGCTGACGGTGATCGACTGCATGCGGGCGCTGGAGCTTGGCATGACGGATGTCAGCGACGGCATTCGCGAGGCCGCAGTCGTGGAACTCGAAGGCCACCACTATGCGCTGATCGTCGGCAGCGTGGAAGACGTGGTTGAAGCGGGTTCGGACCCGGTTCCGATCCGTGCGGCCATGGAGCCCGGTTGGGAGCATGTCAGCCTCGGCTTTGTCGAAACGGAAGAGGGCGCCCTGCTGCTGGTGAATGTTGCCAAGCTGGTCGAAGGCACGGAAGCGCGCGCCGCTTAAGTCCTTGGTTACTCTTGGCGAGTAGGAAGAACTCGTCACCGGACAGGAATGCGAAAACTCATGAAAACCTGCCTCATCGTCGATGACTCCAAGGTGATCCGCAAGGTTGCCCGCCACATTCTTGAAACGCTGGAGTTCAGCGTGGAAGAGGCCGGCGACGGCAAGGAAGCGCTGGAGCGGTGCGAGAACAGCATGCCCGACGTGGTGCTGCTCGACTGGAACATGCCCGTGATGAGCGGGATGGAGTTCCTTAAGATGCTCCGTCAGCGCGGCCACAGCGACCAGCCCAAAGTCGTGTTCTGCACAACCGAAAACGACATGGCGCACATTCGCGCAGCGCTGGAGGCCGGAGCGGACGAGTATGTGATGAAGCCGTTCGACCGCGAGACGCTGCACATCAAGCTTCAGCTCGTCGGCGTCGCGTAAGGCTCCCTGATGAGCCCCGCGCTCGCCAGATCAGCGCAGGGGATGGCCGGCGTGAGGCCGATCCGGCTCATGATCGTCGACGACTCAACGGTCGCTCGCGCTGTGCTGGGCCGCATGATCGAAAGCGACGGCGCCTTCGAGATCGCTGCCGTCGCCGGCACCGCCGAGGACGCGATCGATGCGCTTGCCCATGTGCAGGTAGACGTCATTCTGCTTGACTTGGAAATGCCGGGCGCAGGAGGTCTCAAGATGTTGCCCCGAATGCTGGAGGCGGCGCGGGGAGCCCGGGTGATCATCGTCTCCAGCCAGGCGGAAGACGGTGCTCAGGTCACCGTGTCGGCGCTTGCACTCGGCGCCGCGGATACCTTGCCGAAGCCCGGGATCGGGCGCTTCAACGGACAGTTCTCGCAGATTCTCCTGTCGAAACTACGGCTGCTGGGTGCGGCGGAGCATTCGCCTGCTCGTCACCCGGTCGGGGCACAGTTGCGCGCCATGGGAACCGAGCCGATGCAGGCGCTGGCGATCGGTGCCTCCACTGGCGGTATCCATGCGCTCGGCCAGATGTTTGCAGCAATGCCGGACAAGTTGGGCGTGCCGATCCTTGTCACTCAACATCTGCCGGCCGCCTTCATGAGTGTTTTCGCCCGGCAGCTCGGCACCGCCGCTCGCCGCCCGGCGGTTGTGGCGCAGGACGGCGTGGCCTTGCAGCGCAACGTGATTCTGGTTGCGCCTGGCGATGCTCACCTGACGATCGAGAACCGAAGTGGCCGCCCGGTGGTGCGTCTCGACCGTCGCTCCGCCAACAGCGGGTGCAAGCCTTCGGTCGACCCGATGCTGACCTCCGTCGCCGACTTCTACGGTGCGACCGGCATCGGCGTCATCTTGTCCGGGATGGGTCGAGACGGCGTGCTCGGCGCAGCACAGATGGTAAAGGCCGGCGGATCGATCATCGCCCAGGACGAGGGGAGCTCCGCCGTCTGGGGCATGCCCAAGGCCGTGACTGATGCAGGGCTCGCCTGCGCCGTCCTTCCCCCCGACAAGATCGCCCGCCGTGTTGCGTCCCGGGCGGGAGAAGACACATGGAAATAAGCGACAGTTCCAGCCGGATACTCGCGGGGCTACTGGAAGCCCGAACCGGCCAGCAGCTGACCATGAATCGCCGGTGGCGGCTCGAGACCGCCCTGTCGGCGCTGATGCGGGAACGGGGTATTGCCAGCATCGACCAACTGATCACCATCTTGGTCATGGGCAAGGAGCCGAACCTGGCCGGCCGAGTGGTGGAGGCATTGTTGAACAACGAGACCTACTTCTTCCGCGATCGCGCTCCTTTCGATCTCATCGGCCGGGTCGCCTTGCCGCAGCTGCAGGCGCGCCGGGCCTCCTCCAAGCGGATCAAGATCTGGTCGGCAGGCTGCTCGACCGGGCAGGAAGTGTATAGCCTTGCGATGCTGTTCGCCGAGGAACCGCTGAAGTGGGCCGGCTGGACCATCGACATCCTGGGCACAGATGTGTCGGACGGGGTGGTGGAGCGGGCGCGCAGCGGCACCTACACTCAGTTCGAGGTGCAGCGTGGGCTGGGAATCGCGCAGATGATCAAGTGGTTCGAAGAAACGCCTGATGGTTGGCGTGCGGCCGAGGGCTTGCGGAAGTCTCTCCGCTTCCAGGTGCATAATCTGCTCGAACAACCGCCGCATCCTGGCGACTTCGACATCGTGCTCTGCCGCAATGTGCTGCTCTACCTGAACACCGAAACCCGTGAGAAGGCCTTCGAGCGGCTGGCCTCGGCCATGGCGCCCGACGGCTGGCTGATGCTTGGTGCGGGCGAGACGGTGATCGGCCAAACCCGCAAGCTGACCGCCGACAAGGATGCGCGCGGACTTTACGTCCTCGCCAGCAATGCGGAGCAGGCCGACCGCCGGGTTGCTTGAGGGCTTGACCCTGTGCGCCGTCCATGTGCCACATAGCCGGCGTGAACTGTACCGAACTACCCTCCCCCAATCACGACGAACGCATGCTGCCGATCAGCATGATTGTGCTTCATTATACCGGCATGCCCGACTGCCAGGGTGCGCTGGATCGCCTCACGTCACCGGTGGCAAAGGTCAGTTGCCACTATTGTGTGGACGAGGACGGGTCGGTGTACCGGCTGGTCGACGAGCGGCGCCGGGCCTGGCACGCCGGACGGAGCTACTGGCGGGGCATCCGGGACGTGAACTCGGCATCGATCGGGATCGAGATCGTCAATCCGGGCCATGAATTCGGTTACCGAGCATTTCCGGACGAGCAGATTGCGGCGCTGATCCCGCTGGTGGCCGACATCAAGGAACGACACGGCATCGGACGTGGCGACGTGGTTGGTCATTCCGACATTGCCCCGGCGCGCAAGGAGGACCCCGGCGAGCTGTTCCCCTGGGACGCCCTGTCCAAGCGGCGGCTGGCGCTTCCGAGCCCGACCCGCAACCTAATCGATCCTTTCTGGTCCGATGCGGCGTTTCTGCTCGCGCTGGAGAGGTTTGGTTATGATGTTACCGACAACTGGAAGGCGGTGATTGCTTTTCAGCGGCGGTTCCGGCCCGAGCGGATCGACGGGATCATCGACGGGGAGTGCCGGGCGAAGCTGCTGGCGCTGCTACTGCCGCGACCGCAGGGAGAGCCTTGAGAACCCGTCATCCCGGCCTTGAGCCGGGAGGCGCCTTGTTCTTTGCGGAGCGGGGAAGGCAGGCGGACCCCGGCTTAGACCCGGGTGACGGCAGGTGCAAGTTGGTCTATATGCCACTCCGCCAGAGGGCCGGGCGGCCGCGGGTTCCGCAAGGGACGCGAGGAAAGTCCGGGCTCCACGGAATAACGGTGCCGGGTAACGCCCGGCGGCTTCGCGCAAGCGGGGTCAGGGAAAGTGCCACAGAAAGCATACCGCCCGTCTTCGGTCGGGTAAGGGCGAAAGGGTGCGGCAAGAGCGCACCGCGCGGCTGGCAACAGCCGCGGCACGGTAAACCCCACCGGGTGCAAGACCGAATAGGGGCGGCAAAAGGGCTGGTTCCGGCTCGTCGCCCGGGTTGGTCGCTTGAGCCTGATGGCAACATCAGGCCTAGAGGAATGGTCGCCCATCCGCTGCAAGGCGGTGGACAGAACCCGGCTTACAGGCCCTCTGGCAACTTCTCGCAAAGGCGGCGTCATGCCCCTAAGTAGGCGGGATGGCGAAGCAGAAGCGAAATGACGATTGGGGCTTTCCCCGCTGGCGGCCTTACGGGGCCAAGGGCCGGGAGGCAGCCGAGGTACGGCTGTGCGACCGAGACGGCTGCACCAGTGCCGGCGATCGGCCTGCGCCCAAGGCGCCCAACAGCTCCGATCGCTGGTACTTCTGCGAAGGCCATGCCGCGGAATACAACAAGGGCTGGAACTACTTCGAAGGGCTGGCTGAAGCAGACGCGGAAGATCGCGCCCGCTCCGAGCAGGCCAGTGCCAATGCCTATCGGGCTTCGGCCTACTATGCCTGGGGCGGGGAAGGGGACGGGACCCGCAGCCGCGACGAGATGCGGGCGCTATCCGTGCTCGATCTGGAGAGCGATGCCAGCTTCGCCGATATCAAGGCCGCGCACCGCCGGCTCGCCAAAGCTAATCACCCCGATCTGAAGCCAGGCGACAAGGCGGCAGCGGACGCATTCACCAAGATCCAGACCGCCTACGAAGTGCTGCAAAAGGCCGAGGAGCGGCGAGCAGCCGCTACGACGCCGCAGGGTCGGTGATCATGAAGGTGGCAGCCGAGTGCGCCACCGGCCGTTGCGGATCGCCGCCGTGGGCGACGCCACGGACAAACGCCACCTTGCGGGTCAGTTTGTAGCACTCGCAGTGCGCGATCACCGTCTCGCCCTTGGCGGCGGGGCGAAGATAGTCGATCCGCAGATCGACCGTCACAATCGGCTTGAAGCCGCCAAGCTTGAGCCACACCGCGGTGCCGGCGCACGTGTCGATAAGGCTGACGATCGCACCTGTTGCCATCACGCCGGTCTCCGGCATGCTCACGAGCTCCGGGCGCCAGGGCAAGGCAAGTTCTACCCAGTCAGGCCCCAGCGAGTGGAAGGCGAGCCCAAGCGCGCGGCCGTGACCGACCATCCGGGCAAGCTTGATGAATTGCTCCGGATCGAAGCCGACCACACCTTCCGCAATCACGCGGCGAGTCGCTCGGCCGTGTCGTGGATCAGGGCGATCATGTTGGGGATGCCCTGCGTCCGGTTGGATGACAGCTGACGCGACAGCTCGAACGGAGCGAGCTCGGCGGCGACGTCGGTCGCAACGATGTCGTCCGGTGACCGATCCTGCACCGCGCTCAGCACCAGCGCGACAATGCCCTTGGTAATCGCTGCATTGCTGTCGGCCAGGAAGTGCAGCCGTCCATCCGGCAAGCGGGTCGGATAGACCCAAACTGAAGCGGAGCAGCCCCTGACCTTGGTTGCGTCCGTCTTGAGCGGATCGGGCATTGGCTCGAGCGCACGGCCGAGGTCGATGAGCAGGCCGTAGCGCTCATCGGCGTCGAGCAGCTGATAGTCGTCGAGGATCTCGGGCAGCGTATTCACTGGCGCTAGATAGGAGGTGGCGGGTCGATCGTCACCAGCGCTCACGGACGGCTACGCAATTCCTCGATCTCGCGGGAAAGGCTGTTTTCCTTTTCGACCGTGATCCGCTCAAGTACCTGGATGCGCTCCTTGAGTTGGCGGACCTCATCGCGCAGTTGCTGGCTCTCGGCACCTGCCAGGGCTGATGCACTGTCACGATCACGGTGCTGGTAGCGATATCGCGCTTTCACGATCCCGGCGACCAGCGCCATGGCGATGATAATCAGGACGAAAATCTGGCCGCCGTGCATGATCAGTTCTCCAGTCGCGCCGCTGGCCGGTCGCGCAATGCTTCTATTTGGGCGGCGGTCTGAATGCCGCCGTCGGTGACGATCTGTTCCAGCACCCGGACCCGCTACTCAAGTTCGGACAGATGCATGGCATATTGCAGGGAGTCGACGAGGTGTTCCACGCTGCTCTCTTTGATTTCCCAGTCAGCCGAAGATCAGCGCAGTTCGTCGATCTCGCGAGCGAGACTGCGGTTGTTGTTGAGCACGTAGCTTTCGACGTCGCCCAGCCGGCGGTCGATCGCGCGAAAGCGGGCGCGGATATCGCGGGCGGTGCGCGTCGGGGACTGGCGCACACCCTGCCAGAAACGGCGCTCCTCCGGGTCGTCGCTGGCGAGTTCACGCGGCTTGTCCTGCGCAATCCACCCAGCGATGAAGTAGACTGGAAGCAGCGCGCCGCCGCCCATGAAGATGCCGAGCACCAGCAGAATGCGGACCAGGGTCACGTCGAACCCGGTATAGTCGGCGATGCCGGCGCAGACGCCCATCACCTTGCCGTTGCGCTTGTCTAGATAGAAGCGTGTGCGGCTGGCAGGTTGCGTGGCCATCAGCGATACTCCCTGTCGCGGGTACGAGTGGACAGACGGGCAAGCTCGTCGTCCAGGTCGGAACTGGTGCTGGACAAGCGCGGCGCATCCGGCATGCACTGTTGCCGCCAAGCCGGGTTCTCGGCCGTCATAATGCGTTCGATCGAGCACAGGCGGTCATCCAGCCTCCGCGCCATTTCGTGCAGTTCGTCGAGCAGCTTTTCATCCGAACCGCTGATCGTCGCTGCCGTCTTCCACCGCGTAACGTAGTGCATGACGAGCCAGGGCAGGCCCAGCAGCAGGGTGACGATCGCCAACCCGCCCAGCAACATGCCCAACATATCTTCAGTCATCGATCATTGATCCTTCTTGGCGAGCCGCGCCTTCAAGGCTTCGAGTTCGGCGTCGACCGACTCCTCGGCCCTCAGTTCGGCGATTTCCTCTTCCAGGCTCTTGGGCCCGGTCATGCCCAGTGCGTCCGCGCGGCCTTCCGCGAAGTCAGCGCGGCGCTCCAGCAACTCGAAGCGGCTGAAAGCATCCTCGGTCCGGCTGCCATTCAGTAGCTCGCGGGCCTTGGCCCGGGTGACGGCGCTCTCGATCCGGGTAGAGACGCTGTTCTGCCGGGCGCGCGCCTCGCGGAGCTTGCCCTGCAGCTTGGCGATGTCGACCTCGTAGGTCTTGAGCGTGTCCTCGACGACTTTGATCTCGGCATCCAGGCCGGCCGCCATGTCGGCTGCTTTCTGGCGCTCGACAAGCGCTGCCTTGGCCAAATCCTCGCGGCCCTTGCTCAGCGCCAACTCAGCTTTTTCGGTCCAACCGTCGCGCAATCCGTCGAGACGCACCATGGCCCGGCGCATCTCCTTCGCGTCCGCGATGCAGCGCGCCGCGGAGGCGCGAACCTCAACCAACGTTTCTTCCATTTCCAGGATGATCATCCGGATCATCCGGCTGGGATCCTCCGAGCGGTCGAGAAGCTCGGTGAAGTTCGCCGCCATGATGTCCCGGGTGCGGGAAAAAATGCTCATTCGATAACCCTCGTGAACCGTTGTCAGGCCCTGTCTACGCTTAGCTATGCAGCCTCCGTGCCAAAACGCCGATGTCTGCGGAAATCGGCCGAGTCATGGACTTCCTGACCCTCTCACTCTCGAAACTTCTTGCCAAGCCATGGGAAAAAGCACCAACTTTCCGGCGTGGAACGGACCCAGTCTTTTGTCGGCTCAAGCCTCGCTTTTCTCGATGCGGTGGAGCGCGCCAGCCGGGCCGCGCCACTCAACCGTCCGGTGCTTGTGATTGGGGAACGTGGAACAGGCAAGGAGCTGATCGCCGAGCGCCTGCATCACTTGTCGTCCCGCTGGTCGGGACCGCTGGTCACCATGAATTGCGCGGCTTTGCCCGAGAACCTGATCGAGGCCGAGCTGTTCGGGCACGAGGCCGGCAGCTTCACCGGTGCAGCCAAGACGCGTCATGGGCGGTTTGAGGAAGCTGATGGCGGAACCCTGTTCCTGGATGAGCTGGCGACCTTGTCCTCGCCAGCGCAGGACCGACTGCTGCGCGCAGTCGAGTATGGCGAGATCACCCGCATCGGTGCGTCCAAGCCGGTCACGGTCGATGTCCGAATCGTCGCTGCAACCAACGAGCACCTTCCACGGCTGGTGGAGGAGGGACGGTTTCGGGCTGACCTGCTGGATCGCCTGAGCTTCGAGGTCGTGACCTTGCCACCGCTGCGGCTGCGGGTCGGCGACGTGCCCTTGCTTGCCGAGCATTTCGGCCGGCGCATGGCGGTCGAGCTGGACTGGCCGGGCTGGCCCGGTTTCTCGGCGGGGGCAATAGCCGAACTGGAGGCTTACGAGTGGCCCGGCAACGTTCGCGAACTGCGCAACGTCGTCGAGCGAGCCGTCTACCGCTCGGAGGATCCGGAGCGACCGATTGCGCAGATCCAGTTTGATCCGTTCGCGTCGCCGTGGATGCCTGGCGCAACGGCGGCCGTTCAGTCGGTGGTCGATGCCCCGACTTCGTCCCGGCAGGAGGATACTGCGGCCGTCGCCCCACCGTCCTCATCTGCCACCACCACCAACGACTTCCGCTCCGCCGTTACCGCTTACGAGCGCGCCTTGCTCGAGGATGCCTTGGCCCGCAACCGTTACAACCAGCGCGCCACTGCCGCCGCCCTGTCGCTCAGCTACGACCAGCTCCGCCACGCGCTGAAGCGCCACAAGCTGTTGGAGGGCGAGGCGGCCTGACGGGCGCTGGGTGAACGGCGCGTTGCACGGCACCCCGCGACAATCGTCACCACTTGTGTTAAAAGTCGTGCTCCTGCCAGCACTCGAAAGGAGGACGACATGTTCTACCTGTTGCTAGGCCTCGCCGCGGCGGCATCCGCGCCCCATTCGGGCAGTTCGATGGTGACCTCGCTCGGCAGCAGCAATGCCCGGCTCTGTTATCAAGCGGCCGAAGACCGGATTTCGACCAGTCAGACCCTGATGACCTGTGACGCCGCCTTGCAAGACGCGCTCGTCCGAAGCGACTTAGTCGCAACTCACGTCAACCGGGGCATCCTGCATCTCATCGCAGCACGTCACGACCAGGCAGAGGCGGACTTCGACCGCGCCTTGGCTCTGCAGCCCGAACAGGCGGAGGCGCATCTGAACAAGGGTATCAGTCGCTATAAACGCGGGGACAGCGCCGGTGCGGTCAAGTTGATGGATCGAGCGATTGCGCTGCGCACGATACGACCGGCCCTGGCATACTATGCTCGTGGCGTGGCGCGCGAAGACATCGGCGATATCCGCGGTGCTTATGCCGACCTCACCCAGGCCCGGCGCTTGGCACCACGCTGGGCCGAGCCTCCCAAAGAGCTTGCCCGCTATCAGGTGCGCTCCCGCTAAGCCGAACCGCAGTGTGGGCGCGTTGACACCCCCGGTGTGCCGGACCACATGGCCGGCACACCAGAGAGGGAGATATCGCCATGGCCTTTGAAGTCGCCCCGCTGCCCTACGACTATGCCGCGCTTGAACCGCATATCGATGCGCAGACGATGAAGCTGCATCACGACAAACATCATCAGACCTACGTCGACAACCTCAACAAGGCGATCGATGGCGATCCGAACCTGCAGGGTAAAAGCCTGGAGGAGCTGGTGGCAACCGCCGGGTCCGCTCCCCCGGTCGTTCGCAACAATGGTGGCGGTCACTGGAACCACAGTTTCTTCTGGGAGATCATGGGACCGGGCGGCGGTGAACCGGCCGGCGAGCTGGCGGATGCGATCACCTCCAAGTTCGGATTGCTGGATGCCATGAAGGAGCAGTTCAACACGGCTGGTGCCGGTCGCTTCGGGTCCGGTTGGGTCTGGCTGATCGCGGTACCGGGCGGAGGACTTGAGATCACTTCGACGCCCAACCAGGACAACCCGCTTATGGACGTAGCGGAGAAGAAGGGCACGCCCATCCTTGGCAACGACGTGTGGGAACACGCCTATTACCTGACCTACAACAACCGTCGCGCCGATTACCTTAAGGCGTGGTGGAATGTGGTGAACTGGGACAAGGTCCAGCAGCGCTTCGCAGCGGCCTAGCTCTGGCGAGATCAGGCAGAGGCTGGTTCCTGACCGGCCTCAACCGCTTCCGCAACGCGGTCGACCTGCTCGGGTCCGCCGGTTTCCGCTGCCTTGATCGCTGCCTCGACCACGATCGACGGCGCAGAGCTTGCCTTTCGAACCTTCTTCTTGCGCCGACCCTTCAGCAGGAAGTCGAGCAAGCCGACCTCCTCGCTCGACAGCCACTTGCGCGCACGTGGCCGCTGGAACTCGCCAAGCGGATCGTGCGGATTGTCGCGGGTCGCCTCGATCAGCTTGGGGTGGACATAGCTCTTGCGGCTGATTGCCGGCGTGTTGCCGAGCGCTTCCGCAACCGGCTCCAAGACTGTCTTGAGACTGAGCTTACGGCGTTCTTCTTCGTGCGACTCAAGCATCTGCTCGAAGGCGATGACGCTGGCACCCCAGGTGCGGAAGTTCTTGGCGGTGAAGTCGCCGCCGGTCGCGTCGCGGATATACTGGTTCACGTCGGCCGAACTGATTGGGCAGGGCTCGCCCGAGTCGTCAATGAACTGAAACAGGTTCTGGCCTGGCAAGTCCTGGCACTTGCCTACGATCCGCTTCAGATTGCCGTCGGTGATCGGGACTTCATGGGTGATGCCGTGCTTGCCCTTGAACCGCATCACCAATTTGCCGCCTTGCTTGCGAACGTGCCGGTTGCGCAGCGTCGTTGCGCCGTAGCTCTTGTTTTCCTTGGCGTATTGCTCGTTCCCAATGCGGATGTAGTCGGTGTCGAGCAGGCGCACCACTGCTGCCAGAACATTGTCGCGGGACAGTTTTCGCTGCTTGAGGTCCGCTTCGACCCTCCGTCGCAACTTTGGGAGCGCCGCGCCGAACTCGATCGTGTCGAGATACTTGTTCTTGTCCTGTCGGGCGCGAAACTCGTCGTGGTAGCGATATTGCTTCCGGCCTTTCGCGTCTCGCCCGGTCGCCTGAATGTGACCATTGGGATAGGGGCAGAACCAGGCATCGATGTAGGCGGGCGGCAGAGCGATCTTGTTGAGTCGGTCGATCTCTTCGCGGTCGGTAATGCGCTCGCCCGACGGGTCGAAGTAAGCCCATTTACCTCTGATGAGTTGGCGGGAGATGCCGGGCTGATCGTCGCTGCAGTGGCGGAGTTGAGGCATGAGTGGCTAAGCGGGCGGAAAAGGCGAGGGTTCCCGTGCTCAAGCGTTTCCTAATCATGGCGAGCAACGGCTTCGAAGAGGATGAACTCTTCGTGCCGCTTGAGTTGCTGCGCTCGCGTGGGTGCAAAGTGGCGGTCGCTGCGCCCGGCCCAGACCCGATCCGGGCGACGGTACTCGACAGACGGGGCAAGTTCATCACGCCCGACGTAACGATCGCTGATGCTCGGCAGGGAGATCATGATGCCCTGCTGCTGCCGGGCGGACTGATCAACCCCGACCATCTTCGCGGCCGATCCGATGCGGTCGGCCTCGTCCGCCGCTTCGCTGGAGCGCGGAAACCGATCGGTGCCATCTGCCACGGACCCTGGCTGCTGATCGAAGCCAACCTGCTACGCGGCAAGCGGGCGACCAGCTGGCCCTCGATCCGCACCGATCTGCGCAACGCGGGGGCGCAAGTGACGGACGGACCAGTGGAAACCGACGGACAGATCGTGACGGCTGTTGGACCAACGGACTCGGCCGCATTCGCCGAGGCGCTGCTGGCCGCAACCGAACGCTAAGCTTTGAGCCCTACGTGATTCGTGATGGATGACGAGCTGAATGGGCTGGAGTGGACGATCGACGCAGTGGCGGCGCTGCTCCTGAGCGCTGCTGCGGGCTGGGCCTGCTTTGTCGTGTTCGGTGCAATGAGCGGAGCCGCCGCAGCAAGCCTGGCCTTCTGCCTCGTGTTCACATCTCTCCGCCGCTTATCGGCGGGAGCTTTACCGCTGGCGGGGTTCATGCCCGCTGGTTGGGACCAAGTTCTCGTTCCCGACCTGTTGGAGTTGACGGAGGCGCTGCCCGATTCCGATGAGCCGTGCGCTGCTCGTTCGGTCGTCGTGCAGCTCTTCCCAGACCAGCCGCCGCTGCCAAGTGCGGGCGAGATGCGGGCAAGCATCGAGCGCCATCTTCGGCAGCGGCAGTCCGGCGAGCGGGAGATGGACGATAACGTCACTCTCTTGGGTGCAGATGCATCGGCTGCGCTGCGTCGCGCCACTCAGGAATTAAGACACTCGCTGGGTTAGTCGGCCAGGGTCAACGCCTCCAATTCGACGACAACGCTGCCGTCCTCTCGTCGGCTCGGCTGTGCCACGAGGCCGATCTCCGCCACAAAGCCAGCCGGTAAGTCGAACTCCGCATCACCCAGACCGTCCGTCCAGCGTTCGGCCAGGGCGTCTGCATCCCTGCCAGTAAGAACGAAGCTCGCCGTATGCCGTTCGCCGTTGAAAGTGAGCGATTGCCAATCGACGCTGGTCCATCCGATAAGAAAAATCCTATGCCGGTCGTCTCCAGCACGTTGCAGGAGTAGGCGAAGGAGCGCGGTTGCCGAACTCGTCATCCGGGGCCGGTTCACTGCGCTTGCTCCAGATAAGCTTGAACTCGCCGGACTGTGCGGTCGCGCGGCTCCCGCCCGCGGCGAAGGTCAAAGACGAATCGAGGATCGCCCATAGCGTCACGTCCGAACCGCGCAGCGCTGACATTTTTGTTATTGAGAAACTGTTCAACGTCTCGAAGTAAATGCACTGGGCTTCCCCGACTTGGCGACTCGGCAAGACAGATTTCCCAATCGCTTTCCTACTTGTCTAGGCATTTTCCTACCAGTAAGAGGATTTCGCATGTTTACTGATGCGCGCGAGACATTGCAGCGGCTATGCGCCGAGCGGGAGGTGGACTTCGCCGGTCTATCACGGCTCGTCGGCCGAAATCCTGCCTACATTCAGCAGTTTGTTCGTCGAGGCACGCCTCGCCGTCTGCCTGAGGCCGAGCGACGGGTGATCGCCGACTTCTTCGGGGTTCCCGAGTCGGTTCTGGGTGGACCCACTTCGGCTGGACCTGCCACGGAGGGCATGGTCGCGATACCATTGCTGCCGTTGCGCGCCGCTGCGGGTGCGGGTGCAGTCGCCGACGATGAACGTCCGCGCGCGCACATGGCATTCGAGCAAGCCTGGCTGAGGCGGCTGACTGGCGCCAAGGCTGATCAATTGTCACTGCTGCAGGTAAGCGGGGACTCGATGTCGCCGACGCTGACCGATGGCGATGAGCTCCTCATCGACCGAAGCGATTGCGGCGAACGATTGCGCGACGGCGTTTACGTGATGCGGATCGAAGACATGCTGGTGGTCAAACGGCTGACCCTGCACCCGGTCACCCGGCGGGTAACGGTGCAGTCGGACAATCCCTCCTACGCCGATTGGCCAGACTGCGATCCGGGCGAGCTCGACATCATCGGCCGGGTGATCTGGACGGGGCGGCGGGTCGCCTAACGCCCGCGACGCAGCCGGTCGACGAGCCAGACGGCCAATGCCGCCACGACTCCCGCGGCGGTTCCGAAAATCAATCCTCTGCCGGTCGAGCCACTCTGCAGCCCCCACCAGCCACCAGCCATGATGCACAACAGCAGCAGGCAGCCGCCGGCCTGGGGTGAGCGCGAGTCCATGGGCTGGCCTTGCCAGAGCAAAAGGGCAGCCGCCACCCTGTGTTGGTGAAGACCTGCTTAAGCATGTCTGGTGTCCAGCGGCGTAACTGGTGGGGAAGTAGACCTGGGGTCATGGATCACCCCTTTATCGCCGGCCGCGCCGCCCTGAACGATGCTGCCGAGCTGATCGACAAGTTTGGCGATGATGCCGCTTTCGAAGCGGCGGCGCGCGCCGAGTTCAGCCGGGACGCCGAGAATGTCCAGCGCTACTGCCACTGGCGGCAGATCGAGCGGGTGATCGCCAGCCTGAGCAGCGACGACGTGCGGGGGACCGTGCACTAGCGTCTGGTTCAGCCCGCCGCCGCCCTCGAAGAACAAGCGGTGAGCATCTCGACGATTGGCTTTACAAGCGCCAATGTGCGCGTCAGCCGCGACTGTCAGGGCAGGGGGAAGCACGTTGAAGAACTGGAACGTCAAGAAGGCGGTCGTTGCTCGCGAGGACATGCCCGAGCATCACCGACTACCCCAATCTCTGTCATGGCCCCACCTTGTCGCGCTCGGGGTTGGCGCAATTGTCGGCACCGGCATCCTGACGCTGATTGGCGTCGGAGCCGGCAAGGCTGGGCCGGCGGTCATCCTGAGCTTCGCGATCGCCGGACTGATCTGCGCCTGTGCCGCTCTCGCCTATGCCGAGGTTGCGACCATGATTCCCGCGTCGGGATCGGCCTACACCTATAGTTATGTCGTGTTCGGAGAGCTGGTTGCCTGGATCATCGGCTGGTCGCTGATCCTTGAATATAGTCTGGTGGTCAGCGCCGTGGCAGTTGGCTGGTCCGGTTACCTGGCACCGCTGATTGGGATCGCGCCCGAGCTCGCCAACGGCCCTCACGCCGGAGGTATCGTCAACCTGCCGGCCATTTTCATCATCGCGGTGGTGGCAGGCTTGCTGATTGCAGGCACCCGCGAGAGCGCCAACCTCAACGCCATGCTCGTGCTGGTGAAGCTCGCCGCCCTCGCCTTGTTCATCTTCGTTGCGCTGCCGCACTTCAATGCCGCCAACTTCGAGCCGTTCATGCCCTACGGCTTTCCTCGCTCCGGACCCTCGGGAAGCGAAGTCGGCGTCATGGCCGCGGCGGCGATCATCTTTTTCGCTTTCTACGGCTTCGACGCGATTGCGACCGCGGCCGAGGAAGCGAAGAATCCGGGCCGGGACCTCAGCATCGGGATCGTCGGATCCATGCTGATCTGCGTCGCCATCTACATGGCGGTGGCGGCGACCGCCGTTGGCGCCCTCGGCTTCCAACGCTTTGCCGACAGCCCGGAACCGCTGGCTTTGATCCTGCGTGAGATCGGGCAGCCATGGGCCGCCTGGTTCCTGGCAGTGTCGGCCGTGATTGCCTTGCCGACCGTGATCCTGGCCTTCTTCTACGGGCAGAGCCGCATCTTCTTCACCATGGCCCGGGACGGGCTGCTGCCACAAAGCCTCGCCAACGTGTCAAAGCGAGGCAGTCCGACCCGGATCACCATCTTCACCGGGCTGGTGGTGGCGGTGATCGCCGGCATCTTCCCGCTGGACGAGATCGCGGCGCTTGCAAACGCCGGAACGCTGGCCGCGTTCGTGGCCGTGTGCGCCGCGATGCTGGTCCTTCGTCGGCGTGAACCGGAGGCAAAGCGCAAGTTTCGAACACCTCTTGCCTGGGTCGTGGGACCAGCCGGCATCCTCGGCTGCTTCTACCTGTTCCTCAGCCTGCCGGTGAAGACGCAGACCTACTTCCTGATCTGGAACCTTGTCGGGCTCGGCGTTTACCTCGTCTACGCCTCGCCGCGCGCGGCTTTGGCGAGAAAGGGGTAAGCTCAGCGCTCAGCGGCGACCCAGAGTCTTGTGGAGGTCGGCCAAGGTAAGCCGGCCCCATTCTGATGCCCAAGGCGAACTTTCGCTGCTTCCGTCGCGAAGGTAAGCTGGCTTGGACCAGCGGCTGGCGGCCAGCTGCGGGCGGGACTTGGCGAGGTTGGCAAGGTCGAATGGGGAGCGGAATGCCAGCCCCGCCTGGTCCCCGCGAACCCAGCTGACGATCGCAAAGTGAGTTCCCGCTTCCTCCAGATCGAGTAGCAGTTCGGCACCTACCCGCAGCGCAGCGTTTCCCTCGACAAGTGCGCCTGCCGCCGAAATGTTGCGCAGTCGGACGACGGTGGTCTCATGGTCGAAGTGCACCTCGCCGCTCCAGATCAGCGGATGACGGGCATCGCTGCGACGGCTGCTGATGACTTCGTCGCTTGCCGGCTGGTCTTCAGCCTCCGGCTCGGGTGAAGCCTGCTCGGCAACCGAAAGTTCGAGCGCCACATCGGGGAAGCTAGTGGTTAGCACGTTGCGCAACAAAGCCGCTTGCGTGTCCGCATCGGCGTCGATCCGGGTCTCGTGGGCAAACTCCAGGCCAAGGCGGTCGCCCTTGATCCACCGGACCGCGCATTCGATCTTTCCGCAGCTGTCGCCGGACCCGAGGTCCAGTTCGACCCGGTCCCATAGCTCTGGCCGGAACGGCGCCTCGATCATCGCGCCTCCGCCCGACAGGTTGATGAGCTGCGCCTGGTGCTGCTTGCCACAGTGGCGGACACTCAGCGCGCGCTCGTCCATCAGCCGGTGACGCTGGTCATCACGGTGGTCGGCGGTACGCGTTTCTCCCCGGGGAACGGTTACGCTCTCCAGGCCGTCGTTGCCTTGGCCCTTGTTACGGGGCGACTTACTGGTGACGAGACCCGTCTCCGCCACCGGCTTGCCAGTCAGGATCCTGGATCGGAAATCGTTCATAGGTGTGCGGTCCCCGCGCGCTTGGGTCCGACCACTCTACGCGCGGGGAGTTAAGATTCTGCATGCGCTACATGGAATAGTACATGTCGAACTCGACCGGGCTGGGGGTGGTTTCCCAGCGCATGACCTCTTCCCACTTCAGTTCGATGTAGGCGTCGATCTGGTCGGAGGAGAAGACTTCGCCCTTGAGCAGGAAGTCGCGGTCGGCGGCAAGGGCAACCAGTGCCTCTCGCAGTGATCCGCATACGGTCGGCACGTTGACCAGCTCGGCCGGCGGCAAGTCGTACAGGTTCTTGTCCATCGCCTCACCCGGATGGATGCGGTTCTGGATGCCGTCGAGCCCGGCCATCAGGATGGCGGAATAGGCGAGGTAAGGGTTGGCCATCGCGTCGGGAAAGCGGAACTCGACCCGCTTCGACTTCTCGCCGGTGCCGTAGGGGATCCGGCACGAGGCGGAACGGTTGCGGCTGGAATAGGCTAGCAGTACCGGCGCCTCGAACCCAGGAACCAGCCGCTTGTAGCTATTGGTCGTCGGATTGGTGAAGGCGTTGAGCGCCCGCGCGTGCTTGATGACCCCACCAATGAAGAACAGCGCCAGTTCGCTCAGGCCCGCATAGCCGTTGCCGGCGAACAGCGGCTTGCTGCCGTTCCAGATCGAGAAGTGCGTGTGCATGCCCGAACCATTGTCCTGGGCAATCGGCTTGGGCATGAAGGTCGCCGTCTTGCCATAGGCATGGGCGACCATGTGAACGACATATTTGTAGACCTGCATGCGGTCTGCGGTCTCGACCAGCGAGCCATAGGTCAGTCCAAGTTCGTGCTGGGCCGCGGCGACTTCATGGTGGTGCTTGTCGCAGGGCAAGCCCATCTCGAGCATGGTCGAGACCATTTCCCCGCGGATGTCCACGGCGCTGTCGACCGGGGCCACGGGGAAGTAGCCGCCCTTGGCGCGCGGCCGGTGCGCCTGATTGCCGCCCTCATACTCGCGTCCCGTGTTGGTCGGCAGCTCGATGTCGTCGATCTTGAAGTAGCTGGTGTTGTAGCCATCCTCGAAGCGGACATCGTCGAACATGAAGAACTCGGCTTCCGGGCCGACGAATACCGTGTCGCCGATGCCGGTCGCCTTGAGATAGGCCTCTGCGCGGGTGGCGGTGCTGCGCGGATCGCGGGCGTAGAGCTCGCCGGTTGAGGGCTCGACCACGTTGCAGACCAGGATCAGCATCGGGGTGGCGCTGAACGGGTCGACATAGGCGGCGCCGAGATCGGGCTTCAGGATCATGTCCGACTCGTTGATCGCCTTCCAGCCGGCGATTGACGAACCATCGAACATGAAGCCGTCGTCCAGCATGTCCTCTTCGATCGCGCCTGAGGCCATTGTGAGGTGCTGCCACTTGCCCTTGGGGTCGGTGAAGCGAAGGTCGACCCACTCGATCTCCTCATCCTTGATCCGGTTGAGAATGGAGGAGGCGGTTGCGTGGTCGGCCATGAGCGAGTCCTCTTGTGCGCGTTGATTCCTGGGTGCAGCGATTCCAGCGCGCACCGATCGGGTCGAGTCAGCGGTGAATGTTTCACACGTGATCTGAAGGGACCGAAGAAAGCGCTATCCAGCGGCCGCCAGCTTGGGCGCACCTTCTCCTCCTCGGCGGGCTTTCTCCTCGGCTTCAAGGGCCTTGCGGTCCGGTTTGCCGATCATGGTTCTGGGCAGGGCAGCGCGAAATTCCAGCTCCCTGACGTGCTCATGCTTGCCCACCTTTGCGTTCAGGAAGGCTAGCACATCATTGGCGCTGGCGGCCACTTCTTCCCGTCGGACGACGAAAGCCTTTGGCCGCTCGCCGACGCGGTCGTCCTCTACGCCGATCACCAGGGCTTCCGCGA
Organism: Sphingomicrobium sp.; assembly: GCA_035537335.1. GTDB lineage: Bacteria > Pseudomonadota > Alphaproteobacteria > Sphingomonadales > Sphingomonadaceae > Sphingomicrobium. The sequence continues at coordinate 301 of DATLMM010000072.1, read as the reverse complement.
CTGCGGGGTGGCGCGTCAGGACTGCTTCCAACTGGCTTGGAAAGACCTTGAACCCACCGACGTTGATCATGTCCTTGGCGCGGTCCACGATCCGGATGTACCCGTCCTCGTCGATCAGGCCGATGTCGCCGGATCGGAACAGGCCGCCTTCCAGCGGCTCCACCCTGCCTGCACTAGCTCGCCAATAACCTTGCATCACCTGTGGGCCGACAACGGCGATTTCGCCCTTGTCTCCCCGCTCAACCTCCTGCCCAGACTCGTCGAGGATCAGGATGCGCGTTCCGGGCAGTGGCTGACCGAC
>DATLMM010000071.1:0-45955 GCA_035537335.1 Sphingomicrobium sp. | reverse complement strand
GTTGATGCGCCGCTCGGCCAACGTCTCGAACATGCGCGAGGCGAGTTCGGGGTTGGAGCGGATGCCCACGCCGACGATCGACACCTTGGCGACCTGGTCGTCGGTCAGCAGATTGCTGTAGCCGATGTCGCCCTTCCAGTTCTCGATGCTCGCCACCGCCTGCGCAAGGCTGGCGCGGGGCACGGTGAAGGTCAGGTCCGAAGCGCCGGCGCTCGGCGTCGCGGCATGGACGATCATATCCACGCTGATGCCGGCCTCGGCCAGCGGGCGGATCACCGCCGCGACGGTGCCCGGCTTGTCGGCGATCTGGGTCAGCGTGACGCGCGCTTCGTTGCGGTCGGCGGCGATGCCGGCGATGGCGTTGCGTTCCATGGCGGGGTCCAGTTCTTCTACGATTTCGGTGCCGGGCGCATCCTCGAAGGCGGACAGCACCCTGAGCGGCAGCTGCTCGCGCATCGCCAGCCCGACGCTGCGCACCTGCAGCACCTTGGCCCCAACGCCGGCCAGCTCCAGCATTTCTTCGAAGGTGATCTGTGGGAGCTTGCGAGCGCGCGGCACGATCCGCGGGTCGGTGGTGTAGACGCCATCCACGTCCGTGTAGATCTCGCAGCGGTCCGCTTCGACCCCGGCCGCGATCGCGACCGCGCTGGTGTCCGACCCGCCACGGCCAAGCGTCGCGATCCGCCCCTCCTCACTGACGCCTTGGAAACCGGGAATGACGCACACGATTCCGCGTCCGAGTGCCTCGTCGAGAGTGCGACTTTCCACCGCCTCGACCCGGGCATTGCCGTGCGTGCCGCTCGCCTGCAGCAGTTGCCAACCCATGAAGCTTCGCGCCTCCAGCCCCATGTTCTGCAATGTCATGGCCAGCAGCCCAGCGGTCACCTGCTCACCGCTTGCGACGACCACATCATATTCGCGCGGGTCGTGCAGCGCTGCCGCCTCGCGGCACAGCTGCACCAGCCGGTCGGTCTCGCCAGCCATGGCGCTCACCACCACCAGCACCTGGTTGCCGGCCTCCGCCTCGCGCCGGACCAGCGCCGCGACGTTCAGGATGCGCTCGATCCCCGCCATCGAGGTGCCGCCGAATTTCATCACGATGCGAGGCATTGGGCTGTCTAGTAGGTGTAGAGGCTGAAGCTAGCAACTCCGCCTACCCTGAGTAGCGGACGCAAGTCCGCGTATCGAAGGGCTGCCCTTTCCCCCTGCCAAGAGGTAGGACAAGGCTTCGACAAGCTCAGCCTGGACGGAGTTGATGGCGGACACGAGTATCATCGAGCGCGAAGCCGCTCACTTCGGCGCCATGGCCGCCGACTGGTGGGACCCGCATGGCAGCTCCGCCATGCTGCACAAGCTCAACCCAGTTCGCCTCGGCTACATTCGCGATCGGATCGACCAGCACTGGCAGTCGGACGAGCGCGCGCTGCGCCCGCTAAGCGGCAGGACCGCCCTCGACGTCGGCTGCGGCGCCGGCCTGCTGTGCGAGCCGCTCGCCCGCTTGGGCGCGACCGTCACCGGCGTCGACGCCGCCCCCGCACTCGCCGCCGCCGCCCGCGACCATGCGGCGGGGCAGGGCCTTCCCATCACCTACCGCGCGTGCGGGGTCGAGGAGCTGGACGGCCGCTTCGACCTCGTCACAGCACTGGAGGTGATCGAGCATGTCGCCTCGCCCGCCGCCTTCCTCCGCAGCCTCGCCGACCGTCTCGCCCCCGGCGGCCTCCTCATCCTCAGCACCCCCAACCGCACCGGCTGGTCCAAGCTGCTGACCATCACCCTCGCCGAAGGCTCCGGCCGCATTCCCAAGGGCACCCACGACTACGACAGCTTCATTCCGCCCGAGCGCATGACCGCGCTGATGGCTGGAGCCGGGCTCAAGGTCTGCGACACGGCCGGGATCGCCTTTTCGCCGACGCGCGGTTTGCACCTGAGCGAAGACTTGCGGTTGAACTATCTGGTGAGTGCGGTCCGAACGTAGCGGAAAACCTGTCCCGCGGTGGTCGCCACCTTGCTCCCTGTCTCGTCCCGCGATAGCCGCGCTGCATGCAAGTCCTCGGCGACTATCATCAGAACGGTTATGCGCTCCTCAAGGGGCTGGTCCCGACCGAGATCAGCCAGGCGATCCTTCAGCAGATCGCAGCCACGACGGGCGATGCGCCGATTGCGCTCAGCGGAATCGAGCAGCATCCCAATCTCCTGCGCAGAGCCGCGTTCGAAATCTACGGGCACAAATACCCGGCCATGCTCTTCTTCCTGTGGGGACTGACGCCGATCGTTAGCCAGATCGTCGGGCGCGAGCTTCTGCCGACCTACGACTACTTCCGGATCTACCGTGAGGGAGACGTCTGCCGCGTCCATGGCGATCGTTACAGCTGCCAGCACAGCTTGAGCCTTACCCTGGACTATTCGGACGGCGCCGTGTGGCCGCTCGAGGTCGGGACCGAGAAGCGTGAGCCGACTTCGCGAGTGGACGAGACCTGGGGCAACGAGCCTCATGCCGCGCTCGCGATGGAGGTCGGCGACGGCGTGCTTTACCAAGGTGTTCAGCACCGCCATGCCCGGGTGACCCCCAATCCGAATGGCTGGTCGGCGCACCTGTTCCTGCATTGGGTCGAGCGGGATGGGCCCTACGCCGAGCATGCCTTCGACGGCCAGATCAAGCCTGCACCGAGCAACTTCCGCTTCTCCTGATCCGAGCCGGAGTTTGGCGGCGCCTTAGAAATCAACCTTGTCGTAGTGGGTCGGCGGCACGATCACTTCCATTCGCTCGCCCAGCAACGGCCGGAAGCTCGGGCGGGACTTCATCACCGAATACCAGTCCTTGGTCTGCTTGTGCCCGCGCCAGTCGACCGCGCCGAGGTAGTCGATCACGCTGAGGTGCGCCGCAGCGGTGAAATCCGCCAGGCTCAAGGCAGCGCCTGCAATCCACCGGCGGTGGTCCAGCAGATAGTCGACATAATCGAGATGGTTGTTGGCGATCCGCATCGCGTCGCGCAGCACGCGGGTGTCGGGGCTTTCATGGCTGACCAGCCGCTTGCGCATCCGCTCGACCATCAGGGGCTCGACCACTTCGCGGAACAGCTTCTGATCGAACCACTCCACCAGTCGCCGGATCTCCGCGCGCATCACCGCATTGCCGTTGATCAACGGCATGCGGTCAACCGTCTCCTCGAAGAACTCGGAGATCGGCTGCGACCCGATCAGCGTGATGCCCTGGTCCGCTTCCACCAGAACGGGCGTCTCGCCGGCCGGGTTCACATCGACGAACTCGTCACGCCGCTCCCACGGGAACTCGCGCACCAGTTCCACGGCCACGCCCTTCTCGGCCATGACCAGCCGAACCTTGCGGGAAAAAGGGCACAAGGGGAACTGGAGGAGCTGCCACATGGCGGCGAGCTTTAGCGAGCGGTGCGCGGGCGTCCAGCGTCATGCCTGGGAAGGCGGGAATCGAATTCCTGCCGGTCGGCTCCGCGGAGAGGTTGGGAGATGGGATACCGCCCTCGAGGGAGTGACGGCGAAGTCAGCGTCTCGGGTAAGCCGGCGACGGTGCGTTCGCGATCGCCTTCTCAAGCTCTTGCCCCGCCTGGCTCAGCGCCCGGCTGATCACCGGCCATGACCGGGCCATTGCCTGCGTGCCGGCCTTCAGCGCTCCCGTGCTCGCCGCGATCTCACGATCGAGCTCGCGCTCGCTCATTCCAGTCGCTTGCCTGACCGTCTTGTTCCGGTCGTGCGCGGTCACCGGCCGGTTTTCCACCGCCGCCTCGATCTCCCCCACTGGCAGGTTGAGAAAAGCGCGGCTGAGGGCACGCAGCATCGGCTGCAGCTGATCCACGATCTGCCCGCTTGCGACTTCCGGCGGCAGGGCCGGAGGCAAGTCGGCGTTCTGCGCCGCCGCCGGCGTCGCAAGCAGCAGGGCCGGGAGCAGCAGCAGGCGCATCGGAGAGTTTCCCGAATCAGCGAACATGAATGGCAGCATACCGCCAACGGACTGAGCTTGCCTGAACGGTTGTTCAGCGAAGCGTCAGCCATACCAGTGCGGCTGATCCGGCAATGATCCGGTACCAGGCGAACGGCCCAAAGCCGTACTTGGTCACGAAGCCGACGAACAGTTTGACGACGATCAGCGCGACCACGAACGACACCGCCGATCCAATCGCAATGTTGCCGTACATCTCGGCGGGGATTCGATTGTTGTTCTTGGCCAGATAGTAGACCGTCGCGCCCGATAGAGTCGGCATGGCGAGGAAGAAGCTGAACTCCGCCGCGGTCTTGCGATCGACGCCCAGCGTCATCGCGCCAAGGATGGTTGCGCCCGACCGGCTCACTCCCGGGATCATCGCCAGGCATTGCACCAGCCCGACCATCGCCGACTGCCGAAGCGAAAGGTTTTGCACTCCGCCGCAATCCCGCGGCTTCACCAGTCGCTCGATGACCAGGATGGCGATGCCGCCGATGATCAGCGCCCAGGCGACAATCACCGCGTTGGACAGCATCGCCTCGATCCGATCGCCGATCAGCAGTGCCAGGATGATGGCCGGCACGCAGGCGATTACGAGGTTGCGGGTGAAGCGCCACGCCTCCGCGTCGCCCCGGACCATGCCGGTCAGAACACCCCAGAAGGTCCGCCAGTAGAGCACGATGATCGCCAGGATCGCGCCCGGCTGGATGGCGACGTTGAACGCCTCCCAATCGCTCGCCTTGAAGCCGAGCAGTTCGGTCGCAAGGATGAGGTGACCGGTGGAGGACACCGGCAGATACTCGGTAAGACCCTCGACGATGCCGAGAATGACGACCAGCCACAGGATCGGCACGCGAAGCGCTTAGCCGACGGCGGATTGCGCGTGGTGGCTGGCGAAGCGCCCGCCCTTGCGAAAGCGGCCGAGCCAGTCGGGCGCAACGGCCGCCAGCGGCGTGCCGGTGATCCCGAAGGCCTCGAGCCCCGGCAGGCCCTCGTGCACCACATTATCCTTGGCCAGCATCAGCCACTGGTCACGGGTCATCGGTGCGCCGGGCAGGAAGCCAAGCCGGCTCATTGCCTCGCCCACGAAGTCCGGCAGCTCGACGATCTCCGGCCTGTGACCCGCGGCATCGGCGATTGCAGCATTGAGCTCGCGCATGGTCATCACCTGCGGCCCGCCCAGTTCATAGGTGCGTCCCCCATGCTCCTCGGGATCTAGCGCCGCCAGCGCGACTGCCTTGCCGAGGTCGCGCACATAGATCGGCTGGAAACGCCGCTGACCGGCCAGCACCGGCAGGATCGGCAGCCGCGCCATGCCGGCGAAGCGGTTGGTCAGCTCGTCCTCCTGCCCGAACACCAGGCTGGGGCGGATGATGCACGCATTCTCGAACGCGGCGTGCACCGCCAGCTCGCCCTTGCCTTTGGTCGAGCCGTACAAGGACGGGCTGTTCGGGTCGGCGTTAATCGCCGAGACATGGACGAAGCTTTCGGCGCCGGTTTTCGTCGCCAGCTCGGCCGCCCGGCCCGCGGCGTCGACATGTATCGCCTGCAGGTTGCCGCTGAACACGCCGACCAGGTTGACCACCCCCCATGCACCCTCGATCGCGCGCTCCAGCGTGTCGGGCCTGGCCATGTTGACGGCCATCAGGTCAAGCTGGCCGACGGCGGCAAGCGGCTGCAGGAAATAGGCCTGCCGGGGGCCGCGCTGGGCGACCCGCAGGCGAACGCCCGATTTCAGCAGCTGCTCGCAGACATAACGGCCGATAAAGCCGCCACCGCCGAACACGGTCACGATCCGGTTGCGCCAGTCGATTTTGGGGTCGATCATGGGTCCGTGCCCTAGCGCCGCGTGCTCCGCCGGACAAGACGGCCGCGCGCCGTAGATTTTGCGCCCTCGGCCGTTGACAGGCGAGCCCGCCCGCCTCTAAGCGCCGCCGCCTACCGACGAAAACAAGCTCCTGTGCCCAGGTGGCGGAATTGGTAGACGCACCAGCTTCAGGTGCTGGCGCTCGCAAGGGCGTGGAGGTTCGAGTCCTCTCCTGGGCACCATCTCACCCTCATCTTGGGAGCTTCCAAGCAGGGCTCTCCAGCGGCCAACATCCGTTCGGGGTGACAAAGGTCTCCGGCAGCCCCGGATTTGGCCATCTCGCTAGCGAGCGTCTAGCGTGAGCGTCCGGACCCCGCGAGCACTCACTACCGCTGTTTGCTTCACTCCGACGAACCCACTGGATTAGTTCAGTACAACTCGTACTATGTGCACAATGAATCTGAGCTGGGGGCTCCTGCACGCTGGATTGCAATCCGTTCTCGACACCGCACTGGACGCGGTTGTCGTGATGGATGTCGGTGGCCTGATCGTGGGGTGGAATACCCACGCAGCCGAGATCTTCGGCTGGGAGCCGGAAGAAGCTCTGGGCCAGCGGCTTAGCGACCTGATTGTCGCTCCGGAGTACCGCGCGGCTCACGAGAATGGATTGAGCCGGTACCTCATCACGGGTGAGGGGCCAGTGCTCAATCGTCGGATCGAAGTTATGGCTGTGCGCCGCGATGGCGGAGAGTTCGCCGTCGAATTGTCAGTCACCGCAAGCGATCAGTTCGGCGATCCACTGTTTGTAGGTTTTCTGCGCGACATCAGTGAGCGTCGGGCTCAGCTCGAGCGGCAGCGTCGGCTGCTTCAGGAGTCGGACCATCGCGTCAAGAATATGCTCACCATCGTAGCGGCGATTGCGCATCAGACTGCACGCAATTCGGCTGATCTGCCGAGTTTCGAAACTGCCTTCTCAGCGCGCCTCAAGTCACTCGCCAACGCGCATCAGCTGCTTGTGGGATCCACGGAGGGCGACGTGGCCTTGTCGGTCTTGGCCGAGCAGGTGCTGGGCGCCGACGTTCGCGCTGGCCGAGCTCGGTTCGGCGGGCCTGAGCTGCTACTGAGGCCCACGCAGGTCCTCGGATTGTCGATGATATTGCACGAACTCTACACCAATGCCGTCAAATATGGGGCGTTGTGCACGGATGAAGGCCATGTTGCGCTGGACTGGGACCGCCGCGACGGGCTGGTCGAATTGACTTGGCAGGAAGCTGGACCCCCTTGCGATCGCAGCTCCCAGGGCACTGGTTTTGGAGAAAGGATGATCGCCATGAGCGCCAAGTCCGATCTCCAAGGCACGGTGGAACGCGAGTGGCACCCTGAGGGACTTGTTGCCCGCCTGCGATTTCCGCTCGCTGATTGAAGGTTTCGGGCAAACCTGGTCCATCAAAGTCTCAAAGTCCCGGCAAAGCCGTACTCGAGCGGTCTGCTTAAAGAGTGGAGCCGTCGAAGGGAGCTTGGTGCCTGGGGCCTGGATCTGACACGCTGAATCGCTCTGTCCAGGCATGGTCACGCCATGCAATGCGCTAGCTTGCGCATCGGGGCGGCGAAAAAGCCGTTCCTTGTCTTGCACCCCTTGCCTCCCCAGCCGCGTTCTGTGGAGCAAGACTATCCCCGAAAGCCCTCATCTTGCACGCTCCCCTTACCGGTCACTCCGCGATCAACGCACGCGCGCTCCTGAAAGAGGTCGCTCCATTTAGACAGCCTCACCAGGGCCGCAGCTTGTTTGAGCTTGCCATCACGGCGATCCCGTTTGGTCTTCTCTGGGCGGCAACCTGGGCTACGCTGAGCGTGGGGCATATTTGGGGCTTGTTGCTGACCATACCCGCCGGAGGCTTCCTGCTTCGGCTCTTTCTGATCCAGCATGATTGCGGGCACGGAGCGTTCTTCTCGGCTCGGAGCAGCAACGATTGGCTCGGTCGCTCCCTTGGTGTTCTGACCCTTACGCCCTACGATTACTGGCGCCGGTCGCATGCCAAGCATCATGCGAGCACCGGTAATCTCGATCAACGCGGAGTGGGCGATATCGATACGCTCACCGTAGCTGAGTACCGAAGCCTAGGTGCCGCTGGCCGCCTGCGTTACCGGTTGTACCGGCATCCCCTCGTGCTGTTCGGAATTGGGCCGGCCTATCTGTTTCTGCTTCGTCACCGCCTCCCCGTGGGCATGATGAAGGACGGCTGGCGGCCTTGGCTAAGCGCCCTTGGAACCAACATCGGCATCGCGGTCATTGCCGCTGCGCTCATCTGGGGTATCGGCCTGAAGCTTTTCTTGCTCGTTCACGTGCCAATCACCCTGGTGGCAGCGTCCCTGGGCGTGTGGTTTTTCTACGTGCAACATCAGTTCGAGCAGACGCACTGGGATCGGGATGTCGAGTGGTCGTTTCACCAGGCCGCGGTACATGGCAGCTCCCACTATGTCCTGCCACCGATCCTGCGTTGGTTCAGCGCCAATATCGGCATCCATCACGTCCATCATCTCGCCAGCCGTATCCCCTTCTATCGATTGCCGGAGGTTCTGCGCGAGGTACCGGTGCTTGATCGGATCAGCCGGGTGGGGCTGTGGGAAAGCTTCGGCGCGGTGCGTCTGGTACTTTGGGACGAGCAGAAGCGACGGCTGGTCTCCTTTGCAGAGACGCGCCGCACGTAGAATTGGCTTCGAGGTCGCCGGAACGATCGTTGGGGCGTGTCGTTCGCTCGGGCAATGGATGCTCCGTCGACGTCCAGCCGAAGTGGAGAATGGAATGAGCAGCACCGATCCGACCGCACCTGCCCCAGAGGAACCTGGCACGCCACCGGCTCCGGACGCATCAGCGCCCGACCCGACCTCACCGGAGGCGGCCCCGGGGCATGAGCCACTGGACACGACCGCCCCCATCGCCAGCCCGCCTGACGGAACCGCGCTGGACCTAGCGGGAGCAGCAACAACTGAAGACGCCTCTTCCGGTGGGGTCGCCGAGCTCGCAACCAGCCAAGCGGCGCCGCAAAGTCGTGAGAAGACCAAGGGCGTCGCGGACATCGTGTTCGTGGTCGATATCAGCGGCAGCATGGCGCCGTGCATCGACGCACTTCGCCAGAACATCGAGACGTTCGTTGGCACGTTAAGCAGCGGCGGTGCCAACAACGCCGCGCCCGTGAGGGACTGGCGCGCCAAGGTCGTCGGCTACCGCGACATCGAAGCGGCTGAGAGCGACGGCTTGCCCTGGATCGTCGACAACCAGTTCGTCCGTGATCCGGCGGAGCTCAAGGCGCAACTCGCGGGACTGCAAGCCAACGGCGGCGGGGATGAGCCGGAATCGCTGCTCGATACGCTGTACAAGGTCGCGACAATGGAAGCGACGGCAAAGGGCACTCAGACTATCGAACCTGGCAAGTGGCGCTATCGCAGCGACGCCGCTCGCGTCGTCGTGGTGTTCACGGACGCGTCGTTCAAGGAGACGATGAGCATTCCCGAAGCCAAGGGAGGGTCGCTCCAGGACGTCGCCAACGTCGTCATGGCGAACCGCATCATCCTGAGCGTCTTCGCACCCAATTTCGAAGGCTACGACCGTCTCAGCCAGATCGACAAGTCGGAATGGGAAGTGGTCGAGTTCGAAGGACTGAACGCCCAGGAAGCGCTGCAAAAATTCACGTCCGACCCGGTCAACTTTCGCAATACGCTCAAGCAGCTCGCCGCCAGCGTATCCCGCTCGGCCGAGACGGTGGCGCTTTGATGCGCTGGCAACGGCCGTAAGGGCAGGGGATGGCCAAGAAGCTGAAGGTTGGGGACGTCATCCGGGGCTACCGCATCGTCAAGGTGTTCGGTCCCGGGATGATGGCCATCTCTTACGCCGCACAGGCGCCGAGTGGCCAGAAGGTGTTCTTCAAGCAGTACAAGTCACCCGCGCCGACGGTCATCTGGTACAAGGACTTTGTCGCGTATCAGAAGGAATTGGCGGCCCGGGTCGTGCGCGGCAAGGCCGACAATTTCGCGGTCGGCCATGTTGACTCGTTCGAAGAGCTCTGGGGCGGCCGCTGCTACTTCCAGGCTTTTCAGTTCGTCGAGAGTGGTGCCGACCTTCAGCAGGTCCTTGACAAGGAGCGGGAGACGCATCGCGCGACCGGCAGAGCGCCGACCAGCGATCCGGCCATCTGGGCACGCCATGCGACCTGGGCCAAGGTCCTCGTCGCCGGCGTCGGCGCGCTGCACGACGTGAAGATCGTCCACGCCGATCTCAAGCCCGCTAACGCCTATTTGATCGAGGATCCGACGATTGCGTCGGAGTTCCAGCTGAAGCTTATCGACATGGACTTCTCCGTGCTGGCGGACCGGCGGCCACCTTGGCACGGCCATCAAGGTTACGTCGGCACCGATAACTACCGCTCGCCGGAGCACCTGACGCGAGGCGCCGTGCCATTGCTCGCGTCCGACATCTTCACCTGCGGACTGATCTTGTACGAGCTGCTGGCCGGTCGCCATCCCTACTGGTCAGAAGACCAGGCCGAGTATGCCAGGCTTGTGCAGGGCTACAAGGCGGAGCCGCCCGCGCTGCTGGGAAAAATGCCTTGGCCCGCCAGCAACGCCGATGTCAGCGCAGCGCTGCACCGCTGCCTCAACCCCGATCCCGCGGCTCGCCCAACCGCGTCCGAGTTGCGCGCGATCCTGAGCGGCCGCAATCGGAAGCCGGCAACTCCAAGTCCTGAAGCCAAGGTGACCGCGACTGCTCCCAAGTCGCCCGTGCCCAGGCCTGCTGCTCCCGCTCGGCCTGCCCCCGCTGCGGCGACCGGCGCTGCCCGGCCACCCCTGGTATCCGAGGTTGTCGAACTGCTCGCGCCGGGCGGAGGGGTGCTGCAACTGCGGATCCGCACGGAGCTCGGCAAGTTGCTGATGCGAAGGTTCGGCAGCGAGGCGGAGTATTGGGATGATCTGCAGTGCGTGCTGGAGCGAGGCACTGGCGGACAATGGACGGTCAGACCGGCCGGCGCGACGACAAACCAGACCTTGGTAAACGGTCGCGCCCTCAGCGGTCCGCAGTTGCTGAAGATCGGCGATCAGATTGCGGTCGGAAACGAAGCCAAGAAAGTTGCGAAGCTCCCGCTGACCGTACGTGCGGCATGATCGAGGAGGAGCCACCAATCAACAGTGCGGCCGACGAGCTGGCGGGCGAGTGCGTTCCGGCTGAAGCGAGTCCTCCTGTGCCTGCACCAAACACGGAAGAAGCCACTCCGGAGAAGCCCGGGCCGGCCGTCCTCCCGCTCATCGAGGATGTCCACGACCTAGACTGGGAAAGGGTGCGAGAGGCCGTCGCCCGGTGCATTGATCGATCACGAATGCGCACGACGGTGGAAAGATTCGAGGCGCTGCTTGATCACCAGGGCGGCCCGGGCCTGCTGTTCGATCGCGATCGCGCCAGTCCCGGCGACCAGGCAATTCAGGTCGCGCAAGTGGATCCAGCAGCGCCGCTGTGGATCATCGGCGACCTGCACGGCGACGTTCTCGCACTGGAAGCCGCGCTGGCGCTGATCGAACGGTTATCCAACGAGGGCTCCAACGCGCCGCCCAACATCGTCCTGCTCGGCGACCTGTTCGACGACGAGGGTCTGGGGCTGGAGCTTCTCCTGCGGGTCTTCGAGCTTATTCTCGACTACCCAGGCCGGGTCTGCGTCCTGGTCGGCAACCATGACGAAGCATTGTCCTATGATGGCACCCGCTTTGCTTCGAGCGTCTCGCCGGGAGACTTCGCCGACTTCCTCAACGCGAATATTGCCCATGAATGGATCGAGCGCGCTGGGAAGCTTGCCGTTCGATTCTTCGAGCAAGCGTCCCATGCGTTGTTCCTGCCCGATGGACTGCTCATCGCCCACGCTGGTTTTCCCCTTACCGACCTCCACGCCAAGCTTGAGGAGAGCGGCGATTGGAACGATCCGGCTTGCCTGTCCGACTTTACCTGGACGCGGGCGCATCCCACCGCGCGCAAGAAGATGCCGAACCGCTACACCAAGGGCAGTCAGTTCGGTCGCGAGGACTTCGCCGCATTCTGCGAAGTCAGTACTCGGATGGGCCGCCGGGTGACGCACATGGTGCGGGGTCACGACCATGGCGAAGATCGCTACATCACCTATCCGGCCTATGCGACGCACCCGATGCTGACCACCGTTGCCCTGTCGCGCCGTCTGCCTCGGGAGACTTTCGGCTCCTACGAACGGGTTCCAACGCTTGCCCGCTACATACCCGGATCACTGCCGCAGCTGTTTCGACTGCACATTCCGGGCGAACTGATCCGGTCGGTTTTCCCTGAGCTCGATTCGGCTGAGAACCTGCCGATGAGTGAGTGCGGGTCGTGAGCGGTGTTGTTCTCCGGTGTCCGAACTGCGGGACCACTCGAGCGACAGAGGGGCAGTGTGACGCGTGCCACGAGGCGGCAGTTCGCTATTTTTGCACGAACCATCCCCCGGGCATATGGCTGAACTCCGCCGCATGCGCGCAATGCGGTGCGCGGTTCGGTGATCCCCCTCCTGCCAGGCAAGAGCCACGGCCAGTGGAGCCGTCGGAGGTTCTGCCAACCTCAGCTCCCGATGCGCCTCGTCGCCGCATTGAGACTGAAGCCGGTCCCTGGAGCAGCGACACCGGGCCAGAGCTTGGCGGCGGCGGTCACTCGGTCCGTTCAGACCCCTTCCGCATTCTCCTGGGGGCAATGGCCGCCGCCGCTCGGGCCCGTGCGAATCGGGCAGAGCGCTCGGGTTACGACGACGTTGCCCCGATGCGGCGCTCCGGGGGCGGCTGCATCGGGCGCGCACTCACGCTGATCCTCCTGCTAATCGCACTTATAGTCATGGCGCCGTTATTCCTGGGCGCGTTACTGGGGTTCTGATCCGCTCGTCGCTCGCTCCGCAACCCTGTCCCGTGCGCCAAGCTTTACAACTAGGTCGTGGAGAAGCTCGTCATCAGCGTAGACTATACTCAGGGACGCCCTCCGGGGTGCGATCCCACCAGCGGTTCCCTAGCGGCAACGCTCTTCAGGAAAGGCTCTTCGCGATTCTCAGAAACCTCGCTGCATTCTCGCTCGCTCTTGTGCTCACCATCGCTAGCGCGTGGATAACGACCTACACGGACGAGCGAACGATGTACGGGCACGAGGGGCCGCTGGAGCAGAACCTGCTGCCACGCGAGCTCGCCGGCTGGCCAGCACCTTACCTGGCCGACAGCCCGAACACGTCCGTGCTGCACCAGATTGGGCCTGAAGATAACGTCCGGCCGGGACCCTTCATCGGCACGTTAAGCTTCTGGTTGCTGGTTAGCCTCTTGGCCCTTCGTATCGCTCGCAAGTTGTTGCGGCGACCTTGAACTCGCGAAAGCTGTTGGCTTCCGCGACCTTGGTCTTATGTTGCGACGATCAGGTCGGGCAAGCGCTTGATTATTGAAGATTTACGGGCAACATCGCGCCGTTGCGGGAGTGAAAGGACCTGCCGGGGGCGCCGCTTGATTGACTTTGAAAGCTTCGGAGACCGTTATTGGCAAGCTGTCGGCGCTCCATCCGCGCTCACGGGCGAGGTGGCGCCAGAAACGGTCAACAGTGAATGCGTCCGCGCGGTGGCGGATTACCTGCCATCCTTGTGCTGGCTTGCCCGGGCCGACGGGTACATCGTCTGGTACAATCAGCGGTGGCACGATTATTGCGGATCTACCCCGCAGAGCATGGAGGGTTGGGGTTGGCAGTCCGTGCATGATCCGGAGGTACTTCCAAAGGTCGTCAAGAGATGGACGAAATGCATATCGTCGGGCGAACCTTTCGAGATGACCTTCCCATTGCGGGGAGCGGATGGCCGATTTCGTCCCTTTCTGACCCGAGTAGTGCCGCTGCGAGACCAGCACGGCGTTGTGCAACGGTGGGTCGGCAACAACGTCGACGTCAGTGAACAGCATCGCATGGAGGCCGAGCTTCGCGCCGCCCAGAAGCAGTTGCAGGAACTGAACCGCAGTCTCGAAGCACGGGTCGAAGATCGTGCAAGACAGCACGAGGCAACGCAGGAGCAGTTGCGCCAGTCACAGAAGCTGGAGTCGGTCGGTCAACTCACCGGCGGTATCGCTCACGACTTCAACAATTTCCTGACGGTCATCCGCGGGTCCGTTGACCTGCTCCGCCGCGAAGACCTGTCCGCCGAAAAGCGGATGCGGTACGTCGAGGCAATTGGGAGCACTGCTGACCGCGCAGCAAAACTCACAAGCCAGCTCCTGGCGTTCGCCCGCCGCCAGTCGCTCCGGCCTACTCTGTTTGGCGTGCGGGCAAGTCTGCAAGAGTCGGTCGACATGATCTCGACGCTCGCCGGATCCCGCATCGTCATCAATCTTGAGATGCCCAGCGACGAATACTTCGTCATCTCGGACCGGAACCAGTTCGAAGCCGCGATCATCAACATGGCGGTCAATGCCCGTGACGCGATGAACGGCGCCGGTGTGCTGACCATCGCCATGGGTCCCGTGTCCGGTATCCCCGCCCTTCGCGCGCATCCACCGGTTGTGGGCGACTTTGTCGCGATCACGATCGCCGACAACGGATGCGGCATGACCGAGGAAGTGCGGAGAATGATCTTCGAACCGTTCTTCACCTCCAAGCGAGTGGGCCAGGGAACGGGCCTTGGTCTCTCGCAGGTGTTCGGCTTCGCCAAGCAATCGGGCGGCGACATCCGCGTGGACAGCAAGGAAGGCCGCGGGTCGACCTTTACCCTTTATCTGCCGCGGGCCGAACGCGAAGTAGGGGCCACCAGCCTTCCGGACGTAAGTCTCGACAATCCGGAGGGTAAGGGAATTCGCGTTCTCATTGTGGAAGACAATGAGCTGGTCGGGCAATTCGCGGTCGATGCTCTCCGGCAACTCGGATACATCTGCGTGATCGCGGAGAACGCCGCTTCAGCGCTGGCCGAGCTGCAAAACGATAGCTCCCGCTTCGACATCGTATTCAGCGACGTTGTCATGCCGGGGATGAGCGGGCTTGAATTGGGGCTGGAAATCAGGCGCTTGTACCCGAGCCTGCCCGTTGTTCTCACCAGTGGTTACAGCCACGTCCTGGCGCAAAACGGACAGCATGGCTTCGAGCTTCTCCACAAGCCTTACTCCATCGATCAGCTGGCACGAGTGTTCCAGAAATCCGCGAAGTGGGGACGCGGAACCGACGGCTTGCCCAAGTGAGACGTGCAAGGGGGGGTAAGACAGTTCAGGGCAAGCTGCATCCGTACGGTCTCAAGCTGCGTTCATGCATATATTGGGTGCTAGGCGCCGACGCAGTGACGAGAGTAACGCTTGAACGATTTACCGATCTCATCCCATCATCTCACGGGCGACGCGCCAGCCGCCGCAACCCCACAGGTTCTCAACGACCGCCGGGAACTCGCCTTAGTCGCGGTCGAACGCACGCGGATGCCGATGGTCGTGAGCGATCCACGCCAGCCCGATAACCCGATCGTGCTTGCCAATCAGGCTTTCCTCGATCTGTGCGGCTATACCAAGGAGGAGGTGCTCGGCCGCAACTGCCGCTTCCTGCAAGGACCGGACACTTCACCGGCAAGCGTTGCCAAGCTGCGCCAACGAATTGCCGAGGGACAAGAAGTCTCGCTGGAGTTGCTCAACTACCGACGGGATGGCTCAAGCTTTTGGAACAACCTGTTCATCAGCCCGGTCCATGACGACGATGGAGCGCTACTCTACTTCTTCGCGTCGCAGAAGGACGTGACGATCGAGCACGAGGCTCGCGAGCGGAAGCTGGCGGAGCTGCGCCTGATGCGCGAGGTCGATCATCGGGCCAAGAATGTGCTTGCGCTGGTTCAGGGCATCGTTCGCATGAGCCGGGCCGACAGCGTCGAGGAGTATGCTGCCGCGGTGCAAGGACGTGTTCAAGCTCTGGCCAGAGCGCACGGCATGCTGTCGGAACGGCGCTGGCTCGAAGTTCCACTGGACAAGCTGATCGAAGCGGAGCTCGAGCCGTTCGATGCTCGCCGGGTGAAGCTTCAAGGTCCCCCAGTCGTGCTGCCCTCCTACCTCGTGCAGCCGATCGCCCTGCTGGTCTACGAACTGGTGACCAACGCCGTTAAACATGGCGCCTTGTCCGCCGACACCGGACGCGTCGAGGTTAACTGGACCGAAAACAGCGCAGTCGGTAACCTGCTGATCGACTGGCGCGAGACCGGGGGGCCACCACCGCTTGAGCGGCGGCCGGCGGGGTTCGGTTCTACGCTCATCTCCGCGATCGTCGAACGGCAGTTGCAAGGCACCCGGTCTTTCGACTGGCGGCAGGAAGGACTCAGGGGCGAGTTCTCCGTCCCCTTGCAGCGGCAACGTATTCCGTCAGAGTAGCTGGACCGAGCCCTTTAGCCGTATCAACTGGCGATCCGGTTGGCGGTAGACCCGAACCTGGAGTTCTCAGGCTCCCGAGTGTGCAGGGAGTTCGGATGTCCGCAATGGACAACTACTTATACTTTCGCCAGCGGGCACTGATCGAACGAGCGCGCGCAATCAGCGCGCCGACCGCGGTGATTGCCGCCATTCACACGAAGCTGGCGGAGGAATATGAATCCCGGATCGCCGAAATCGAAGCGCGCCCACCATTGCGCCTGGTGAGCTCGACTCCAGACCCCGGCGGCAGAACCGAACGTTGCTCGTCCGGCGTTGACGAGGATTCGGCGAAGGCTGTCAGCGTACCTTGATGATCATCGGGTCCGGCGCCTGCGATGGGTTGTCGACCTGAGCGGCATTTTGGCGCCCCCAGAACTCACGATCCGCCTCGTCGATCGCTGAAAGTAGCCCACCGAAGCACGGTGTCTCCTCGATCGGCCATAGCCGATCGAACGAGTCTCCAAGCAGCATGAGGTCGGAACGAGTGAGCAGCCCCAGGGCGACGATAGGTTCTTTGGTGTGCATAAGTGATCAGCTCTTACCGTGCAGCAGGATAACGCCTCTCCTTCGATGACGCTCCATTCACTTCCCAAAACGCGCTCCGACGAGCGGGGATCAGAGGCTCTCTTGCAACACTAAGGACCAAATGCAGATGCCAACCTCAAGCTGAGTTCTCAAAGGCCGCCAATAGGATAGATGCAGGCCATGAGCCTGCGCTGCCTATTGGGTGTCCACCGACCGCTGCTAACGTCGATCAACCGTCGTGCGGGTGGGTACAAAGCTTTTTGCGATCGATGCGGTGCGCTTATCGAACGTTCTGATGGTGGCCGTTGGCTCCGGTCAGAGCCGCTCGTGTCGGGTCAGGACCAGGCAGTCTAAAAAGAACTCTCGCTGGCAAGCTCTCCTACGACGAAGGTGGCGCGACGACCTCGTCGCCGGGGAAACTCGCGATAAAGGTGGCGACCTCGTCGTCAGAGCGGAGTTCGACGACCGGGCAGGTGACCGGCGCGGTCGATGCCAGGCGAGCGATCTTGGCGCGCTCCGAGCGACGGGTCGTCCAGATGTACCGCACAAATTCCGGCAAGGAGCGCAATCGTTCCGGACAGCCCTCTGCCATGTCGGGCCGGGTGCGGCCAAGCCCCAGGATCGCACGGCGCAGCACCCGCCACAGCCGGAGCATGACCCCGCGGTCGAGCCAGACCAGCAGCTCCGCTCGAGCCAAGCGGCTTGGCCAGGTGGTCGAGTGTCCACCTTCGAAAATCCAGCACTCTCCCCGCTCGGCTTGAAGGCAGAGGCGCGTCTTCTCCGCCTGGCTTCGTTCAACCCAGCCCGCCCGCCAATGAATCTTGTCGATGTGAATGACCGGCAGACCCGTCCGCGTGCCCAGGGCCTGAGCTAACATGCTCTTGCCGGACCCGGGTTGGCCAACGATCATGATCCGCTGCACCGCGACACTATCCCACTGCTGCCTGGCTGAACCAAACTCGGCCACGGCCGGTCCACCCGAAAATGGCGTCTGCTGGCGCTACGCTCACAAGCATATTCAGGAACTTCGGTGGCATGTCGGCGGGAGACCACGTGGTGCTGACGTCCGCAATGGGTCAACCCAGTTATTCGCCCGCCAGCAGACTGATTGCAGGCTTACCGGGGCATTGACGGCAGCGGGGTAAGGAAGTCGCTGAATGATCGAGTGCTGGTCGGCGAGGCCGCTCCGGCGAGGAACGGCTGGAGCAGTTCGTACAGCCTGGGAGCAGCATTGTCGTCGCTGCTGGTGTCGATCTCCACCACGGGGACCTTGCGCTCCGCAGCGAAGCGCTGCGCGAAGTCGGCCCCCGATGCGTCCTTGAGCAATTCCTCGTCAGTGCGAGTCTGCGCATGCACCCTTCCTGTCTTGCGCAACCGGGCAAGCCGCACCTGGGGATCGCAGGTGACGATCACCAGCACGTCCGGCGCCGGGATGCCGCGCCGCAGGAGCCCGGCTGCGCGTGAACTACGCAGCGAGATCCGCTTGTGCAGCTTGACCGGCCCTTCGTCGAGCAGCACCAGGCCGCCCCGCCGCCTGGCCTGGCGCGTCCGTCCGACCGCTCCAAGCAATTGCCGCGCGGCCCTGCCGGGCACGAGGCTGGGATTAAGCAGGCACCAGGCGAGAAACATCGGGTGGCCGACCGTCCTCAGCTTGTCGGCCCGTCCGCTGTTCCAAACGATGAGGTGACGCGGAGAGTAGCCATGCTCCCGAAGCTGCTCCAACAATCCGCCGATCAACGTGCTTTTGCCGCTGCAGGAAGGACCTGCGAATTCGATGATGATGTCCTGTCTCCCCCCGAGGCGGCAAGGCCGTCAGCAGTGCCGCCTTGCTCGCTTGTAGAAAAGCGCACGCAAACGCACTGGCACCTGATGGCCCCAAGTTCGTTAAGGACTCATTGGAGTGGTTTGCCGGTAAACTGGAGTTTGCCGGAAAATGTTGTATGTTCCGTGAGTTAGGCGTTCATTTCAGTTCGGGGTCCCTATGGTCAGCCAGGTGAAGTCTATGCCGGATCATTACCAGACGCTCGGGATCGGGCGGGGCGCGAGCGGCAAGGAAGTCGAAGAAGCGTTCAAGGCCCGGGTGCGCGAGCATATGCAGCACCCCGATGTGGCTGAGCCCGCGCTTCGCGAGCAGGCCCGTGCCGTGAACCTTGCTTATGAGTCGCTGCGTGACCCCGAACAACGGCGGGCTTACGATGCCTCGCTTGGCCTTTCGGACCGGCCACGAGCAGATGCTATGGCGGGCGAGCCGCCTCGCTCCATGATGTTCGCTTCATCGCGGCAGCAGGAGTTCGAAGATCGTCACGGGGATGCCGACGATTG
The DNA here is from genome assembly GCA_035537335.1 of Sphingomicrobium sp. Classification (GTDB taxonomy): domain Bacteria; phylum Pseudomonadota; class Alphaproteobacteria; order Sphingomonadales; family Sphingomonadaceae; genus Sphingomicrobium. The sequence goes on along the minus strand of DATLMM010000071.1, from coordinate 26,921 downwards.
GTCGATGGATCATCGCTCCGACGATAACGATGAACGGGCTGGGCGCGGCGGAATGGTGGCAGCGGCTCCTCTCATCGGCAGACCCGGGGAGCGCGCCTTGCATGGACCCGTTCCGGACCGGGTCGGCAACGGTCCCCGGCACGGCAGCATCGCGGAATTCGAGGCTGACGAGGATGACGGCACACTGGATGCGCGCCGGTACGCCGATCCGCCGCGGAACCGGCGCGACCGCAAGCGCCTGGCTGCCATTGGCGCTGGCGCGCTTCTCGTCGGCTTGGGGGCACTTGCATGGGTTGCGACGCAGGACGACGACAATGCCGGGCGGGTAGCGGGCACGGCATCGTCGTCGGGACCCGCCACAGCGGTGCGGGACCAGTTCCCGTCCGGATCAGGCGAACTGACCGAGGGTCAGGTGCCCGGTGCGACGGATGAGCTCGCAGCGGTTGGCGAGTCCGCTCTTCCGCCCGGCTTTGCGCCGCTCCCACCCGAGCTTCCGGTGCCGGCCGACTACCGGGCCGGGGTGCCGGAGGTGTCCGCTCCCTCGGCCAACACGCAAACGCCCGCCCCGGCCGAGAAGGCAACGGGCCAGGCAGCGCCTTTGGCAGGTTCGGGCGGCAACGCAGTGCCGGCCACAGCGGCGCCCACCGCGCAGATCCTGCCGACTTCGTCTGCGCCGCAGTCCGCGCAGCCCGCGCCGACGTCTTCGTCCTCACCGCCCACTGCCGTCGCCCAGGCCGCGCCACCACCCGCAGCTACGCCAGCGCCCGTGCCGGCTCCGCCGCCGGTCAACCGCACTGCCGCCGCCCGCTGGATTTCCGGCGGGCTCATGGACAGCGACAATCCGGGCGGCCGCTTCCAGGGCTCTGTCAGTGTGCGCTTCATTGTCCGGCCCAACGGTACAGTGGCGGACTGCCGGCCGATTGCCAGCAGCGGCAATCCCGCGCTTGACTCCATGACGTGCGCGCTGACGGAACAGCGGCTCCGTTTCATCCCAGCGCTCGACCGCCAGGGCCGACCGGTCGCGTCGGAGATCCGCACCAGCTACACCTGGGGCCGCCGCCAGCGCCGCTAATTTGGCTCCCGTAAGTTCCGACTCTCCTAGGTCGCGGCGTGACGCTCCCTCAGCACCGCAGTGACATCGCCCCAGCTTAGTCCGGTGGCCTGCATCAGCACGGCCAGGTGATACACTAGGTCCGCCATCTCCTCGGCGATGTCGGCCGGCGCACGCGAGACGGCGGCAAGCGCGACTTCCAGTCCCTCTTCGCCGACCTTCTGCGCCACCCGGCCAATGCCTTCATCGAGCAGCCGGCGGGTATAGCTGTCTTGTGCCGGGGCCTCCGCCCGATTGGCGACGATCCGCGCCAGCTCGGCCAGCCAGCCGGGCCCGGCCGGCTCACCGCCGAAGCAGCTGGTCGTTCCCTGGTGACAGGTCGGCCCCTGCGGATCCGCGATCACCAGCAGGGCATCGCCGTCGCAATCCTCGTGAACGGATCGCACTTTCAGCCGGTTGCCGCTGGTCTCGCCCTTGGTCCACAGCCGCCCCTTGGACCGGCTCCAGAAGGTCGCGAAGCCGCTTTCCAGCGTCGCCGCCAATGCCTCCCGGTTCATGTAGCCGAGCATCAGCAACCGCCCGCTTGCCGCGTCCTGAACGACGGCAGGCAGCAGCCCGCCCATCTTGTCCCAAGCCGGCACGTCCAGCTCGGCAGCGGTCAGCGGCGAACGGCGATCCCGCATGACGCGAGGTACTCCTTCAACTGGGGGATGGAGATCAGCCGGTCGTGGAACACTGTCGCGGCCAGCGCCCCGCTCGCGCCAGCCGCAAACGCTGCGCGAAAGTGCTCGGGCGCGCCGGCCCCGCCCGAGGCGATCACCGGCACGGTTACTGCCTCGACCACCGCGCGGGTGTGCTCCAGGTCGTAGCCGGAGCGCACCCCGTCCTCCGCCATGCAATTCAGCACGATCTCGCCCGCGCCGCGCTCCGCCGCCTCGCGCGCCCAATCGAGCGTGCTCCGCCCGGCATCACGCGCGGCCTCTGCCGACCCGGTATATTGCTTGACCATGTAGTCATCCGAGCCACGCAGGCTGTCGATCCCAACCACCACGCACTGGCTGCCGAAGTCGCGCGCCAGTTCCTCGATCAGCTCCGGCCGTTCGAGCGCGGGCGAGTTGACCGACACCTTGTCCGCACCCGCCGCCAGCACCGCCGCCGCCTGGTCGCGCGTCCGGATCCCGCCGGCGACGCTGAACGGAATGTCGATCAGCCGCGCGACCCGCTCGACCCAGGACAGGCCCACCGTCCGCCCTTCCGGGCTCGCTCCGATGTCGTAGAACAGCAGCTCGTCCGCGCCCTGCTCGACGTAAAAGGCCGTGTGCTCCTCGATTCCGCCGACGTCGCGGTGCCCGGCGAAGCGCACGCCCTTGACCACGCGTCCTCCGGCCACGTCCAGGCAGGGGATGATCCTAGCCGCGGGCAAGCGCTTCCTCCACGCTGAAGCGACCTTCCCACAATGCCTTGCCGACGATCGCGCCCGCGGTGTTGAGCCGCTCAAGATCATCCAGCGACGACACGCCGCCCGAGGCCTGCACTTCGAACTGCGGCAGCCGCTCGGCCACCTCCTCGTAGAGCGCGAAGTTGGGGCCTTCCATCATCCCGTCCCGACCGATGTCTGTCAGCAGCAGGTGCCGCGCGGCAGGGAAGCGCGCTGCCACCTCCCACAGGCTCAACGCGCTATCGGCCTGCCAGCCTTGCGTCGCTACGGTCGGCTCACCATCCGAGACCCGCACATCCAGCGCCAGTGTGATCCGCTCCGGCCCGAAGCTCTCCAGCAAGCTGTTCACCAGTTCCGGCCGGGTCACGCACAAGCTGCCGACCACCGCCCGCGCAACGCCGCGCTCGAACAATCGCGCGATGTGCCCGGCGGTGCGGATGCCGCCCGCCACCTGCAGCTTGATCTCTGCCGCATGCGCCAGGTCGCCGATGAGCGCATGCTGCACCGGCTCGCCGCTGCGGGCGCCATCGAGATCGACCACATGCGCCCATTTTGCGCCCGCCGCCGCAAAGCCGCGGAGCGCTTCGGCCGAGTCCGTCTCGTAGCGGGTCTGGTCCTCGAACCGGCCTTGCTTCAGGCGCACTGCCGCGCCGCCCATCAGGTCCATCGCCGGATAGATGATCATGCGCGAAGCCAGCTTTCCAGGAACCGCCGCCCCGGCACGCTCGATCGCTCAGGATGAAATTGCGCGCCAGTCAGGTTCCCCGATCGAACCACGGCGGGGACCGGCCGGCCATAATCGGCCCGTGCAACAGTTGCCGCACCGTCGTCACATGCAAAGCTGTGCGCGAAATAGACATGGTCACCGGTCGCAAGCCCGATGGCCTCGTTCGCCACCCCGAGCTGGCTCCAGCCCATGTGCGGCACCGGCCGGCCCACCTCAGGTTCGAGCCGTCGCACCGCGCCCGGCAGCAGCCCAAGGCACTCGGTTTCGTCCTCGTCGGTCCGTTCGAACAACAGCTGCATGCCAAGGCAGATGCCGAGCAGCGGCTGCGTCAACCCGCGCAGCAGCGGAGCCAGACCGCGCGCATGGATCTGCCGCATCGCAAAGCCGGCATGGCCCACTCCCGGCAGCACGACCTTGTCCGCACTCGAGATCGCCGCGGCATCATCCGTCCGCTCCGGCGCCACACCCAACCGGTCGAACGCTATGGCCACCGAGCCCAGATTGCCGAAGCCGAGATCCACCAGCGCCAGCCTCACAGCACACCCTTGGTGCTGGGCAGCGCATCGCCGCGGCCTTCGATCGCCAGCGCGGGGCGAAGCGCGCGGCCGAACGCCTTGAAACAGGCCTCCACCTTGTGATGGTCGTTCTCGCCTTTCACCGTGACGTGGATCGCCGCACGGAGCGCGTCCGCCAGACTGCGGAACACATGCGGCGTCATCTCCGTCGGATAGGCGCCGACATGGCTGGCGCTGAACTCGCCCTCGAACCGGCTGAATGGGCGACCACTGAGGTCGATCAGTACCTGCGCCTCCGTCTCGTCCATCGGCAGGGCAAAGCCGAACCGCCCGATCCCGCGCCGCTCGCCCAACGCCTGTCCCAGCGCCGACCCGAACGCGATCGCACAATCCTCGACACTGTGATGCGCGTCGATCTCGTGGTCGCCATCGCAGCTCAGCACCAGGCTGAACCCGCCATGCGCCGCGACCTGATCAAGCATATGATCGAAGAAGGGCAGACCCGTATCGATCCGCCGCGGCTCGGCTCGGTCCAGGTCCACCGCCACTGCGATCTTGGTCTCCTTGGTATCGCGCACCACCTCGGCCCGGCGCGAGACCGGCAGGACAGGAGATGGCACTTCGAACGCCCGCACCGCCGCCTGGTTCTCTTCGGGCGTTCCGATCGTCAGCCGCACGCCCCCGGGCGCGGCATTCTCGCGGAAACGCACGCGGATGCCGAGCCGCTGCAGCCGCTCGGCCAGCGCGGGCGCGTCCGCAACTTCCAGAAACAGGAAATTGCCCTCGCTCGGGTGCACTCGTTTGACGATCGGCGAGCGGGCAAGCAGCGGCGCGATCCGATCACGTTCGGCGATCAGCCGCGCGATGCGCTCCTCGTGCACCGCGCGGCGGGCCGGCGCCAAGGCGCTGAGCGCCGCATCGATGCACAGGGTCGGGAGCGGGTAGGGCGGTGCGGCCCGGCCGACCATCGCGATCAGCTCCGCCGGTCCCGCCAGCCCGCCGACCCTCGCGCCGGCCAGCCCGAATGCCTTGGACAGCGTCTTCAGCACGACCAGGTTCTCGCGCCCGCCGACTTCGCTCGCCAGGCTCCGCGTGGCGCCGAACTCCAGGTAAGCCTCGTCCAGCACCACCAGCGTGTTCGGCAATGCGTCGGCCACGCGCAGGACGGCGGCCGGATCGACCGGCGTGCCGGTCGGATTGTTGGGCGAACAGATGAAGAGCAGCTTCAGGCTCGGCTCGTTCCGCACCGCCGCCAGCACCGCTTCCGCATCGAAGCTGTAGTCCGGCCCCAGCCGCGCCTCGATCACGCGCCCTCCCTGCAATCGAGCGAAATGTGCGTAAGCGGAAAAGGTCGGCTGGCACACCGCCACCGCGTCCTCGCTCGGACGTAGGAAGGTGCGGCACAGCAGGTCGATCGCATCGTCCCCGCCGCGAGCGACCAGGAACTGCTCGGGCGCTACCCCGTACAGCGCAGCCATAGCGGCGCGAAGGCCGGCCGGCTGCGGCTCCGGATAGCGGTTCACCCCCGGCGCGCCCAATGGCGGAAAGGGATTTTCGTTGGCATCGAGCTTGATCGTCTCAGACCCGAATGAGTCGCCGTGCCGTACGCCCAAGTCGAACGGCGCGAGCGCGAGTACCTCCGGCCGGGCCAGCCGCTCGACCAGGCTCATGCCGGCACCAGCTGCAGCCGCGCATCCGCCGCTCGGGCGTGCGCTTCCAACCCCTCCAGCCGGGCCAGGGCCGCCGCCGCCGGCGCAATCTTTTGCGCTGCGGCCGGCGTCAGCGACTGCACGGTCATCGCTTTCATGAAGCTTTGCACGCCAACCCCGCTCCACGCTCGCGCTGCCCCATCGGTCGGCAGGACGTGGCTCGATCCAGCGCAATAATCACCGAACGTCTCCGCCGCATCGCGCCCCGCGAACACCGCACCGGCGTTGCGGATCATCGGCAGCAAGACGGCGGGCTCGGCGACGTTCAGCGACAGGTGTTCGGGTGCATAAAGGTTGGCGATCTCCGCTGCCTCAGTCATTTCGCCGATCAGCACGAGCCGAGCCGCCTCGAGCGATCGTTCGGCGATCGACTGGCGGGGCAGGGTAGCGACTTGTCGCCTGACCTCGCCTTCCACTCCCTCCAGCAATGCAAGGCTGTCCGTCGCCAGCATCACCTGCGCCGCCGGGTCATGCTCTGCCTGGCTCAGCAAGTCCGCTGCTACCAGCGCCGGATCGGCTCCCCGATCGGCGATCACCATCAGCTCCGATGGCCCCGCCGGCAGGTCGATCGCCGGTCCGCCCGGCATCGACGCCACCAACGTCTTGGCCTCAGCCACCCACGCGTTGCCCGGCCCACAGATCTTGTCGCACACCGGGATCGCGCCCGCGCCGAACGCCAGCGCCGCGATGGCCTGAGCGCCGCCGACAGTCCATATCGCGTCAACCCCGCACTGTTCCGCCGCCAGCGCCACCAGCGGATCCAGGCTGCCATCGGCGCGCGGGGGAGTGACCACCACAAGCTCGACCACTCCGGCCGCCCGCGCCGGCAGCGCCAGCATCAGCAAAGTCGAGAACAGCGGCGTTGCACCGCCGGGCACGTACAGGCCGACCCGCTCGATTGCGCGCCACACCTTGCAAACCGTCAGGCCCGGCATGGTCTCAACGATGACATCGGTCGGCCGCGAACCCTCGTGAAAGGCGCGGATGTTGCACGCTGCCAGCTCGAACGCTGACAGCTGCTCCGCCGACAGCGCTCGCCGAGCCTCCGCCGCACCCTCCGCGACCGGTACCATCATTGGCGCCGAACCATCGATCCGCTCCGCCACACGCGCCAGCGCGTTCCAGCCGCCGTCGCGGACCTCTTCCACAATCAGCCGAACGCCATCCTTCAGCGCCTGTGACGTTCGCCCCTCTGGCCGCGCCAGCGCCGCGCGCCGCTCGTCAGGCCTAAGCTCCACCCATACCAGGCGCTTCATGGCAGCATCTTCTCGATTGGCAGCACCAGGATCGCCGAAGCTCCGGCGCCCTTCAGCTCCTGCAGCGTTTCCCAGAACACGCTTTCCCGGCACACAGCGTGGACCGCGAAATGCCCGGGCCGCCCATGCAGCGGCAGAATGGTCGGCGCCTCCGCTCCGGGCAGCAGCCTGGTGATCGCGGGCAGCGCCTCGCTCGGCGCGTTGAGCATGATGTATTTGGCGTCGCGCGTCCCCAGCACTCCGCTGATGCGCCGCAGGAAGCGCTCGCCTTGCCCGTCCTTGATACCGGCGACCGGCTTGCGGCTGCGGATCAGCACCGCCTCGCTCTCCAGCACGGTTTCGACCGCCTTCAGCCCATTGGCCTCCAGTGTCGCGCCGGTCGACACCAGGTCGCACACCACCGGCGCGATCCCCAGCCGCGGCGCCAGCTCCACCGCGCCGTTCATCTTGACCACCTCGGCCTCGACACCCTGGGCCCGCAGCCAGTCCGCGACGACCGCCGGATAGGACGTCGCCACTCGCGATCCTGCCAGCCCCTCGGCCCCGCACCATTCGGCCGCCTCGGGGATCGCCAGCTTCAGCGTGCAATGACCGAAGCCCAGCGGCGCCACCACTTCGCAGCGCTCTTCCTCTTCATCCAGCGCAAACTCGCGCAGTACGTTCTCGCCGACGATCCCCCATTCGCACACGCCATCCGCCACGAACGTCGGGATATCGTCGTCGCGTACGAACATCAGGTCGGCGGGAAAGTTCTCGATCCGCGCGGTCAGGCTGTTCTTGCCGTTGGCGATCCTCAGGCCCGCGTCGCTCAGCAGCTTGCGCGAAAGGTCGCTCAGCCGCCCGCTCTTCTGCACGGCGATGTGCAGCCGCTCGGCATCAACCAGCATCCTGGGTCTCCAGCGCGTCGATCGTCCGGCGATACCCCTGGTGGGGCTCCTGGCGGAGAAACCGCGCTACCCGCACGATGGTGGTGGTGCTCACCCCCGTCGCCTCATGGATGTCGCGATAGGACAGATCGGTCCCATCCAGCAGCCGGGCGACATGCCAGCGCTCGGCCAGCGTTCGCACTTCGGCCGGAGTCAGCAGGTCGGTCAGCAGCCGCCGCATCTCGGCTGCGTCTCGGGGGGCCAGCAAGGCGGCACACAGCTCGGCGGTCAAGTGGTTGAGGTCTTTGCTAGAGGTCATTCTGTTACAACGTGTTAAAACGTTGCAACACCCTAGCCAACGTGGATCGGCTGCGCAACCCCCGCCGAGCCTAGCTCAGCAAACGCCTCAGCGCAGCGTCGATCTGATCGCGTCGATAGGGCTTGGCCAGCACGTCCACAGCGCGCCCATCCCATTGCACCCCGCCTTCGGCATAGCCGGTCGCGAACAGGAACGGCACGCCGCGCCGGTTGAGTTCGTCGGCAACGGCATAGCTGCGCTGCTCATTCAGGTTCACGTCTAGGATCGCTGCGTCGAACGCTTCGTCCTTGACCAGCAGCAGTGCTTCTTCCAGCCGGAACGCCGGGCCGACGACATGGTAACCAAGCTCGTCGAGCATGTCCTCGAGCGCGAATGCGATCACCGCCTCGTCTTCTACCAGCAGGACTCGCAACCCAGTGCGCTCGCTCACGCAATCTCCGGCATCGGTGCATCAACCGTGCAGACAACGCCCTCCGGTCGGAAGTCGATCCGAACTTGGCCGTCCAGCTCGGCCGCCAGCCCGCGCTCGATCATCCGGCTGCCGAACCCGCGCCGCTCGGGCGGGCTGACGGGTGGACCGCCTTCTTCCCGCCACTCAAGCTTCAGCCGGCCTTCCTCAACTCCCCAGCGGATCAGCACCCGGCCGTCCTCACCGCTGAAGCTTCCGTATTTAAGCGCATTGGTGACCAGTTCATGGATGGCCATCGCCAGGCTGACGCCGGTCTTGGGCGGTACCATCAGGTCCGGCCCATCCAGCTCAAGCCGATGATCGTCGGATTTCACGGCCGTGATCGTATCGCAGATCACCCGCCGGATCGGCGCGGCCTCCCACTTCTCACGAGTCAGCACGCCGTGCGCCGCCGCCAGCGCGCCGAGCCGTCCCTCGAACGAGCGCAACATGTCGGCTGGGTCGCGGGCGCCCTTGAAGCTTTGCTGCGCCACGGACTGGATGATCGCGAGCAGGTTCTTGGCCCGGTGCGACAGCTCGTCGATCAGCAGCCGCTGATGCTGCTCGGCCTTCATCCGGTCGGTGATGTCGATCACCGTTCCGATGAAGCGAACCGCTCGCGGTTCCTCGCCCGAATCGTCGAACACCGCTCCGCCGTTCGCCGCAACCGAGCGAACCTGATTGTCGGTCAGGCCAACCGTGCGGTATGTGACAGAATAGCCGCCTGTGCCTCCGGGCGCGAGCGCCGCCTGCACGGCCGCATCGGCTGTTTCCCGGTCATCCGGGTGCAGCCCGGCCAGGAACAGCTCGTAGGTGACTTCCGCCTCGGGCGGCATGCCGAACAGTTCCTTGCACCGCTGGTCCCATCGCAAGGCACCTGTGATCGGATCGAAATCCCATGTCCCGATGTTGGCAGCGGCTGTCGCTAGCCGCAGGCGTTGCTCGCTGTTCCGAATTGCCTCCTCGGCCTCGCGCCGCTCGTCGATGTCGACCACCGATCCGACATAGCCCAGGAACTTGCCCGCGGAGTCGAACCGCGCCGCCGCTGCGTCCAGCGTCCACCGGTAGGTCCCGTCCGCCCGGCGCAGGCGGAATTCGACCTTGTAGTCGTCCTGTCCCGCATTGGCGCCAAGGAACACGGCTTCGGCCAGCGGGCGGTCCTCGGGATGCACCGCCTGAATCCAGCCGAGCCCTTCGCCCTCGTGCTGTTCCTGGCCGGTGAACTCGTACCAACGCCGGTTGAGGTAGGTGCAGTTTCCGCTCTGGTCCGTCACCCACATCATGACGGGCGTGTTGTCGGCCATGTTGCGAAACCGGTCCTCGCTTTCGCGCAGCACCACTTCGGCCCGCACCCGCTCCACATGCGCCCAGCTGCGATCGGTTGCTTCGGCAATCAAGGACAGCTCGCTGTTGGTCCACTGGCGCGGCTCCTTGCTGTGCACCGCCATCAGGGCAGTCAGCCGGCCCTCCCGAAAATAGGGCATGCACACGGTCGCCCCGAGCCCCAGGTCGAGCAGCGCCTTGCCCTCCTCAGGCCCGAGCTCCTCCAGCGTATCGAAGGTGATGAACGGCCGGCCATTGCGCAGTTCGCGGTTGGCGGTCTTGCCGAACGCTCCGAGCGAATAGGTGCCGACAATGCTCTGTGATCCGTCCGCCGCCCAGTCGCCGCGGATGTTCATCTGGTCTTCGTCAGCGCCCATGTCGGCATAGGCCACCACCGACGCGTCCAGATGCCGGCCAAGCGCTTGAGCGGTGCACGCCATCACCTGTTCCGGCCGAGTGAGATCACGGATCGCTTCGGACAGGGCGTCGAAGAACCGCAGCCGTTCCTCGCGGGCCCGCAGCTCGTGCTCAGCACGCAGCCGCTCGGTGGTCTCGATCACCACCGCCAGCACGCCCGCCGGCTCGCCGTTCTCGCCGGCAACCGGCGAATAGTCCAGGTTCATCCAGACCTGTTCCGGCTTGCCGGTGCGATAGAGCGTCAGTTCCTGATCGCGGAACTGAAGGGTGCCGCCCGCCAGGCCGACCTTCATTACATGGTCGTTGAAGTCGGCCACCTCCGGCCATCCTTCGCGGACCTTGGACCCCAGCAGCTCCGGATGACGGCCCCCGGCGAAGACCGAATATGCGTCATTGTAAAGCATGATGCCGTCCTCGCCCCACAGCATCACCATCGGCACGGGGGAACGGAGCAGGATGGCGGTCGCGGTCTTGAGGCTCTGCGGCCAGCCTTCGACCGGACCGAGCGAATCCGTCCAGTCGCGTCCAGCAATCAGCCGTCCACATTCCCCACCATTGTTCAGAAAAGCGGCGCGTTCATGTTGTACGGCTTGAAGCATTAAGCAAGCGCTACCGCCTAGCTTTCACAAGCAAAAGGCAAAAAATTGGGAGCCTTCATTCGACTATGGAACGCCAGCTAATTTCGCCGCGCAGGTGACGGCTGCAGAGCCTTGGTCTAGCGCTACGGGATGCCGCTTTACGCCATCGATGACCTCGCACCCACGCTTGGCCCTGGTGCCTGGGTCGCGCCTTCTGCCGACCTCATCGGCGACGTTCGCCTGGGAACTCGCGCCAGCGTCTGGTTCGGCGCCGTGATCCGGGCCGACAACACACCCATCATCATCGGTGACGACAGCAATTTTCAGGATGGTGCGATCGGCCATTCCGATCCGGACGCTCCGCTGACGGTGGGCGCGGGCGTCACCGTCGGGCACCAGGCGATCCTGCATGGCTGCACAGTCGGGGAGGGCGCCCTGATCGGCATGGGATCGCGCGTACTCAACGGTGCGCTGATCGGCGCCCGCTGCATCCTCGGCGCGGGCGCGCTGGTGACGGAGGGCAAAGTGTTCGAACCAGGCATGCTGATCGTCGGCAGCCCCGCCCGAGTAGTCCGCGCGCTCACGGTGGCAGAGCAGCAGAGGCTCCGCGTCTCCGCCGCCCATTACGCGGAGAAAGCGGCCAGGTACGCCACCGCCTTGCGCATTGCCGCGTCGTCGGCACCTCCTCGCAATGACGATCCCGACCAGTCACACGCCTGACACTTGGCGAGCCTCCGCACTCCTCCCACCTTCACCAGATGATCGACATTCGCCCATTCAGCAGCCTCGGCCACGCCGACCATGGCTGGCTCGATGCCCGCCACCATTTCTCCTTCGCCAGCTACCATGACCCGGCCCGCATGGGCTGGGGCAAGATCCGGGTCTGGAACGACGACCGCATTGCGGCCAGGTCGGGCTTTCCCCCGCACCCGCACCGCGACATGGAAATCGTGACCTACGTCCGCACCGGCGCGATCACGCACCAGGATAGTCTCGGCAACAAGGGCCGCACCGCCGCTGGCGACGTCCAGGTGATGAGCGCCGGCACCGGCGTCCGCCACGCCGAATATAATCTGGAGGACGAGGAAACGACCTTGTTCCAGATCTGGGTCGAAACGGATCGGCCCTCCGCTCCTCCCTCGTGGGGCGCCATGCCCTTTCCCAAGGAGGCTCGTGACGGCAGCTTTCAGCTGCTTGCCAGCGGCGATCCGGCCGATGGTGCGCTGACGGTGAACGCCGATGTCCGCGTACTCGGTGCCACTCTCGCCACTGGCAAGTCCATCACGCTCGACGCGGCGCCCAGCCGCCACCTCTATCTGGTGCCCTCGGGCAGGGTGCGGGTCAATGGCGTTGCGGCAGGAGCCCGCGACGGGGTCGCCATCACCGGTGAGACTGCAATCACCATTGCTGCAGACGAGGACGCCGAACTGGTGCTGGTCGACGCCCGCTAGGGACCGCAGCCTCTTGCCGGCGAGCGCATGAGCGGGCATGAGGCGCGCCACTTGGCCGGCCCGGGCGCGGGGGCGCCTGTTGAGGGCTGCCGGCAGCGAAAAAGGTGTTGATCATAGCAGTGCCCCGCGCGTCGCGCCTGTTACTCCCTTGGCTGTTGCTGTTGTCCGCCGCGCTCCCCGCGCTGGCGCAAAGCAACGTCGTCGCGCCGCCGCCGCCGCCGCGCGAAGGGACGATCGGCCCCGAACAGCTGCGCGACTTCTCGCTCGGCGGTAATCGTGAGTCACCGGCCGATCCTCCCGCCGAACTGCCCGCTGCCGACCGCTCGCCCGCGACGGAGACCGCCACGCTTCCCCGTGCCGCACCCCCGGAGCGACCGGCCAGCAGCGCGGCTTCGCGGCCAGGCTCCGGACCTACTGCCGCTGCGGCATCGGCTAGCGTGGCTTTGCCGCCGCCCGCCCCGGCACAGGATGAGCCCGGGTTCGACTTCGGACCCGCCACCCCTGCTCCGCCCCCCAACGCCCGCGTGCCGGATCCCACTCCCTTTGTCCCGGCGCCCGTCCCGGAGAACGGATCGGGCGGCTTGCCGGGCTACTTGCCGTGGCTTGCCGCGCTCGCCTTTGCCGGGGCAGCCGGCTGGTGGTTCCTGCGCCGGCGCTCGGCGCAGCAGGTCGATCCCGGCCGACTGGCCTTCGCCGGCGCCGCGGCTCAATCCGGCGCTGCTGCAGCACCGTCACCGGAGACGCCGCTGCCGTCGGCACCGCGTCCGGTCCCGGCCGCTCCGACCCCCGCGCCCGTCCCTGCACCGGCGCCGTCTCCGGGTGGCGGCATCGTCTCGACCCGCCTTCGCGCTTGGCTCGATTGTGAGCTCGGCATCCGCGCCGCCGTCCTTACCGACACGGAACTTCAGCTCCACCTTGACCTGTTGCTTATCAACAGCGGCAGCGTTCCTGCGCGCGACATCGCGATCGAAGCGCTGGTGCTCAACGCCGGTCCCACCCAGGATCAGGAACTGGCGACCTTCTTCGCCCGTCCGGATGGCGAGGCAAAGGCGGCCGACCTGCTCCAGCCGCTCGCTCAGCTCCCCTTGCAGCCGACCGTCCGCATGGCCCGCACCGCGTTCCGCGAATATGCCGCTGGAGGAGGGCAGGTGTTGGTTCCACTGATTGCCTTTAACGTCGGCTATCGCGCCGGCAGCATGGCCGGCCGCTCTTCCGCTGCCTTTATCGTCGGCCCGCCGGCCAAGGGCAGTGACAAGCTCGCTCCGCTGCGGACGGACACGGGGCCGCGCACATGGACCGAAGTCACGCTGCGCCCGCTGGACGGCCGCATCCGCCGCTAGGGTTAACCGGGTCGCAACCACGTCGGGAAACGGGCGCATAACTTCCCGCCGGTTAACAAGCGACTCGTGGACCAGAAAGCATCCTCTGCCTCGGCCGATCGGCGGACTCGTCACCTGGTGTGTCTCGACGCCCGGCTGACGCGCGCGGACGGCACCCTCACGCACAGCGTCGTCAGCGACCTGTCGCTCGAAGGCTGCTGCGTCACTGGTCGGTTGCCCATCGCGGAAAAGGTTACGGTGGTCGTGCCGCGGATCGGCTCGCTGACCGGACAGGTCCGCTGGTCGTTCGCCAACCGTTCCGGCATCCGCTTCGCTCGGCCCGAGGCCAGCTAGAGCGTCTTTTCGTAGATCCGGTAGACCTTGTTGACCTCCGCGCCCGGCAGCTGCGCGATGCTCATCATTCCGCCATTGTCCTCCAGCACCCAGCCGAACTCGCCATGCGTAGCGCCGTACTTGGCGATTGAGTTCACCCGGCACCGCTCGATCAGCATGAACGCTAGCTGCCCTGCCATCCGCGAGCCCTGCAGTGACTTCGTCACTCCCATCAACGGCACCCGCACCCGCTTCACCTGCGGTTTCCTCAGCCGCCACAGCAGCTTGGCCCAGCCCACCGGGAACAATCGCCCGTCCAGATCGCGGATCAGCTCGTTAATGTCGGGTATCGTAATCATGAAGGCGGCCGGCTCCCCGTCCACCTCAGCGATATACACCAAGTCCTCGAAGATGATCGGCTTGAGCTTCTTGCCGGCGTACGCGATCTCCGCCGCGGTCAGCGGCACGAACCCCCAATTGTCGGACCAGGCATCGTTCAGCAGGTTGAGGATGATCGCCGCTTCCGCCTCGAACCGGCGCTTGTCGACCGGCCGTACCCGAATGCGCCCGTTGCGCGCGCCGGCTTCCACCAGCCGCCGCACCAACGGCCCTAGGTCGGCCCGGATATCGAGCTCGTAGGTCAGCAGGTCCTTGGCCTTGCCGTAGCCCGCCGCCTCGACCCACCTCCTATAGTCCGGCCGATGGTGCCCCATCATCGCGGTCGGCGCTTGGGCGAAACCCTCCACCAACAGCCCCGGCTGATCCCAGATCGACAGGCTGATCGGACCCAGCACCCGCTGCATGCCTTGCCCGCTCAGCCACTCCTCTGCCGTCTCGAGTAGCGCCACCGCCGCTGCATGTTCCAGCGCTTCCAGCATCCCCATCAAACCGGTGCCCGCACCCATGTGCTGCAGCACCAAATCGTCCACTTGCGCGCTCACCCGACCGACCACCCGGCCGTCCTGCTCGGCCAGCCACAGCTTTGCCCGAGCATGCTCGAACCACGGGTTCCTGTCCGGGTCGATCAGCGCCAGTTCCTCGCTCTTTAGCGGCGGCACCCAGTGCGGGTCGTAGCGATACACATCCCACAGCAGATTGACGAAGCGGCGCCGGTCGGCGGCGGTCTCGACAGGACGGATGGAGAGGGTCATGGGGCAGGGGCGTAGCAACGGCCCCGTCCCACGCCTAGAGCGAGCGCAGCATCGGTAACGCCCGCCCATCATCAGCTCGCTTAGCGCCCACACCATCGCGTCGGCCCGATCCGGCGATCCGCTCCCGACATAGCCGCCCGCCGTAAACCCGCACAGCTCATCCTCCAGCTGCCGGAAAGTCCCTGCCAGCAGGCACTTGCCGGTCTCGAACAGTGACGCCACCGGCTCGGCCCGCGCGATCTTGCCCCGGCTCGCATGGACCTTCTTCACCGCCAGCATCGGCGCGACCGAGTGCAGCACCTCGCGCACCACGTCGCCGCCGTTGTTGACCTCCGCCACCGCCCGCTCGGCGCCCCACTGGTCCGCCGCCGACACCACCTTGCGGGCCCACCCGGTCGGCCGCTCGCCCCGGCAACTCGCGTCAGCCAGCACCACGCCGCGCCCGTCTCCGGCCAGCCCGCACACCACGATCCCGCAGGCGTCTCTGCCCGTTCCGGCGGGCGGATCGACCCCGACCACCACCCGGGTGCAACCCCAGGCCCGCGGCCCCGCCCGGCACTGCTCCAGCAGGTCGCGGGTCCACAACGCGCCAGCCGCCTCGCCCAGCTCTTCCCCCTCCAGCTCCTGCCGTCCCAGCCGGCTTCCTCCGTACGCTGCCTCGACCGCCGCCAGGAAAGCCGGCGGGAGATGGAGATTGTCGCGCGTCCGCCCCCGCCGGATGGCCACCCCCGGCTCCGCCTTGATGCGCGTGAGCAGATCGTGATTGCCCGGCGTGGTCGTGACCAGCACCCGCGGTCGCTCCCCCAGCCGCATGCCGAGCGAAACATTGTCCCACGTCGCGTCGGCGTCCGCGAAGATCGGAAGCATGCATCGGCCACTTAGCTGCACTAGGGGCTGCTTAGCTGTACTCGGCACGCACCAGCGAACGTTCTGCTATCGGCACAAGCAGGCTAAGCGATGCCGCTCGTTCAACGCCTTGTTGCCGCCCTAATCCAATCCTATCTCTTCGCTTCCCATGAATGACATGTCCTTGCCCCATGGCGGCTTCGCGCGCGTCGGTGATGAGCCTGTTTCCTTGGCCGTGCGGGAGCGGGCGCAGAGCGACGATCGCACCATGCTGCGCGCCGCGGCCGACCTGACTCGCGATCTCAACACAGCCAACCCGCGCATCTATTGGGCCGACTTTCTCGGCTCGGCCCTGCTCGGCTACCTCGGTCTCGGCGTCGCGCTGCTAACGGGCTCGACCGGCACGATGATGCTTGCCGGGCTGGTAGGCACTCTGGCGCTCTATCGCGCCGGCAGCTTCATTCATGAACTCACCCACATCAAGCATAGCCAGTTGCCGGGCTTTCGCCTGGCCTGGAACATGCTGTTCGGCGTGCCCTTGCTGGTGCCGTCCTTCCTTTATGAAGGCGTCCACAACATGCACCATGCCAAGACCCGTTACGGCACGGCCGAGGATCCGGAATATCTCCCGCTGGCGCTGATGAAGCCCTGGAGCCTGCCGCTGTTTCTGCTGTTCGCTGCCCTGTCGCCGCTGCTGCTGATCGGCCGCTTCGCGATCGCCGCGCCCTTGTCGATGCTCTCGCCGCGGCTGCGCGAATTGGTCGTGGCGCGTTATTCGGGGCTGCAGATCAACCCGCATTTTCGCCGCCGCGCACCAGAGGGTGAGTTCCGCCGTCAGTGGCTGTGGCAGGAGGCTGCGTGCAGCATCTGGGCGCTGACGCTGGTCACGCTGGCCGTTACGGGGGTCGTGCCGCTGCGTGAATTCGCCATCTTCTTGGCGATTGCCTCGGGCGTCCTGTTCCTCAACCAAGTCCGCACCCTCGTCGCGCACCTGTGGGAGAACGACGGCGAACCAATGACCGTAACCGCCCAATACCTAGACAGTGTCAACGTGCCGCCGCCAGCGACGTTGCCGGCGCTGTGGGCTCCGGTGGGCCTGCGCTACCATGCGCTGCATCACTTGCTTCCGGGTGTTCCCTACCACAATCTCGGCGAGGCCCATCGTCGGGTCAGCGCGGTCCTGAACCGAGGCAGCGTTTATCATGCGACCAGCCATCGTGGGCTGACGCCGTTGCTGCTGCGGCTGGCGAAGAGCACGCTCGGTCGGCGCTAGAAGCCGCAGGTCGGCGCCAGACGCTGCGAGTTCCTACTTGAGCAGCGCGGACAGTTCAGCGGCGTTATTGAACTCGACTCGCTTGCCGTTGATCAGAAAGGTCGGCGTGCTCTGCACCCCCGCTTCCTTGGCCTTGGCGTAAGCCGCCTGCAGCCAGGCCGCGCCGGCCGGGTCCGAGACACAGCGATTGGTTGCCGCCGGGGTCAGGCCAAAGCGGGCGGCGAGAGGGGCCATGCCGCTAACGGCCACCAGCCTGCGATTGGTCGCCGCGGTGCCCTCCGCCTTCAAGCTGGCAGGATCGCTGGCGCGCAACTTGTCGGTGAAACCGCCGGTTGCCTTGTAATAGCGTTCGATGAAGCCGAACCGCCTCCCGGGCGCCACGCACCGCGCGATCAGCGTCGCGGCGACATCATGCGGAAAGATCAGGAACGGACGGAACTCGAAACTGGCACGACCCGCCTCCACCGCAGCCATGATCGGCGCGGTCGCGAACTCGGAATAGTGAGCGCAGTGGGGGCAGTTGAGAGAGCCATATTCGACCAGCTTGATCCGAGCTGCCGGATTGCCGACCCGCCACCCGACCGGCGTGCTCGCCACGGTCTGGGTCCAATTGCGAGCAGGTTGCGGCTGCGCCACGGCAGCGGTCGCTATCAGCAGGGTCAGCATGGGCAAGGTTCTACCTTGTGGACATGAACGACGGCTTATTCTTCGCTTCTGACCAGCACCGTTTCGCCAATCAGCAAGAAGAGGAAAAATGGTGCCCAAGCGGCCAGCAGGGGCGGGTAGGCCCCGACATTTCCCATTGCCAGGCTGAAATTGTCTGCCACGAAAAACCCGAATCCCAGAGCCATTCCGACCACTGCGCGCAGCAGCGTTCGGCCGGACCGCGCCAAGCCAAACGCCGCGACGGCGGCCAGCAACGGCATCAGCAGGGTGGACAACGGACCGGAGATCTTGTGCCACAAGCCAGCCTCGACCGCGGCGGTCGGTCGCCCCGCGGCCCGAAGCTCATCAAGGGCTCCGCGCAGAGCAAAGAAGTCGATCGTCTCGGGGTCGACCTTTGCCAGGGTCAGGCGAGCGGGCTCGACATTCTCCAAGGCGCGAAGTTCGGGCACTCGGCGGATCAGGTTCATCTCGGGACTATAAATCTCTGCATTCTCGAGCTGCCATGCCTCTCCGGCCGGTCTGGCCCGTTCCGCGCGTATCACTCTGCTGATGACATTCTCCTCGCGCTCATAGATCTCGACTCGCTCCAGTCGCGTCCCGGCGCCGCGCCCAGCAACCAGTCGCACCCGCACGAGATCGTCGCCCGCCATCACCCAGACGTTACCGAGCACCCCGCTTTCGACAGGCAAGGGCCGATAGTCGTTCTCGTCCCATGCAGTCACGGTGCGCGTCGCTTTCGTCACGACCCGCTCGTTGAAGGCGAAAGCGGCCGCGGCAACGAACAGGCTGGCAACGATCAGCGGAGCAAGGATCTGGTGCGCGCTAAGCCCGGCCGCCTTCATCGCGATGACTTCGCTGTTCTGGTTGAGAGTCGTGAAGGTGATTAGCGTTCCCAGCAGAACGGCAAACGGCAAAAATCTGCTGATCAGCATCGGTACGCGGAGCGACACGTAACTCCACAATTCAGGCTCCCCGTTTCCAGGCACCGCCAGGATCTTGCCGCTTTCGCCCAGCAGATCGAGCGTCATCAGGACCAGCACCAGCGCGAGCAGGACGGCAAGACTACGGGTCAGGAACAGCTTGACCGTGTAAAGCGCCAGTCGCACCGAGGGGAAGAAGTTGAGGTTGATCATGCGCTCGCCTCCGCCCCGCGACCAAACTGTGGAAGCAGGCGAATGATCGCCCTTGCTATCTTGCCGGCACCACGTTCCAGCGCTCCGATGGGCTGACCACCCGGCTTGCGGGCCAGGGTCCAGTACATCCAAACGATCAGGGCCGCGAACAGCAGAAACGGCAGCCAAAGTGCGAGCTCAGGAACAAGCCGGCCCTGCGTGCCGGCGCCTTCGGCCCATTGATTGATCTTGTGATAGGCGACGATCATCACGATGCCGACGAAGATGCCGAGCGAAGAGGCGCTGCGCTTGGGCGGCACGGCCAACGCCACGGCCAGCATTGGCAGCAACAGCATCATGGCAACTTCGACCATGCGGAAGTAAAGGTTTGAACGAGCGGCAAGGTTGGCCTCGCCCGTCGCCCCGCCGCCATAGCTGTCCCGAAGTAGCTCGGGCAGAGTCTTCTCGTCCACTTCGTCCCCGGCGTCGCCGCGCGCCCGGAAAGCGTCGACACGCGGGAGGTTGATCGGAAGGTCGTAGCTTTCGAACGCGAGGGTCCGCGGCGTGGTGAACTTCGGATTTGCCTGGATTAGCCGACCGCGCTCAAGTCGGAACAGGATGGTGTCCGGATCGTCCGTTGACAGGAACCGGCCATGTTCCGCAGTGGCGGCGATGCTGGTTCCGGACTTGTCGTCTACCTGTACAAAGATACCGTGCAATTGCGTTCCGTTACGCTCCGAACGGTCGATCCGCAGCGTGAAGCGCTTGGACAAGGTGTTGAACTCGCCGACCTGCAGACTCGCGCCGAGTGCACCCGACCGAAGATCGAACCGCAGCCGTTCATAACCGTAATGGGTCCAGGGCTGCAGCCAGCCGACGATGAACAGATTGAGCAGCAGCAGGACAAAGGCGTAGCAGTAAGGAACGCGCAACATCCGGCCGAACCCCGTGCCGATCCCCCGAAGCGCGTCCAACTCAGAACTGGTCGCCAGCTTGCGGAAGGCGAGCAGGATGCCGAGCATCAAGCCGATTGGGATTCCCAGCGCAAAATACTCGGGCAGCAGGTTGGCCAGCATCCGCCACACAACACTCACTGGCCCGCCGGCGTTCACCACGAAGTCGAACAGCCGCAGCATCTTGTCGAGCACCAGCAGCATGGCGGCGAGGAGCAGTGTGCCGAGCAGCGGAACGGCAACGCTTTTGGCGATATAGCGATCGATGAGCGTCAATCTGGGCACAAGCAAGCCGCTCTAACACCATCATTTAGCCGCAATGCGCGGGCAGGGGACATCAGCAGGCTGGGTGAAGTTCCGGCCTAAAGCTCAGCCTGAGGCATATAGCGAAGCGATGGCGAATGACATGCGGAAACTTGGATCGGGACCGCTTGACGGCAGCGGCAAGGCGCTCTGCATCGATCCCGGCGCTGCAGCTTGCAAGGGTGCCCGGCACCGGGAGTTGAGATGAGCTCCAATCGCGTCGCGTTGCTTTCCAATCCGCGCAGCACCGGCAATCTGCAGGAACTGCCGCGCATCCGTGCGTTCTGCGCAGAACACCCCGACATCTTCCACTATGAGGTGGAGAAAGCCGAGCAGATCGGCGAGGCGATGAGGACCATCGCTCGCATTCGCCCTCGGCTGCTGGTCATCAATGGCGGTGACGGTACCGTCCAGGGGTCGCTCACCGAGCTCCACAACGGCGGACATTTCGGCGAAAATCCACCCCCGGTCGCCGTGCTGCCGAACGGCAAGACGAACCTTATCGCGCTGGACCTCGGCGCTCAGGGCGATCCGATCGTGGCGCTCCGGCGCTTCCTCGAACTTGCCAAGAGCGACCTTGCCCCGCATCTGGTCGAGCGCGAACTGATCGCGCTTCGCTGCGGTGCCGAGGCGCAGCATCCCGTCATCGGCATGTTCTTGGGCGGCGCTGGCCTGGCGGACACCATGCTCTACTGCCGCAATCGCATCTACCCGTTGGGCCTGCCCAACGGATTCAGTCACTTCCTCACGGCCGTGGCGGTGATGCTGCGCGGCCTGCTCGGCTGGAAGGCCGGGTTTCTTCCGCCCGAGCCGCAGGAGCTGCAGGTGTCGGTGCCGCGCGGTGGCCAGATCAGCGGCCGCTTCGCGCTATTGGCAGTCACGACCCTCGAGAAGCTCCTGCTCGGCGGCGAGGTCCAGGGCGAGCGGCGCGGCACGCTCAAGATGATCGCTATCGAGCAGCGGCCAGGCTCGATGATCCAGGGACTCATCGCGGGGATTGCTGGGCGTCTTGGTCAACGCAAGTTGCGTGGCGTCCATGTCGAAGAAGCTGACGAGATCAGCATCGCTGGCGAACGCTCCGATGTGATCCTCGATGGCGAGACATTCACCGCAATCACCGGCCGGCCTATCCACCTGTCACGCGCCCAGCCGTTGTCGTTCGTCCGACTAGCCGCCTGAGCGCTCGATGAGCCAGCTTCGCGACCTCGTCGCCGCCGAACTCCGACAGCCGGTCGATCCGCGCGTGTCCGCTCTCGCGGCAGCGATTGCGAAGCGCCACGGTGCCGCCAGTCGTGCGGTGCTGTTCTACGGTTCCTGCCTGCGCGAGCGGCAACTCGATGGCTTGATGCTCGATTTCTACCTGATCGTATCGGATTATCGTTGCGCCTACGGCAAGCGCTGGCAAGCGGTCGCGAACAAGCTGATCCCGCCTAACGTGTTCCCGCTTGAACATGACGGGCTTCACGCAAAGTACGCCGTTCTGAGCGAAGCCGACTTTTATCGACTAAACGGTCCGGAAACCCGCAGCGTATCGGTCTGGGCGCGTTTTGCCCAACCGTCGCGGCTGGTCTGGTCATCTGACCTTGCCGCGGAGGGGCGAGCAATCGCCGCTGTCGGCCGTGCTGCCCCGACCCTGTTGAGCGCCGCCCTGCCGGTGTTGCCCAACGATCAGCCTCCGCTTGATCTGTGGCGAGCGGCCTTTGCGCTTACCTACTCCGCGGAGCTTCGGGCCGAGAAGAAGGAGAGGGGCGGCTCGGTCGTCGATGCCGATCCGGAGCGTTACCGGCGGTTCACCGGACCGGCGCTCGCCGCTGCCCGCGCCGAAGTGCGACGGCGTCATGCGAGTTGGCGGCGGCGGCGGCTGGAAGGAAAAACGCTGTCGGTGCTGCGCCTCGCCAAGGCGAGCGCCACCTTCGCGGGAGGGGCCGATTACATCGTGTGGAAGATCAATCGTCATGCCGGAACGGACTTCCAGCTCAAGCCTTGGCAGCGCCGCTGGCCTTTGCTTGCGGCGCTGACCCTGGCGCCACGCCTGCTTAAGTCGAAGGCGATCCGCTAGCCGGCGGCGCGACGCGGCGGCTTTCCCTCGGCAACGCTTCGTTGCAGGGCGGTGGCCACGGCCGTAGCCAATGCCGTCACGGTAAAAGGTTTGCGCAGCAGCTCGTAGCCGACCAGGTCTTCGCCTTCTCCCTCGCCGACAAAACCGGTCACGAACAAGATTGCCGTATGTGGCCGGCGCATCTTCAGGTCGCGCACCAGTTCCGGGCCGGTCATCTCCGGCATGATCACGTCGGAAATGACGAGATCGAATTCCTGTGCCTCGAACAGCGCGATCGCCTCGGCCCCCGATGAGCAAGACACCGGCTCATAATCCAGATCTTCCAGCGCCCCCACGGTGGCCGCCCGGACCCGGGGATCGTCCTCGACCAGCAGAATTCTAGCCCCTGGAACCGTGGCTTCCACTTCCTGTCGCTGCTGCATGGCCGGGTGCATCCTTACTTCTGCCGGCTCCACCTGCGTCTTGGGCAGGTAGATGGAGACGGTGGTGCCCACGCCTACTATACTTTCGATCCCGACCTCCCCGCCCGACTGGTGCGCGAAACCGAAGATCTGTGACAGCCCGAGGCCTGTTCCCTTGCCGACTTCCTTGGTGGTGAAGAACGGCTCGAACGCCCGTTCCAGCACCTCGGGGCTCATCCCGCAACCGGCGTCCGAAACCGAGACGCGAACATACTCGCCCGCGCGGATGTCGCCCACCTCATTGGCGGCGACCGTTACATTATCGGTGCTGATGGTTACCAGCCCATCACCATCCATGGCGTCCCTGGCGTTTACCGCAAGGTTGAGGACCGCGTTCTCCAGCTGATGTGGATCGACAAAGACCGGCCACGCGCCCGCCATGGCCTTGACCTCCACGCGGACCCGTTCGCCAAGCGTCCGGTCGAGCAATTCAGACATTCCGCCGACCAGGTCGGATGGGTTCACCCGCGCGGGAAGCAGGGGCTCGGAGCGCGCGAAGGACAGCAGGCGACGGGTCAGGGCGGCGGCACGGGTTGCTCCTTCGAGGGCGTTGTTGAGGTGCATCAGCACCTCCCGCTTGGGTCCGTTCATTCGGCGCCGGGCAAGATCGATCCCGCCGACCACTACCGCCAGCATGTTGTTGAAGTCGTGAGCGATGCCGCCGGTCAGCTGGCCGACCGCCTCCATCTTCTGCGCCTGGCGCAGCTGTGCCTCGGCTGCCTCCCGCTCTTCCGCTTCGGCCTTGAGCGCCTCGTTGGCGGCGCTCAACTCCTGCGTGCGCATGGCGACCGCCTGCTCCAGCGTTTCCGCTTCGCGCCGGGCCAGGATGTTCTCCCGCAAGACCTGGATCGCCAGGAAGCCGAGTCCGATGGCGCCGAGCCCGATGACCAGGCCCAGCCAGGACAGATAATCGGTAAGTCGGTCCGCCTCGGCCGAGAAGAACTGCGTCCGCAACATGCTCCGCCGAAGCTCCTGACGCTCGGCATTGGCGATCTCTGCCAGCTTGTCCCGCAGCTCGGGACCGGTTTGGGAGAGCGACGCGGCATAATAGAGCGGCGCTCCGCCCTGGCCCTGCTTCGCCGCCGCGGCCCGCGCCGCCTGGCCCAACTCGCCCCCACGCTGCTCGTAAAGGGAGCGCAACTGCTCCACTCTCGCCAGCTGCTGCGCATTCCCGCGAACTTCCTCGGACAGCTGCTGTATCTGGTGCCCGGCAAGGCGCCACTGATCGGCGTAGATCGCTCCGCTTCCTTCCTCCGTCACGTCTTCATCGAGGACGAACCGGCCCAACGCGGCTTCGGAGCGCGAAATGGTGGCGTCCGCCGTCCGCACCAGCAGGGTGACGTCATAGGCGTGACGTTCGCGCGTCAGCGCCTCGTCGCGAGCCTCGTTCGACATGGCGACGAGCAGCACCATGCCGAGCAGCACCAGTGTCGCAAATAAGGCTCCGGCCGCCGCGCCGCCGCGGCGCCAGTTAAAGCTTCGGTCCTCTCCGGCCGCCGTCATGTAGGCGACATTACGACCAGCAGAAAGCGTGCGCTACCCCGCATTTGAGAGGTGTTGTTCAGAACAGAGCTGCTAAGCCCTGTTCCATGCGGACGATCCTGCTGCCCATTCTGCTGGCCTTTGCCACATCCGCCGCCGCTGCCGACCCGCTCCTCGACACGCCGGAGCAGGCACTCGTCCGCGATGCCGAAGCTTATGCGGCGGCACATGCGGTCCCTCCGGCGGAGGCGGAACGCCGTTTGCGAATGCAGGTCGCTAGTGTTGGCGCAAGCGATCGCCTTCGTATCCACTTCGCGGACCGATTGGCCGGGCTTCATGTGCAGCACGCCCCGGACTACCGGCTGATCGTGCTGCTTGCGGGCAATCAAGCGCCGGTAGAGTTGTTGCTGCCGGTCGGCAGTGACAAGTTGCCGGTCACCATCCGGGGCGGAGCGGGCGCAACCCGCACCCAGGTACTGGCTGCAATCGACCGCCATCGCGCAACGATCGCCAGCGCCGTCCCGGGAACCCGCGGCATCGGCCATGACCCGCGCACGGGTCAACTGCTTGTATTCCAGCGTGCCACCGCAGTGGTTCGTCCAGTGGCGGAGGTCGCGGCCGAGCTTAGCGCAGTGACTGGCGTCGCGGTGGAAGTGCGGCCCATATCAGCCACCTTCGAGAATCTTGGCGCCATCGGCGGATCTCGGGTGGTGAGCGAAGGCGCCGGCGGTCGGTTCATCTGCACTACCGGCTATCTGGTTCAGCGCGGCTCGGAGCGCGGCATTACCACCGCGGCCCATTGCGCCGACGAGCTGAGCTATCGCGGACCAGATGGCGAGGAGCGGCTGCTGAAGTTCGCCGGGGGGTGGGGCACCGCCTATCGCGACGTCCAGATCCACACCGGTGTCGGTGGCGAGCCTCCGCTACTCTACAGCGATACGCAGCGCACCGTAGCGCGGCCGGTCACCGGCTGGCTGACCCGTCCGATGACCCGCGCTGGCGACTGGGTGTGCAAGCGGGGCGAGTCTACCGGGGCCAGCTGCGCCGAAGTCGAACTGACCGACTTTGCCCCACCGGGCGAACTGTGCGGCGGCCTCTGCTCCGCAAGCTGGGTGACGGTGAAAGGGCCGCAATGTCGTCGCGGAGACAGCGGCGCACCGGTGTTCATCGGCACCACGGCGCTCGGCGTCCTGAAGGGCGGCGCCTTCCTCCCGGGCAATGCCTGTGCCTTTTACTACTATATGTCGGTCGACTACCTGCCTGATGGGTGGCGGCTGATGACCGCCAGGGATACGGGAGCTTCGTCACCCTGAACTTGTTTGGGGGTCCACGCTTCCGCGCGCACGGCCGTACTGACGGACGAGTGGATGCTGAAACAAGTTCGGCACGACGGATCAGATCACGCCAACCTTCTTGCCCGCGGCTTCGAACATCTGGAGGATCTCGCCCACCTGAGCTTCCGTGTGCTCCGCGCACAGCGAGCAGCGTAACAAGGTCATACCCTGCGGCGTCGCAGGAGGCCGGGCAAGGTTCACGTACAGGCCCTCGTGCAGCAGCGCTTCCCACATCGCGGCGCCGCGCTCCAGGTCCGGCATGATCACCGCGATGATCGCGGATTGCGGCTCGTCCGTGCCGAGCTTGAACCCCAGCTGCTTCAGTCCGCCATGCAGGCGCCGGCTGTTCTCCAGCAGGTGCGTACGCTTGTTCCCGCCGTGCATCAGCTTGCGAATGGAGGTCGCGGCGGTGGCGACCACGCTCGGCGGCAGGCTGGCGGTGAAGACGTACGGCCGGCAAACGAGCCGCAGGATCTCGAACTTGGGATGGTTCGACACGCAAAAGCCGCCGACCGTGCCAACAGATTTGGAGAAGGTGCCGATGATGAAATCCACTTCATCGATGACGCCCTGCGCCTCCGCGACGCCACGGCCGTGCTCGCCGATGAAGCCCATGGAATGCGCCTCGTCCACGAGCACCATCGCGCCATGGGCCTTCGATACCGCAACCATCTCCTTCAACGGCGCCGTATCACCGAGCATCGAATAAACGCCCTCCAGCACCACCAGCTTGCCGGCATCTGCCGGCAGGCGCTTCAGCCGCTTTTCGAGCGCCTCCACGTCATTGTGCCGGAAGGCGACGATCTGTGCATTTCCAAGCCCGCACCCGTCGTAGATCGACGCATGGCTGTCGGTGTCGAGGATGACGTAGTCATCCTTGCCCGCCAGTGTTGAGATGATGCCGAGGTTCGCCTGGTAGCCGGTCGAGAACACCATGGCATGATCCATGGCGTAGAACTCGCGCAAGGCGTCCTCGCAGTCGCGGTGCCCGCGATAGGTGCCGTTCAGCACCCGGCTGCCGGTGGTCCCCGACCCGAACTCTTCCAGCGCCTGCTTGCCGGCCTCGATCACATCCGGATCAAAGGTCATGCCCATGTAATTGTAGGTGCCGAGCAGGATTGTCCGGCGACCGTTGCAGATGGCCACGGTTGGGCTCTCGACGCGCTCCATCACCAGGTTGAAGGGGTCGGTCACGCCGCCGGCCAGCAGCCCGCGGCGCATCTCGATGATCGGATCGAACTTGCTCAGCAGGTCCGGCGCAGCACCGCCGGTCGGGGCAGGCTTGCCCGCCTCGGAGGTCAGGGCAAGACCGGGGTCGGTCATTCCTCGCCTTTCAGTTCGGCCACTGCATCGACCAGTTGCCGCACGATCTCGATCTCTGCGGCGCGGTTCATCGTGATGATGATGTCGAACTCATCTTCCACCGCCGCCACGAAATCCATGACGGTCAGGCTGTCCCACTCGAGGTCCTGAGCAAAGCGCGTGTCTTCGGACACAGCGACGCCCTTCTTGTTGAACTCGCCGATCAGGC
>DATLMM010000070.1:0-84531 GCA_035537335.1 Sphingomicrobium sp. | reverse complement strand
CGACGGCGTCAAGGCGAGCCACTGGATCGTGAGCTGGCCGACCAGCGACGCGATGACGACGATCAGCAGCAGCAGGCTCCACAGCGCGCCGGCGGCGCCCGGCGGCAGCGTTGCGCGCGGGCTGCCGAGGTCGCTCAGCGTGCCGGGCAGGACCAGAAAGGCGAGCGCGACCGGCGCGAACAGCCGGGAATCGCGGCGCAACGCCGCGGCCGTTTCGGCCCATGCCTGTGAAATCGAAACTCGCCCCACGCCCTGCTCCATCCTCGCTGGCGCGGCTTATGGGCGGCGGCCGCCCGGCTGGCAATCGCCTAGCTCTGGCCGCGCCGGCGGACCATCTTGGCTACGCATGAACGATGCCAACATCGAATGGCGGGTCAGTGAGGGGCTGGTCCCCTATCCTGACGCGCTCGCCTTTATGGAGCAGCGCGCCGCCGCCATTCGCGCCGGCACCGCACCGGAATGCATCTGGCTGCTGGAGCACCCGCCGCTGTTCACCGCCGGCACCAGCGCCGACCCTAGCGAGTTGTTCAACCCGCAGGGCTTGCCCGTGTTCGCGGCCGGGCGCGGCGGGCGTTATACCTACCATGGGCCAGGGCAGCGGGTCGGCTACCTCATGCTCGACCTGGACCGGCGCGGCCGGGACATCCGTCTGTTCGTTCGTGCGCTGGAGGGCTGGATGATCACCACCCTGGCCAACCTCGGCGTATCGGCCCACCGCTCGGCCGGACGGATCGGCATCTGGGTCGGGGAGGGCCCGGCCGAAGCCAAGATCGGCGCCTTGGGCGTGCGCGTCCGCCGCTGGGTTACGCTGCATGGCTTTTCGATCAACGTCAGCCCGGATCTGGCCCACTTCAGCGGGATCGTGCCTTGCGGCATCGCCGAATTCGGTGTGACCAGCCTCCAAGCGCTCGAAATAGAGGCGGGAACTGGCGAACTGGATGCCGCGTTGAGGCGCAACTGCTCTGATTTCCTTCAACAATTGGATATCAGAAACAATGCCCCTTGAGGGCGAGTGCTTGCCACACTATTGTGCGGCCGATTTGTGACGCGGGCAAACCGTGCCAGATCTTATTTCAAAGGGAGTTTAGAATGCGTGCTCTGATCTTGGTCGCCGGTGCGGCCCTTGCGGTTTCTGCTTGCAGCAGCAACGAAGCCGCCAACAACACTGCCGTCGATGAGAACCTGATGGCAACCGACATGAATGCCACCACGGACATGAACGCCATGGACATGAACACCATGGACGCCAACATGACCATGAACGGCACCGATGCGAACATGATGGCTGGCAACACCACCATGAACAGCATGGAAATGAACGACATGATGACCAACTCGCCGGACACCAACGTCGCCAACGGCATGTAATGGTCAATGCGCCTCCCCTCGGGAGGCGTTTTGCGTTTATGGGAGGCTGCCGGCGGATGTCGGCAGCCTCTTTCATTTCTGGCCGACGGAGACCTTCAATGCGCTTCAAACTTGTGATCGCGACGGCTGCGTCGCTCGGACTCGCCGCCTGCGGTGACCGTCAGGACAGTGCCGGCAACGGCATCGCTGCTGACGAGGGCTTCTCGGTCGAGAACAGTGCGGCCAATGACGTGACTGCGATCGACGCGGCCACCGCCGACTCGGCCGGCATGGCCGCCGACGCCGAGGCCAATCTCGCCTTTACCAACCTGGGCAATGAAGAGGACGGCAACGCTCCCGCGACCCTCACCAGCAACGGCGAGTGATCAGGGCAGCCCGACCAGTTTGTGCGCTTGGAGGCTGAGCCGCCACTTCGGCCGCTTCATCGCCAGCGCGATCGCTGCCTGGACCGCCGTCGCGGCGTCAGCTCCGTCCATCGGCTGCACCAGAAAGTGGGCGAAGTCCCATGTTTCGAATTCGATTGGGTCAATCCCCTGCTGCGGCCAGACCAGCTTCAGCTCGTCGCCCGATTGCTGCACCACCTCAGTTCCGGCCTTTGGGCTGATGCATAACCAGTCCAACCCCGCGACGGCCGCCAATGTCCCGTTGCTCTCCGCGGCGATCCGGAAGCCGCGCGCATGCAGTGCGTCGACCAGCGGAGCCTCCAGCTGAAGCATCGGCTCCCCGCCCGTGATCACCACCAGCCGGTCGCCGAGCCCCTCGCCCCAGATCGCCTCGACCCGCTCTGCCAAGGTCTCGGCGTCGGCGAACTTGCCCCCACCCTCTCCGTCCGTGCCGACGAAGTCGGTGTCGCAGAAGCGGCATTGCGCCGTTACGCGGTCCTGCTCGCGCCCGCTCCACAGGTTGCAACCGGCAAAGCGCAGGAACACCGCCCGGCTGCCCGCCTGCACCCCTTCCCCCTGCAGGGTAAGGAAGCATTCCTTGACGGCATAGGCCATCGTCAGCCCGCCCGTGCGACTGCGTAGCGGGTCGGATCCGGCAGACCCGCCTCCGCAAAGCCCTTGGCCCGCAGCCGGCACGCATCGCATTCGCCGCAGGCGCCACCATCGGGCTCCGGATCGTAGCAGCTGTGGCTCATACCCGCGTCTAGGCCCAGCCGATCCGCCTCGCGCGCGATATCCGCCTTGGTCATATGCTGCAGCGGCGCATGGACAGTGAAGCCGGTCCCTTCCACCCCGGCTCTGGTCGCGCGGTTCGCCAATGCTTCAAACGCGGCGATGAACTCCGGCCGGCAGTCGGGATAACCCGAGAAATCGAGCGCATTCACGCCAACGAACAGGTCGCGTGCCCCCGCCGCCTCTGCCCAGCCCAGCGCCAGGCTGAGGAAGATCGTGTTACGCGCGGGCACATAGGTCACCGGAATGCCCTCGCCAATGCCATCCTTGGGCACCGCCGTGTCGCTGGTCAGCGCCGAGCCGCCGAACGCCCTTAAGTCGAGCGGCAGGATGATATGCTCGTCAGCCAGCTCGGCCGCGATCCGCCGCGCCGCGTCCAGCTCCACCCGATGCCGCTGGTTGTAATCGATCGTCAGCGCCAGCACCCGCAAGCCGCGTTCACGGGCCAGGGCGGCGCAGACCATCGAATCGAGCCCGCCGGATAGCAGAACAACCGCGGCCAACCCCCTCACAGCGGAATGCCCAGTCGCGGCGCTGCCCAGAAGGTCAGTGCGTAGAGCACCAGTGTGCCAACCACTCCCGCCGAGATGGCTGGCCAGAACTGCAAGCCGTGCCGCAGCAACCACGGCAGCACCAGGAAGAAGGGAATGGATGGCAGGAAGAACCAGAAGGTGCTGATCGCCAATGCGGCCACGCGCTCCGGATCGCCGCTGTCCCGCCACAACCAGAGCATCGCCAGAATAGAAGTCAGGGGCAATGAAGCCAGAAGCCCGCCCCAGCCAGGCGCTCGCCGGCCCACTTCGGAGATAAGTGCCACCAGCACTCCGGAAATCGCGGCCTTGATGAGAAAGTAGAGCATCGGCGCGTGCCTCTACGAGCGGCGCCAAGAAAAAAGAAGGGCCGCTCCGGTGTTACCCGTCGCGGCCCAGTTCTCGGGGCAGGCCCGATAGGGAGGAAAGCGTGCCCCTGAGTGAACCGAAGCACCTGCCCCGTGTAAGCGACTAGTGTTAAACCTTGCCTTAATGAAATCAACAAGTCCCCGTGCGACGGGCGTGAAGGTTGTAGAAAAACGGCTCGCCCTCGTGGATGCCCTGTGTTTCGATCCGCAAACTGCGCGGGGTCACCACG
The DNA here is from genome assembly GCA_035537335.1 of Sphingomicrobium sp. Lineage (GTDB taxonomy): Bacteria > Pseudomonadota > Alphaproteobacteria > Sphingomonadales > Sphingomonadaceae > Sphingomicrobium. The sequence continues at coordinate 80,860 of DATLMM010000070.1, read as the reverse complement.
GTCATCCGCGATCGCCCGAAATCTCCGGCCGGGCAGGTGTAATGGATGACTACTTCATTGGCCCGATCCGACAGGACCACGCGGGTGCAAGCCACGCCGCGATGTTCCCATTGAGCGAGCGTGGCGACATCTGGGACGCAGACCTTGGTTCCGCCTACGCCGTTGGCAGATCGACCGACCTCCCACTGCCCGCCCACGACGCCGTTCAACGCCACCGGTGCCGCGGCCGGCGCCGCTGCGGCAAAAGCAGCTGTCAGGATGAAGATCAGTCGGACGGCCATGTTGTAGAACCGATTAGCCAGCGCAACTTAACGCAAAGTCACCTGCTTGCTCAAGCCGGTTCGAAACGGAGCGGGAAGCTGGTCGAGCAGAACTCGCAGTTCACCCGGATGACCCCATCCTCGTCGGCCATCTCGGCCCGGTCCTCTTCGGGAAAGCGGGCGATGACCGAACGCACGTAATCGGGATTGCAGCGGCAGCCGCGCATCAGCGGTACACTGGGCAAGGTGCGCACCTCCGGCTCTTCGTGGAACAGGCGCCAGGTCAAGTCCTCCAGGCTCAATGCTGGAGCGGTGAGTTCCTCGTCGCGAGTGGAGCCGGCCAGAACGGCGACATGGTCCCAGTCGGGATGATCCAACCGCGTGTGCAGCCGTTCGCGTCCCGCCTCGCCTTCCGGCAAGTGCTGGAACAGGATGCCGCCGCCGATCCACTTGCCGTCTCCGCCCTTGCGCGCGGCCAGCCGGACGATGCTCGGGATCTGCTCGGATTGTGTGAAGTAGCTCTGCGCCGCTTCCGCCAGACTTTCGCCCTCGAGCGGCACGATGCCCTGATAGCGTTCGTCGGTCGCCGGCTGGTCGAAGGTGATCGCCAGATAGCCGTGGCCGAACAGACTGGCCAGGCTTGGGCCCCGGGCCGAGTCCGCCAGCAGCGCGGGATCGTGCCGCAGGTACCCGCGCAACTCGCCGCCAAGATAGTCGCAGACCAGCAGGTCGACGATGCCCTCCTTGGTCTGCGCCTGAACCGTCAGCTGCCCGCCCGGATCCTTGAGCAGCGCGCCCAGTAGAGCCGTCAGCACCAGCGCCTCCGCCAGCAGCTTCTCGAGCACCGGCGGATAGGAATGATTGGCAAGGATGGAGTCGAGCGCCGGGCCAAGCCGGGCCACGCGCCCGCGCGCCGAACGGGTGGGGATGGTGACGCCCAGCGCCACATCGAGGTTCTGAATTTCGGGAGTCATCGGGGGGGAGATAGGAAAGCGCCCGAGTCCGCACAAGTTGCGGCCGCCGGCACCAACTCCCAGCTCAGCCGTTCGAACATCATGCTTTTGCCTGTCCTACTCGGCGCTACCGCAGGCGCTCGCTCCATGACACCGCTCGCTGCCGTCAGCGTGGCTGCCGCGACGGGACAACTGCCGCGCACTTTCGGAGCGCCGAAGATGCTGGGCAAGCCTCTGGTCGCCGCCGGAGCCTTGGCGATGGCCGCTGGAGAGCTTGCCGGTGACAAGTGGAAGGGCGCACCCGACCGAATTGTAGTTGCGGGCCTGCTCGGTCGACTAGTGGGCGGCGGCATCGCTGCCATGTCGGTTGCTCGGCGCGATCAGCGCTGGCTCGCGGCGGCGCTCGGCGCCGGCGCTGCAATCGCCAGCTCTTACCCAACTTTCCACGCCCGCATGCGTGCAATGGGTCGCTGGAGTCAGCTACGGACTGGCCTCGTTGAAGACACGCTGATCGTCGGTGCGGCGATCCTGCTCGTGCGCGCGGCGTCGCGTCAGGCGGCGACCGCCGGCACTTCGTAGTCGGCCGCCGCCGCGCTCAGGCCATCGACGAACTCGCGGATGTGGGCTTCCTCGATAATCAGCGGAGGCAGGACGCGCACGACATTGTCGCCGGCTGCGACGCTCAGGATGCCGCGCGTGCGCAAATAGCCAACAAAGGCGCGGCTGTCGGTCTTCATCTTGACGCCCAGCATCAGGCCCAGCCCACGAACACCCTCGAACAGATGATCATGGTTGGGGATCATCTGCTCCAGCGCGGCGCGTAGCCGCTCGCCGGTCTCGCGCACATGGGCGAGGAACTCCGGGGTCGACACCACGTCCAGCACCGCTTCGCCCGCCGCCATCGCCAGCGGGTTACCGCCATAGGTTGAGCCATGCGTGCCGATCACCATTCCGCTTGCCGCCTTCTCCGTCGCCAGGCAGGCGCCGAGCGGGAAGCCGCCACCAATGCCCTTGGCCGACGCCAGGATGTCGGGGGTGATGCCGTATTGTTCGTAGGCGTAGAGCGTTCCGGTGCGGGCCACGCCGCACTGCACCTCGTCCAGCACCAGCATCAGGTCCTGCTCGTCGCAGATCGCCCGCAACCCGCGCATGAACTCCTGGCTTGCCGGACGGATGCCGCCCTCGCCCTGGATCGGCTCGACCAGGAAGCCGGCGGTGTTCTCGTCAACCGCTGCGCGCGCTTCTTCCAGATTGTCGAACTCGACGACTTTAAAGCCGTCCAGCAGCGGCGCAAATCCGTCGCGCAGCTTCACCTGATCGGTGGCGCTGATCGTGGCCATGGTCCGGCCATGGAAGGCATTCGAAAAGGTGATTAGCGTGTGCTTGTGCGGGTTGCCCTTGGCATGGTGATAGCGACGCGCCGTCTTGATCGCGCACTCCACTGCTTCCGCGCCCGAGTTGGTGAAGAACACCGTGTCGGCGAAGGTCAGTTCGGTTAGCCGCCGGGCCAGCGCCTCGCCCTGCGGGCTGCCATAAAGGTTCGACACGTGCATCAGCGTCTCGGCCTGGCGCTGGATGGCCCCGATCAGGTGCGGGTGGCTGTGACCCAGCAGGTTCACGGCAATGCCGCTGGCGAAGTCAAGATACCGCTCGCCGCGCTCGCCGATCAGGTACACGCCCTCGCCCTTGACCGGTCGCACATCGCTGCGCGGGTAAACGGGCATGAGCGGCGTGATGGCCATGGTGGCGTCCTTGTCTCGTGGAAACTGGGTTCGGCGGCCCCCGCCGCTGCCATCGCGATATAGAAAGCGCCCGGCGAAAGGGCAAAAGAAAAGGCGCCGCGGAATTCCTCGGCGCCTTCTCCTACTGCGTGTGTGACGACTTAGCCGGGATAGCGGCCGCGGTCGTCCTCGTACCGGTCGTCGCGGCCATCACGGTCGCGGTCGTACGGACTGCCATAGCCGTTGTAGCCATTGTAGCCCCGACCATAACCGCCCTGACCATAGGGATTGTAACCCTGGCCATAGTAGCCTTGGCCGTAGTTGCCGTCAGCGCGCCCATTCCGATCACGGCGTTCGTGGATGAGGCGCTGCTCCAAGCGAGCGAGGCGGATGTCGAGATCGCGACGTTCGCGATTGTTCAGGCGGCCGTTCGAGGCGAATGCCCTTACGCGCTGCTCGACGAAGCGTGCTTCCTGACGAAGGCTGCGGGCCTCCCGCTCGCTGATCCGGTCGCGGCTGTCCATCCGGGCAATGGCGCGCTGCAGCCGATCCACGCGGACCTGGTAGCTGCGCACCAGCCCATAGTTGTGCTGACCGTGTCCATTGCCATAACCCTGGCCGTAGTAGGGCTGCTGGTACGGGTTGGCTGGAGCCGGGTAGTACTGAGCCGCGGCGGGCACGGCGGCGGTTAGCGCGGTGGTGGCGACAGCGGCGGCAACAAGAAACTTATGCATGACACACTCTCCTTTCGAGCGTTGATGCATTGCTTCTACATGGGGCAGGATGCCGTCACCCTGAACGCGACCGTTATCCGCCGTTCAACATCAATAACTTGCCAAATGCTTGAAACAGTTCAGCTCTTGATCTTCCAACCGGTTCTAAGCAGCCAGTAGCAGGCTGCCCACAAGACCAAGTTCAGGACCAGCAAGCCGATCGCTCCGATACAGATCGGCGAATCGGCCTCGGCGAGGAAGCCGTACCGGAAGCCGCTGATGACATAGAAGAACGGGTTGGCGTGGCTGATCGCGCGAAACAGCGGCGCCAGGCCGTCGACGGAGTAGAAGGTGCCGCTCAGCAGCGACAAGGGCGCCACTACGAAGTTGGTGATGGCCGCGGCATGGTCAAACTTCTCCGCCCAAATGCTGGTCAGCAGGCCCAGGAAGCTCAGCATCAGCGCGCCCATGAGCCCGAACCACAACGCCGCCAGCGGGTGCTTGAGGCCGACGTGGACGCCCGGATAGAGCGCCATGGCAAGCCACACCGCAAAGCCGACCAGGAACGCCCGGGTCACTGCCGCCGCAACCAGGCCGAAGATCAATTCCCCGGTGGACAGCGGGGGCATCAGATAGTCCACTATCGTACCCTGGATCTTGCCGACCAGCAGGCTGAAGCTGGAGTTGGCGAAGGCATTCTGGATCATCGCCATGACAATTAGTCCCGGCGCGATGAAGTCGGCGAAGGGAACGCCGAGCACCTCCCGCCTCACTCCACCCAAGGCTACCGTGAAGATCACCAGGAACAGCAGGGTGGTCACCGCCGGAGCCCACACGGTCTGCGTCTGCACCTTGAAAAAGCGGCGCACTTCTTTCACATAAAGGGTCTTCAAGCCTCCAACGTTCACGCCATGCAGGCGAGCCACTCCGGGTTCGCTGCGGACCCAGGCGGATGCGGTGGACGGCTGGTCTTTCACAGCGTCTGCGCCTATCGGCTGCCGCGGCGGAACTAAAGGGTTTTTGAACATGTCGTGGACGGAAGAGCGGATCGAGCAGCTCAAGGCCCGCTGGGCCGAGGGCGCCACCGCCAGCGAGATTGCAGGGGAACTTGGCGGGGTCAGCCGCAATGCCGTAATCGGGAAGGCCCATCGACTTGGTCTCGAAGCCCGTCCCTCCCCCGTGAAGCCGGGCGAGGACAAGCCGGTAGCCACCAAGGCCGAAGCCGGCGAGTCCAAGCCCGGACCCAAGGAGACGGCCAAGCTGATCGAGCAGGCGCCAGACGAGCCTGTCCGGGTCAAGGACAAGCCTGCGATCGCCGCAGTGCTGGAGGCGGCAGCGCCAATGCCGCCGGCTCCCGCCGCGCAAGAGCCGCAGCGTCCGCAAGCGCGTGGCAATGGGCTCGATCCCAACGTTCAGTATCGCTCGGTCGGTCCGGGTGGCTTCATCCGCCAGGGTCCGGGCGACACTCAGGCACCGATCCCGCCTGCTCCGCCGCGCCGGCTGGTCCCGGCAAAGCCGAGCCCGGAGGTCGCGAACAAGACCAGCCTGCTCGATCTCAACGATCGCATCTGCAAGTGGCCGATGGGTCATCCGGGCGAGCCCGACTTCCACTTCTGTGGTCAGCAGGCAAATCCCGGCTTCCCCTATTGTGTCGCGCATTGCGGAGTCGCCTATCAGGCGCAGCTGCCCCGTCGCGACCGCCGTCCGCCCCCGCCCCTTCCGTTCGGCGGTCCACGCGTTCGCTGATGGATTTTGGGGTGAGATTTTAGGTCTCGCCCATACCCGCGCCGTCCGGGCGGCGTAGCACACATCCGCGGGCTCTTGCGCCTGCGCTACAAATGTAGCATACGCTACAAATGTAGCTCAGAGGTGATTCGTGCTGAACCGCTTGCCGCCGAAAGAACGTCAGATCATCGACCTGCTTTATCAGCGGGGCGAGATGACTGCTGCGGACGTGACGGATGCTTTACCTCAGCCGCTCAGCGGCTCGGCGGTTCGCACCATGCTCCGCCGGATGGAGGACAAAGGCTTCGTTCGCCGTACGGACAGCGAGCGCGGCTATCTCTACAGCCCCGCCATGTCGGACCAGTCGGCGCGCAAGTCGGCGTTGTCGGAAGTGGTGAGGGTCTTCTTCAACGGGTCACCCACCAGTGCTGCGAGCGCGCTACTGGGCATGTCGGACCGGATCGAAACCAGCGAGCTGGATGAGCTGGAAAAGATGATCGCGGCCGCGCGCAAGGCGAAGGAGAGCTGAGATGGAGCTGCTGATCCCCTTCATCCTGAAGTCGCTCCTGATTGCCGGAGTGACGCTTGGCCTGCTTCACCTCATGCGGAATCGGTCGGCGGCGGAGCGCAACATGGTCGCACACGTCGGCCTGCTCGCGCTGGTACTGGTGCCAGTCGCCGGGATGTTCCTGCCGCAACTCGTGGTGAGAGTGCCTGATTTGGCCGCTGCCCCCGTCAGTCCGCCGGCCGATCTGCCGGTTGCTCCGGTCACGACAAACCCGCCGATACCGGCTGCTACAACCTTCGACGGGTTCGATCCGCTCAGCCTGTGGCCCCTCTTCTACGGTGTGCCGGCGATCTTGCTGCTCGGCGTGACGCTCGTCGCCGTGCTGCGCCTGCTGGCCCTTCGCGCCAAAGCGTCCGTGCTGGTGGAACCGTCATGGCTCAGCGCCCTCGCTCATGCGCAGCGCCGGATGGGCTTCAAGCACGGCACGGCGCTGCTCACGAGCAGCGACCTCAAATCGCCGATTAGCTGGGGCTTGCTGCGCCCGGTCATCCTGCTCAACGAGGAGGCGCTCGAGGCTCGGCATGAGGCTGAAGCGATCATTGCCCATGAGTTGGCGCACGTGCGTGGGCTGGACTGGGCAAAATTGCTCATGGCCCGCATGGCCACTGCCATCTTCTGGTTCAATCCACTGGTGTGGCTCTTGGCGCGCGAGGCGCATCAGTTGCGAGAAGAAACAGCTGACGACGCCGTGCTTGCCGCCGATGTCGCGAATACGGATTACGCGGAGTTGCTGGTCGGGGTGGCTCGCCACGATTGCAAGGGCATGCTGCTGGGGGCGCATGGGGTTGCTCCGGGCAAAGGCAGCCTGGCCCGTCGAGTGAGGCGCGTCCTGGACGCCAGCCTGCCGCGTACGCCGGTGGCTCGTGGCTTTGCCGGCGGCGTGGTCCTTGGCGTCGTCCTGACCGCAGCCCCGCTTGCCGCGGTGACCGTTACTCCGAAAGCCCCCGTCGACCCGGAGCAAAGCTATTACGTCGGTGCAGCCGAACCCGGCCACTCGCTGCCTTCCGTGGTCGCGGAGTCCGTTGCCGGTGCGACCGCCCTGACCGGCGAAGTGGTCACCGCCCACCTTACCGCTGCGCTGACCGGCCAGTCTCCCCGCACACTGGAACTTGAGCGCAAGCTTGAGGAGCCGATGGGGACTCGAATTGCTTACGCCCATCCCCACCCGGGAGCGGTCGTTAAGCCGGACCCGCGTTCGAGCTCCGACGATGCGCTGGACGATGCGATCGACCGCGCCATTGCGACCAAGGCGGCTGGCGTCACTCCGGATTATGCCGCCCAGATCCGCGCTGCCGTTCCGGGTGTCTCCTTCGACGACGGCGAGCTCATCGGACTGAAGGCGGTCGGGGTCACCCCCGATTGGCTGCGGGCCATGGGTCAAGCCGGGTACAATGTGCGGGATGTCGGTGACCTGACGGGCGCCCGAGCGGTAGGGGTCAGCCCGAGCTACGTCGCCGACCTGGCGGCCGCAGGTTATCGCGGGGTCCAGCTGGACGAATTGACGGCCATGCGCGCCCTCGGGGTGACGGGTCGGTACATCCGGGAATTGAAGGCGGTCGGCATCACCGGTTTGTCCGTTGAGAAGCTGATCGACCTGCGTGCTCAAGGGGTAAGCGCGGCCGCTCTGCGCCGCAGTCCGCCCGCAACACCGTGGCCGCCGGGTCCGCGAAGGCAGGTTGAACCAAATTCGCCTGCTCCACCCGAGTCTCACTCGGATCCGGATCACGACGATCACGACGATCACGACGATCACGACGAGTAACGTCAACCAACGCTGAAACGAGCACTGCAACGTCAACGCCCGGCCGCGGGCGATCGGGTGAGGCTTGCCTACCGATCCGAAGAAAGGAGTTCGTCATGAAACGCTCTTTCGTCCTTCTGCTTGCTCCCCTGCTGACGTCGATCAGCATCACTGCGGCCGGCTTTGCCAAGTCACCCGATTCTGATTATCTGAGCGTCGACAAGCTGATCGAGCTGAAAGCATTATCCGTGACTACCGACGAAGTGCGCGCACTCCGCAATCGGGGAACGACCTCCTTCTCTGCCGATGAACTCGTTCGCCTCAGGCTGGCAGGAATGCTGCCCTGACAAAGGAGATGCGCGCGTCGCTACACGTACAGCAACGAACCGGCTCCGTCCGACGGTCGGGCCGAGCTGACTCAACGAGCAACGCCCACCGACCAATCCTGCATGGCCAACTGCTCATCCGGGGTGAGCCCGGTCAGGCGCGCGTCTCGAACCTCCTGCTGCAAGGCACGCACCTGACCGTCCTGTAAAGGCTCATCGAAAGCGATGCCGATCATGTGGTCGGCGACCCAAGCCACGGTGGCGAACGCCTCCACCTTGTTGATCTTGAGAACAAAGCCTTGATCAGCACTTGGCAGGTTCTTCCCGCCAAGCCTGGCGCCGGTTGCCGAGATATCGAGGAGCGCCGCACCGCCCGACCAGCCGACTGTCACGATCAGCACCGGCATGAGCGCAGAAGATCGTGCTGCTCGGCGCCGACCGCCACCTGATTTGGCACCGAAGTTTCTCATCTGGACCTGCACGCAACAAGGCCCCCCCTATGAGATCACCGTTAAGCGATGTGGGGCTAACCCGACCTTGACCGAGGTGGTTAACTGAGCATTCATTACGTCCGCCGTCGAAGAACCGACGAGCGACCGCCGCCAAACAAGAAAGCCCCGGAAGCGCAGCGCTCCCGGGGCTCATTGCTCATCGAGTGAGGCACTTAGGCGTTCTCGGTCTCGCGGTTGTACTCCGGCTGCCGTTCTTCGGCGCTGGCCTCAATCGTCTGCCGTCGCTGCTGCGGTTCGCCGGCAGCACCGCCGATCTCGATCTTGCGCGGCTTCATCGCTTCCGGGATCTCGCGCACCAGTTCCAGGCTCAGCATGCCGTCACGAAGTTCGGCGCCGTTAACCTGAATATGGTCGGCCAACGCGAACCGCCGCTCGAAGGAGCGAGTGGCAATGCCGCGATGAATGTAATCGCTGCCCCCGTCTTCGCTCTTCTGACCACGGATGGTCAGCGAGTTCTGGTGGCTGGTGATCTCGATCTCGTCCCGCCGGAAGCCGGCGACTGCGACTTCAATCCGGTAGCGGTTCTCGTCCAGCTTAATGAGGTCGAACGGCGGATAATTCTCCTGCGCCCCGGTGGCGGCACTGCTTTCCAGCATGTCGAATAGCCGGTCGAAGCCGACCGCCGAGCGGCGGAAGGGAGCAAAGTCGAAAGCACTACGCATGGTCTTGTCCTCCTTGGTTGAGCAACAAGGCGGAACCCGCGGCACACAAGGCCTGGGCCCCGTCACCGGACCTCCGCTGAGCGTCCGGCACGGGTAAATCTGGGAAATCTGTTTGCAGGGTCAAGAGGACGTTCATCGGCTCGTCGAAAGCTGCTTGGTCGGCGGTCCTCGGCAGTTAACCTTTACCTTTTCGGGGCGGGTTGAATGAAGAGACAAGTACGCGACTGGCTGCTACTGCCAGGCTTGGAGCGGAACGCGGACCTTGGGCTGCTGCTCCTGCGGATCGCGACTGGAGCCTTCCTGCTTTATCAGAGCCACGACAATGTGCTTTCGGCGGAGCGCATGGGCGAGTTCGTCAAGTTCATGCGCCAGTTCGGGTTTTGGCAGCCCGAGTTGCTCGCGCCCTTGTCGATCTTCTGGCAGGTCGCTGCCGGGGTCGGGTTCATTCTCGGTCTGTTCACGCGCTGGCTTGGTCTCATCACCGCCTTCAACTTCGCGGTCGCGGTCTGGATGGTGCACTGGAACGATCCTGTTGCAGGCATCTGGCCGGCCGCGGTGCTGGTGTTCCTTGGCCTCTACTTTGGCCTGCGCGGGTCCGGTCGCTACGGGCTTGATGCAGCGCTGCAACGGCGCCGATGATGGTGCTTTGCAGGGGCGGCAAGCCAGCCCTATAGACTGGGCTGAATGACGGATTTGTTCGGCTCTTCCCCTTCCTCCCCGCCTTCTCCCGACAGCTACGATGCATCGGCCATCGAGGTGCTGGAAGGACTTGAACCGGTTCGGCGGCGGCCGGGCATGTACATCGGCGGCACGGACGAGCGGGCGCTGCATCACCTCGCGGCAGAGGTGATCGACAATTCGATGGACGAGGCAGTGGCCGGTCACGCATCGCGCATCGAGGTCATGCTGGAACCGGGCAACCGCCTGACGGTGAGTGACAATGGGCGTGGCATCCCCGTCGATCCGCATCCCAAGTATCCGGGCAAGTCGGCGCTCGAGGTGATTCTCACCACGCTCCACTCCGGCGGCAAGTTCGAGGGCAAAGCCTATTCGACCTCTGGCGGTTTGCACGGGGTCGGCGTGTCAGTCGTGAACGCCCTTTCGACCGAGACGATCGTGGAAGTGGCGCGAGAGAAGAAACTTTTCCGGCAGCGCTTCGCCAAGGGACTGGCGCAGGGTCCGCTGGAGGAAGTGGGCGCCGCTCCGAATCGGCGGGGAACAACCGTCGGCTTCCACCCGGACCCAGAAATCTTCGGCGAGCTTCGCTTCGATCCGGCGCGGCTGTACAAGTTGGCGCGGTCCAAGGCCTATCTGTTCGCGGGCGTGGAGATCCGCTGGCGCTGCGATCCGTCGCTTGCGAGCGCCGAAGTGCCGGAGAACGCTACCTTTCAGTTCGAGAACGGGCTGGCCGATCATCTAAACGAGCAGCTGGGTGAGCGGCCGTGCGTCACCAATGCGCCGTTTGCCGGCAAGCAGGACTTCCCAAACGACCAGGGCAGTGCGGAATGGGCGGTGGCCTGGCCGCTCTACTCGGACGGATCGGAGAGCTATTACTGCAACACCATCCCAACGCCGGACGGTGGAACGCATGAGGCCGGCCTTCGCGCAGCGCTGACCAAAGGCGTTCGTGCGTTCGGCGACCTTGTCGGCAACAAGCGGGCCAAGGACATCACTGCTGACGACGTGTTCAACGGTGTTGAGCTGATGCTCTCCGTGTTCATCCGCAACCCTCATTTCCAGAGCCAGACCAAGGACCGCCTCACCAGCCTGGAGGCTGCGCGCTTCGTCGAGGCAGCGGTGCGCGACCACTTCGACCATTATCTCGCCGACAACATGGATCGTGGGCGAGCGCTGCTTGGCTCGATCGTCGAGCGGATGGAAGAGCGGCTCAAGCGCAGGGCTGAGCGCGAGGTCAAGCGCAAGACGGCAACCTCCGCCCGCAAGCTGCGGCTGCCCGGAAAGCTGACCGACTGCGCGTCGGATGCGCCCGAGGGCACCGAGCTGTTCATCGTCGAGGGCGATAGTGCGGGCGGCTCGGCCAAGCAGGCGCGCGACCGCAAGACGCAGGCGATCCTGCCAATCCGCGGCAAGATCCTCAACGTCGCCAGTGCCACCGCCGACAAGATCCGCGCCAACCAGGAGGTGGCCGACCTCCAGCTCGCACTCGGCTGCGGCATTCGCGACAAGTGGGACGAGGCAGCGCTCCGTTACGAGCGAATCATCATCATGACCGACGCCGATGTCGACGGCGCCCACATCGCGACCCTGCTGATGACCTTCTTCTTCCAGGAGATGCCTGAGCTGGTCCGCCGCGGGCACCTGTTCCTGGCGCAGCCGCCGCTTTACCGGCTGACGCACGGCAGCAAGTCGCTCTACGCCCGCGACGACGCCCATCGGGCGGAGCTGGAAGCGACCGAGTTCAAGGGAAAGAAGGTCGATGTCGGCCGCTTCAAGGGTCTGGGCGAGATGAACCCCAACCAGCTCAAGGAGACCACCATGGACCCTGCGTCCAGGTCACTCCTCCGCGTCACCCTGCCCAGCCAGTACGAGGACCGACAACCGATCAAGGACTTGGTCGAACGGTTGATGGGCAAGAACCCCGAACATCGCTTCGCCTTTATCCAGAACCGCGCCGCCGCGGTCGGCGATGACGTGATCGACGTCTGACCCGATCAGCGATGGAGCGCCGCAACCCCACCCGTCTGCTTGCCACTTCTTCGCTAACCCGCAGTTCAGGGCGTTCACCCTGGCGATCGCTGACCTTTCGCGTCCTGCTGGCGCTCGGGCTGGTGGCCCTCGCCTTCTCCCTCCTGTGGTTCGATCGGGATGGGCTCAAGGACAACATCGACGGTCACCTGAGCTTCGCCGACGTGATCTACTTCACCGCGATAACCGTTACTACCGTCGGCTATGGCGACATCGTTCCCGTGACCGAAAAGGCGCGGCTGATCGACGCCTTGTTCATTACGCCAATCCGGCTGTTCGTGTGGCTGCTGTTTATCGGTACGGCCTATGACTTCCTGCTACGGCGCAGCTGGGAAAGGTGGCGCATGCGACGCATTCAGAAGACTCTCGACAACCACATTGTCCTGGCTGGCTTTGGCTCCAGCGGTTCAAAGGCCTTTGCCGAGCTGATTGCATCAGGCACTTCGGCCGAGCGGATCGTGGTGGTCGATTGCCTGGCCGAGGCGATCGAGCATGCTCGGGACGCCGGTGCCGCAGTGATTCAGGGCGACGCCAGCAGCAACGCGATTCTCTCCGCCGTTCACATCGAGCGCGCTTCCACCCTGCTAGTCTCGGCCGGGCGCGACGACACCTCCATCCTGATCGTGCTTACTGCCCGTCGGCTCAATCCGGCCATTCGCATCGGGGTAACCATCCGCGAGACCGACAATGAGGATATCGCCCAGCAGGCAGGGGCAGACACGGTGATCAATCCGGTTAGCTTCGCCGGCCTGCTGCTCGCCACCTCGATCAGCGGCTCACAAGTCGCGGATTATCTGTCAGATCTCGCCACTACGAGCGGCCGGGTGCAGCTGCGAGAGCGGGAGGTGCGGCCTGAAGAGGTGGGCCAGTCGGCCACCGCCATCGCCTCAGGTCAGTGTGTTCGCCTGATCCGCGGCGGCCGGTCCATCGCTCCGTGGGAGGTTGATGCAGAGCAGCTCTCCGAAGGCGACCGTATCCTCGAAATCGTCCAGAGTTCGTCTGGCTGATCCAAGCCTCGATTCTGCCACGAGTTTCCGCTAAGGGCGGCGCTTCCCATGGCTACCGTACTTCCCTCCCCGCCGCGCGTCGGCATGGTTTCGCTTGGCTGTCCCAAGAACCTGGTCGATTCCGAGCGCATCCTGTCCAAGCTTCGTGCCGACGGTTACGAGATGTCGTCCGACTATTCGGGCGCCGACGTCGTGCTGGTCAATACCTGCGGCTTTCTCGACAGCGCCAAGGAAGAAAGCCTGGAAGCGATCGGTGAAGCCGTTGCCGAGAACGGCCGGGTTGTCGTCACCGGCTGCATGGGCCGCGAGGCCGAGGTCATCCGCCAGCGCTTCCCCCAAGTGCTGGCGATTAGCGGCGCTCACCAATATGAGGATGTGGTCGCCGCCGTGCGGGAGGCCGCTCCACCGATCCCGTCGCCCTATCTCGATCTGGTGCCGCAGGCCCGTCCCGACGAGCTCGGACTGAAGCTCACGCCCCGACACTACAGCTACCTGAAGATCTCCGAAGGCTGCAATCACCGCTGCTCCTTCTGCATCATTCCGCAGATCCGCGGCGACCTGGCCAGCCGGCGCCCAGATGCGATCCTGCGCGAGGCGGAGAAGCTGCTGGCGTCCGGCACGCGCGAGCTGCTGGTCATCAGCCAGGACACCAGTGCTTACGGCTTGGACCTCAAGCACGCCGCTTACCCGGTACGCGGCGCAGAGGTGCGCGCCCACATGACCGACCTCGCCCGAGCGCTGGGCCAACTCGGTGGACCGGGTGAGCGGCCGTGGGTTCGGCTGCACTATGTCTACCCTTATCCGCACGTCGACCGGATCATGCCGCTGATGGCCGAAGGGCTGATACTCCCCTACCTGGACATCCCGTTTCAGCATGCCAGCCCAAAGGTGCTCAAAGCCATGCGCCGCCCGGCCAACGAGGCCAAGGTGCTGGAGCGGCTGGCCGAGTGGCGGACCCAGGTGCCGGACATCGCGGTACGCTCATCCTTTGTGGTTGGCTTCCCCGGTGAGACGGAAGAGGATTTCGACTATCTTCTGCAATGGCTGGCCGAAGCGCGCCTCGACCGGGTCGGCGCGTTCCGGTTCGAGCCGGTCGAGGGCGCACCCGCCAACGACCTCCCCGGCCATGTCGCACCGGAAGTGAAGGAAGAGCGCTACGCCCGGGTGATGGAGCTGACTGCCCGCATTTCAGCCGAGAAGCTCGCTGCCAAGGTCGGCAAGACGCTGAACGTCATCATCGACGCAGTAGACTCAGAAACTGGCGGGGCGAGCGGCCGCAGCAAGGCCGACGCACCGGAAATCGACGGCGAAGTCCACCTTCGAGATGCCGCTCACCTCCGGCCCGGTGACATCACCCGGGTATTGGTGGAGGAATCGGACGAGCACGACCTGTTTGGCGTGCCGGAGCGAGTCGCGGCCGCCGCCTAAGTGGCTGGAACGATGCTAAAAGCGTGCGAGTGGCTCACTTGCTGTCCGAGTTCGCGCTGCGGATGGACGTGGCAGAGCGTTCACGAGTTGGCCGTCGCGGCAGGCCTCACCTCCGTACACGTCAATCGTACCCTGAAGCAGCTTGGGGCCGACAGGCCCATCGATCGCACCTGACCAGACCGTCTGTGCGAGGCGCCGCCTCGGTTGCGCGAATATCGCGTTGACGGCATGGCTCCCGCCATGAGGGCCGCCATTCGAAGCTGGAGCTGGATGCTGCCACCCTTGGGATGGTTGGTCCTGGTCGCCGGCTGGTGCGGCATTTCCTCCCCGATTGCGACAGGCAGCGTCCTGATCGGCGTGGTGCTGGCGGCGGTGCACCATGCCGAGGTGGTGGCGCACAAGGCTGGAGAGCCCTTCGGGACCCTCATACTCGCGGTCGCGGTGACCGTAATCGAGGTTGGACTGATCGTGTCGTTGATGCTCGCCTCGCCGGAGAACGCCGCCACCCTGGCGCGTGACACGGTGTTCGCCGCCGCCTTGATCATCCTAAACCTGCTGCTTGGGCTGTGCTTGGTCGCGGGTGCCCGGCATCAGCGCGAAGCACGCTTCACCAGAACGGGCGCGACGGCTGCGCTGAGCACGCTTGCGACCCTGATGGTCCTGACGCTCGTGCTTCCGAACTACACGACCAGCGTGGCGGGACCGGTGTACAGCTATACTCAGCTGGCGTTCGTGGCCGGCTTTTCCCTGCTGCTATATCTAATTTTCGTGTTTGTTCAGACCGTTCGCAACCGCGACTATTTTCTTCCAAAGGGTGACCAGCAGCGCGAGCCGGAGCTTCACGTCCCGCCTCCCAATTCCCGTACCGCACGCCTTTCCATGCTGTTCCTGCTGATCAGCCTGGGCGCGGTGGTGCTGATGGCGAAGAGTCTGTCGGGACCGCTCGAGCAGGCGGTTGCGCGAGCGGGTGCGCCGCGGGCCCTGGTCGGCATCGCGATTGCCGCCATCGTGCTGCTGCCCGAAAGCCTCGCCGCGGTGCGGGCGGCTCGCGCGAACCGGATGCAGACAAGCCTTAACCTGGCGCTCGGCTCGGCCCTGGCGACCATCGGCTTGACCATTCCAGCCGTGACGCTGGTGTCCTTCTTCCTCGACCTCCCACTGACACTCGGCCTCGACCAGAAGTCGGTGATCCTGCTCGCGCTGACGTTGTTCGTCGCTTCGCTGTCGCTTGCCCGAGGGCGGACCACGGTGTTGCACGGGGCGGTGCATCTGGTGATCTTCGCCGCCTATCTCATGACAACCATTCTGCCCTGAACCGCTTGGGAGAGCCACGCTGACCGACTTCGCCGCCCTGTTGCAATCCGATCTCGGACAACCCGCACGATTGATCCACCTGGTCGACAAAGGTAGCTTTCCAGAGTGGGTGAAGGGCCGTCCGCGCGAGGAACGGGCGCTGCTGGACGCGCACCGCTTCGACGGGAAGACGGGCTACGCCTTTGCCTTGTTGCCGCGCCGCGACGGTTTCGAGGTAGTGAGTGCAGTCGCGGATGTCTCGTCGCTATCGCCCTGGTGCCTCGCGAAGCTGGGCGAAGCGCTGCCGGCCGGGAACTATCGACTGGCCGGCGGTGAGCAGACCGGAGCGGCGGCACTCGGCTGGCTGCTGGCCCAGCATCGCTTCGACCGTTACAAGAGCAAGCCCGACGAGCCCCGCGGCGAGCGGGTGCTGCTGACCCCGGAAGTCGCGCGATTGGGCGAGACGGTCCGGTCGGCCGAAGCGACGGCTCTGGTCCGCGAGTTGGTGGATACACCGGCGTGTGACCTCGGGCCGGCCGAGTTGGAAGCCGCCGTGCGCAGCTGGGCCGAGGGTTCCGGCGCCACAGTCATAGCTACAGCAGGCGTGGAACTGGAGCGAGGCTTCCCGATGGTCGCGGCGGTCGGCGCCGCGGCAATCGCCTCTCGCGCACCGCGGATGATCGAAGCGGAATGGGGCAACCCGATGCACCCGCGGATCGCGATCATCGGCAAGGGCGTGGTGTTCGACAGCGGCGGGCTGGACCTCAAGCCAGCGAGCGGCATGCGGCTCATGAAGAAAGACATGGGCGGCGCTGCCCACGCGCTGGCTCTGGCGCGACTGATCAGCGGCGCCCGGCTGCCGGTGAGGCTGCACCTGCTGATCCCGGCCGTCGAGAATGCGGTTGCAGGCAATGCCTTTCGCCCGGGCGACGTTCTGGTGAGCCGTGCCGGCAAGCGGGTCGAGATCGACAACACCGATGCCGAAGGCCGGCTGATTCTGGCCGACGCGCTGACCCGCGCAGGGGAGGAGAATCCGGCGCTGATTATCGACTTTGCCACCCTGACCGGCGCAGCACGAGTGGCGCTGGGGCCCGACCTGCCAGCCACCTTCGTCAACGATGACGTGCTGGCAGTTCAACTGCTCGACGCCGCTGCCCAGGTCGCCGACCCGCTGTGGCGCATGCCATTGTGGGACGCCTACGACGACATGCTGAAGTCGGACCTTGCCGACATGACCAATAGCGCGGACTCTCCTTTCGCGGGCTCCGTCACGGCCGCTCTGTTCCTGCGCCGGTTTGTATCGGAGGGCACGCCCTGGGCGCATCTCGACACCTTTGCCTGGCGACCCGCCGCCAAGCCGGGCCGGCCCAAGGGCGGAGAGGCGCTCGGTCTTCGCGCCGTCTTCGCCACACTGGCCGCGCGCTACCCGGCGCCCTGAGTCGGAAGGGAAACCGCTTTTTCCTCTTTAATCATGTAGCATACGCAACATTTCCCTGCGTCACCGGTTAACCGAAGCAAGCATGGGATAGGGAGTTTCCAGTCCAATGAGCGAGGTTTCGCTGAGCGGGTGGATGCGCGCCTTGGTCGGCTATGTACGGTCCGGTGAGCCCGACTTGACGAACCGGCAAATGGCCCTCCTGATGATAGTGTATCTAACCCCCGGCCCGCACACGGTGCGCGGCCTCGCCCGGGTTCTTGGGGTATCGAAACCCGTTGTGACCCGTGCCTTGAATACGCTGGGTGCGCTCGGCTATCTCCGCCGCGAACGTGATCAGGACGACCGTCGAAACGTGTTCGTCGTGCGCACCAGCAGCGGGGCGGATTTTCTTGAAGGCTTCAAACGTAACATTCGCGGATCCGAACGCGGCGATGGGGATCCCTCGCGGCGCCCGGCACTTAGCCAGCTCGCCCACGCCCGCTGATACGCCGATCGACACGCCGCCCGGAGGCTTTCCGCTGGCCGGGCCGTCCGACCTTCCCGACCCGCGGACCCATGCTTATCGCGGTGACCTCGCCGATGCCGCCTTGGCGGGACGGGTGATCGCCAGCCACTATGCGGAACCGCTTTTGCGCCGTGTGACGATGGAAAGCGTCCTGCTGGCCGACGCCAGCGCCGATGCAGAGGAACTTGCTCGGCTGCCGGCGGGCACCTCCCTGCTGATGCTCGACAACAGCCGTGGGTGGGCGTGGGGCTACGCCGGTGAGCAGCAGCTGGTCGGCTACGTTCCAGCGGCTGCGGTGGGGGTCTAGAGCTCCCCGCGCGCGCGGCGGATGGCGCGCCACTTGGTTACGTTCGCATTGTGCTCGGCGAGGGTGCGGGCGAACACGTGCCCCCCAGTGCCGTCGGCCACGAAGTACACATACTGATGCTGTTCGGGGTTGAGCACCGCCGCGATGCTGTCGCGCCCGGGGTTCGCAATCGGCCCGGCCGGCAGCCCTGCGCGACGATAGGTATTGTACCCGTTGTCGGCGTCGAGCTCGGAGCGGAGGATCCGCCGGCCGATCGGCTTGCCCTGTGTCACGGGGTAGATGACGGTGGGGTCGGCGTCGAGTTTCATTCCGATCCGCAAGCGATTGCAATAGACCCCCGCCACCGTGCGCCGCTCGGACGGCTTGCCGGTCTCCTTTTCGACGATGGCCGCAAGGTTCACCGCATCGGCCTTGGATGAGACCGGGCAGTTGCCCTTTCGCGCTGTCCAGAGCTTGTCCAACTCGCGGTTCATCGCCGCCTGCATCCGCCCGATCACCGCCGCCCGAGGTTCGCCGCGACCGTAACCATAACTGTCAGGAAGCACCGATCCCTCCGCAGGCAGCGGCGTCTCACCCGTCAGGTAAGGCACTGCGGCGACCCGCTCCTGCACTAGGATCGAGGGCGTGCCCTCGGCGATGGTGATGAGCCGTTGAACCGGCTGGCCATGCTGCAGCAGGTCGAGCAGCTTGGCGCCGCTAGTTCCCACCGGCACCTCGAACTCGCCGGCCTGGATGCCATCGCTAGAACCAAGCAGCCGGGCCATCGCCCGGTAAGTGGTGCAACTGCCAGGGATGAGGTTCTTGGCTGCCAAGCCCGGACACAGGCTGGTCAGCGTGGCGCCCTCCTCGACGACGATCGTCTCCGCCTTGGCCGAGCCGCCGCTCCACCAGAGAGAGTAGATGCCGACAAAGCCGGCGAGCAGTCCAGCGCCGAGCAGGATGACTAGCAAGCGGCGCATCAGGAAATCAGTCGACCGCCTTCATCACCAGCGATGCATTGGTGCCGCCAAAGCCGAAGCTGTTGTTCAGCACCGCTTTCACTTCGCGCTTCTTCGAATGATGAGGCACCAGGTCCACACCCTCGGTGCCGTCATCGGGATTGTCGAGGTTGAGCGTCGGCGGCACGATCTGGTCGCGGATGGCCAGAATGCAGAAGATGCTTTCGACAGCTCCCGCGCCCCCAAGCAGATGGCCGATTGCCGACTTGGTGCTGCTCATCGAGGCACCACACAGATCATCGCCGAACAAGCGCTTCGCCGCCGCCAACTCGATCGTGTCAGCCATCGTCGAGGTACCGTGAGCGTTGATGTAGTCGATGTCACACGGCCCCATGCCGGCCTTCTTGAGCGCCATCCGCATGGCGATCTCGGCACCCTTTCCTTCGGGGTGCGGAGCGGTGACGTGATAGGCATCTCCCGACAGACCATAGCCGACCACCTCGGCATATATTTTCGCGCCGCGCGCCTTGGCGTGCTCATACTCCTCAAGCACGACAACGCCTGCGCCCTCGCCCATGACAAAGCCATCCCGGTCCTTGTCGTAGGGTCGGCTCGCCTGCTGGGGCCGGTCATTGTAGCTCATGTTCAAAGCGCGCGCTTGGGCGAAGCCGGCAACCCCAAGCGGGTTGATCGTCCCCTCAGCACCGCCGGCAAGCATGATGTCGGCGTCGTCATCCTTGATCATCCGCGCCGCGTCGCCGATCGAATGTGCTCCGGTCGAGCAGGCAGTGACCACCGAGTGGTTCGGCCCCATCAGTCCGTACTTGATGCTGACCTGGCCTGAAATCAGATTGATCAGACGGCCGTGAACGAAATGCGGGCTGACTCGGCCCGAACCTTTCTCGGCCAGCAGCAGCGATTCGCTTTCGATCCCGGGGAGGCCACCGATTCCGGAGCCGATCGAGCAGCCGGCACGCAGCCTGGTGGCCTCGTCCATGTCGACCAAGCCTGCGTCCTCGATCGCCTGGCCTGCAGCGTCGATGCCGTAGACGATGAAGGGGTCGACCTGCCGCTGGACCTTGTGGTCCACCCGCTTGCCAGGGTCGAAGCCGTAAGCGTGATCCGCCGGTTTAACCTCGCAGGCAATGCGGCACTTCTGGTCGGACGCGTCGAACCGGGTGATCGGGCCCGCTCCGCTCTTGCCGGCGAGGATGTTGGACCAGGTGGTTTCGACGTCGCCGCCCAACGGCGTGACCAGACCCAGCCCCGTGACCACCACTCGCCGCATTGCAACCTCTTCCAAATAGCATAACAGGCTCAAACCCGGCCGGGCTGAGCCTGTCGAAGCCCTGTCACATCCTCCAGGGAGGAAGGCCCTTCGACAAGCTCAGGGCAGACGGAAACACATCACGGTTCGCAGGGCAATCAGCCCTGATTCTGGTCGATGTAGTCAATGGCGTCCTTGACGGTCGTGATCTTCTCGGCCGCATCGTCCGGGATCTCGACGCTAAACTCTTCTTCGAAAGCCATGACCAGCTCGACAATATCGAGGCTGTCGGCGCCCAGATCGTCGATGAAGCTCGCCTCTTCCGTCACCTTCTCGGCTTCCACGCCCAGGTGCTCGACAACGATCTTCTTCACGCGCTCGGCGGTCTCGCTCATGTTGGTCTTTCCTTCCTGTTTTGCTTTGCCGTTGCCCTAGCGGCGTCCCCCCGGCGCGGCAAGCCTCGCCTTGGCGTGTTGGATTTGCACCCCTAAGTCGAGCGGGTGAAAGGCAGCCGACCCCTGACCGCCGGTGAGATCGACTTGGCCCGCGCGGTGTTCGGCGATGCCATCGACTACGCCCGCGTCCGACTGGTCCGTCGCAAGTGGTGGCCGTTCCAGCCGCGCGGGATCGTGATGGCGCCGACCGGCAACATCCACTTCCACCCGCAGGACCCGAACTGGTCGGAAGACTTCAGCCAGGCGCGCCCCAGCCTGCAGGGCCTCTTCGTCCATGAGATGACCCATGTCTGGCAGGCGCAAACGCGTGGTCGCTTCTACCTGCCGCTGATGCGTCATCCCTTCTGCCGCTACGCCTATCGCTTCGTTCCGGGCAAGCCATTCGACCGCTATGGCCTCGAGCAGCAAGCGGAAATCGTGCGGCATGCCTTTCTGCAACGGCGCGGGATGAAGCTCGCGGATGCGGCCGACCCTGCCATTCTTCCATTCAGTAAGCCCGGATAACCGCCCTTTTTGAACTGTTACCTTGCTGCAACAATGGTCATGCGAACGGCATCGAAGGACTGAACGCGTCTAGGCATCGCAATCGGAAAGATTAGGCTCTCTACCGGACAAACAGGGGAACACCGATGCGACTCAAGACCCATGCCCTAAGAAGCTTGCTGGCCGGGGCCGCGAGCCTTGCTCTCGCCCTGCCGGCTGCGGCGCAGACGACCGGGGAAGATCAGGCGCAGACCGCCAATCCGCCCGCGACGGCTCAGCCGGGCGGTCGGGAACCAACGGAGATCATCGTCACCGCCACCAAGCGTGCGACCACGGTGCAGGACGTTCCCTTTTCCATCAACGCGCAAACCGAAGAAGACATCCAGCGCGCCAACGCCCAGACAATCGAGGACATCAGCCGCAACGTTGCTGGCCTGACCGTCCAGAACCTCGGGCCGGGGCAGAGCCAGGTGTCGGTGCGCGGCGTTTCCGCCGGCCAGATCGTTCGCGACCAGCCGGGCGTGAAGGAGCAGGTCGGCGTCTATCTTGACGAGAGCGTAATCTCCCTATCGCTGTTCACGCCCGACTTCGACCTGTTCGATCTCAATCGCGTTGAAACGCTGCGCGGCCCGCAAGGTACGCTGTTCGGATCGGGTTCGGTCGGCGGTACCATCCGCTACATCACCAACCAGCCGCGGCTGGGCGTGACGGAGGGTGTGGTCGAAGCCAACGTCAACACGGTCGACGAGAGTGACGTCGGCTATCACCTGAAGGGCGCAGTCAACCTGTCACTGGGCGATACCGCGGCGCTGCGGGTCGTTGGTTATGGCACAAAGTACCCCGGCTTCATCGATGCCATCGGCCCCGCTGGCGGCAAGAACGTCAACGACGGCAAGCGCGTCGGTACCCGCGTGTCGCTGCTGTGGGAGCCAACGGCCAACATCAAGCTCACTCCTCGAGTGGTGTACCAGAAGGTCCAGGCCGATGGCTTCAACCGGGAGGACCGGTACAACCTCTACTTCAACCAATTCACCACTGAGGGCTCGGACGACGGTCCGGGCAAGCGCACCCAATATCTGCAGCTACGGGAGAAGTTCCGAGACAAGACGTGGCTGGCGGACCTGACGGCCAGTGCGGACCTGGGTGGCGTCGAGCTGACCAGCGTTACCAGCTACATTAAACGCGATATCCTCGTCTCGCGCGACGCTTCCGCACTGACGGGATCGGTCTACATCTCCTTCTCCGGAGCGGACCCGGCGATCACGCCGGGCGCCTTCCTCCTGTCCAACCTGCGCGACACCACGGACCTAAAGCAGTTCAGCCAAGAGCTTCGGCTCTCCTCGACTGGTGCCGGTCCGTTCCAGTGGGTCTTCGGCGGCTTCTACTCTAAGGTCGACCGCGAATATTCACAGCGGCTTCCCACCCCCGGTTCAGATGTTTTCACCAATCTGTTCCTGGATGTCGTCGCGCCCGGCGCGACAGCTGAAGACGTTGCGAACGGCTTCCCGGTAGACTCGCCGTACAATGCCGACATCCCGTACGACATCCGCCAATCCGCGATCTTTGGCGAGGCGAGCTACGACTTGGGCCAGTTCAAGGTCACGGCCGGTGGTCGCTACTACAAATTCAAGGAGGAACGCGACTTCGTCTCGGGTGGCGTCTTCTCGAACGGCGACACCTTCATCGCCGACCGGACCAAGTCGAGTGGCTTCTCGCCTCGCGCGATAGTGACTTGGGAACCGACCAACAGTCTGAGCGTCAACGTCCAGGCTGCCAAGGGCTTCCGGCTGGGCGGCGTGAACGATCCGCTGAACATACCGCTCTGTTCCGGATCGGATGCAGCCACGTTCGGCGGTTTCCCGACCTACGACGACGAGACCCTGTGGAATTACGAAGCCGGCGTTAAGTACAGCCGCGGTCCGGTTACCTTCAATGCAGCCGCATTTTACAACGAAATCAAGGACCTGCAGGTCACGGCGGACGCCGGCAGTTGCTCGTCGCGCGTCGTCTTCAACGTTCCAAAGGCCCACGCCAAGGGAGTGGAAGCGGAGTTCAGCCTGCGCTTGCTCGACGGCCTTGATCTGTCGTTCGCCGGCAGCCTGACCAACGCGAAATTCGACTCCAGCGTGGTGACTGCCGACAATCCTGCGACTCCACTGGTCGACGAAGGTGGCGTCGTGATCGCGGGCATTCGCGACGGCAACCGCCTGCCGACGGTGCCGAAATACCAGTTTGCGGCAACGGCCGGCTACACGACACGGCTAGGCGACGCGATCGAATGGTTCACCAGCGCCAGCGTTCAGCGGGTCGGCAATCGTTTCACCCAGCCAGCCGATCAGGAACCTGGTGCGGCCTTGATCCCCAATGCGCTCTTCGCCGATCCGGTCACTGGAACCGTCGGTACGGGAGCGCTCGATTTCGGGTCCTACCGCCTGCCCGCCTACACCTTGGTCAACCTGACAACCGGCCTGTCGTTCGACAACGGCTTGGAGCTTCAGCTTTACGCCAACAACCTGTTCAACAGGAATCCGAAGCTGTCGCTCGATCGCGAGCGCGGTGGGCGGGCGAGGATTGGCTACAACGTGGGCACGCCGCGGACCATCGGGCTAACGGCGCGGTACAAGTTCGCGGCGCGACCCGTCGTTGTAGAGGCTGCTGCGCCACCGCCGCCACCGCCGCCGCCGCCTGCTCCGACACAGACCTGTGCCGACGGATCGGTGGTCCTGGCGACGGATAGCTGCCCGTTGCCGCCGGCTCCGCCGCCGCCGCCGCCGCCTGCCCCGGAACGTGGCTGAACGACCGGCCTTCCCGGTGAACGTGTCGCGCCGCTCGCTTCTTCTCGGAGCGGGCGGCGTTGCCGCATCCGGGCCGGCCATCGTGCGGGCGCAAGGCCTGTCGCGTGTGCGCACCGTGGTGGTCGGCGCAGGCGTGTTCGGCGCGTGGACGGCCGAGCATCTCCGCCGGGCCGGTCAAACCGTCACGCTGATCGATACGTTCGGACCGGCGCACAGCCGTTCGAGCTCCGGCGGCGAGAGCCGGATGACTCGCGCGGGCTATGGCAAGGACTCCATCTACGCCCGCATGGCACGCGACAGCCTTGTCGAATGGCAAAAGCTGAGCGACAGCGCCGGTCTGCCAATACTGAATCGGCACGGGGTGCTGTTCTTCTTTCAGGGGGACAGTCCCTACCTCCGCGATAGCCTGGCCGTGCACCGGCGGCTCGGTTTGCCGACCGAGAGCTTAAGCGCGGCCCAGATGGCTCGGCGGTTCCCGATGATTGACTTCGCGGGTGTTACCGCCGGCATGTTCGAGCCGGGCTTCGGCGCCTTGATGGCCCGACGCGCGGTGCAGACGCTGGTCGCGCGCTTCGAAGCGGAGGGCGGACAACGGCGACAGGTCGCGATCCTTCCTCCAGCCCGCACCCGCCGCCTCGACGAACTCCGCACTTCGGACGGAAGCAAGATCGAGGGTGATCGCTTCGTGTTCGCCTGCGGTCCTTGGCTGCCGAAGCTGTTTCCCGACCTGCTCGCCGGTCGAATCGTGGCCACCCGGCAGGAAGTCTTCACCTTCGCGCCGCCAGCGGGAGACTCGATGTACCAGCCAAGCCGGATGCCGGGCTGGGCCGACTTCAACGGCGGTGACGTCTACTACGGCTTTCCCGACCTCGAAGGCAAAGGCGTCAAGTTCGCGCACGACGCGCATGGGGTCGAGGTCGACCCCGACACCCAGTCACGCGTGCCGAGCGAGCGGGCGCTGGCCGACGTCATCGCCTTCCGTGATCGCCGCTTCCCCGGCCTGCGCAATGCCCCGCTCGCGACCGCCGAGGTCTGCCAGTACGAGAACAGCGGCAACGGCGACTTCCTGATCGACCGCCACCCACAATGGAGCAATGTCGTACTGGTCGGCGGCGGCTCGGGTCATGGCTTCAAGCATGGTCCGGAGGTCGGGCGGCTGGCGGCCGGACTGATGCATGGCACCCTGCCGGTTGAACCCCGCTTCTCGCTGGCCACCAAGAGCGAAGCCCAGAAGAGGGAAGTGATCTAGGCGCTCCTCGCCACCCCAACCAGCGCAGGCCGCAGCAGACGGTCCTTCAGCATATACCCGGCTTGCATTTCCTCCACGATCGTCCCCGGCTCCTGGTCGGAGGGGAGTTCCACCATCGCCTGATGCCGATTGGGGTCAAGCGGCTGTCCCTTGGCCTCTACCCGGGTGATCCCGTTACGGCCGAACACCGCGTCCAGTTCGCGCAGGGTCGCGGCGATGCCGTCGACGAAGTTCTTGAGCTTCTCGTCGCCTTCGACACCTTCGGGAACATGGCTCAGCGCTCGTTCCAGATTGTCTTTCACCGCCAGCATGTCGCGGGCAAAGCCCGTGGTCGCGTAAGCCGCGGCCTGGACCTTTTCAGCCTCCAGCCGGCGGCGGACATTCTGCACTTCGGCGGCGGCGTAGAGCGCCTTGCTATTGGCGTCTTCCAACGCCTGCTCAAGCTCGGAAACTCGATCATGCTCCTGCAGTTCAGGGGCATCGGCGGCCGTTTCGCTGCGGATCTCATCCGCTTCGTCGTGAAGCTTGTCGGTCATTTATCCCATCAATCTTGTGAGTGCTTGCGCTGTGTAATCCACCATGGGCACCACGCGAGCATAGTTCAACCGCGTCGGCCCGATCACCCCCACAACGCCCAGCACCTGCCCCTCGCTCCCACGATATGGCGCGGCGATGACACTGGAGCCCGACAGCGCGAACATGCGGTTCTCGGACCCGATGAAGATGCGGCAGCCCGGCCCTTCCCGTGCGCCTTCCAGCAGCCGGACGATCTCTTGCCGATCCTCCAGTTCATCGAGCAGCCGGCGAACCCGGTCGAGGTCGGCGGCGGCAGCTTCGTCGATGAGGTTGGCCTGGCCGCGGACGATGAGCACCGGGCGGGCTCGCGCATCCTCGCGCCATTCGGCGAGGCCGGAAGCGACCAGCTCGGCGGCGGCAGAATCCAGCGCCTCGCGCCGCTCCCGGATCTCGGCCCGCAGCCGGCCTTCCGCCTCGGCCAAGGTAAGGCCGGACAGCCGGGCAGTCACGAAGCTGGCGACCTCCGCCAGTGCCGGCGCGGTCGTCCCCGGCGGCAGGTCAACCACCCGGTTCTCGACGCTGCCATCAGCGCCGACCAGCACGGCCAGAGCCTGGCCGCCCCCCAGCGGGACAAAGGAAAGCTGCTTTAGCCGCTGCTCGCGTTTGGGCGCGATTACCACCCCGGCGCAGGCCGACAGGCCTGACAAGGCGGCGGTGGCGTTGGCCAGCGCTTCCTCAATCGGCCGGTCGCGCAGCTGCCCCTCGATGGCCGCCCGCTCCTGCTTGCCCGGCAAGTGCGCCTGCATGATGCCGTCGACGAACAGGCGCAGGCCGCTCTCGGTCGGAACGCGACCGGCCGAGGTATGCGGATGGGTCAACAGGCCCCGCTCCTCCAGCTCCTGCATGACGGACCGGATGGAGGCGGAAGAGAGATTGACGGAACCGGCCAAGGCCTTTGAGCCAATGGGCGCGCCGCGGTCGAGGTAGGCTTCAACCACCAGGCCGAAGATCGATCGCATGCGGTCGGTCAGCTCGGTGATGGGCGCGGTCATGGGGCCGGATGTAGGTGAGACTGCACCTTGCCTCAATCCGCTCGTGCCGAACGAGGTCGCGGGGTGGCTCGTGCCTCACGCCAACGCGCCTCGACTTCGCTTGGCACGAGCGGGTATGGGCGGCGCAAATTCGGTAACAGGAGAACTCCATGCGCCCTTCCGGCCGCGCGCCCGACCAGATGCGGGAACTGCGTTTCGAACCCGGCTTCACCCGGCACGCCGAGGGCAGTTGCCTGGTCAGCTTCGGCGACACCCGCGTGCTCGTCACCGCGTCGATCGAGGAGAAGGTCCCGCCTTTCCTGCGCGGCAAGGGTTCGGGCTGGGTCACGGCCGAATATGGGATGCTGCCACGCGCCACCCACACCCGTGGCGCGCGTGAGGCGGCCAAGGGCAAGCAGTCGGGTCGGACGCAGGAGATCCAGCGCCTGATCGGCCGTTCGCTGCGAGCGGTGACCGAGCTGACCAAGCTTGGCGAGCGGCAAATCGTGCTCGACTGCGACGTTATCCAGGCCGATGGCGGAACGCGTACCGCGGCGATCTCGGGCGCCTGGGTCGCGCTTCGCCTGGCGGTCGACGGGCTCAAGCTGCCGGTCGATCCGATCGCCACGCAGGTCGCGGCGGTGTCGTGCGGCTTCCACGAGGGCGCCGCGGTGCTGGACCTTGATTATGCCGAGGATTCGACGGCGGGCAGCGATGGCAATTTCGTGCTGACAGCCGACGGAGCGATCGTGGAAGCGCAGCTGACCGCCGAGGGTGCGACCTTTGACGAGGAAGGATTGCTACGGCTGCTACGGTTGGCTCGGATCGGCTGCAACGAAATCTTCGCCGCGCAACTCAAGGCGACCGGCCGGTGAAGGCCCTCGGTCCGAAACTGGTGATTGCCACGCATAATGAGGGCAAGCTGAGCGAAATTCGCGAGCTGATGCTGCCATACGGCATCGAGTGCGTCGGCGCTGCCGAACTCGACCTGCCGGAGCCCGAGGAAACGGGCGTCAGCTTTGTCGACAACGCGGAGTTGAAGGCGCGGGCCTCGGCGGATTTGAGTGGCTTGCCGGCTTTGGCGGACGATAGCGGGCTTAGCGTCGATGCCCTGCATGGCGAGCCGGGCATTTACTCGGCGCGCTGGGCCGAGGGCGAGGGAGGGACCCGCGACTTTGGACGGGCGATGGAGCGGGTGTGGCGGGCGGTGGAGGCTGCTGGGCCGGAGGCTGGCCACGACGCCCATTTCACTTGCGCCTTGTCGCTCGCTTGGCCCGACGGCACGGTGGAAAGCTTCGAGGGCAAGGTCCACGGAACGCTCGCGTGGCCGCCGCGCGGAGAGCTTGGCTTTGGCTACGACCCGATGTTCATCCCGGCCGGTTTCACCCGGACTTTCGGCGAGATGGATCCTGCGCAGAAGCACGCGATCAGCCATCGGGCAGTTGCGTTCGAGAAGTTAGTTGCTGCCCTGCGCTAGCTGGATGTCGGCGTTGCGCGGCACAAGCGCGACCCCGTCGATGTTGCCGGTCGGCGCATAGCGGCAGACATAATAGTCGGTGCTGCGGCTGGAGACCATGGCGCAGCCCACTTCCGTGGTCGTGGGCCAGACGATCTGCGTGTAATGCGACACCTGCTGCCAAACTCCAGTGCGACTATTGTTCGGGAACTCGCCCGGGATGAAGTGGGCGGATTCGTCGATCATCACGCCGACCATGACGTCGTACGAATAGGCGCCCTTTGTGCCGGACCAGAGGTTCTCGCCCATCTTGGCCCGCCGCCCTGGGGTGCGATCGTGCGCGAACACCCCCGTTCGCGCCATCTGTTGAGCATAGCCCAAGGCTTCGCTCTCCAGCCAGTCGTTCCAGCGCAAGGGTGCCACGCCGAACTCGGCTCGTGCCTCATTGTGCAGGCGGAGGGACGTCGCGCGAAGTTGCGCCTCGTTGCGACCGGCCGGCGAGGGCCAGTTCGGGCTTGGCATGGACGGAGTAACGGCAGCACCTAGAGTGCATGGCGTCACGAGCAGAAGGGAGGTAAGGGCCGCGCGGATCATGGCTTCGGACCCTGCCCCGCAAATCGTTAAAAAATCGTCAGCCGAGGGTGACTTGGCGCTGTACGTCCATTGGCCGTTCTGCGTCAGCAAATGCCCCTATTGCGACTTCAACAGCCACGTCCGCGAGCGAACGGACCAGGGCGCATGGCGCAAGGCGTTGCTGGCCGATCTGGCCTACGAAGCCGATCTGCTGTCAGGCAAACGATTGACCAGCATCTTCTTCGGCGGAGGCACGCCTTCGCTGATGGACCCGGCCACTGTGGCGGCGGTAATCGACACGGCAGCGGCCTATTGGCCTCCCTCCGACGACCTTGAGATCACCCTCGAAGCCAACCCCAGTTCCGTGGAGGCGGCGCGATTTGCCGATCTCGCCTCGGCTGGGGTCAACCGGGTCAGCCTCGGCCTGCAATCGCTCGACGATCGGGCCCTCGCTTCCCTCGGCCGAGCCCATTCCGCGGCCGAGGGGCTGGCGGCACTGGACACGGCACAGCGCCATTTCGGTCGCGTGAGCTTCGACCTCATCTATGCACTGCCGCGCGAGCGGTCGGCGGACTGGGAAGCGATGCTGTGCCGCGCGCTAGGGTTCGGCACGGGTCACCTGTCCCTGTACCAACTCACTATCGAGCCCGGCACCCGCTTCGCCGCCCTTCATGCCGCGGGCAAGTTCCAACCCCTCGATGCCGACGAGGCGGCCGACCTATTCGAGTTGACGGCCGAACTGACGGAGGCGGCCGGCCTGCCCGCTTACGAGACCAGCAATCACGCGCGGCAAGGTCAGGAGAGCCGGCACAATCTCACCTATTGGCGGTACGCCGACTATGCTGGCATCGGGCCTGGCGCCCACGGTCGGCGGCTGGGCCTCCGCACCGTGCGGCATCGTAAGCCGGAGAACTTTCTCGCCGCTCTCGCCCGCAACGGTCATGGAATGGTTGAAGAGGAGCCGCTGACTCCGCAGGA
Organism: Sphingomicrobium sp.; assembly: GCA_035537335.1. Classification (GTDB taxonomy): domain Bacteria; phylum Pseudomonadota; class Alphaproteobacteria; order Sphingomonadales; family Sphingomonadaceae; genus Sphingomicrobium. Next base: position 51,254 of record DATLMM010000070.1, on the reverse strand, counting down.
GGCTGCAGCCGAAGCCCTGGTCATGGGCTTGCGCCTGGCGGAGGGCATCGACCCGGACGCGCTGGCGCAGCGGATCGGCAGCCCTCTCCTCAACGAGGAATCAACCAAGCGGCTAGTGCAACTTGGGTTCGTCGAACGCTCTCCCGGCCGGCTCCGCGTCAGGCGACAGGGTCGGCTCCTGCTCGACCGCATCCTGGCGGAAATCGCGGCCTGATCAGGCGCTAGGATTATCCGCCTTCGCGGCCAGTCCACTGGTCCAGCCAGCGATGCACTTCGCTGTACCACTGGATCGAGTTGTTGGGCTTCAACACCCAATGGTTCTCGTCCGGAAAGCGCAGCAGGCGGCTCGGCACGCCGCGGCGCTGAAGCGCGGTGAACGCGCCCAGTCCCTGAGTGTACGGCACCCGGTAATCACGATCGCCAATCACGATCAGGTTCGGAGTCTTCCAGTTCCCGACGTGGTTGATCGGGTTCCAGCGCTCATATTCCTGCGGCACCTGGTAGGGCGGCCCGCCATTCTCCCACTCAGTGAACCACAGCTCCTCGGTCATGTAGCCCATGGAGCGCGTGTCGAAGATGCCGTTGTGGGTGACCAGGCACTTGAACGCGTCCGGCCAGCGACCAGCGATCCAGTTGGTCATGTAGCCGCCGTAGCTGCCGCCAAGCGCGCAGGCTCGGCTGCCATCCAGCTGCGGGTCGCGGGCGAGCGCAAACGCCCAGCCCTTCTGCAAGTCCTCCAGCGGCTTGCCACCCCAATCACGGTTGATCGCGTCGGTGAACGCCTGCCCGTAGCCCGTCGAGCCATGGAAATCGATGCTGACTACCGCATAGCCGGGCCCGGCGAAGACCCGCGGGTTCCAGCGATAGGACCAGCTGTTGTTGAAGCTGCCCTGCGGCCCGCCATGGACGATGAAGGCGACCGGCAGCTTGCCCTTCGCGCCAGCGGGTTTGAGATGATAGCCCCAGACCCTGTCATCGCTGGCGCCGGCGAAGCTCCACTTGGCAACGCTGATCGGATCAAGCTCGGCCAGGCGGGAGCGATTGACAGCGGTGAGCTGAGTGGCCCGGCCGTTGCGATCCAATCGATACAGGTCGTCCGGCTGCTCGAGCGAGTTCATCGCGAACAGCACGGCGCCGCCTGCCAGCGGGCGGGCGTTGTGCGCGGTGCCCGTGCGCGTCAGGCGGGTTACCCGGCCGCTCGCGACATCGACCCGGAACAGCGGGTTCTCCAGCGTGTCATTGGCATCGACGACGATGCTGCGGCCGTCGGGGGCCCAGGCAATGGAGGCGACCGATCGGTCCCATTCTTTCGTCAGCGCACGGGTCTGGCCCGATGTGAGGTCGCGCAGCATCAGAACCTGCCGGTCGGCCTCGTAGGTCGGACGGGCCATGGCGACATAGGCCAGCGTCCGCCCGTCCGGAGAGACGGTCGGGAGGGTGTCGACGGCATCGTTCCCCTCGGTCAGGTTGGTCGGCGGCGCAGAACCGTCTGCTGGCGATGCGAAGATGTCGAAATTGGTGGAGGTCGGCTCGATGCGGCCGGCTTCGCGCAACGCGAAGTAGACGGTGCGACCGTCCCTGCCGAAGGCGATCTCTTCGCCCCCGCCAAACGGCTTAGATGGGCTGTCTCCGACCAGGCTGCCCGTCAGCCGGACCTCGGGTCCGCTGATCTGCCCGCCGCTCAGCGGAAAGCTGTAGATGCGGCTGCGGGTGCCGGGTTCCGAGTAGGTGTCCCAGTGGCGGACGAACAACTCGTCATAGACGATGCCGCTGCCCGGTCGCTTGGCCGGGAAGCTGGTCGCGGCGCATGCTAGATCGGGACAGTCGGGTTGGTCGGCCCACACGATAAGGCGGTCGTTAGTGGGCGCGATCTTGAAGCCCGAGATGTCCACCGGAAAGTCGCTGACCTTGGCCGGTACGCCGCCTGGCACCATCCGGTGCAGCTGGTCGCGCTCGCCCGCCTTCATCATGAACCAGATCGCCCCATCCGGTCCCCACACAGCGCTGTTGGCATTAGTGCTGGCCAGTGCCGCGACTGGCTGCGGTGCGGCGCCGCGACGGGTGAGGTCGAGCGTGTAGAGCGGGTTGATGCGCCTGTTTGCCGCCAGATCCGTCTGCGAGATGGTGAACAACGCGGTCCGCCCGTCCGGCGAGACTTCCGGAGCGCCAAGCCGCTGCATCAACTGCATGTCGGTGGCGGTCATCGGCCGCGCTCGGGCGACATGGGGAACGGCAAGGGCGGCAAGCGCCGCGGCGGCAAGCAAAGTGGCTCTGATCATGGCGCGAAGGGGTAGCAGCGCCGCCCACCCGCGCAAGTGGCGAAGGTTAACGCCGGGTCAGAAGCCCTGCCCGGTGATGCGCGTAATCTCGCGCTTCACATGCTCATCGACGATCGCCGGCAGATTCTGGTCGAGCCATTCCTTCAGCACCGGTCGCAGCATCTCGCGTACCATCGTTTCCAGCGGGTTCACCTGCGGCGGCGGGGGCGCGGACGCGGCGACCTGCTGCAGCGTGACCAGCTTCTCGCGCGCCACCTCCGCCGCGTCCGTTGACACCAGCGGTGGGCCGAGGTCGGGCTCCGGCAGGTGCATTTCCTCGACCATGGATTCATCGAGCTCGAGCACCTCATCGCGCTCCGGCTCGGCCTCCGTCTGCGCTCGACCGGGCGTGACGCGCAGCTCCTTTTCCTCCGCGATCACCTTTTTGATCGAGGCGAGGATGTCTTCCATCGAGGGGTCTTGGCGGTCCTGCATGGGGCCGATCTTATGCTTAACGCGGCGGTCCGGCCACCCCTGTCGGTTGCACTTGCGGCTGCTCTCCCGCCGTTGGCGTACGGGTCGAAGCGGGAGCCCGCAGCCGCTCGCCGGCCCAGTCGTTCCAGCTGCCAGACACCTGGCGGTAATTGCCGGTCGGATCGTAGAGGGCCCCACCCTCCAGCCCAAGGTCGTCGGCCTCGGCCTGGCCCATGGCGTTCAACAGCTGGAAGCCCGCGACATAAGCGTCTCGCCTGGCGCTGACGAGCTCGACCTGCGAGTTCAGCAGCTCCTGCTCGGCATTCAGCACTTCCAAGACGGTGCGGGTGCCGATGCTGCGTTCAGCCCGCGCGCCTTCCAGGGCGAGTTCGTTCGCCGACACGGCTACCTGGTTGGACGCGATCGCCCGCTGCGCCGCCTGATAGGACGCAAACGAGCTCCGCGCCGCGGCCACGATCGCCCGTTCGGTGCCGATGGTCTGCTCGACCAGCTGGCTCTCGATCGCTTGCGCCTGGCGGATCCGGGCCGATGGCAGCCCACCCTGGTACAGCGGGATGCGGGTGTTGAGGCCGACGGTGGTCTGCGTGCCGGACCGGTCCAGGCTGTTCCCCGCCAGATCGCTGCCAACATTGCCGCGAACCGTGTTGATGTAATCGCCGGAGACTACGCCTGACACGGTCGGCAGCCGATCGGCTCGGGCCGTACGAACGTCCAGGCCGGCAGCCTGGGCCTGGCGGACGGTTGCGATGATGTCGGGATTCTGGACCAGGGCGATCCGCACCGCTTCCTCTCCGGTGGCAGGGAGCGGCGGCAGCGGCGGCGGCGGCGCCAGTGCGTCGGGCGCGCGACCGATGACTCGGCGGTAATTCTCCTCACTGGTTGCCCGCCGTGCCTGCGCCGTCGCAAGGAATGAGCGTTGCAGGCTCAACCGCGCTTCCGACTGCGCCACGTCCGTGCGGGTAACGTCGCCTATCTCGAACCGGTCGCGGGTCGCTTCCAGGTTGGTGGTCAGCACCCTGACCTGGTTGTCGTTCAGCTCCACGATCGCGCGGTCGCGGATCACGTCCATGTAGGCGGCGACCGCTTCGGTGAAGATGTCGCCCTCGACGGCGCGGAGCGTCGCCCGGCCGGCTTCGACCCGGGTCTGTTCCGCTCGGATGGAGTTGCGCACCCGCCCGCCCTGGAACAGCGGCACACTCAGGTCGAGACCGCCAGACAAGGTCGGGCCCTTGCTACGCCCGGTGTCGAGCACGCCCGATCGGGTGAGGTCACGGTTGACGCCAACGGTGGCGGCGATCTGCGGCCGGCCGGCGGCTCGAGCGATAGCCACGTTGGCGTCCGTTGCTCGAAGCGCCTCGCGCTGCGCGTTGAGGGTCGGGTTGGCACGATAAGTCGATGCCAGCGCCTCCCGCAACGTGTCGGCGGAGGCAGGCGTGGACATGAGCAGGGCGCCGAGCGCCACGGTGGCGAGAAGATGCTTCACGAGGAACCTGCTCCTAGAAGATGAACGCCGGCGGCTTGGCAAAGCCCGGCAATGGTGCAGCCGAGGCGTCGGCAAAAGTCTTGAGCCCGAAGACGCCACCTGCGCGGCGGCCGATGACCAGCCGCTGAACTCCACTGTCGAGCAGGCAGGTGCCGAGCCGCCCGCCTTCTGCCAGCTGGGCGACGATGGTCTCGGGCACGAATTCCACGGCTCCATCGAGGATGATGACGTCGTAAGGACCGCCGCCGGCCAGTCCCTGGGTAAGGTCGCCGTCCGTCAGCGAACGGACTTCCAGCCCCATCTCCGACAGCACGGCAGCGGCGTAGGCCGCTCCGGGACCGATCACCAGCGCCCGCTCGCCGGGTCGTGCCTCCATCTCGGTCAGCATTCGGCCGAGGGTCGCCGGGGGCATGAGGAACCTCCCCTCACCGAGCGGAACAGGGCGATCCATGTAGGCCAACTGCCGAACCTCCTCGGGCACGAACTGTTCACGCGGCACCGTCGCCATGGCCGCAATGACCAGCGAGTCGGTTACCGCTTCCGGGCGCAGCTGACTGTCGATCATCGCCCGGCGGGCCTTCTGGTAATCCATCCCGATCCTCTATTCGGCGACTGTCTTATGCTGATAAGACAGCTTCTTGGCAACCGTCCTTACACGCCGGCGGGCGCAAGCCTCAAGGGAATGACAAATCGTTTGTCGAACGGGAAGGCGGGCGTGTCGAGAAGCGTTGACATGCCCGGCAAGCCCCGCCACTGCGCTGCGCCTGCTTTGGCCCGATGGCGGAGTGGTTACGCAGAGGACTGCAAATCCTTGCACGCCGGTTCGATTCCGGCTCGGGCCTCCACTCCCAAGTTTCTGCTTTCTCGAAAGAAAAAGCAACAACCCGACCATCCTCCGGTTGGTTCGGAACCCCGGTGATGTGTAGTCTTGGTGTAACGGCGTCAGAAAAACTGCCGTCGAGCGCCCTAATGGCCGCGTCGATGTGCTCTCCGTGCACATGCACATAGCGAAGCACCATTGCCAGCGTCCTGTGGCCGCTGATCAGTTGAATGGTCGGGAGGTCGACAGCGGCCCTGACTAGGCGCGTGATTGCTGTCCGCCGCATCGTATGCGGCGTCACCTTGTCGGGATCGAGCTTCGCGCGGATGACCGCGCGAGCGAACGATCGCGCCATGTTCGTCCGGTGCCCCTTCTTGGACTGGCCGGGAATGAGTGTGGGGAACACCCAGCCGTCCTCGTCCTTCTCCATTTTCCTCTGCCGCTTCAATGCCTCGGCGAGCGCTTGCGTAATCGGCTGCTCGCGCTCTCCCGCTTTCGCCTCGGGGATGAAAATGCGCGGGTTGGCGAAGTCGAGCGGGCCCGATCGGCGCTGACGTGCGACGCGGCTGCAATGACAAGTCGGGCCGGCCAAGCTTCCAAACGCAGCGTGTCTGTGCTGTTTCAGTTGTACCGACCTCGGCTGACCGATGACCGGACCAAGGATTCTTTACGCAAGCAGACCGACAGGTCGGGCAATTCAGCATGAGGGCTGTCCGCAAGTGAATGCTTTTCGGTGATCATAGACGCGGCCGATCTCGCCGAGGGCACGTTGCTGCGAGCCTCGGTTTGCATCGTCGGAGCCGGCCCAGTGGGTCTTTCGGTCGCCTCCGTCCTTGCCCGGGCCGGCATCGAGACGCTGCTGATCGAGGCTGCTGATCCGGCGCTTCCCGCCAAGGACCTGGAAACGGTCCAGGTGACCGGCCTTCGGTACAACACGCCTGCCAAGAGAGGCCGGGGCGTCGGCGGCGGCAGCCTGACCTGGAACATCGAGACGCCGGTCGGGTCACGCTATGTGCGGCTATGGGAGCTGGACGACCTCGATTTTCAGACCCGTCCGGGCGTGCGCGATATCGGATGGCCTTTCAGCAAGATCGAGCTGCAGCCTTTCTACCGCGATGCCTGGTCGCTTTTTGGCCTTCCTCCATTGGATTGCACAACCGAACATGCTGGAGTCGACGGGATCGAAGTCCTGCCATTCCGCATGGGCCCAGCGGCTGTGTTCCGCGAGCATCTTCCCGCCGCCCTGATAGCTTCCCGACGCGTTCGGATCGTCAGGGGGGCGGTGGTGACCGACGTTCGCACCGACGTCGAGGAAGAGTCGGTTTCCTCGCTTCGTTGCGCGCTGCCCTCGGGCGCGCAACTGATTTTCGAGGCCAACCTGTACGTGCTGGCGGGAGGAGCGATTGAGATCGCCCGGCTTCTGCTTGCATCGCGCTCGCGCCACGTGAGCGGCTTGGGCAACGCCCACGACCATGTCGGGCGGTATTTCATGGAGCATCCGCACTATGATTCCGGGCTTGTGCTCCCCAATAATCATCGTCTCGTGCTCGAGCCTTCTTCATGGGACGTGCACGAGCGCTTGGGCCTTGCCATCCAGCGCAAGCACCAGCTGCCTCGCTCGGTGATCGAGAGCGAAGGGCTGCTTGCAACATCCTTCTATGTTCGGGCGCGGCCTCCCGAGGACGTGTTTCACGTCAACGGCGATGGCGAGATTGACGTGCGTCGAACGGAGTCGTTGCAGCGGCTGCTGCGCGCCTTGCCCGGCCGGCGCTTGCAAGTCCGTTCGTGGCTTGAGGCCTTCAAGGCGCTCCCGGCGTTGCCCCAAGCGATCGCACAGGCGACGGCTCAGAGCCGGTCCCAGGGTGCTGCGCGGAGCAAACAGCCCACCGAGGCGCCCCCGCCGACGATGACGCTCCGGGCTATGGCCGAGCAGGTCCCGGACTGGCTAAGCCGGGTAACCCTCGGCGACAAGCGAGACCGGTTCGGCATGCCGGTCGCGCGGCTGCACTGGCGGATCGGCGACATCGACCGGCGGTCCATGGCTCGCAGCCAGCAACTGGCAGGGCCCCATATCGCTGCTGTCCTTGGCGCCCCCGTGCGCTCGCTGATTGGTTCGGAGACTCCGGTCTGGGGCGGATCGCATCAGATGGGCACGACGCGGATGGCCGCATCTCCGCGGAAGGGGGTGGTCGACGCCAATTGCCGAGTTCATGGTCTGTCCAACCTCTACGTCGGGGGAGCCTCCGTTTTCCCGACGGTGGGCATGGCCAACCCGACCCTCACCGCGGTGGCTCTGGCGCTGCGGCTCGGCGGCCTGCTTGCTGCGAAGCTGCTCGCACGTCCAATCGTGTGAGACCCTCAAGTACGACTGGGTTGAAGTTCTGTTGACCGCGCGACGTGCGAGTGGCGACATCAGCTGCCGTTGGTCGGCATCGGTGCGCGAAACCGGCGGCGCACTTGTAGATACTCCAGATCAACAGGTATGTGTTGATCATGCGAACCATGCGAAGCTTTGCCTCAGGAGAGGCGCCTGCGGAGCAAGGTCGAATTGGCTCGATCGTCGCCGTCGTTCTAACTTATAACCGCCGCGACTTGCTTCGTGGATGTTTAGCGGCAGTCGAGCAGCAGACTCACCGCCCTCATCAAGTGATTGTCGTCGATAACGCGAGCTCGGACGGCACATCCGCCATGCTACAGCGCGAGTTTCCCGGTGTCGAGGTGGCGCGCATCAGAAACAATGCTGGGGCCGCTGGCGGCTTCAACGTCGGGATGCGGTTGGCCGTGGCTGCGGGCGCCGATTACGTCTGGGTGATGGACGATGACGTTATCGCCGAAAGGGATACGGTGGCGCGGCTGGTGCAGGCGCTTTCGATCACCAGGGCCGACGGAAGGGACCCCCCGTTCGTGATTTCGACGGCCCGCGACCCGGGCGGGTACCTGACGAATGTGCCGGTTCTGGACGACGCACGAAACAGGCTAAGCTATTCCAACTGGCCGGTTTACCTGCACGAGGCCATGGCGCCCGTCAGAAGCGCAACATTCGTCTCGATCTTGATCCCGAGCCAAGTCTTCGAGCGTCATGGCTTCCCTCTTTCGTCGATGTTCATCTGGGGAGAAGACTTCGAGTTCACCGAGCGCATAACCAAACAGGAGCCGGGCTTCATATGCGGGCTGAGCCGGGTGCAGCACATACGCGCAACGGCCGGCAATCTCGACATCCGCACGGAGGCGGACCCCGTGAGGCTAAAGTGGCACCGATTGTTCGTGCGCAACCGCATCTATCGGCTGCGGCGCTATGGCACCAAGCGAGAGTTCGTTCGGCATCTCGCCAGCGCGAGTGGCAGCGCTCTGAAGCTATTGCTCGAAGGTGAATTCAACCGGGCGAGACTCACCGCCTCAGGTCTGGTGGCGGGATTGCGCTTCCGCCCACGTCCTGACCCGGCAGTGGACAAGGCATTGTTGGAGTATGTGACGCCCGGGCTGCAGGGGTGCCTGGATGGAGCGCTTGAGCAGCCGATGATTGGGCCCAGCGACAACTTTCGAAAGATGGTGTTGTCACAATAGGTCCATAATCAAGTGGTCCAATCGCATCAGCACGACCCCCGCACGCAGTTCATCACCTAAGCCAGCCCTGTTTGCTTCGGAGCCGCCAAACGTTTCAGGTTGCGCAGATTCTCGGATATGCCCGTGAGACAAAGACAGCTGTGTTTTCCGCCGCTCCTGAAGCGACCGATTCGTCGCGCTTTGGAATGCTCCTAGCTTTCTCATGTCGAAAGATCGCTGCAACTTGCGAAAGTCGCACGAGAAGAAGCGTGGGACAGCCAAGACGAAGACGTTAGAAGCGCAAACGGAGTTGGTGGGGAAGCCAGTGCCCGGCTATGGCGATTGAAGTATCAGTTATAATTCCGGTGTTTGAAGACGTGCAACGGCTTGCACTGTGCCTCGACGCATTGAAGCGACAGAGCTTGCCGGCGGAATGCTTCGAGATCATCGTCGCTGACAATGCGCCTTATCCCCACGTTCCGTCGGGGTTCTTGCCCGTCAACGCACGGCTCATCCACGAGCCGGTGCCGGGATCATACGCGGCGCGGAATGCCGCGGTGGCTACCTCGAGGGCACCCTTCGTGGCGTTTCTGGATAGCGACTGCGTTCCCGACGAAGACTGGCTCTTGAATGGCCTTGCTGCGCTTCGTGCCTACCCAAGCAGCCGCATCACGGGACCGCTAGAGATTTTTCGAGAGTCCGGTGGTAGCTATTATGCGCACATCCACGACCTTCACGTCGCCTTTCCGCAGCGCAGCTATGTCGACGCAGGCTTTTGCGTCACCGCCAATCTTCTTGTCTCCCGGGCCATCTTCGACCGAGTTGGGCCATTCGACCATTGCTACTCGGGAGGGGATGCACGGTGGGGCCTGAGAGCCACCGCTGCCGGGGTGCCGATCCAATATCGAGAAGACGTAAGAATGAGTCATCCCGCACGCCAAAGCATTGCCAAGATCTTCGGCAAGAGCCGTCGAATTGCAGGCTCAAGCCACCGCGGAGCGCCCTACTTTTTCTTCAAGCTGATGACCCCACCAGTCCACTGGATCGTGCGTTTTCGAAGATCAGGCTTGAGTTGGGTTGATGGCTTGGTTGTCTTGTCGATCATCTGGTGCGGCCGTTTAGTTCAGGCCCGTGAATTCACTCTGGTCCGTCTCGCGATCAAAAAACCAAGCCGTACCTGACGAAACGAAGGCCGCTCACGATCCGAAGACTCACAAACCAAGCTGTCTTAGCGGCCAGACGGCTGAACTTCCTGATCAGAAACGGGAAGAGGACAAGGGAGATGTGGGCAGACTTGGCGCGTAGGAAGCCGAGCCTGTCTACGCTCAAGCGGCTCCGCTACACGCTAAAGGGTCACGACCCGGTCGAGGCGTCATGGTACGAACAGACCTATGGGTCCCTCGATGGCTGCGCTTCGCGGTTCGATGGAGGAACATTCCTTTCCGTGCTGAACGAAAGACACAAGCACCGGCTCAAGCACAAACTCGCCTTCGCTTTGGAGATGGCGAAGGTTACGAACGAGCAATGCACGGGCAAGGTGTGAGAAAAGCCAGTCCCGTTTCTTCTAGGGAGGTCAACTGCTGGCGTACCGAACATGGGTCATGGGAATCGCGACCCTAAGCGTAGCAAGCCTGGTAATTGTGGGATCAGGATACAGCCAGGCTGTCCGAGATCCGGTAGTCCGGAACGCGACGTTCCTGATGCCAACCTTGCCGAAGGAGACAGGCACCGTTCGCCTGCTCCTGCTAGCGGATCTGCATGTGCAGGCGCCTGACATGACCCCTGCCAGAGTTGAGCGGATCGTTCAGAAAGCTAATGCGCTTCGAGCTGACATTGTCGTGCTCGCAGGCGACTTCCGAGGCACGAGTTTTCGCGCAAGTGGCGCGTACGAGGAGGCACAGGCAATTGCGCCGTTGGCGAAGCTGCAGGCAGCAACCGGGGTTTACGCAGTACTTGGCAACAATGACCGGGCCCGATCGGATACGGCCATCGCGGCTCTTTCGGCTGCTGGCATTACCGTTCTCGAAAGTCGTGCGGTTCAGCTTGGCCCAATTGCTCTTGGAGGCTTAAGAACCCGCTACGGCAGCACCATCCGCCGCTTGCTGGCACTGCAGGGAACAAGGATCCTAGTCTCCCATTCACCGGACGGATTTGCGCAGCTGCCTCCTGGCGTCCACCTCATGCTTGCGGGCCATACACACTGTGGACAGGTCGTGCTGCCGTTCCTAGGCGCCCTTGCAACCGGTTCTCAGTACGGCGATCGTTACCGCTGCGGCATCACGGTAGAGAATGGTCGAACCCTTGTAGTTACGGCGGGCTTGGGGACGAGCAACGTGCCTTTTCGTATCGGAGCTCCTCCCGACATGTGGTTGGTCGAGCTAAAGCCGTCCTGAGCCCAAGTCTGTCGCGGTATACTTGGCCGCCTTCCCGCACATTGCCCTGGTCAGATGTGAATGGCATGCACTTGGCATGCAGCAACTTGGCTCAGGAGCGCTGGTGAGCACGACGTCCCTTGGCGAGTTGCGGCGATGACATCCTGTTGCTGCGGCGCAGCAAAGACGTGGGCGTTCTCGGCACGTGCTTCCATCAAGACCTTGAGCGATTGGCGGGCCGGATGGAGGGCATGACCCTCGCGACGCTGGTTAAAAACGGCGGTCGCCGATCTCGACCAGTTCGTTGACTGACGCGATCGCCCGTAGTGAAGCTCGTGCCAACCGCCGCGTGCGAGCAAATGGCCCGCTAGGGTCGTCCTCATGCAACCGTTGCATGACGAGGATCATCGCGCTTCGATCCAAAGACTCCATGCGAAAGCGCAGACTTCCGTCGAACCAGGTCTTGACGGTCTGGCGAGCTGCCCAGTTATCTCAACTACCTGCACATAGAACGGCGCGTCAATCAGACAGACGCTGGTCGATCGGAGCGCGAGGCAATCACCTCGAACTTTTTCGAGAAACTAACCGCAGAACCGGATTGTCGGAGCGACAACGTTCACGGCTGGCCAGAACTGCATTGCCGTTGAAGGCTGCGGCTCAGCCCAAATGGCCTTGCTGCAGGGCCTTGAGAGCTGCCCGAGTCCGATCGCGGGCATCGAGCTTCAGCAGTAGGTTCGAGACGTGGTTCTTGACGGTTCCCTCCGCCAACGCGAGCAGGTCCGCGATCTCCTTGTTGCTGTATCCCGCACAGATCAGGTGCAGCACCTCGCGCTCGCGGACGGTGAGCGCTTCGGGCGCGTACTGGTCTTCGTTGGACGAAGAATTGGGCGTACGCCGGATCGCCGCCATCAGGCTCTCCGTCATCGCCGGTTGGAAGGCGGTCCTGTTGTCGGCGAGCGCGCGAATTGCCTGCGCAAGGTCCTCGAGCGAGACGTCCTTGAGCATCAGTCCCTTGGCGCCCGCCTTAATGGCAGCGATCGCCGCCTCGCCGTCATCAAAGGTTGTCAGGACCAGGGTGGGCGGCAGCGCGTCGGCTTCTCGGAGCGCGTCGAGCACGGCGATCCCGTTCATCCGCGGCATGCGGATGTCGAGCAGGAGCACGTCCGGCTTGAGCTCCGGCACCTTCTGCAGAGCTTCTTCGCCGTCGCCCGCTTCACCCACGACGTCGATATCCGGCACCAGCTCGAGCAAACCCCGGACACCCTGCCGAACCAGCATCTGGTCGTCGACGAGCACGACGCGGATCATGCGGGCTTGGACGTTACCGTCGGCAGCCAGGCATCGACAGTGAAGCCCAACCCCGCGCCAGGCTGCACCGCAAGTCGGCCGCCCAACTCCTCCACCCGCTCGCGCATGCCCAGCAAGCCGGATCCGGGCAGGGACTCGGCCGGGCGTGGCCTTCCATCGTTGTGCGCGACAAGGCGCACGCCGTGGCTATCTGGCCGGATCTGAAGCCAAAGGTTTTTCGCGTCCGCATGCTTCACGGCATTCGTCACTGCTTCTTGCGCGCACCGCACTAGGGCATGCGCCTGATCGTGGCTGACCATGAGGCCGGGCGAGATATCGACGTGGATGACGGGGGTCGGGATGCTCCGGGCCAGTGCCTCCAACCCGTCTTTGAGGTCACTGCGCCCGGCCTCGCGCAGCGTCGCCACCACGTCGCGGACCTTTCCGAGCAGAGCGCTGGCCAGCCCCTTCGCCTGGAGCACATGATCGTTCGCCTTGGCGGGCTCGGTGACGTGACTGGCGATTTCCAGCTGCAGCCCGAGCGCTGTCAACTCATGGCCCCAGGCGTCATGCAGCTCGCGCGAGATGCGCAAGCGCTCGGCGTTGCGGACGTTGCTGGCAATGATGGCTTGCGCGGACCGGAGTTCGCGGTTGGTCTGCGCCAGGGCGCGCGAAGTTTCCGCCTCCCGGCGAAGCGCCTGGGCGGTGAAGACGAACAGCAATTGCAGAGCCGCAGACTTGGTGAGGACCCAGCAGAGATCGGGGTTCAGCGCTTGCGCGAGCGTTCCGATAATTGCCAGGTTCTGAACGGCCACCCAGCTCATTGCTTTGGCCGCCGCCGTCGACATTCCGACCTGCCATGCGATCACGACGAGGAAGGACGACATTCCTGCCCAAGGAACGATAATCGTCATCGCCACGACCGCAGCGAGCTGTACGCCGAGCAAAGTCCAGTGGACCCTGTCGGGCAGCCTGAGGACCATCGCGGCGAAGACAGCGACTCCCATCACCGCGAAGGGAACGAACCACAGCGGCGAGACAGCGAGCTCCCGGATGGTCCCGCCGACCCAGTATTGCGTGAGGACGGGCCAGCCATAGGCAAGCCACAGGCCCAGCGCTGCCACGCAAAAGGTCCAATCGTGCCGAAGCCGGGGCTTTCCTGCCATGGGACTGATTTTGCCACAGCGGCCGCTGATCGACCATAGGCCAGAGGTCATGGTTCGGATTGCGTCGGGTGCCAAATCGGACCGGAACTTGGGTCAGCGGCAGACAAGATTGAAGATCCTTTCCGCGATCGAGTCGGGCGGAATGGCGGTCGATCCCCGGTGAGGCCGGACGATGTTGTGCGATACGGTCCCGGCGTCGTCCTGAACGTAGGCGAGGATGGTGTCTCGTTTACTCGAGCAATCCACTTCGATCTCGTTCCAGGCGGTTCGTTGCTTCGTGACGGAATCGCGCCTGGTCCACAGCGTCACCGTGTCCCCGCTCCGCTTGACGCTCTCTTGGTCGAGATAGTCCTGATAAGCGTTGCCGCCTCCGAGAGATACCCACCGCGCGGTTTGCTCCGTCATGGAAAGCGCGCAGGCCATCACGAGCTGCAATGGCGATCGGTTCATCACGCCTCCGCTTCTACCCGCGCTGCATCATAGCCTTAGCGGTCGTGCAGCGCGGGTAATGGATCGACCAACTCAGCTATCCGAGTATTTCACCGAGCAACCATATGGACGGCTCGTTGCGACCGAGACGGCTTTGCCCGCCTTGAGCTCCGATAAGGCGGCAAGCACGTGGTTGCGCGCGCCGGTGACATCCGCCGGGTTGGGAGTGGGCTTGTCGTCGATGCCGCCGGCATAGACCAGGGTGCCGGCCTTGTTGACGATGTACATGTGCGGCGTCGTCTTGGCGTCGTAGACCTTGCCCACCACGCCGCGCGGGTCGAGCAGGTAAGCCGTCGGACGGGCGCCCGCCTTTGCTACGAACGACTTGGCCTGGCCGCCGTTCAGATGACCCTGCTTCCCGGGAGCTCCGGAGTTGATGGTCAGCCAGACCACGCCGTCCTTGGCGGCGGCGGCCTGCGCCTTTTGCATGTTCCCGCTGCTGTAATGTTTCTTCACGAACGGGCATTCCGGGTTGTTCCACTCCAGCACCACGGTCTTGCCGCGATAGTCGGAGAGAGTGACGGGCTTGCCCTTGGTATCAGCCAATTTGAAGTTGGGCGCTGGTTGGCCAACGACCGGGGCGGCCGCCGCGGGTGCGGCGAGGACAGCGAGCGCTGTCCAAGCAAAAATCATCCGTTTCATCGTCTTGTCTCCTTCTTCAGCTGACCATCGACACGAGCCGCGATGGCGTCAGGACCTGCGGCAGGACTTCGACCGGCTTGCCCGGTGCATAATAGAGGTAGAGCGGCACGCCCGAACGGCCGTGCTTCTCCAGGAAGCGGCCAATGGCGGCGTCGCCGCGGGTCCAGTCGCCCACCAGCACCGCCACCTGACTCTCTGCGAAAGCGTCGGCCACGGCCTTGCGCTCAAGCGCGCCCTTCTCATTGACCTTGCAAGTCACGCACCAGTCGGCAGTGAAGTAGACGAAAACCGGCCGCTGCTCCTGCTGGAGGGCGTCAAGGCGAGCTTCGGTGAACGGCTCCGACTTGAGCAGGCCTTGAGCGCTGGCCTGGGCAGGCGCGCTGGCGACGGTCGGAACGAGCATCACCGCCGCGACTGCAGCAAGCGCCGCCGGTGCAAGCGGCAGCCAGCCGCCGCCGCGCTCCTGCCGACGTCCGACCCACCACAAGGCTAGCCCGACCAGCACTGCTGAGGCCAGACCCAGCGCCATCCCGTTGACGCCGGCCTGCCGTCCGAGGATCCAGGCGAGGGCCAAGGAAGTCAGGAACATCGGCAGCGACAGCAGCCTACGGAAGCGCGCCATCCACGGGCCCGGCTTGGGCAGACGGCGCCGGAGGGCCGGCACGAAGCCGAGCAGCAGGAACGGCAATGCGAGACCCAGTCCCAGCCCGGCGAAGACGGCGAGTGCGACGGCAGTAGGAAGCACCAGCGCTGCACCCAAGGCGGCGCCCATGAAGGGACCGGTGCAAGGCGTCGCCACAAAGGCGGCAAGCGCGCCCGTCCAAAGGGCGCCGCCGACCCCGCCCTGCGCGGCTAGGCGGTCGCCGGCGGCGAGGGCGGGAAGCTCGAACAGCCCGGCCAGGTTCAAGGCTATCGCCGCGGTGAGCAGCAGCAGGATCAGGATGACTCGCGGATCCTGCAACTGGAACGCCCAGCCGGCCGCGACACCACCTGCCCGGAGAGCCAGCAACGCGGCGCCGAGCGCCAGGCAGACCAGCACGGCTCCGGCCGTATAAGCCAGCGCCTCCCGCTTGGCGGCGCCTTCATCCCCGCCCGCCTTGGCCAGGCTCAGTGCCTTCAAGCTCAGGATCGGAAACACGCAGGGCATGATGTTGAGCAGCAATCCGCCGACAAGGGCGCCCACCAGGGCGGCGAGCACGGCGGAAGCGTCGAACGCCGGCTGCTCCGCCACGTGCTCGAGAGGAGCCCCGGCAGCGGGAACGACGCCCGGCACAGCTTTGAGTGACAGACCGTTGCCATCGCTTAGCTTCAGCACGCCCTCGACAGTAGGAAGGCTTCCGGCGTTGGCAGGCGCGTCCGTCTCGACAATCAGCGTGTCACCCGCACGGGAGAAGGTCTGCCCCGCCGCATAGGCCAGCGCGCCATCCGTCAGCGGGTAGAAGTAGGGCTCGCGAAGCTCCAGCCCCGCAGGAACGGGGATCGCCAGCCGGAAGCGGTCACTGGCGCGCTCGAACCGCGCCTCGCTCCCGAGCGGCTTTGGCAAGGCCTGGCGAAAACGGTCGAACAGCGTGCGGTTGGCCTGCGCAGCCGGTGCCGACCCAGCTGCCAGCTCGACCGCCACATTCACCGTTTCCGGCACGCATATTTCGTCGGTACAGGCGAGGTAGTCGACCCGAGCGCGGATCGGCAATCTGGTGCCGGGCGCCACTGCCGCGGGCACCTCCACGTCGATGAGCTGCGCGTAATCATCCTTGTAGACGTAGTTCATCAGCCCGGCCACGATCAGCTGGTCGGGCACGGGATACTGGATCGGTCCGGCCGAAAGACCCGCGGGAAGCTCCCAAGCGATCTGGGTTTCGATACCGCTGTCGCCGGGGTTCTTCCAATAGCCGTGCCAGCCCTTCTCCGGCTTCATCACAAGGGCCAGGGTGACCGTCTCGCCCGGCCTCACGACGGACGTTTCCGCGACGAGGCTGGCCGCGATCGCGTTCTTGCCCGGCTGCGGAAGTTGGGCGTTGCCGGGCACGGCAAGGAACAGCGCCGCCAACCAGGCGACAACCGCATGCCACGGAGTCGGGACAATCGACTTCATGCGCCGGATGCTGTCACGACCTTGACCGCCTGACCATAGGCCGAAGGTCACGTTTTTAAGGCGCGACCTCTGGCACTTATTCACGCGACAGGCAGCAGGCACACCCAACGGACCAGATCGAAGGAGCTGCCATGCTTAGGTCCGTCGGCATCACGGCCGTCCTGCTTGTCACTGCCGCGCCCGCGCTCGCGCAGCGCGCGGACGAAAACGCCGTTGCATCGGCGCAGGATGCGTTCGGAACCAGCGTTGGCAACGAGCGCGTCGGGCTCTACTTCCCGCAGAGCGCCCGCGGCTTCAGCCCGGTGCAGGCCGGCAATGTCCGCATCAACGGCCTCTATTTCGACTATCAGAACGACCTCAACAGCCGGCTGGTATCCGGCAGCAACGTGCGCGTCGGCCTGACCGCGCAAGGCTATCCGTTTCCAGCCCCCACCGGAGTCGCCGACTTTGCGCTGCGAGCGCCCGGCAACGAGGCCGTGGCCAGCACCGTCGTCGGCGTCGGCCCCTTTGGAGGGCGGCGGGCCGAGGTCGATGCGCAGCTGCCGATCACCGGCACGCTGGGCATCGCCGGAGGCGTCGGGGTGAACCGTGAGGAGCTATACTATGGCGGACACCGCCGGCTCGTCACCGCAGCCGCCATCGCGCGCTGGCGCCCATCCCAGAAGCTCGAGATCACTCCCTTCTGGAGCATGCTCGACACTAGCGGCGACGAGGGCCAGCCGATCATCTTCACTGCCGGCCCCTATCTCCCGCCGCAGATCGAGCGTCGCCGCTACTTCGGTCCGCAATGGGCGCAGAACAAGTCGCAGGGATTCAACAGCGGTCTCATAGCGACCTATACTGCCGGCGACTGGACCTTGCGCGGCGGTGCCTTCCGGTCGGTGTCCCATCAGGAGCGCAACTTCAACATCCTCTATCTCAACACCTCTCGCGAGGGCGAGGCGGACCGCCAGGTCATCCAGGAAGAAGGGCGCCGGATCGCCTCGACCTCAGGAGAGTTGCGCCTGACCCGGCAGCTGATCGAGGGCGACCGCCTCCACCTTTTCCACCTGATGACGCGCGGCCGCTTGCTCGACCGGCGGATCGGCGGCAGCCGCCGCTTCAGCTTCGGACGTGGTCCGATCGACGAACCGCTCGACGTCCCGCAGCCGGAGTTTGAGCCGGGACCACAAACGACCGACCAGGTGCGCCAGTTTACGGGCGGCCTGGGCTACGAAGGTCGCTGGCGCGGGGTGGGCGAACTCAGCCTGGGCATTCAGCGAACGTTCTACCGGAAGAAGGTGGAGCGTCCCTCCGGCGCCCTGCCGGTCACGGAGGCAAGCCCATGGCTGTTCAATGGCGCGCTCTCGATCATCGCCGGGTCCAATCTCGTCTTCTACGCCGGCTACAGCAAGGGGCTGGAGGAAAGCCCGGTCGCGCCGGAAATCGCCATCAACCGCGGCGAAGCCCCTCCCGCGATCATCACCGAACAGAAGGACGCCGGCTTCCGCCTCAAGCTCAACAAGAGCCTCAACCTGGTCGCGGGCGTGTTCGACGTGCGCAAACCCTATTTCGCTCTCGATCCATCCAAGGAGTTCCGGCAGCTCGGTGAAGTCCGCAACCGCGGCATCGAGGCGTCCCTCGCCGGGCAGCTCACCCCGCGCCTTAGCCTGGTGCTGGGCGCCGTCTTTCTGGACGCGAAGGTCAGCGGCGATGCGGTGGAGTTTCGCCTCATCGGGCGGCGACCGGTCGGATCGATCGGCCGCGTCATCACGGGCGCACTGAACTGGGAAGTGCCGTGGCTCAAAGGGCTGTCGCTCGACCTCGCCTATGAGAGCTCGTCGGACAGAAACGCAAACGCGGCGAACACTCTCGTCATCCCTGCGCGCTACATCTTGGCGCCCGGCGCCCGCTACCGCTTCAGTCTGTTCGGCGAGCCCGCCACGCTTCGGGCCCAGGTTCCTTCGGTGAACAAGCCCTATGGCTTCAGCAACCTCGGAGAGGGTTTCTACTACAACCCGCCCCGCCGGTTCCAGATGAGCCTCACCACGGACCTCTAAGGCGGTACTACAGATGGTTTCTTCGTGCAGGCGTTGCGCCGTGTGCAGTCGATGGTGATTGAGCCTGCGCCATAAGGACGAACGGAGTAAGCGTTGGCAGATGGCGTTGACGTGCGGGGGCCTCGCTGGCGAGCCGACTAGATTGGTTGAAGCGGGTAGCAAAGCCGGCATGCTCGATACTCTTCGGACATCTGCTTGCAGGAAGGAGTTGGTCCGACCAGAGCGACCGACTCGGCCGCTAAGCAGGCGCTAAGCAGTTAGACATTGTGCATTTGCGCCATCGATTCCATTAGGAGCCAATCGGCTAGATTGGACCATCCGTCAGGGGCAGTCTGCTGCCATTGCGGATGCACGATTCGGGCCTCCACTCTCACCCGCCGGGAAATCGCCGTCCTGACTCCGTCATGATAATCGCCGATGCCCCGCCCGAGATCGTCATTGTCGGACGGGGTCTGCGGGACGCTCAGTCGGAACAGCCCCTCGCGGTAACGGTCCTTTCCCGCGAGGAACTCCGGGAAAGCGGCGCAACCGGTCTCGAACTGGTGCTGCAGCAGGTCGCCGGAGTTCAGCTGTTCCGCCGCTCCGACGCTCGCAGCGCCAACCCGACCAGCCAGGGCGTGACCCTGCGCGCACTGGGCGGCAATGCTTCCAGCCGGGCCTTGCTGCTGCTCGACGGAGTGCCACAGACCGATCCGTTCGGCGGATGGGTGAACTGGCCCGCATACGACCCGTCGGCGTTAAAAGAGGCGCGGGTCATGCGTGGCGGGGGGAGCGTGGCCAATGGTCCGGGCGCCCTTGCCGGAACCATCGAGCTCAGCAGTGCGACCGAGCCCCAGACGCTCGCCGACATTTCCGTCGGGAGCCGCGCCTCCGCGGAGGGCCGGCTGATCGCCAGCGAACGCCTGGGATCCGGTTTGCTGGCCGTTGCCCTGCACGGCAGTCGAGGCGACGGCTTCGTTCCCGTCACGGCCGGCACGCGCGGCCCGGCGGACGAACGCGCATCCTATCGCAACGTCGCGGCACGCCTGCGCTGGGTGGGACCCGTCAGCAGCGACGTGGAGCTTCAGGGCAGCGCAAGCGGCTTCATCGACGAGCGCTCGCGGGGGCTCAGGTTCAGCGACATCCGCAGCGAGGGCGGCGATGCGGCGATCCGCCTGGTAGGGCGCGGCGAGTGGGAGTGGTCTGCGTTGGGCCATGCCCAGTGGCGCGAGTTCGAGAGCAGCTTCGCTGCGACCGATGCGGCGCGGATAACGGCGCGGCGAACCAGCCTGCAATACCACGTGCCCGGACGCTCGGTCGGCTGGAGCGTGGAGGTGCGCCCGCCACTCGGCCACGGACTGGAGCTGCGACTGGGGACCGATGGCCGACTGATGAGGGGGCGATCGGAGGAACTCGGCAGCTACGTTGCCGGTGTCGCCACGCGCGACCGCAGCTCCGGTGGACGAACTGCTCACGCGGGCGCCTTTGGGGAAGCGAGTTGGAGTGAGGGACCGTTGCTGCTGACCGGCGGCGCGAGGATCGATCGACTGCGGATTGCCTCGGGCTTCTTCCGCGACGAGGTGATTGCCACCGGCATCCTTGCCCAGGACGTCCGCTACCCGGCACGGACGGAGTGGCTGGGCACGGCGCGTGCTGCCGGACGATTGTCCCTTGGGAGCGGAACGGCGGTTCGCACGGCCGCATACACGGGCTGGCGGCCGCCCACGTTGAACGAGCTGTTCCGGCCCTTTCGCCTGGGGAATGATGCTACCGCCGCCAACCCCGGCCTCAAGCCGGAGCGGCTGACTGGCGTCGAGGCCGGTATGGAATGGCAGGGCCGAACGGCAAGCGCGCAGCTGACCCTGTTCCGCAATCGGCTGCGCGATGCGATCGCCAACGTGACCTTGGGAAGCGGCCCGGGAGTCTTCCCGCAGGTCGGCTTCGTCCCGGCGGGCGATGCCTTTCGCCAGCGCCGGAACTTGTCGGCCATCGCCGTCACTGGCGTCGAAGCGGGCGCGGGCTGGCGTCGAGGCCCCTGGTCGCTTTCGGCGGACGCGAGCTGGACCCGGGGCCGGGTCCGTGAAAACGGGCTGGGCGCGGAGCTCACCGGGCTGCGCCCTGCACAGACGCCGGCCTTCAGCGCTGCCGCACGTGCGAGCTGGACTCTTGGCGATGCAGGAGCGGCCCTCCAGCTCCGCTACATCGGCGCGCAGTATGAGGATGATCTCAACCGCTTGCGGCTGCCCGGCGCAGCGACGGTGGACGGCTCCGTGCGCGTGCCGATCGGGCGCGGACTGCAGCTGGTCGGGCGGTTCGAGAACCTGCTGAATGCAACGTTGCTGGCGGGGCGTACATCCGATGGCGCGGAGGAGCGGGCGACGCCGCGGACGCTGTGGCTGGGATTACGCCTCCTCGATCGACGCTGACCACCCGCCCGCCGGATAGCCTTTGCCCCGCTGGGCAACTGCTCTAGTGACGGGCTTACCAGCGTCCATCCACTTATCGGCAGGTGATACCATGGCTGAAGCTTACATCGTCGCGGCGGCACGCACGGCCGGCGGCAAGCGCGGCGGAGCATTGAAGGACTGGCACCCGGCCGATCTTGGCGCGGCCGTGCTGAACGAGCTGGTCGATCGCTCCGGGATCGATCCGGCCAGCGTGGAGGACGTGATCGCCGGCTGCGTCGGCCAGATCGGCGAGCAGAGCTTTCACATCGGCCGCAACATGGTCATGGCTTCACGCCTGCCCGACAGCGTGCCGGCCGTGTCCATCGACCGGCAGTGCGGCAGTTCGCAGCAAGCGCTGCACTTCGCTGCTCAGGCCGTGATGAGCGGCACCCAGGACGTGGTGATCGCGGCCGGAGTGGAGAGCATGACACGGGTGCCGATGGGCCTTCCCGTCCTGTTGCCGCTGCAGGCCGGCATCGGGATCGGGCCGTGGCCGCAATCCGTCAAGGACCGGTACGGCGTGGACGAGTTCAGTCAGTTCACCGGCGCGGAGATGATTGCCGGTAATTACCAGATGACTCGCGACGAGCTCGACGGCTTCGCGCTCGAAAGCCACCGGCGGGCTGCGGCCGCGACCGAGCGCGGCGACTTCGACGATGAGATCGTGGCGCTGGAGATCGTCGATGCGGAGGGCAACACGGCTCAGCACCGCCGGGATGAAGGCATCCGCGCCGATGCTTCATTGGAAGGGCTCGGCAGCCTCAAGACGCTCAAGCCCGATGGTGTGATCACCGCTGGCAACGCCAGTCAGATCTGCGACGGCGCGTCGGGCGTGCTGGTGGTCAGCGAGCGGGCGCTGAAGGAGCATGGACTGACCCCGCTCGCCCGGATCGACAATCTTACGGTGACTGCCGGCGACCCGGTGATCATGCTGATGGAACCGATCCCCGCCACGCGCCGGGCGCTGGAGCGATCGGGCCGGCGCATCCAGGACATCGACCTGTATGAGGTGAACGAAGCCTTCGCCCCCGTTCCGCTCGCCTGGCTACGGGAAATCGACGGCGATCCGGACGCCCTAAACACCAACGGCGGCGCAATCGCGCTGGGTCATCCGCTTGGGGCTAGCGGCACCAAGCTGATGACCACGCTGCTGAACTCGTTGCACAAGCGGAGAAAGCGGTTCGGCCTGCAAACGATGTGTGAGGGCGGTGGCATTGCCAACGTGACCATCGTCGAGGCGCTCCATTAGGTGCCGCTGATCGAGGTCACCACCCGCGATGGTCGCACTCGCCAGATCGAGGGCCAGAGCGGGCGGTCGCTGATGGAGAACCTGCGGGGCGGCGGCATTGAGGAGGTTCTTGCTCTTTGCGGTGGCTGCTGTTCCTGCGCGACCTGTCACGTCTATGTCGAAGAACGATGGCTCGACCAACTACCGCCGATCCGCGAGGACGAGGACGACCTGCTTGACTCTAGCGGTGCGCGGGAGGCGAATAGCCGCCTGTCGTGCCAAATTCTGCTCACCAACGCGCTAGACGGGATCGCGGTTACGGTCGCACCCGAAGATTGAGGTGCGGCGCGCGCTGTTTCTGATCGCGGGCAGCTTCTTCGTTCTCCTGGGAGCAATCGGGGCCGTGGTGCCGCTGCTTCCGACCGTGGTGTTCTGGATCGTGGCGGCCTGGTGCTTCGGCCGCTCCAGTCCAAGGCTCGAAGCTTGGCTGCTCAACCATCCCGCCGCTGGTCCGCACATCCGCGGATGGCGTGAGCGTGGAGCGATCAGTCGTCGGGCAAAGCTCGCCGCGACTATCGCGCTAACGGCGAGCAGCGCAATCGGGCTACTAACCTTGGCGCTGCCGCTTGGGCTAGTTCCGCTGGGCGCGTGCCTCCTTGCCGGCGCCTTCATCTGGACCCGGCCCGACTGGACCCCTAGATAGCGCTGCCATGCGTATCCTCTCGGCTGTTGCCGTCCTCGCAGTCCTTGCCACGCCGGCCCTCGCTAAGGCTCCCACTCTGCATGTCCAAGGCTGGGCACGGGCGACCATCGCCGGGCAGAACGGCTCGGCGGCATACCTCACCATCCACAATGCCGGACCTGGCGCCGACCGCTTGCTCGCCGTAACAACCCCTACGGCGGCGAGCGCGACCCTGCACAACAGCACCTCGGTCGGCGGCGTGATGCGGATGCGGGGCGCGGGCCCGCAGGCGATTGCCCACGGCCAGCTGCTCCGCATGAGGTCGGGCGGGCTGCATGTCATGCTGAACGGCGTGAAGGCGCCCTTGCGCGCCGGCGCTCGACTGCCCCTGACCCTTCGCTTTGAACGTGCCGGCCTCGTCCGCACCTCCGTCCCTATCCAGATGAGTGCACCGCATGCCGGACACGCCCACTAAGCCGCCCCGTTCTACTTTGCGGACGGTTCGCCTGCTGATTTGGGGCTTGGCTGCGCTCGCGGCGATCGGCTTTGCGTGTCTGCTGCTCCGGCCCCCTTCTATAGGACCGGGTGAAACTGTCCTGACTCGGGCCGAGCCAGGCTTCACGCTTGGCGGACCATTTACGCTAACGGGCGCCGACGGACGGCCATTCTCCAGCGCGCAGCAGCTGGCGAACAAGGCTTATGCACTCTTCTTCGGCTTCACCAATTGTCCGGATGTCTGCCCCAATACGCTTGGTCGACTGGCGAAGCTTCGGCAGGACCTCGGCCGTGGGCCGCAGCCGTTTGAGATTGTCTTCGTATCGGTCGATCCTGAGCGGGACACGCCGGAGGCGGTCGGCAAATATGCCGCCCTCTTCGACACTCCTATCATCGGGTTGACGGGAACGCGGGAGCAGGTTGAGCAGGTGGCCAAGCAGCACGCCATCTACCAAGCCAGGGTGGCCGACCCTGCGGCACCCGGCGGCTACACCGTGGATCACGGCTCCGCAGTGCTGCTGTTCGGTCGTGACGGCAAGTTCGTCGGCACCATCGCTCTGGAGGAAGGCGACGCGCCGGCGCTCGACAAGCTGCGGCGGATTACCGCCTAGCTCGCACCCGTTCCAGCAGCCGGTCCAACGCGGCAATCGACTCCGGTTCATCGAAGCTGGGGGCATGACCGACATCGGGAACAGTGATGAGTTCCGCCTCGCGGCCCAGCTCGCCGATCATTTGGTCTGCCACATCTACCGCGAACAAGTCGCTGTTGGCACCGCGCAGCACCGTGACCGGCTTGTTCTTCAATCCGTGGAGCAATGGCCACAGATTGGGCTGGGTGCTGTCGTTGGCGTCGGCGAACGGCTTGGCTATGGCCATGTCGTAATCGAGTGTGACGCCGTCATTTTCCTCGCGACACGTCCGCCGTGCGAAACGCTCCCAATCACTGGCCTGCCACTTCGGGTAGACGTCCGCCATCCTCGTCTCGAAGTCGCGCCCGGCGTGATCGAAGCTGCTCCACTCGGCCGATTTGCCGACATAGGTCCTGATGCGCTCAATGCCGCGCTGGTCCACCTCCGGACCGATGTCGTTGATCAGCGCCCCCGCGACCCGCTCGTCATCGGACGCGGCCAGCAGCATGGTGGTGAGACCGCCAAGCGACGTACCGACAAACACCGCGTCCGCAATCCCGAGCTGATCAAGCAGCTTCAGCACGTCGGCGACATAGGTCTTGGGACCGTAGCGCATCGGATCGGTGTCGGAGTCGCTTAGGCCGCGGCCGCGGAAATCCAGCGCCAGTACCCGCCACTCCCCCGCAACATGCTCCGCCACAGGCTCGAAATCGCGGGCGTTGCGGGTCAAACCGGGAAGGCAGATGATCGGCGGCTGGTCCGCCGCGCCGCCCTCGTAATCACGATAATGGAGCCGAAGGCCGTCGGCGCTGTTGTAGAAACGATCCTCGAACTCGGCCACCGACACATTCCCTCTTGGCTGTCGCCTCACCCTATCAGGACCATATGAGTCAAGTGCAACCCTATCGCCCCGATCCGCGCATCCTGGAACTCGGGCCCGAGTTCTACGATCCCGTGTCCCCGGCCAGCTTTCCGGTCGCAGCGTCGCGGTTCCTCAACCGGCGTTGGGCCGAGCAGGTCGGGCTGGATGAGGTCGACTGGGAAGCGCACTTCCACCGTTTCGAGCCGCTGCCGGGCAACCTGCCGGAGCCGCTTGCCCTCCGCTACCACGGGCATCAGTTCCGCTCCTACAATCCGGAGATTGGCGACGGTCGCGGCTTCCTCTTCGCGCAGCTTCGCGATTCGCGCGGTCGATTGCTCGATCTCGCCACCAAGGGTTCGGGGCAGACTCCATACAGCCGGTTCGGCGACGGACGCCTCACGCTCAAGGGTGCCGTGCGTGAGGTGCTGGCAACCGAGATGCTGGAGGCGCTGGGCGTCAGAACTTCCAAGACATTCGCCGTGTTCGAGACGGGCGAGGCGCTGATCCGAGGCGACGAGCCCTCGCCCACCCGCTCCGCCGTGCTGACCCGGCTGGGGCACGGCCACATCCGCATCGGCACCTTCCAGCGCCTGGCCTTCTTCGAGGAGGTGGAAAACCTCGCCAAGCTCACCCGGTACTGCCTGGCGCAGCTCTACGACGAGGAGCCGTCCGGCGATGATGCGGCCGACGCGGTGCGCCTGTTTGATCTCGTCGCCTCTGCCACGGCCAGACTGGCGGCCAGCTACCTCGCGGCCGGCTTCGTGCACGGCGTGCTCAACAGCGACAATATCGCGATCAGCGGCGAGAGTTTCGACTATGGCCCGTGGCGCTTCACGCCCGAGTGGGACCCGGCGTTCACCGCCGCTTATTTCGACCAAACGGGCCTCTACGCTTTTGGCCGCCAGCCCGAGGCGATCCAGTGGGATCTGGCGCAGCTGGCTGGCTGTCTTGCCCTGCTGACTGAAGCGCGGCCGATCACTGACATCCTGCACGACTGGGCAGAGCGCTTCCACCGCCAACTGGCCGCTGCGCTGGTGACCCGACTCGGCATCGCCGCGGCGGATGCTGAAGAGGATCGGGTGCTGGCTCGCGCTCTCGTGTCGGCGCTCAGCACCCGTACGGTCGGAATCGACCGCTTCTTCTTCGACTGGCGCGGCGGACGGGTGCCCACGTCGGATGTCTACGCCGACGACGTTTTCCAGACAGTCGTGCAGCTATTGCGGGAACGCGAACGGACACCGGAGCACCCCTATTGGTTTGATCCCGCCCCCTGCTCCATGCACATCGAGGAAGTGGAGGCGATCTGGGCGCCGATTGCCGGAGCCGACGACTGGTCCCTGTTCGAAGCCAAGCTCTCCGCCATTCGCCGGATGGGCGAGGCGCACTGCGGTGCTTGACCCGTTCTCGTCGCCATGCTCGACACGCCCCCCGATGACTGATCTCCTGATATCAACCGAGCCGGCCACCGGTGCTGAGCTATGGTCCGCCCCGCTCGGCGACGCTGCAGCGGAGGTCGCAGCCGCCCGCGTCACCTGGCCGGCCTGGGCCGCTCAATCTGTGGCTTACCGGATGGAGGCGCTGCGCCGCTTCGCAAACGTCGTTCGTGCCCGCGAAGCGGAGATGGCCGACCTCATCGCTCGCGAAACGGGCAAGCCTTTGTGGGAAGCGAAGACGGAGGTTGGGGCGGTCGTCGGCAAGGTCGAGATCTCGATCAACGCCTACTCCGAACGCACCCCCACCCGTCGGCTGGAAGGCGCCTTGGGGAGCAAGATTGCAGTTCGGCACAAGCCCCATGGCGTACTGGCGGTGCTCGGCCCCTATAACTTCCCCGCGCATCTGCCGAACGGGCACATCGTCCCCGCCTTGCTGGCCGGCAATGCGGTGGTGTTCAAGCCGTCCGAGAAGACTCCTGCCACGGGTGACTTGCTAGTGCAGTGCTTCCACGAAGCAGGCATTCCCGACGGTGTGGTGCGGCTGCTGATCGGCGGTCCCGATCAGGGGCGCGCCCTCGCCGTGGAGGATGGCATCGATGGGCTGCTGTTCACCGGCTCGGCCCGTGCTGGGATGGCGCTACATCGACAGTTCGCCGAAACCCCGCACAAGATCCTGGCGCTGGAGCTCGGCGGTAACAACCCTTTGGTGGTCTGGAATGCCAAGGACATCGCGGCAGCGGCAGTGATCGTCGTGCAGTCTGCTTATCTCTCGGCCGGGCAGCGCTGCACGGCGGCGCGGCGGCTGATCGTGCAGGACGGCCAGGCAGACGACCTGATTGCGGCGATCCTTAAGCTGCTCGACCGAATTATAGTCAGCCATCCGCATGCCAACCCCCAACCTTTCATGGGCCCGGTGATCGACGTCGCTGCCGCCGACCATCTGCAGGAACAATTCCTTAACCTGATGATGAAGGGCGGACGCGTGATCCGCCGGCTCGACCGGCCGCACGAGGACAAGCCATTCCTCACCCCGGCGCTGATCGACGTGACAGGCGTGGACAACCGACCGGACGAGGAGCTGTTCGGACCCGTACTGCAAGTCGTTCGCGTCGCCGACTTCGATGCGGCGATCGACGAGGCCAATGCCACCCGCTTCGGCCTCGCCGCCAGCCTGGTAGGGGGTTCGCCCCAGCTGTATGACCGATTCTGGGCCAACGTCCGGGCGGGCGTGATTAACTGGAACAAGCCCACCAACGGAGCGCCGTCCAACGCTCCGTTCGGCGGCGTCGGGCTGAGCGGCAATCACCGGCCGAGTGCATTCTATGCCGCCGATTATTGCGCCTACCCCGTCACCTCCAGCGAAGCCGAGATCGCTCGAGCAAGCATCGGCGAGGGGCTGAAGGACCCCAACATGCTGGAAGACTGACCGGAGCAGCTCCCATCATCGAAGTATTGCTGTCGCACTTACTAGGCGCACGTCGTGCATCTGGTCGAGATAAGTCTCAAGACAGGCCTTGTGCGAGGCGCCGACGATGACCAGCGCTCGCCCTCCCGGATCAAGGGTCAGCATGTCGCGGATGTTGGCGGCCATGCGAAGATTTCCCGTCTCCCAACGGCCGACATAATGACGGCCGAACCGCTCAGGGGAGGGTTCGTTAAGGGCCGCCCCAAAATCGCTGTCGAAGACCAGCCTTCCCATAGCCAGCAAGCAGCGCCAGTACACTGACCTATCGCTCTGATAAGGGCGCGTCCAAGCAGGCGGGCCGGTGCTCGAGGGCAATCGGCCCGCCTTCCCCGCCCGGAACTGTTCAGCCGCGCATCTCTGGCAGATAGGCTTCTTCCGCCAAGTCGCTGAAGCGCGTGACATGGGCGTCGAACTTCAGTTTGATCTTGCCGGTCGCACCGTGACGCTGCTTGGCGACAATCACCTCGGCGAGCCCGTAAACGCGTTGCATGTCGAGCATCCATTGCTCGTGCGCTTCGAATACCTTGGCGTCGTCCCCCTCGATCGGCCGCCGGGGTTCCTTGGCGTTGACGTAATAATCCTCGCGGAACACGAACCAGACCATATCGGCGTCCTGCTCGATCGAGCCGGACTCGCGCAGATCGGATAGCTGGGGGCGCTTGTCTTCGCGCTGTTCCACCGCACGGCTCAGCTGCGACAGCGCCAGCACCGGCAAATCGAGCTCCTTGGCGAGCTGCTTCAGGCCGCGGCTGATCTCCGAGATCTCCTGCACGCGATTGCCGTCCGACGACTTGCCGGTACCCTGCAGCAATTGGAGGTAATCGACCACGATGAAGCCGATACCCTTCTGCCGCTTCAGCCGTCGCGCACGGGCGCGCAGGGCGGCAATTGTCAAGCCGGGTGTATCGTCAATGTAGAGTGGCAGCGCCTGCAGCTCGGCGGCAGCGCGCGCCAGGTTGCGAAACTCGGCCTGGCTGATCTTGCCCATGCGCAGGTTTTCTGACGAGATGTTGCTCTGCTCGGCAAGGACGCGAGTAGCCAGCTGGTCCGCGCTCATTTCCAGGCTGAAGAATGCGGTCGGGGCACCAGCCGACTTGGCCGGTTCGATCCCGTCTTCCTGATCGCGGAGGAAGCGCTGAGCGGCGGCGAAAGCGATGTTGGTGGCAAGCGAGGTCTTGCCCATGCCCGGGCGACCGGCGAGGATCATCAGGTCGGACCGGTGCATGCCGCCGATCTTGCCGTTCATGCTGTCGAACCCGGTCGTGATGCCGGACAGGTGCCCGCCAGAGTTTAACGCCTTTTCGGCCGTCTCAAGTGCGATGCGAGTCGCTTCCGCAAAGGCCTTGACCTTGCCCTCGCCGCCGCCCTGCTCCGCCACCTTGTAGAGCTCGGTCTCGGCCCGCTCGATCTGGTCAAGCGGAAGTACGTCTTCCGACGTGTCGAGCGCGCCTTCGACCATGTCACGACCGACGGCGACGAGCGCCCGCAGCAACGCGAGGTCGTAGATCTGCTGGGCGAAGTCGCGCGCGCCGATGATCGCCGCGCCCGAGCCGGTCAGCTGCGCCAGGTAGGCCGGCCCGCCGACCTCCTTGATCGCCTCATCCGCTTCGAACAGCGGGCGCAGTGTGACCGGGTTGGCGATCATGTTGCGATCGGTCATCCGGAGGATGGCGTCGTAGATGCGCCCATGCAGCGGCTCGAAGAAGTGATCGGAGCGGAGCTTCAGCTGCACATCCTCGACCAGCCGGTTGTCGAGCATCAGCGCGCCCAGCAGCGCGGCCTCGGCCTCGATGTTGGACGGCAGGGTCGGCGCTTCGGGCGGCTCGCTGCCGGCCCCGGGATGACGCAGGATTTCAGCCATGGCGCGGGTTCTACTCTCCTTGGAGCGTGCGGAAAGGCCGGCTCGCTTCTTTTCGGTGGAGTGTGTGTGGATAAGTAGCAGAACCGCCGGAAAACCCAGCGGGCAGATGCGACCAACGGTTCGCCTCCTTAGCTGTCACCCTGAACTTAACTTGGTTCAGGGTCCACGCTTCCACGAACAATGCAGCTTCCGCGGAGAGGTGGATGCTGAAACAAGTTCAGCATGACGGCTCTAGTGGCAGGCATGAAGCACCTGCTACGCCGCTTCCCATGAGCATATTATCCGACCGCTGGATTCGCGAGCAGGCCCAGGCACACGGCATGATCGAACCTTTCGTGGAGGCGCAGCGGCGGGATGGCTGCATCAGCTACGGCCTGTCGTCCTACGGCTACGACGCGCGGGTCGCGGAAGATTTCAAGATCTTCACCAACGTTGATTCGGCGGTCGTCGACCCGAAGGACTTCGCCTCCAACAGCTTCGTCGACCGGAAGACCGACTGTTGCATCATACCTCCCAACAGCTTCGCCCTGGCCCGCACCGTGGAGTATTTCCGCGTGCCCCGCGACGTGCTGGTTATCTGCCTGGGCAAGTCGACCTATGCCCGTTGCGGGATCATCGTGAACGTCACCCCGCTGGAGCCCGGGTGGGAAGGGCATGTCACGCTCGAGTTCAGCAACACTACCCCGCTGCCGGCCAAGATCTACGCCAACGAGGGCGCCTGCCAGTTCCTCTTCCTTCAGGGCAACGAGCCGTGCGAGGTCACCTATGCGGACCGCGCGGGAAAGTATCAGGGGCAACGCGGGGTAACCCTACCCAAGCTCTGAGTTTTCTGGGCGCCTCCGTCCGGTCTAGCCCCTGCCCTTGCCCTGATGCCGGATGTTGGCCGGTCGGCCGCGCTTGCCGCTGATCGGTCTGCGCGTTCGATCAAGCCGTTGAGCGCTCGCTTCACCACCACCGAACCGGCCCTCAGGCAACTGAAACCGCAAGGCGCCACTGATCGGGTTGGCGTCGATCAGGCGAAGTTTGAGCCGCTGCCCGACCCGGTAGGTCTCCTCCGTCTCCTCGCCGACCAGCAGGCGCGCCTTCTCATCGTAGCGGAAATATTCGTTACCGAGTTCCTTGGCGAGAACCAGCCCGTCGCCGCCCAGCCCCTCGACCGTCGCGAAGAAGCCGAACGGCTGCACTCCGGTGATTCGCGCCTCGACCAGCTCCCCGACATGATCGGCGAGGTAGGCGGCGACGTAGCGGTCCACCGTCTCCCGCTCCGCCTCCATCGCTCGGCGCTCGAGCATGGAGATTTGCTCGCCAATCTCGGTGAATCGGGTGGCATCCTCCGGCGGCAGCCCGCCTTCACCAAGCCGGTAGGAGCTGACCAGCGCGCGGTGGACCAGTAGGTCGGCATAGCGGCGAATGGGCGAGGTGAAGTGCGCGTAGCTGCCCAGCGCCAGTCCGAAGTGGCCGAGCGGCTCGGGCGAGTAGCGAGCCTGCGTCTGGGTGCGGAGCAGCTGCTCCATGATCTCGGGCCGCGCGTCGCTGTCGCCGATCCGGTCGATGATCCGGTTGAAGGTGGCGGGCTTGACCACCTGCCCCAACGCGAACTCCAAGTCGAAGGTAGCGAGATAGTCCTTCAGCGCGACCAGCTTCTCGCGTCCGGGTGCTTCATGGTCACGATACATGACCGGCGCCTTTTTCCCTTCCAGCGCCTTTGCGGCCGCGACGTTGGCAGCGATCATGAAGTCTTCGACCAGCCGATGCGCGTCGAGCCGCTCCCGCGGAGCAACGGACAGGATGCGGCCTTTCTCGTCCAAGCTGATCTGCCGTTCAGGCAAGTCGAGTTCTAGCGGCTCGCGCCGGTTGCGAGCGGCAAGCAGCGCGACCCAGCAGGACCACAGTGGTTTAAGGGCGGCTTCGACGATGTCAGAGGCGACCGGCGATACCGGCTCAATCTCCGGCATCGAGCAGGGGGAGGAGAAGACCTCTACTTCCGGCTGCCCTGAGCTTGTTGAAGGGCTGCCTTCCTCCATCTGATGGAGTGCAGAGGAGGACGGTGCTTCGACAAGCTCAGCACGGCGGCTTTCTTGTGCTCGATCAAGATCGATCGCCGCCTGGGCATCCTCATAGGCAATGTTCGCGGCCACTCGGATCACCGCCCTGCTGAACCGCCATCTCTTCAGCGTCCCGTCCTCGGCAATCACCAAATGGCACGCCATCGCTGCCCGATCCTGCCCCTGCTTCAGCGAGCAGATTTCGCTCGACAGCTCATGCGGCAGCATCGGGACGACCCGGTCGGGAAAGTAGACGCTATTTCCTCGCCGCCGCGCCTCGCGATCCAGGTGGCTACCCGGACGAACGTAGAAGCTGACGTCGGCGATGGCGACGACCGCGTTCCACCCGCCATCCTCCCGCGCCTCGGCCCAGATCGCGTCGTCATGATCGCGGGCGTCGGCGGGATCGATGGCAACGATCGGCAGGTGGCGGAGGTCTTCTCTCGCCGACGAAGGTATCCGCTGTGCTGAGCTTGTCGAAGCACTGTCCTTCATACTTCCTGAGTCGGAAACGTAGGACAGCCCTTCGACCGGCTCAGGGCGAGCGGGCTGGAGCTCGCCCAAGTGCAGCCTCGAAACCTGCCGCGCTTCCTCGACAGTCTCGTCGGCGAACTCCAGCGGCAGGCCATGCTTGTGGATCGCGATCAGGCTGAAACTCCGCGGAGCAAACGGGTCGCCGAGCACCGCGTCCACCCGCGCCGACACGCGCGGCAGGCGGCCGGAAGGTTCGCAAAGCACCAAGTCACCCACCTGCGCCTCGCCAAGATCGCTGATCGGCAGCTCGCGCCGTTCGCGCTTGTCGACCGGCTTGAGCCAAAAGCGTCCGCCCTCTCCTTCCTGGTGAACGACGCCCAAGATCAGCTCGGTCGATCGGCCGAGCTTCTTCATCAAGTGAGCGACATGGCCTTGGCCGCGCTCTTCGGTCCGGGCGAGAATGCGGTCGTTGAGCGCCAACGCCGAACGCCGCCCTTTCTCGATCACGCGCAGCTTCGGCGGCGGCCCTTCGCCCTGCCAATTGTCGGGCACCGCGACCGCACCATCCTCGACCGCAACCACGCGCAGCACGGTGACGCGCGGAATGCCGCCGGCCTGATGGAATGCGCGGCCGGGCGAGCTGTCGATCAGCCCTTCATCGGCCATGTCCTTGAGCAGCGCCTTGAGCATGATCTTGTCATGCCCGTGCAAGCCGAACGCCCGCGCAATCTCCCGCTTGCCGGCGGGCTGGCCGGACTGCTGGATGAAGTCGAGGATCTGCTGGCGAGTGGGAAGACCGGCGTTGGCGGGTTTGCGGGGCATTTGTTCTTTCTTCGTCATGCCGGCCCTGACCCGGCATCCGCCTTCCTTGTGGCCAAATGCGCGAGAAAGGAAGGCGGACCCCGGGATCAAGTCCGGGGTGGGGCTGGCATCACCGCAACTGGCTATCCTTGCTGCCGCGCCGGTTGATGGACGAGTGCTGGACCGACTTGTCCCGCTTCGACTGACAGGCAATGCAGGTGCGGACGCCGGGCAGCGCGCCGCGGCGCTTCTTCGGGATCGGCTCGCCGCAGTCGTCGCATTCGGCGGCGCTTGTCCCCGCTGGCGTCAGAGCGCGTGCACGCAGCACGGCGTCCTTTACCGTGTCGTCGATCTGATCCTGCACCGCGCCATCGCGAGTCCAGCCACCGGCCATGAGGTTGCTCCTTAGCTGAGATAAGGTCCGTCATGCCGGACTTGATCCGGCATCCGCCTTCTGGACCAAAGTAAGAAAGGCAGACCCCGGCTCAAGTCCGGGTAACGCTTATCTCTGCCCGGGCGCGGACGGAGGCGCGACATAAGGCTTGAACGCGCCGCCGGGTACCGCCGAGACGACCGGGCTCTCCCATCCGTCCGCGCTGACGCTCGCCAGACCGAACACCCAATCGTCGACGCGCACCCCCTTGAGCACCAGCGAGCAGGTCCCTTGTGGATTGCACAATGACGATGGGGGAGCGGTTTGCAGCTCCACACCTGCCGGGCCATAGGCTTCCTGCCACCGGTTGCTGTCGGTGCGCCGCCAACGCGCCACGAACAGCGGGGCCGCGCCCTTGGTCCAGGAAAGTGTCGTATCCGTGCTGACGGCGCCCTCGACCTCGACATTGGAAGGCGGCGGCGGAGCGCTCGCCAGCGCAGCCAACGCAGCGATGTTCAGCTTCGTGACCTTCGCCAGATAAGGAAAGTCCATCTTGTCGATGGTGTCGCCATACTCGACGCCACCTTCTGTCCTGAGGTCCTGGTGCTGATGATTGTAGTTCTCCACCGCGACCGAGAAACGCACCGCGGGATAGCCGGCGTTGAGGAATTCCGTGTGGTCCCCGCCCCGTCCGAAGCGATCGTTGCGCCACACTTGCATGACGTCCAGGCCGATTGACGGCAGGCGCTCGGCCAACGAGTCCAGAAAGCGCGACAGGTTGCGGGACGGCGCGTCGTTCTCACCACCTAGGCTGCGTTGCTGCGCTGCCAGCTCTTCCCGACCCTGCCAGCGAGGCCCCTCGGAAAAAACGCGCACGACCTTGTCGTTGCACACCCCATCCGAGCCGCAGCTGTTGCCGATGATGTCGTTGTTGAGATTGGCGACCACGTTCCAGCCCTGGGCCTTGGCATATTCGGCGAGGATCTTGCCGCCGAGCAGCCCCTGCTCCTCCCCCGACAGCGCCGCGTAGACGATGGTGCCGGGAAACTTGCGCCTGGACAGCACTCGCGCCGCCTCCAGCACCGTGGCCGTGCCGGAGCCGTCGTCGTTGGCGCCCGGACTGTCAGCCGTCGCGTTCATCACGTCCGTCACCCGGCTGTCGATATGCCCGGTAATGATCACCACGTCGTTCGGCCGCTCTGTCCCGCGCTGAATGGCCACGGCGTTGCACACCTTGGTCGGCGTCGGCACGCGCCGGCCCGTCACCGTATCGCAGGTCTGGAGCGTTGACAGGCCGAGTCGCTTCATCTCCGCTTCCGCCCAACGGACGGAGGCGCCGATCCCGCGCTTGGGATGGGTTTGCGATGACAGGGTGTGGCGGGTGCCGAAGCTCACGAGCTTCTGGACGGTGCGGCGGAGCTGGGCCTCGCTGACCGGGGCAACGACTTGCCGGAGGATCGCCGATTGATCGGGCAAGGGTAGCGGCGGGGTGGCGGCAGCTGCCGTGGACAGCAAAACGATTGGCAGAAACGCATATTGGCGCATGAAACGGGTCTCCTCGGCCCGTCACAACTGGCATTGTGCAAGGCGCTTGGCTAGGTGGCGCGAAGCACATCGGAGCAGGACCAGAGACATGCGGCAGATCGACCATTTCATCGGCGGCGGCAGCTTCGCTTCAGGCGAGCGGCAGGGCGAAGTATTTAACCCGTCGCAGGGCCAGGTGCAGGCCACAGTGCGGCTCGGTACCGCAGCGGACCTGCAGAAAGCGGTCGACGCTGCCAATGCCGCCCTCCCCGGTTGGGCTGCGACCAACCCGCAGCGCCGGGCACGTGTCATGTTCAACTTCAAGGCGCTGGTCGAGCAGCACATGGAGGAGCTGGCCGGGATCCTCTCCTCCGAACATGGCAAGGTCATCGCCGACGCCAAGGGCGACATCCAGCGCGGCCTTGAGGTGATCGAGTTCGCTTGCGGCATCCCCCACGCGCTGAAAGGCGAGTACACCCAGGGCGCCGGTCCCGGCATCGACGTTTACTCCATGCGCCAGCCACTCGGGATCGTCTGCGGCATTACCCCGTTCAATTTTCCGGCGATGATTCCGATGTGGATGTTCGGCGTCGCCATCGCTTGCGGAAACGCTTTCATCTTGAAGCCATCGGAGCGCGACCCGTCGGTCCCGGTACGCCTGGCCGAGCTGATGAAGGAAGCGGGTCTGCCGGACGGCGTCCTGCAGGTCGTCCATGGCGACAAGGAGATGGTCGACGCGATCCTCGATCATGACGACATTCGTGCGATCAGCTTCGTCGGCTCGTCCGACATTGCGCAGTACATCTACTCGCGCGGCACCGCGAACGGGAAGCGCGTGCAGGCGTTCGGCGGAGCCAAGAACCACGGCATCGTCATGCCCGATGCCGACCTCGACCAAGTCGTGAACGATCTGGCCGGCGCGGCCTTCGGCTCGGCGGGCGAGCGCTGCATGGCGCTGCCGGTTGTGGTGCCCGTGGGCGACCGCACCGCCGACGCGCTGCGCGAAAAGCTGATCCCGGCGATAGAGGGCCTGCGGGTCGGCGTGTCGACCGACCCGGACGCGCACTACGGCCCGGTGGTCAACGCCGCGCACAAGCAGCGGGTGGAGAACTGGATCCAGACCTGCGTCGACGAGGGCGGCGAGTTGGTGGTCGACGGCCGTGGCTTCACGCTGCAGGGTCATGAGGACGGCTTCTTCGTCGGCCCGACCCTGTTCGATCACGTCAAGTCGCACTTCAGAAGCTACCAGGAAGAAATTTTCGGCCCGGTCCTCCAGATCGTCCGCGCGCCCGACTTCGAGACGGCGGTGCGCCTTCCGAGCGAGCACCAGTACGGCAACGGCGTCGCCATCTTCACCCGCAACGGCCATGCGGCGCGCGAATTCGCGGCCCGGGTCAATGTCG
The DNA here is from genome assembly GCA_035537335.1 of Sphingomicrobium sp. GTDB lineage: Bacteria > Pseudomonadota > Alphaproteobacteria > Sphingomonadales > Sphingomonadaceae > Sphingomicrobium. Next base: position 14,867 of record DATLMM010000070.1, on the reverse strand, counting down.
GCATGGTGGGCATCAACGTGCCGATTCCGGTGCCGGTCGCCTACCACACGTTCGGCGGCTGGAAGCGCTCGGGCTTTGGCGACATCAACCAGCATGGCATGGAAGGCGTCCGCTTCTGGACCAAGACCAAGACCATCACTCAGCGCTGGCCGGATGGCGGCGTCGGCGACGCAGCCAATGCCTTTGTCATTCCGACCATGGGGTGATGCCGACGAGCCACAGCTAACGGGTTGACAACAAGGGCGGCTCCCCTTCTTTTCCGACGTGCCGGCGGGGGCCGGCGTGTCTGGGGGAAGGTTTTCAGAATGAAGCGTAATCTCGTGCGTCCGGCGGTCGCGGCGATCGTCGGTGTGGTGGTGTTCGGGTTCGGGCTGGCGACGCAGGCTCAGGGGCAGCCCAAGCCCGAGAACAAGGACACACCCGAAGAGATCGCCAAGGATGCGGCTCGCGACCTCAAGGACAATCGCTTCTACAACAAGCCGGGTGCTACCCGCGCGCAGTACGACGCCGACTGGCAGGAATGCCGGTTTATCGCTCGCGGGTCCAAGCTCATCAATGGCAACCAGACCTTCTATAATCCGGCGCTCTACAATCCCTCGATTTCGCCCTTGGCGGCAGGGATCGGCGGCGGCCTAGGCGCTGCAATCGGCGCTGCAATCGCCGAGGGTATCCAGCGCCGGGAGAACCGCAAGCGTTGCCTGATGATCAAGGGCTGGCGCATGGTGAAGCTGCCGGCAGCAAAGGCCAACGTCGTGTCGGCGATGAGCGATGCCGACAAGCAAGCGTACTTCAACCGCATCGTCGGCGCGCAAACGGTCGAGGGCGAGATCGACGAACTCACCCGCTTCGGACCCCCGCAAGATCCGGCGCTGGCGATCAACCCTGCCCTGGCTGGCCCGGCCACCTTGTTCATCCACAAGGATCCGGCCAAGGCAATTCTTCCGGCGCTGGCCCCTGATCAGGGTGCTTTGGTTGTGGCGTTCCGCCGAAACGGGGGCGCTGCGGCCGGACGCTCCGGCGCGCTACAGCTGTTCCGCTACAATCGGGCGGAAGGCGACCTCTTCTACCAGCCGCGCGACTGGAAGAAGAAAGGCGACAAGACGACCTACGTCGTCGGCGTGAGCAGCGGGGACAAGAAGGCTGCCTATGAGCTTCGGATCATCCCGGTTACGGCCGGAGATTACGTGCTCAACGGCGCCAGCGTCGGTCCGAATGTGCCATTGACGACCAGCAACTGCTTCGGCGCGCCGATGATCCGGGTCGAGGCCGGACAATATGCCTACCTCGCCGACGCCAGCCCGTTCATGGGCGAGCGGCTGGCGGATGGAAAGAAGCACCATGGCATGATCTTCAGCCGCAATTTCGCCGTGGCAAAACAAGCCATGACGAAGCTGCGCCCGGAAGTGGCCACCAAGATGGTGGAGCCAGCCCTCCACAACCGCGCAACCTACTCCTGTGCGGCGGTGACAATGGACCGCTTCGACTTTCCCGGCGCAAGCGAACTGCCGACTCTCGCCAGCAAGTCTTAGCTTAAACATGGGGGAGCTGCTGGTGGAACGCACTTCAGGCACCTCCCCCTACGAAGCCAGTTACGGCTTCTCCCGCGCGGTTCGGGCGGGCGATCGAATCATCGTGTCGGGCACCGCGCCAGTCGAGAGGGACGGCTCCTCCACCCCGGGCGATGCGAGCGTCCAGGCCCGGCGGTGCTTCGCGATCATTCTTCAAGCGATCCAGGAACTTGGCGGATCGGCCGCGAACGTGGTGCGGACCCGGATGTTCATCGTGGACCCGGCCGACGCGGACGCTGTTGGCGCCGTGCACGGCGAGATCTTCCGCGAAATCCGCCCCGCCGCGACTATGGTCGTTGTGAAGGCGCTGCTACGAGACGAGTGGCGGGTCGAAGTGGAAGCCGAAGCGTTGATCCTCCATGCGTAACATCATGGCCTTGGCAGCGGTTCTCATCTCCCTGTCCTCATGCCGACCCGCCGGTGATCAGACGGAAAGCAGGGACGTGCTGGCCGAGGCAGGTGCTCCTGGACCCGCGCCAAGCACCCGCGTGAGCGATCCCATCAAGTCCGGCGCGGAGAAGGCAACGCCCGAAAGCCTGCCGGACAATCTGGCGCTTGCGAACACTTCCCAGTCGCCGAGCAACGAAGTCGCCGCGAAGACGGCTCCGGTGCCCGCGGTAACTGACCTTGCCATTCCCGCGCGATACCAGGGGCGGTGGGGGATGGTTCCGGCCGACTGCACCTCGACCCGGGGCGACGCCAAGGGGCTGATCACGATCGATGGCCGTACCATCCGCTTCTTTGAGTCGGTGGCGACCATGGCCGAGCAGCGCGTCGCCATCGCGACCAGCTTTTCCGGCCGGTACACCGTCACGGGCGAGGGCATGGAGTGGGAACGGGTGATCACCCTCACCCGTGCCGGCGACACGCTCACCAGGGCCGACGAAGATGGTCGCTTCACCTACACCCGGTGCCCGGCGTGACAGCAAGCCACTGGAAAGCGGTCCGACCCCTCTGCTAGGGCGACCGTCATGCACCAGTTCGACCTTACCGACGACCAGCGTCAGATCCAGGAAATGGCGCGGCAGTTCACTGCCGCCGAGATCACGCCCAACGCCGGCGAATGGGACGAGAAACACATCTTCCCACGCGACACGATCCGCCAGGCCGCGGAGCTCGGCTTCGGTGCGATCTATGTGTCGGAGGAAAGCGGTGGCATCGGCCTGGGCCGGCTTGAAGCGGCACTGATCATGGAGGCGATGGCGTACGGCTGCCCGTCGACCAGCGCCTTTATCTCCATTCACAACATGGCCGCCTGGATGATCGACCGGTTCGGCTCGGCCGACGTCAAGGCCAAATACCTTCCGTCGATGATCCCGATGGAGCGGATCGGCAGCTACTGCCTGACCGAACCAGGTTCCGGCTCCGACGCGGCGGCGCTCAAGACCCGCGCCGTGTTGGACGGCGACGATTATGTGGTTTCTGGCTCCAAGGCGTTCATCTCGGGTGGAGGCGAGAACGAGATCTACGTCACCATGGTCCGCACCGGCGAGGATGGGCCCAAGGGCATCAGCGCGCTGGTGATCGAGAAGGATATGCCCGGCGTCAGCTTCGGCGCACCGGAGAAAAAGCTCGGCTGGCACTCGCAGCCGACCGCGCAGGTCAACTTCGACGAGGTGCGCGTTCCCGTCTCCAACCGGGTCGGCGGCGAGGGCGAGGGCTTCCGCATCGCCATGATGGGCCTGGACGGCGGACGGCTGAACATCGGCGCCTGCTCGATCGGCGGGGCGCAACGCTGCCTGGACGAGGCGGTCACTTACACCAAGGAGCGTAAGCAGTTCGGGACGGCCATTGCCGATTTCCAAAATACGCAGTTTACCTTGGCCGACATGGCGACCGATCTGGAAGCGGCTCGTTACCTGCTCTACGTAGCGGCGGCGAAGGTGACGGCCAACGCACCGGACAAGACGCAGTTCGCGGCGATGGCGAAGCGGCTGGCAACCGACAACGGCTCGTCGATCGTCGACCGGGCGCTGCAATTGCACGGCGGCTATGGCTATCTGCAGGACTATCCGATCGAGCGTTTTTGGCGCGACCTGCGCGTCCATTCGATCCTGGAAGGCACCAATCAGGTCATGCGGATGATCACGGCTCGCGAAATGCTCCGGCAATAGGTGATGACCGACGACGTCCTCACCATCCGCGACGGCCCTCTCGGCCGCATTCGGCTCAACCGCCCCAGAGCGATCCACGCTCTTACGCTGGGGATGTGCGAGGCGATCAGCGCGACACTGCTTGAATGGCGGCGCGATCCAGCGGTGAAGGCGATCCTGATCGACCATGCCGAAGGCCGCGGCTTCTGCGCGGGCGGTGACGTTGTCATGCTCGCCCGTTCTGGTGCTTCGGACGGCGCCGATGCCCGCGCCTTTTTCCACGCCGAGTACCGGCTCAACCACCTGCTGTTCACCTACCCCAAGCCGACCGTGGCCATCATGGACGGGATCACCATGGGTGGCGGAGTGGGCATCTCCTTGCCGTGCAAGTTCCGGGTCGCGACGGAAAACACCCGCCTGGCCATGCCCGAGACCGGGATCGGGCTGTTTCCCGATGTCGGCGGGGGCTGGTACCTGTCTCGGCTGCCCGGCCGGGTGGGTCAGTTCCTGGCTCTGACCGGCGCTCGGCTGGACGGCGCCGAGTGCCGCTATCTTCGTCTCGCCACCCATTATGTGGATCAATCGGCCCTGCCCGACTTGGTCGAGCGGCTGGCCAAGACGCCCGGCCGAGCGAGCGGCGCCATGGGCTCCTTCTCTGCGTCCGTGCCCGAAGCGCGGATCGAGAAGAACCTGCCGGCGATCGCAAAGCTATTTGCCTCCGACCGGCTTGAGGAAGTGATCGCTGCCTTGGAGGCAGACGATACTGCATGGGCCGACACGGAACTCGCCACGCTTAAGAGCAAGAGCCCCTTGTCGTGCAAGGTCTCCCTACGGCTGCTGGCGGAAGGTGCGACCCGCTCCACCTTCGAGGACGAGATGCGCGCCGAGTACGCGCTTGCAGCACGGGTAGTTCGCACTCACGACTTTGTCGAAGGCGTTCGCGCGCTGCTGATCGACAAGGACCAGGCTCCCAAGTGGCAGCCGGTGACTCCGGAAGAGGTCAGCGACGCGATGCTTGACGAACTGTTTTCGCCCTTGCCCGAGGGTGAGCAGTGGACGCCCTTTCCGGAGGGATCGTCACCTCGGCTGTGAGCCGGGGGTCCGCCCTATTCTTTGTCCGCCGAAAGAAAGGCGGATCCCGGGTTCGGCCCGGGATGACTGAGGATTGAAAGATGACCGAGTACAACAGCATTCTGGTCGAGCGGCGCGGCGCCGTGACGCTGGTCACACTCAACCGTCCGCAAGCCTTGAATGCGCTCAACAGCGAAGTGCTGCGCGATCTGATCGCGGCCTTTGCCGACTATGACGTCGACCAGAGCCAGTGTTGCCTCGTGCTGACCGGCTCCGAGAAGGCCTTTGCGGCGGGCGCCGACATCAAGGAAATGTCGAGCCAAGGCTTCGCCGACATGTATTCTTCAAACTTCTTTGCCGGTTGGGAGCAGGTGACCGCCACCCGCAAGCCGTGGATCGCCGCGGTGAGCGGCTTTGCGCTCGGCGGAGGATGTGAGGTCGCGATGATGGCCGACTTCATCATCGCCGCGGATACCGCGAAGTTCGGCCAACCCGAGATCAAGCTTGGTGTCACGCCCGGCATGGGCGGGTCGCAGCGCCTGCTTCATGCCGTGGGCAAGGCCAAGGCGATGGAGATGTGCCTGACGGGACGGATGATGGGAGCGGAGGAAGCGGAGCGCGCGGGCCTTGTCGCACGTGTCGTGCCGGCCGGATCGTTGCTCGACGAGGCACTCAAGACGGCTGCGGAGATCGCCGGCATGGCGCCGCTGGCGGCAATCGCTACCAAGGAGATGGTCAACGCGGCCTTTGAGATGCCGCTTGCCCAAGGCATTCGCTTCGAGCGCCGGCTGTTCCACGGCCTGTTCGGGACCGAGGACCAGAAGGAAGGCATGGCTGCCTTTGTGGAAAAGCGGCCTGGCCAGTGGACGGGGCGATAACGAAGAAGAAGCCGTCATGCTGAACTTGTTTCAGCATCCGCCCCCTGGCGGGCACGGCGGCTCCGGCGGAAGAGTGGACCCTGAAACAGGCTCAGGGTGACGGAGGTAGATATATGTCACGCGTAGCATTCATCGGGCTCGGCAACATGGGCGGCGGGATGGCGGCTAATCTGGCGAAGGCGGGGCATGAAGTTCGCGCCTTCGACCTGTCCGAAGCTGCCCTCGCCAAGGCGGAGGAGCGCGGCTGCTCCCGCGCCGCCGATGCCGCGGCTGCCGTCCAGGACACCGATGCGGTGATCACCATGCTGCCCGCTGGCAAGCATGTGGCCGAGGTGTTCCGCTCGTCGGTGTTCGGCAAGGCGCCGACCAGTGCCATCCTGATCGACTGCTCGACCATCGATGTCGACACCGCTCGCGCGGTCGAGAAGGAAGCGCAGGACGCCGGCTACACCATGGTCGACGCCCCTGTCTCGGGCGGTATCGCGGCCGCCGAGGGCGGAACCTTGACCTTCATGGTCGGCGGTACCGCGGACGGCTTCGAGCGTGCCCGCTCTTATCTCGAACAAATGGGCAAGGCGGTGATCCACGCCGGCGACAGCGGTGCTGGCCAGGCTGCCAAGATCTGCAACAACATGCTGCTCGGTGCGACCATGGCAGCGACCTGCGAAGCCTTTGTTCTGGCGCAGAAGCTTGGCCTCGACCCGCAGGTGTTCTTTGACATATCGTCCAAAGCATCAGGGCAAAGCTGGTCAATGACGAGCTACTGCCCCGTGGCCGGAGTAGGTCCGGAAACCCCCGCCGACCGCAACTATGACGGCGGTTTTGCGGCAGCGCTGATGCTCAAGGACCTCAAGCTGGCGGCCGAAGCGGCGCAGAGCGTCGGCGCTTACACGCCGATGGGCGGCGAAGCGGAGGAGCTTTACCAGCGCTTCGTCGATCGCGGCGGCGCGAGCAAGGACTTCTCGGCTTTGATCAAGATGATCGATGACAGCTGGACGGTGCCTGGCCAAGACGGCAACAACAATGGCTGACGAGGCGTTGGCTGCCTCTGACATTCGAGGAGTGCTTATGAAGAAGTTGCTGCTGGCCGCTGCCGTTCTGACCCTGTCCGCCTGCGGCGACACGGCGGAGGACACCAACCAGCTCCTCGCGGAGGCGAATGCAACGGGTAACGAGGTCAATGCCCGGGCTACCAACGAAATCCTGCAGTCGGATGCCACTCCGCTCCAAAAGGAGCAGGCGCTGGCACTGATGAAGGAGCGTCACGAAGGCTATGAGAAGATCGGCAAGTTAATGCGCGCCGCCAAGCAAGCCATCGACTCGGGCAACGCAGCGTCGGTTCGCGCGCCGGCCGATCAGATTGCCCAGATCGCCCCACAGGCCATCGGCTGGTTTGCACCGGGTACCGGCCCCGATGTCGGCAAGACCGAGGCACGCGCCGAAATCTGGCAGCAGCGAGCGGACTTTGATGCCGGCATGAAGAACTTCCAGAACGCGGCGGTAACCTTCCAGCAGGCGGCTCAGGGGAGCGACCTGGAGCGGATCAAGGCCGCGCACGCCGATCTCGGCAAGACCTGCAAGAGCTGCCACGACCGCTTCCGTGCCGAAGATTGAAAGCACCGGCAGCACGGGCATTGAGGCCGCGGCTGCCGATGCGACGCTGGCGATCCCAGTCTGGGATCTGCCAGTTCGACTATTTCATTGGTTGCTGGTCGCGCTGATCGCCGTTTCATGGTGGTCAGCGCAAAACGACCGCATCGAATGGCACATCTGGTCCGGCTTGGCGGTGATGAGCCTGCTGCTGTTCCGCCTCCTGTGGGGCTTGTTCGGCAGTTCGACGGCGAGGTTCGGCAGCTTTGTGAAAGGCCCCCGCGCCGTGCTGACTTACGCCCGTGATCCCCGCGGCTGGCAGGAGATCGGACACACGCCCGTGGGCGCGCTGAGCGTGATTGCCCTTCTTGCGCTGCTCGGCGTGCAGGTCGGGCTCGGGCTGCTGCTGTCGGACGAGGACGGGACGATCACCGCGCCGCTGAACCGCATCGTCAGCTTCGAAACTGCCGAACGCGCGCACGACCTCCACGAACTGCTGTTCAACGTTCTGCTTGGCTTCATCGCACTACATGTCGCGGCGATCGTCTTTTATCGCCTGGTACTCGGCGAGCGGTTGCTCGGGGCCATGATCACGGGCCGGGCCGCGGCGTCCTCAAGCACGCAGCCGATGCGTCCGGCGCGCTGGTGGGTGGCGGCGCTCTGCTTCCTTGCCGCCATCGCCATGACGAGATGGATCATTGCGGGCGCGCCGCCGTTCGGCACTTGATCGCTTGCCCGGCGGGGGCCACATCGCGCCCATGCTGATCGAAACCGAAGCCACCCCCAATCCGGCCACCCGCAAGTTCCTGCCCGGCGTTCCCGTGATGGAAGCCGGCAGCCGTGACTTTCCCGATGCCGAGAGCGCCAAGGCCTCCCCACTGGCCGAAGCCTTGTTCGCGACCGGCGAGGTGGAGGGCGTGTTCTTCGGCCGCGACTTCGTGTCGGTGACGGCCCAACCAGGAACCGACTGGCGCGGGTTGGAAGTCGACGTGCTGCAGATCCTGCTCGACCACTTCGTCGGCGGCGCGCCGTTGTTCCGCCCGGGCACTGCCGGAGCCATCTACATCGATGACTCGCCCGACTTCGCCGAGGATCCCGCGGACGCGGATATCGTCGAGCAGATCAAGGAACTGCTGGAAACGCGCGTTCGCCCGGCCGTTGCGCAGGACGGCGGCGACATCGTCTACCGCGGCTACCGCGAGGGCACGCTCTACCTGGCAATGCAGGGAGCCTGCTCCGGCTGTCCCTCCTCCGCGGTCACCCTGAAGCGCGGAGTGGAAAATCTCATCCGGCACTACGTTCCCGAAGTGGAGACGGTGGAAGCCGTCTGACACGGGCTTGCTCCGGCGGGCAAGCTATGGCTGAATTGCAGCTCCGCCGCCGGGAGTTGTCATGATCCTTGCACTCGATACGTCGACCGCCGCCTGCACCGCCGCGCTGTTCGCTGCGGACGGCAGGCTGCTGGCCAGCGCCGACGAGCGCATCGGGCGCGGCCATGCCGAACGGCTGGTGCCGATGATCGAGGAACTGCTCGCCGGACGACAGCCGGAGCGAATCCTGGTCGGCTGCGGGCCGGGCAGCTTTACCGGCCTTCGCGTATCGGTCGCAGCAGCGCATGGCATGGCCATCGGCTGGCAGGCGCAACTCCGCGGCTTCTCGTCACTCGCGCTGCTCGCCGCCGGCGCCCCCGGGCACGACGGTGTTGCCGTTGCGGTCACCGGCGGCCATGGCGAGCTGTTCGTCCAGCAGTTCGAACGAGCTCCGCTGGCTGCCGCCGGACCGCTGCTCAACCTTCCGCCGGGCGAAGCGGCAGCGGCCATCACGGCATCGCTGGTGATTGGCTCAGGCGCGGCCACCTTGGTCGACGCACGAGGCTGGGGCGAGCCGGTAGGCAGCCTTCCCTCGGCCCGCCACGCCTTGCTCCTGCCGCCAGCAATCGCCGACATGCCGCCCAAGCCGATCTATGCTCGGGCGCCCGACGCCAAGCCGAAGGCAGCATGAGCACCGTCCACTCGCCCCGCCCCGTTCCGCTTCAGCCGGCCAGCTGGGACCAGCTCGACGCCATCATGGCTGTGATGAGCCAGGCGTTCGATCCCGACTTTGGAGAAGCCTGGACGCGGGCACAGTGCGCAGGGATCCTCCCGATGCAAGGGGTCAGGATGATCTTGGCTGGCACCGAGGATCGCCCGTTGGGTTTTAGCCTGATGCGTTCCGTCGCCGACGAATCCGAATTACTGCTGCTGGCGGTCGCACCCGATGCCCGGCGGCTGGGAGTCGGTAGCAGCCTGGTCGAAGACTTCGTTGCGAATGCCCGCAGCTTCGGTGCAAGCCGCGTGCACCTGGAGGTTCGCGACGGCAATCCGGCAGTGGATCTTTACCGCCGCCACCGATTCAGTATCGAAGGACGCCGATCCAATTATTATCGCGGAACGGATGGACGGCAGTTTGATGCCTTGACGATGGCACGTCTTACCTGAAGAGACATGCCGAGGCTTGCTTGCAAGCCTTTTTTAAGAATCGTAAGTAAAAGGAATGATGCGGCGTTTACGCGTCACCAATCCTTTTGCCTTTTGGGGAGACTCGGTCCCATGAACGACAATGACGACACGCAGGAAACGCTGATTGCACTTACGGCAGACATCGTCGCAGCCCATGTCAGCAACAATAGCGTGGCGGTCAACGACCTGCCGCAACTCATTCAAAACGTTCACGGCGCGCTGTCTGGCCTTGGCGGCAAGCAGAGCGTTCCCGAAGCCAGGCCGGAGCCCAAAGTTCCGATCCGCTCCTCAATCAAGCCCGACTACATCGTCTGCCTGGAAGACGGCAAGAAGCTCAAGATGCTCAAGCGCCATTTGATGACGCACTATCAAATGACTCCTGATGAGTACCGTCAGAAGTGGGGCCTCAACTCGGACTACCCGATGGTTGCTCCCAACTATGCCGAGCAGCGCCGCACACTGGCCAAATCGATCGGCCTCGGCACCAAGCGAAAGCGTACCGGACGCGCGGCGAAGTAGCGCGAACGGTCTCAACCCATGAGCGTCACGTTGGACTTGCTTCAGCGTGACGCACGGCCGCATCTTCCGCTTTGACCTTGCGGGTCCTCACGCCTACCTCTGCCTCCATGCACCGGACGATCGACATCGAAGCCCTTTGCGCCGAGAAGGGCCTGAGGATCACCGAACAGCGCAAGACCATCGCGCGGGTCATCTCCGAAGCTGAAGATCACCCGGACGTGGAGTCGCTCCACTCCCGCGCCTCCGCCGTCGATCCGAACATCTCCATTGCCACTGTTTACCGCACCGTGCGGCTGTTCGAGGAAGCCGGCATTCTTGAACGGCATGAATTCGGCGATGGCCGTTCGCGCTACGAGGCAGTCACGGACGAGCACCACGATCATCTGATCGATGTCGAGACCGGCAAGGTGACCGAGTTCCATGACGAGGAGCTCGAAACACTGAAGAAGCGCGTGGCGGAGAAGCTTGGCTTCCGCCTGGTCGATCACCGCCTGGAGCTCTACGGCGTCGCACTCGACCGCAATCGCTAGACCAACGTCACGGCTAATGGCAGCGACGCGATTCGCCGCGCTGCTCGGCTGGCTGGCATTGTGCGTCCCCGCTCATCTGGTGTCCCGGCTGTCGGGCCACTCACACTGGCCGCGCCGGTTCCTCCGTGGAGTCGGCTGGATCGTCGGTGCCAGGGTGCGAACGGTGGGCGCTCCGGTCGAACGGCACAGCCTGGTCATCGCCAATCATGTCAGCTGGCTAGACATTCCCGTGCTGGCGGGCGCAATCGGCTGTGCCTTTGTCGCCAAGGACGAGCTGCAGGGACACCGCCTGATGCGCTGGTTGTGCGAGCAGAACGGCACTGTGTTCGTTGACCGGTCCGACCGGCGGGGAATCGTGGGGCAGACGGCCGACATGTTGACCGCACTTCGCAAGGGGCGGCCACTTGCCTTGTTCCCGGAAGGTGGGGTCGGTGACGGTGGCCGCCTGCTGCCGTTCCGCCCAGCTCTGCTCAGTGCCTTCGCTCCCGCACCAGCGAGTGTGTCTGTTCGCCCGGTCGCAGTCGACTACGGCGCTGTCGCCAAGGAGTTTGGCTGGCCGAAGGGCGAAAGTGGGCAGCGGAACTTCCTTCGCCTGCTCGGCCGGCGTGGAACGGTGACGGTGACGGTCCACCTGCTCCCCCCGCTGCCACCTCTTTCCGACCGCAAGCAGCTCGCCCGCGCCGCGCATGACGCAGTCGCCGCAGCGTTGGCTCCTAGCGGTGTCGGGCCTGCTGCCGTATAGCGCCGGGCCAATGACCTCCCCTCAGACTTTCCGAATCAAGTCCTTCGGCTGCCAGATGAACGTCTACGACGGCGAGCGCATGGCCGAGCTGCTCGGGCACGAAGGCATGCGCCCGGCCGCTGGGGACGAGGACGCCGACCTGGTCGTCCTCAACACCTGCCACATTCGTGAGAAGGCGGCGGAGCGGGCCTACTCCGACGTCGGCCGGCTCAAGCGCGAGGACGGCAGCAAGCCGCTGATCGCGCTCGCCGGCTGCGTTGCACAAGCAGAAGGGGCCGAGGCGCAGCGCCGGTCCAAGCTGATCGACCTGGTGGTCGGCCCGCAGGCCTATCATCGCCTGCCGCAGATGGTTGCCGAAGCTGCGGCCGGCCGCCGCTCTGTCGACACTGACATGCCGGTAATCAGCAAGTTTGATGCGCTCCCCCGCCGCAAGCGCTCCGGGCCATCCGCGTTCCTGTCGGTGCAGGAAGGATGCGACAAGTTCTGCACCTATTGCGTCGTGCCCTACACCCGCGGAGCGGAGATCAGCCGGCCGTTCGGCGACATCGCCAGCGAGGCGGAACAGCTGGTCGCCGGCGGCGCGCGAGAGATCACGCTGCTTGGCCAGAACGTCAACGCCTGGGAAAGCGACGGCCGCGACCTGGCGGGGCTCATTCGCCACCTTGCGACTTTCGGCGAGCTGGAGCGGGTCCGCTACACCACCTCCCACCCGGTCAACATGAGCGAGGGCCTGATCGCCGTCCATGCCGAGGTTTCTAAGCTGATGCCCTACCTCCATCTGCCCGTTCAGTCGGGCAGTGACCGGATCCTCAAGGCGATGAATCGCAGCCACACCGCGGACAGCTATCTTCGCACCATCGAACAGGTGCGCGCGGCTCGCCCGGACATCGCGATCTCCGGCGACTTCATCGTCGGCTTTCCCGGCGAGACCGACGCCGAATTCGAAGCGACGTTGAACATTGTCGATCTTGTGCGTTACGCGTCGGCCTACAGCTTCAAATACTCACCCCGACCGGGCACTCCGGCGGCCACGATGGAGAACCAGATACCCCTGCCTGTCACCGACGAACGGCTCCAGCGCCTGCAGGCGCGGCTGGCCGAGCACAGCACCGCCTTCAACGCCAATTGCGTCGGCCGCACCACCCGCGTTCTCATCGATCGCGTCGGCCGCCGGCCGGGCCAAATGATCGGCAAGTCGCCCTGGCTCCAGTCCGTCTTCTTCGAAACTGCCGCGGGGATTGGCGACCTGGCCGACGTACGCCTGACCCACGCTCTGCCCAATAGCCTCGGCGGCGAGCAGGTCTCCGAGCGGGCGGAGGCCGCCTGATGGCCAAGCGCGAGTTCGCCGGACTTCCGGCCGCGGTCGACCTGCCCGGCCGCGCTCGGCTGGAACTGGAGTTCGACCAGCCCTACCTGCTCGGACCGCTGTTCGGCGAGTACGACCGGCACCTGGTCGCCATCGAGGATCGGCTCGGCGTCAACATCGCCGCGCGCGGCAATCGGGTGCAAATCGAGGGAGAGCCTGACAGCGCCGCCCGCGCCCGCGACGTGCTGCTCGGCCTCTACGACCGGCTCGACCAAGGCCATGACGTGGACATGGCGGCGGTGGAAAGCATCATCGGCATGGCCGCCCAACGCAAGCTGGACGGCATCATCGATGAGGAAGTGTCATCCGCGCCGCGGGTCATGATCCGCACGCGCAAGAAGACCATCGTCCCACGCTCGCTGGTGCAGACGGCGTACATGGAATCGCTGGCTCGCGAGGACATGATCTTCGCGCTTGGGCCGGCGGGCACGGGCAAGACCTACCTCGCCGTCGCGCAGGCGGTGGCGATGCTGATCGGCGGCCAGGTCGACCGACTGATTTTGTCGCGTCCGGCGGTGGAAGCGGGTGAGCGCCTGGGCTTCCTTCCCGGCGACATGAAGGAGAAGGTCGATCCCTACCTCCGCCCGCTCTACGATGCGCTCTACGACATGCTGCCGACCGAACAGGTCGAGCGCAGGATCGCATCCGGCGAAATCGAGATCGCGCCGATCGCCTTCATGCGCGGGCGAACCTTGAACGATGCTTTCATCATCCTCGACGAAGCCCAGAATACCACTCCGCAGCAGATGAAGATGTTCCTGACCCGCTTCGGCATGCGGGCCCGAATGGTGATCTGCGGCGACCCCAACCAGACCGATCTTCCGCGCGGCGTGGAGAGCGGGCTCAACGATGCGGTCGAAAAGTTGGAGGGCATTCCCAAGATCGCCACCATCCGCTTCAGCGCCGCCGACGTTGTCCGCCACCCGCTCGTCGGGCGCATCGTCGAAGCCTATGAAGGACCTGGCTCGTGATGCTGGAAGTGACGCTTGAGGCTGATGGCGAATGGGACAGTAGCACCGGCCCGGACTGGCAGGCGCTGGCCGAAGCGGCAGCGCGTGCCGCCATTGCCGAAAGCCACTACCCGCGCCTGACGGAAACGGCGCGTGCCGTCGAACTCTCCCTTCGCCTGACCGACGATGAGGAAGTTCGCGCACTCAATGCCGAATGGCGCGGCAAGGACAAGCCGACCAATGTCCTCTCCTTTCCCCTGGCCGATGCCGCGGAACTGAGCGCTGCCGACGCCGCCGGCCCGGAGCTGATGCTGGGCGACATCGTGCTCGCCCGCGGGGTGTGCCAAGCGGAAGCGGCGGACAAGGCCATTCCCCTCGACCACCATGCTGCCCATCTGATGGTTCATGGCACCCTGCACCTGCTCGGCTACGATCATGGCGACGATGGTGAGGCCGAAGACATGGAAGCGCGTGAGACCCGCGCCCTGGCTCGGCTCGGCATCGGCAACCCCTATGAGGACGCGGCCTGATGGCGACTTCGCCTGATCCCGGCTCGCGCCTGTGGCGGGGCATGCGCCACCTGCTGTTCGGCGACGAGAACGAACCGACGCTGCGCGACCAGATCGAGGAAGCGATCGACGAGGCGGAGGAGGCCAAGCCGGTCAGCGGCGACCTCTCCCCACTCGAGCGGCAGATGCTCAAGAACCTGCTGCATTTCGGTGATCGCACCGCCGGCGACATCTGCGTCACCCGCGGCGAGATCATCTCGGCCAAGCATGGAAGCAGCATGGAGGAGCTCGCGAAGATCTTCGCCGATGCCGGTCACAGCCGCTTGCCGGTTTACGGCGAAAGCCTCGATTCCGTTATCGGCATGGTTCACATCAAAGACGTCTTCATCGCCAACGTCGACCTGTCCAAGGAACGGACGATGGCGGCGCTGCTGCGTGAACCCTTGTTCGTGCCCGAATCGATGGGCGTTATCGAACTGCTTGCCCGCATGCGCACCCAGCGCATTCACCTTGCGATCGTGGTCGATGAATTCGGCGGTACGGAAGGCCTGGT
>DATLMM010000069.1:0-3737 GCA_035537335.1 Sphingomicrobium sp. | reverse complement strand
GGTCGTGACCGTCGACGGCACCGTCGACCGCCCGGATGGCTCGACCTTTCACATCACCTGGTCACTTGCCGAAGGCCGCCGTGCACGCGAGAGCAATGACGTCCTGAAACAGCGCGGCTGGAAGGAACTGGATCACCCGGTTCCAATCACCGTGACCCCCGGTCGGTTCTGACCGGAAGGATGCCCCACCTGTTTCTGGACTGCGATGGCGTTCTTGCCGACTTTGATGCTGGCGCACGGACTATCCTCGGCGCGCCCGTCGAAGTTTTCGAGAAGCGTCATGGCAAGAGCGAGTTCTGGCGCCGCCTCGCCCGAGCCAAGGACTTCTACGCTACGCTGCCCGAAATGGCGGACGCCCGCGCGCTGTTCGACGCGGTCGAGCATCTGCAACCGACCATCCTGACTGGGCTGCCGATGGGCAATTGGGCGGCCCCGCAAAAAGTGCGCTGGGCCGCGGAGCACTTCCCGGACACGCCGATCATCACCTGCATGGCGCGTGACAAGTACCGCCACATGCAGCCGGGCGACGTGCTGGTCGACGACCGCGAACAACATCGCGGCAAATGGGAAGACGCCGGCGGTGTGTTCGTTCACCACCGCAGTGCCAAGGCGAGCCTTCACGAGCTCGCCTTGCTGTTTCCGTCAATTAAGGCTCCGGCCTAAGCCTCGGCCATGTCCACCTTCTCGACCCACTCGGGCCAGAACACCGCTTCACGGTTCGACCAACCCGGAGCGGTGGCCGCACTTTCGCTGATCGACTGAAGAAGGCTGCGACGACGGTCGGGGTGAAGATGCGGCAAGGCCGCTGCGGCGCAGAAAGCCGCTGGCAGCCAGGGACGAACCCCCGCCCCCATCAGGCGCTCGTAGAGGAAACGGTAAGCGGCAAAGTTCGGAATGCGATCCTGCCCCAGGTCGAAGGCCGTCAGAGTCACCAGCAGGCCGAGGAACGGTTCGATCGTGTCGAGGCCGCTGTCGTCGGGCAATTGCAGCCGCAGCGCTTCGAGTTGCTTGTACAAGCGCCCTTGCGCCCGAATCGAGGCCACTTCACCCTCGTCCCGCGCCCAGCAGTCCAACGCATCACGGCGTCCGAAGGCCACATCCAACGAACGGCGAATGTACCGCTGCGTCGACTTAGGAAAGCCCGCGAATTCCTTCAGTTCACTCAGCAACAACGCCCCACCGGCGGGCCGACTGATTTGCGTCTTCATGACCCGACTCCTCTACCGTGGAATGGACCATGCTCCTGCTTTGATTGCATAAGCATTAATCAAGAATCCGGTCCCGGTTCATGCATAGAATCAGAGCAGGGCACTCCCAGCAATGCTTAATCTTCACCTAGGTGAAGAGGGCAAAGCACCTGTCGCAATATTGCAACGAAACCGCCCACGATTGCTCACGCGGCGAATTCATCCACAATTGAATTCTGGGTAGCGGTCGCCGCTTAGTGGCCGGCGGATCCTTCGGGAAAGCTCGACGAGGGCACCGGCTCGTCCGTTTGGCCCGGCTGCGAGGAGGATGGCGGGTCGGACGCGTCCATCGACTCGTCGCTTCCGACGTCGATCTTGGCGTCGGCATCCTTGGGATTGCGGCGAAGCGTCCGCTCCAGTTCGTGCTCGGGGTCGCCGGACAGCACCGCCGGCGGGCAGTCGGGGGCGGGCTTATTGGTATCGGCCATGTAAGAAATTTCTCCTGATGTCCGGTCAACGAAGCGCCTCCTGTGCCGTTCCGTGCCAACGTCCGCCTTCCGTGCATTCGACCGGTGCACGCGTCCTTTCGGCAAAGGGCCCCGGTGACACTTGCCCTTGGCACGTCTTCGCGGGCACAATCACGCGGGATGAACATGCCGACCAAAGCCGATGCCATGTTCGATGCGCAGCCTGCCGTGCATCGGTCGGGTCGCTTCGCCGACTGGCCCATCGCGCTCAAGGCAGTGTTCGGTTTCTGGTTCCTGTACCTGCTCACGGTGGTTGCCCGAGCGTTCCTTGGGACCGACCCCATGACGGTGCTGCAGAACAAGGGGCTGACGGTCATTGCCGGTGTCTTCCTGACCGGGGGCATCTACCTTGCCGTGCGCCTGCTCGCGCCCGACGGCCCGGTCCGGCGTCAAGCCGTAGTTGCCGGCCTTGCCTCCCTGGTGGCCGCGAGCCTCATGGCCGCCCTGTTGGTCGGGGCGGAGGACCATATGAAGGTCAGCAGCGAGGAGTTCCGCTTCCAGGCGAACGAAGGCTTTGTGGTCATTCAGAAAGGTCAGCAAATCCGGATCGAACGGCATGCCGCCGACCCCCTGATCCTGACCATGCCCCGTGTGAACGACCTTCAAAGGTCGGAGCGACTGCGCATTGCTGCCGACACCTGCGTCGTCTGGCTGTTCTTCTTCGCCGCGTGGAGTGCGTTCTACCTTGCTGCGGTGAGCCAGGCCCGCGCGCTCCAACTTCAACGTCGAGCCGCCGCTGCCGAGGCTGCCGCTCAGGGCGCCCAGGTCCGCGCGCTGCGCTATCAGGTCAATCCGCACTTCCTGTTCAACACGCTGAACAGCCTGTCGTCCCTGGTCATGACCGGTCGCCCACAGGAAGCCGAAACCATGATCCTGCGTCTGTCGAATTTCTTCAGGACCAGCCTTTCCCTCGACCCCCAGGCGGACGTCACGCTGGCGGAGGAGATCGACCTTCAAAGGGACTATCTCGACATCGAGAAGGTGCGCTTTCCACGTCGGTTGAAGGTGGTGATCGATGTTCCGCCGGAGCTTGCGGCCGTGCGCCTCCCAGCACTGATCCTTCAGCCGATCGTCGAGAATGCTATCAAATATGGCGTGTCCGCCAGCCGCCAGCGCGTGGTTCTAACCGTGTCTGCCCGTGCCCTTCCGGACGAGCGAGTGGAAATCGCGGTGACCAACAGCTGCGGTTCGCCGCCGCGGAACGCGCGCGATCGTCAGCCGCCGGTCAGCACTGGCCTTGGCCTCGCAAATGTTCGCCAAAGGTTGGTCGCTCGCTTCGGCAACGCTGCCGACTGCCAGTTCGGTGCTTTGCCCGATGGAGGCTTTCAGGTGTTGATGCAGGTTCCGGTGACGCTTGACGATTGAAGCCACCGCCCCCGACTGGGTCGGCAGTCCACCGCTACGCGTTCTCGTGGTCGACGACGAACCCTTGGCAACCGAGCGCTTGCAATTGCTGCTGGCCCGGCTGGGCGGCGTCGATCTGGTCGGAACGGCAAGCGACGGTGAGAGCGCCGTGCGGATGACCCGGGCCCTGCGGCCTGACCTTCTCTTGCTCGACATCGCCATGCCAGGGATGGACGGTATCGATGTCGCTCGCGCGCTCGCTTCCGACGAAAGCGCCGCCGCCGTGGTGTTCATTACGGCTTTTGATCATTTCGCCGTCGCAGCCTTTGATGTTGCCGCCGTGGATTATCTCATGAAGCCCGTCGATCCGGCCCGTCTTGCGCGGGCGATCGAACGTACCCGCGCTTACCTTCAATCCCGCTCGGATGCGGGCAGCCTCACATCTCGCCGCTCCGCAGACGCTCCCTTCCTGGAAGAGTTCTGGGCGTCCGACCTGTCCGGCCTCGTCCGGATCGCCACCCGCGATATCGACCGGGTGTCGGCAGAGCGCGACTATATGCGCCTGCACGTGGGTTCGCGAAGCTGGCTGATCCACCACTCCATGAGCGCCCTGGAGGATGGCCTGGACCCCGCGTCGTTCGTCCGCCTGCACCGATCCGCCATCGTGCGGCGGGACTTC
>DATLMM010000068.1:0-12123 GCA_035537335.1 Sphingomicrobium sp. | reverse complement strand
TGATAACGTTCTCGGATCTCCTGATCGGCTGGCGGCGATCGACTCTACGCAGCTCTTGGATGGTCCGCGTGACGTTGACTTCGACCAACTCACGCGGCTCGCCTCCAGCCTGCTGCGGGTGCCCAACGCTCTGGTGACACTGGTCACCGCCGACCGCCAGCAGGTGGTGAGCGCGACCATTGACGATCCACAGTCCAGCAACCCGCCCGGCAGCAGCCAAACGCTTGACAATAGCTTCTGCAAGCATGTGGTGGGAACCGCCCAGCCCTTTGTCGTGGAAGATGCGCGCGAGCATGAGCTGGTGCGCAACAGCCCGGCCGTTGCCAAGGGCGTGATCGCTTATGCCGGCATCCCGCTGGAAGTAGACGGCGAGGTGATCGGAGCCCTGTGCGTGATCGATGCGCGGCCGCGGTCATGGTCGACGGAGGAAATGAGCACACTTTTGATGCTGGCACGATCAGCCATGCGGCTGATCGAAGAGAAACGCTTGCCCAAACCCCGACGAGAGTCCGACTCTTCTATCCAGCCGACCGAGGTGCTGGACTGCCTTTCGGCCCACCTCCGCCACCTAGCCGCCTATGATCAGCTACTGGTTGCCGAAGCGCTCGACCTCGATGCCGAAACAGCGGCGCGCGAGCAGGTGGTCCACAGCTTCAGTCGATTGAGCGACATCGTGGGGGAGACCGACGCCGCGAGCGACCCTGAGCTTCATGCACTGCTGTCCGCCTACTTCCAGGCGGAACGGCAGCGCTCCGAGGCAACTCAGAGCTTCGCCTCCGGCCAGATTGACTTGTCCGAACTGCAAGCCCGGATCGAAGCGCAGAACGATGTCATCGCCAACCTCAAGATCGCGGCGCGAGATCGGGGAGGAGAGATGTGAGTACGGCGTACGCCAACCGCGACCTTGCCACTGCCGCGTCGAGCGAGCGCCGCCGGCCGCACCCGGGTCCGTTGCCCTGGATGGACAGCTGGTCGTCTATCAGCCGGGCTTGGCTCGTCGCCGCCGATGCTGCCGCACTGGCGTTCAGCTTCTCGGCGGTTGTGATCCTACGCAGCTTGCTGTTTTCCGGCAATCTCCCGCCCCTGCACTTCGGCCTCTACCTGGCCGTTGCCGCCTGGTTCCTCTTTCGGTGGACGTCGGGCCGTTACTCCTTCGGCCAGCTTGCCCCCGAGGAATTGCGCTTTAGCTTCACGGCGTCGTTCATTGCCGGGCTGATCCACCTTGGTGTCCTGGTCGCGGACGGAGAATTGGCTGCCTACCGCTTGATCAGCCTCCTGATCTGGCCAGCAGTCCTGCCCTTTACCTATTCCTTGCGCGAGATCGTCCGCAGCCGGCTGATCGCCAAGGGCCGCTACGGCGTGCCGGTCGTGGTAGTCGGCAACGGCCTTGCTGCTCGCCGAGCGCTGCGCGAACTGCAGGCCCAGCCGGCGCTCGGATTTCGTCCAGTGGCGATGTTCTCCACTGAACGCGCTAAGCCACAGGAATTGCGGCAGATGGTCGGTGTGCCGATGATCGGGCGATCAGAAGAAGCGGCGACGTACGACTTCCCCCATCAGGTTCGTCATGCGCTGCTGGCGGTGGGCGAAGGCTGGCAGGACGCGCGCAACCACCAGCTCGCGGCGCAGCTTGGCCGGCGATTCAAGCATCTGCAGATCTTCACCAACCTAACCGGAACGGGTCATTGGGTCACGCAGGCGCGGCCGCTGGGTCCCTATGTCACCATCCACACCCGAAACGTCCGCCTGACCGCGCACCAGCGGCTGCTCAAGCGGGCGATGGACGTGGCGATCAGCTTGCCGGCGCTGCTGTTTTCCTCGCCCTTCATCCTGCTGGCCGGCCTTGCCATCAAGATCAGCGATCCCGGTCCAATCTTCTTCTCGCAAACACGCGAAGGGCGCGGCGGCAAGCCGATCAAGATCTGGAAGCTGCGGAGCATGATTCAGGGCGCCGAAGCGAAGCTTGCCAAGCATTTGGCCGGGAACCCGGCCGCGCGCTTTGAATATGAGCGGACCATGAAACTCCGCGACGATCCGCGTATCCTGCCGGTGGGCAAGCTCATCCGCAAGGCCAGCATCGACGAGCTGCCGCAGCTATGGAGCATCCTCAAGGGCGACATGAGCCTGGTCGGCCCCCGCGTGATGCCGACCCGCGAGGTCGACCTGTACAGCGAGGAAGGCCGCGACATGCGGCGGGACATGCCGCCGGGTTTGACCGGTTTCTGGCAGGTCGAACATCGCAACGACAGCGACTTCCAAGTCCGCGAAGTGGCCGACAGCTTCTACGTCGCCAACTGGTCTGTCTGGCTGGACCTGTGGATCATCCTGCGCACCGTCCGGGTGGTGCTGAGTGGCGCCGGCGCCTTCTAGAAGACGGCTCCTCAGTAGGGTCGAAATACCGCGATCGCCGGGGCTGCCGACAGGAAGTCGCGGAACGCGCCCTTGAGCTGGGAATAGCCGACCACCACCGTGTCGCCGCCTAAAATCAACGGATCAGGGTCGAACCCGCGCCGGATTCGGCGAAGGTCGAACACGGCGGCCATGCGCTGGCCGTTGACCGTGCGGAACACGATGACCTCGTCCAGCTTGGCGGTGTTGGTCGGGCCCTTGGCAAGCGCAAGCGTTTGCAGCAGGGATCCCGTGCCCTGGACGTCGTAGATGCCCGGCGCGACAATGCTTCCTTCGACCGTGACCGTCTGGCGGGCAAATCGGGTGACGTTCACGCTCACCTTCGGATCGCGGATGAAGGCGGTCATCCGCTGGCGCACGGCTTCGGCCAGTTCAGGCGCGGTCAGACCCGCGGCGCGGACAACCCCGATCAGCGGGATCGAGATCTCGCCGCTGGTATCCACCGTAGCATTGTCGACGCTGGCTTCGGGTTCGTAGGCGACGTTGACCCGGACCACATCGGCCGGTCCCAAGCGGTAGGCGCCCGGAACAGTCGCGCCGTTCGCAACGCCGGTGACCTCGATCGCGGCTGGACCGCTGGTAACCGTGGGGGAAACGCTGTGGCAACCAACCAGGCTCGAAACGGCCGCCGTGCACAGCAACCGGCGCGAACTAAACGCAATTGACGGGCTCATGGCAGCGCAGAAAAGCCATTTCGAAGCGGGTGTCTAGTCCCGACCAATCCACTTGGTATGAGTTGCTTATGGACATCGCCCAACCCGAAATCATTGACACCGATCTCGCCCCTCAGTCCGATCGTCAGCTGCTGGCCGCCTTTGTCCGGCGCAACTGGTGGGTGGTGTTAGGATGCACGCTCGTCGCCCTGCTTCTGGCCTGGCTCTATCTCCAATCGCGCGATGAGGAGTATAAGGCGACCGCCGTTCTCATCATCCAGCCGCAGAACACTCAGGGCGATACGCGCGAAGCGCAGCCGGCAACGCCCGAACTGGTCCGCAGCCAGCTGGAAGTGCTCCGCTCCCAGCGCGTGCTTGACGAGGCTGTTCGGCAGATGAAGCTCGATCGCGAGCCGAAGTTCGTCGGCGACGCCGCTGCGCCGCTCCGTCCTGCGGCCGCCCGCGAGGAGTTGCGCGAGCGGCTGGAGGCCGAGAATGACGGACGCTCCTATATTATCACCCTAGCCGCCAGCGACGAGGCGCCAGACAAGGCCGCGGCCTTGGCCAACACCGTTGCGTCCGCCTATGTCGCGGCGCAGCGCCAGCAGAAGGTGCAGGCGGTAGACGCCACTCGCTTGGCCCTGTCGCAGCGGCTGGCGGCGCTCCGCAACGACACGGTCGCGGCCGAACAGGCGGCCGAGAACTATCGCCAGCGTGCCGGGCTAGTTCCGCTGAGCAGCATTCCCGAGGATAGCGAAAGCTATTCGGCGGCCACCCCCGCTTCGCGTGAAATCATCGAGATGTCGCGCGAACGTGCGGCGCTTGCTGCTCGCGACGCGGAAGCGTCGGCACGCTACCACGCGCAGCGCCAGGCGATCAGCCGCGGCCGCGGCGACAGCACCAGCGAAGTCCTGTCCTCGTCGGTGATCTCCTCGCTGCGCACGCAGGAAGCGGAACTGGCGCGACGCGAAAGCGAGTTGCTGGCTCGTTACGAGGCGAACCACCCTCTGGTCCGCCCGGTCCAGGCGCAGCTATCGGAAGTGCGCCAATCGATTTTGCAGGAAATTAGCCGCATTCAAGCGTCCGTTGCTTCGGCCGCCGGTGCGAGCAGCCAGGCGATGCGCCGCGGAGACCAGTTCATGGACCAGCTGGAAGGCAAGCGGAGCCGAGACCTCGCCGCCTCGACCCGCCTCAGCCAGCTGCAGCGCGAAGCGCGGTTGAAGCGCGATACGTACGAGGAGTTCGCCGCGCAGATGCAGCGGGCAGGCGAGCGGGCGGGCCTGCAGCTTCCCGACGTCACCCTGGTCTCGGCCGCGACGCCACCGGTAAGGCCGTCGGGAACGCCGGCAGCTCTGGTGCTGCTGTTGGCAGTAGCAGCCGGCTTCCTCCTCGGGCTGCTGCTTGCCGCGCTGCGGACCTATCTCCAAGCACGCAAGCGGACCACGATCGTGCACGAAAGCTTCGCCGTCTAGGCCAAGAGTTCGCGGTATAGGCTCAACGTCGCCGCACCCATGGTCCGGTCGGTATGCTGCGCTGCCTTGTCGCGGCAGGCCTGCGCCACGCGCACCCGCTCGTCGTCGGAAAGCAGGCGAATGCGCTCGATCGCGGCCGCGGCTGCGATAGGACTGGGTTCGACCACGAAGCCGGTCCGTCCGTTTTCGAGGAGTTCGGCGGTGCCTCCAACCGGATAGCTGACGATCGGCGTTCCGGCGTTGAGGCTTTCCAGGAAGGCCACCGGCATTCCCTCGTACCGGCTCGTGCAAAGCAGGACATCGAAAGCGCCGAAAAGCGACTTGGCGGGTCGCGCGCCCAGAAAGCGCACCGGCAGTTCTTCGGTAGCGGCGCGCTCCTCGGCGGCGGCCCGCGATGGACCCTCGCCTATCACCGCTAGGCTTCCGCCGCTCCCGTTCATCTCCGCAATGACGGAAACAGCAGACATGACGTCCTTCTGCTCTTCGAGGCGTCCGACAAAGCCAAGCACGAAAGCGGTGGGGTCGAGCCCAAGCTGAGCGCGGGCCTCGACGCGGGGCAGCGGCTCCACCGGGCGCAAGCCGTTCGGAATGACCGCAACCCGCTCGGCGGCGATCCCCAGCGACAAGGCGTGATCACGTTCGAACGACGACACCGCCACAAGCCGGTCCGTCACCAGGCTCAGCGCGCGCTCGACTGGGCCGATGTAGAAGGGGGCGTGGTCGGTCATGGTGTAGAAGCCGTGCGGCGAATAAACTTGGGCACGCGCGCGGCCGCTGCCGAAAACCCGGGCGAGGACCCCGGCCTTGCTGCTGTGGCTGTGAAGCACGTCGAAAGTTCCGAGCCTGCGCAGCAGTCGCCTCAGGGCTAGTCCGTCCGCGGCGTCCCAGGGCCCGACCGAGCGGCGCATGGGAGTGATGTGGACGACCGCTCCGGATCGCTGCAGTTCCGCGACAAGCAGCGGGTCGGCGCGATCGTCTGAGTAGATGCCGTGGACTTCATGGCCGTGGCGCACGGCTTGTTCGACAAGCGCGACCATGATGGCAAAGCTACCGCCTGCACCCGGCTCGTTGACGTGACAAATACGCAATCCCGTTGCCCCAACGTCAATTTCTGGCTCTATGCTCAACCTTCGACCATGCAACAGGCAGAAGCGTCAACATCATCGGCCAGAATCGCGGTGGCATTCATGGGCGCGGGGCTGGTGGCTGCGCCCTTCGATGCCGTGCGCGGCATCGGCGCGCTGGGTGAACTCGGCAACGAACTCTCCTTTCCCTTCTTCGCCGTTGCCATTCTGGTCTTGGGACTCAGTTCGTTTGCGAATGGTGAGAGCCGCCTCAGCAACAGCCTCGCGCTGAAGGTAGGGGCGGCGTTCCTCACCGTCATCATCCTTTCCTATGCGTTCAATGCAGAGGCCATCAATACCGGCTGGGTGCGTGGGCGGGGGGCCTTGCCCAAGTTCGCGACGGCCTTGTTGGTGATCCTCTACGGGATCGGCCTCGCCTGGCTGGCCGAGCAGGTGCGCCCCGAAGAGACCCGGCGCCGGATCGCTCGCTTTGTCGGCTGGAGCGCGGTCATTGCGATTGCCTACGCCCTGTTCGAGCTCGCCGGGCGGTCGGTCCTGCGCGGCCCGTTCTTAGCCGTGGACGCCTTGGTCCATTCCCGCCAGGCTGACCTGGTCAACGTATGGGACGGTTCGGTGAACCAGAAGGTGCTGTTCGGTTGGGACGAGCGCATCCGCTCCGTATCTTTCGAGCCACCGGCGTTCGGCAACTATACGGGCTTCGCCTGGCCGTGGCTTTGGTTCTTTGCCGTGGCCGCGCCTGCTGGGCGCCGCTTGTGGCCGTGGCTGCTGCTCGCCGCCTTTACGCTCACCATCGTCGCCTCGCAAAGCCGGACGGGGCTGCTGATGCTTGGCGTCAACCTCATCGGACTGGCCGCTCTGAGCTTGCTGTATGCTCGCCGGCGCGGCGGCGGCGAAGCGGCCGCGGGGCTGCGGTTGCTGCTTCCTGTCGCCGTCCTGCTCTTCGTTCTAACGCTTGCCTATCGCACTTGGACGCAGTCACATGGGTTGGTCGACCAAGTCGTGACCGGCGATAGCGTCTCTAATCTCTCTCGGCTGGCGTTTCAGACCGCCGGGCTGGCGATCTTCCAAAGCCATCCGGTGTTCGGCGTTGGTCTCGGGCAGTTCGGCTTCCATGTCGCCGAGGCGCTGCCGTCCTGGGGCTTCCTCAGCCCCGAGGTGCGGCCGATGGTTACCTTTCCGGAAGCGCCCTGGCCCAACGTCTACAGCCTCTACGTCCGGCTTGCGGCCGAGCTGGGCCTGGTCGGCGTGGTCGGCTGGAGCCTGCTCTGGCCGGGCCTGTTCTTCGCGCTGGCGGCGCGAGCACGCGCAGCAGCGAACGAGCCCGCCGAAATCCGCTATGCCGCTTATCCGATCGCGATGAACTGCCTCGGCGTGCTCGCTTCGGGGATCGCCAGCGACACCATTCGCACGCCGATGCTCTGGGTCACGCTGGGTCTCGCCTGCGCCGTCATTCGCACGGCAGCAGTGGGCCGGACGACGACTGTCAGTCGCCCAGCCGCTGCGTGAGCAATTGCTCGATGCCGCTTGCCCTGATCACCGCCGGCCATTCCATCGCGACCGGATCAACTGCCAAGTTGTCAGCCCAGTCGAGCGCTTGGGGGACTTCAGCGAAGAGGTCCTCGATCGCGCCCCAACGGCACGACAGTCCATATTGCTGGGCCGTTAATCGGCTTTGCGGATGTTCGTTGCACAGGATCCGCATGCCGAGTGCGCCATATTCCAGGAGCTTGGTTGGGGTCTGGAGTACGTGCGGGTAATGGTTGGGGAAGAAGTTCACGCCGACCCGCGCGCCTTTCAGCGCGTGCGGCAGGTCGGCCTGGGCGATCATCCCGCGGAAGCGGATGTTGTCGCGGCCATAGTAGCGGGCTTCCAGTTCTGGATTGGGCGGGCCATAGAGTTCGAATTGCCGGGTCTCGCCAAAGTGCTTGAGAAAGCTGTCTATCATTCGTTCGCAGCGTCGCTCGGCGAGCATCGACCCAATGTAGATGAAGTCGGTGGAAGTCGGTACGACCAGCGTCCGGCTGGCGACGAAGTCCGAAGGGACGCCCATCGGCAAATACAGGCTGCTGGTGTTTATTTGGAAACCGAGCGCCCGGCGGATGGCTTCGTTCTGGAAGATGCGGATGTCGGGGCGGGCATTGACCAGCCGCTTGACCAAGTCCTTCACCCGCCGCCCGCGGCCGACCGACAACGAGCGGTAATCGTGGATGGTCAGCGCACAGGGCAGCCGGCGCGGGTAGAGGCCCATCATGTGCCAGCAGATCGCGCGGCCGACGTCCGGCATCGCCAAAGCCTGTTCAGGAGTAGCTTCCCGAACCTCGAAGCGGTCGCTGAAGTAATCCATACAGGCACGGACGTCCGGGTAGGCTGCCTTGCCCTCATGAACGAAGATCATCGCGCGCTCGAACACCACTGCCTCTCCACTTGCAGCCACCGGCAGCAATGCTGAACCGCCTGCACCAATCCCCGCGGACCATGCAGGCGGCACTCGGTGCCGTGTCGCTCGGGCTAAGGCTGGCGAGCCTCGGGGGCAAGCTGGTGCTGTCGCTCTACATGGGCAAGGTGTTCGCGTTGTCTGAGCTAGGTCTCTACGGCCTTGCCTTCGGTGCGGTCATGCTAGCGATCGTCTTCCTGGGTTTCCGGATCGACTATGTCGTCTCTCGTGAGATAGCGGGCTTCGGTCCGGAACGGCAGCAAAAGGTCGGCGCAGCCGCAGCCATGCTGTTCCTCCTCTGCTTCGTGGCAGCCGCACCGCTGGCCGTTACCAGTCTGTGGTTTGCAGGGGTAGAGGCGAGTGCGGGTTTCATCGCCCTCCTGCTCCTACTGTGCGGGGTCGAAGCGTATGCCAACTACCTCTATACGGTGACCATTGCCCTTGGCCGGCCGGCGCTCGCTAACGCCTTGTTCTTCATCCGCTCAGGCTTGTGGACCGTGCCCGCCATGGCGGTGAGTTGGTTCGAACCGGCTTATCGCACGGTTGAGTTCGTCCTAATCTGCTGGCTGGTCGGAGTGAGCCTCAGCGTGTTCCTCAACGTCATCGTCCTACGCGGGCAGATCGTCGGCCCGTGGCGCCGAGGCGGATTCGACTGGGAGGAGATCCGCCATGCCACTAGCGCGGGCATCATGATCTGGATTGGCTCGGTCGCGGTGACACTGGGCGGGTACGCCGACCGTTACGTGCTGGCGGGCGCATTGTCGTTGGACGAGGTCGGCGTCGCGACCTTCTACGCCAGCTTCACTGCCGCCGTGCTGACCCTGGTGCAGAGTGCGACGACCAACATCACTTTGCCAGCGGTGATCGCACACCATGACGCGGATCGCAGGGCTGAGTTCGCCGCCGAGATGCGCCGGACCGAGCGCGCCGCAGCATCGGTCTGCCTGGCGGTGATCATCTTACTGGCGGGGGTCATGTGGCCCGTCGCTGGCTGGCTGGGAAAGCCCGAGCTTATCGCCGCCTTCCCCTTCTTCCTGCTGCTACTGGCCGCGACCTTCATTCGCACCCAGGCCGAAACGCTTTATACTGGCCTGTTCGTGATCCGGGCGCACCGGGCGATCTGGACCGGCAACCTCCTGTACCTGGGGGTCAGCCTGGCGCTCAACTTCTTGCTGATTCCACCGTTGGGACTGACCGGACTAGGCTTGGCCGCGATCGGGTCGGCGCTGATCCTTGCCGGCTGGCGCTGGGCTGGGTTGCGGCTCGGTCGCGGAGCCTAGCGCGCCAGACGGCGTCAATTTCGTAGTGGGTGGTGAGGCTGATGGACGTCCGCTCACGGGTGAACGGCAATTAGTCCTAAGCGTCCGGGAAGGGCCTTAGCTGCCAACCCGCGCTCATGCGCCGCATGTCCGCAAGGGGTCGAACTCAGACTTTCAGCGTGGATCCTCGACGCGATCCTTCTTGCTTGGCTGGCAACACACGCTCGAAACAAAAGCTGGTTGTCCTAAGCTTCACCCGCCTATGAATGTCCGCGATGGTTCGAAAGCGGACGTTCGGCTTATGCTGAGACGCTCGTCGACGTATTTGCCGACGAGCGTCTCCGCGGCGCTCAGAAGATGTAGTCGCCTGAAAGTGGTGGGATCGACCCGCCAACGGAGATCTCGAAGTTGAAATCACCGTCACCGTCGCTGTCGACCTTGATCAGCGTATTCGGCCCCGCTTGTGTCGCCTCGACGTCGTCCATGGTGATGCCATAGGCGCTGAGATCAATACGATCGATGCCAGCTTGATAGGTTAAGATGGTGTCGTTACCGGCGGCACCGGAGAACACGAAGGTGTCAGTTCCTGCTTGCCCGACCAACAGGTCGTTGCCGCCCCCACCCTCCAGGCGATCGTTACCGTCAAGTCCGACGAGATGGTCCGCGCCCGACCCACCGGTCAGGCGATCGTTGCCCATGCCGCCATTCTGGAAAACGTTCACGGTAGCGCCGCTATCGTCATAGACGTCGTCACCGCTCGATCCGAACCGGGCAGTGCCATAGCCGGTACCGCGGATCGCGCCGTCCGAGAGGTTGTGGATTTCAAAGGTAACTCCGGGAGCGCCGATGAACGAGATGCCCTCATCGTCGTAGCGGCTGACTGCGCCGGTCAGATTGCCCGCGCTGTCTTCGGCCTGGAAGCGGATGTTAAGCCCTCCGTCTTCGCTGGGAAGTGCACCGCTGTCGTTCACGCTGCCATTGCCGATCTGCAGGGTTGAGAGCGTGAGCCGAACTTCGCCCGGCGCTCCCAGCACGCTGACGGTGTCGGACCCGGCTCCAAGATCCACCGAGTCCTCGCCGTCCAGCCCGACGCGGTAGACGGCAGTGTCGTTACCGGCACCGCCTTCGAGGCGATCGTTACCCGGCCCGCCGATTACGACGTCGTTGCCGCGGTTGCCCCTTACCAGATCGTTCCCGAATCCGCCGATGACGTAATCGGCACCGTTGCCGCCAATGACAGTATCGTCGCCGAAGCCCCCGTGTACGTAATAATCTTCATACCGACGGCTGAAGTCGAACGTGTCGGACCCGGTGGTGCCGAGCACCGCCACGTCGAACAGCCCGATCGAGCTGCCGCCGATGTCGCGGATGTCCAGCTTTACGTCCTTGGACTGCGTGCGGAAAGTGATCCCCTCATCGTCAAACCGGCTGACGGGGCCAAATGCGGTCCCGGCTGCATCCTGCGCCTGAGCGCGGACGGCAAGGCCGCTGCCTTGTCCGGGGAGGACCAAGCCGGCATTAGGGTTACCATTCCCCACCTCGGAGCGGTTGAGATCCAAGCGAATGCTGTCGACGGTCTTGTCGGTGGTGCGAACAACCACAGTATCCTGTCCGGCGCCGAGGTTCTGGTTCACCGGTCCATCACGCAGAATGTCAAACCGATAGTGGTCGCGCGATGCTCTCCGTACCATTTGCACTCTCCTCAGATTGCCGCACCGTCCACGGGCAGTCGGATCCGGCAATCAATCTTGCGCCGCGCAACGGGCAAGGCCATGATGGAAAGCTGATGATTAGCCGATGACGGCAAAGGCGGCCGGCCATGCATGGTGCAACAGACCCGCTGCTGACCACTGCCGAACTTTCGCTGCGCGCCGACTTTCCACTTGGCCTCGCCACGGTCAGCCCATCGGCACGCCGCGTCGACGGACCGGGCGGCGGCGGCGCGGTCGAGCCGCGGGTGATGCAAATTCTCGTCGTGTTAGCCGAAGCAAAGGGGAAGGTGGTTACCCGTGACACGCTGTTCCGCCGCTGCTGGGGCGGCGTTTACGTTGGTGAGGACAGCCTCAATCGGGCCATCGCAGGTGCCCGCCGAATTGCGGAGATTGCAGGGGCCGGCAGCTTCGCGATCGAGACCATCCCGCGCACCGGTTATCGCCTGACGTCCAGTGCTGCGTCGGATGGAGCGCCAGCTTCGGCGACACCGGCGTACGGAGCGGCTGTGGCGAGCGCCCTCGAGGTGGGGGTGAAAACGTGGCGACTCGGCTTGCCGGCCGTGCCCGCCGACGCCATTGCCTGCCTGCGCGCTGCCGCCGAGCTCGCGCCAGATCGCGCCGACGTTTGGGGCTTGTTGGCTCTGTTGCTTCGGGATGCTGCCGAGTACGCCGAGCCCGCCGATTGCGCGGCCCTAGTCGGCGAGTGCGAGGGCGCCGCGGGTCGGGCACTGGCCATCGATGCAACCGAGGACAATGCCCGAACCGCGCTGGCGTGCTTGCCGCCACTGTTCGGCGGTTGGCTCGAGGCGCGCGAGCGGCTGGTTACTGGCCGGTCGGCGGTACGTGCCAGCTCGGCAAGCGCCCACGCCGTAGCAGTGCTTGAGATGGCCACCGGCAGGCCGAGTGCCGCAATACCCATAATAGAGCAGTTAATTGAGGACGATCCGCTAGCCGCGATCTATGCTTACAAGCGCGTCTACCACCTATGGACGCTCGGTCGACTGAGCGAGATGGACAGGGTCGCAGACCGCGCCATGCAGCTGTGGCCAGCACATCCGGCGATCTGGTTCGCGCGCTGGTGGAGCCTGGCTTGTACGGGGCG
>DATLMM010000067.1:0-4655 GCA_035537335.1 Sphingomicrobium sp. | reverse complement strand
GGTCGAGCTTGGCCTGGGCCGACCCGCGCCGAGCCATCACGTCGTGCAGCCCGGTCAGGATCTCACGAGCGGAACTGGCGGCGGCGGTGGGCATGGCGAATGGCTATCAGGAACCCACCCAACCGCCAAGCGAGCAGGGTGCGGAGGCAAGTGGCCGGCGGCACAAAACCGCCGGCCTCAAGCAGGCTTACTGACCGGCCTTGATCGCGGCAGGAGCTGCGACAGAGATCGGAAGCGGTGCCGATGCTGGCATGGACAGCTGCACGTCTTCATCGACGAAGCCCTTCACAGCCGTTCCGACCGGAAGGTAAGCGCTCGTGCCGGTCATGAAGAAGCCGGCGGGCAGGAACACGATCGCGGACATGGCCACGGCTCCGATGCCTCCAGCGACTCCCTTGTCGTCGAACGCGCCGCTTAAACGGATCTGACGGCCGTTGACTGTTACGAACAGGATACGCGCGCCAAAGTGGCCAGACTTGCCCCACATGCCCTTGTTTCGCACGTCCGTGATCTCCCCAACGGCCGGGCTGCCGGCCGGTATCACGGTTGCTCCCTGCACAACGACCGGCGCCGACGTTTCCATGCGGAATCGCTGGCCGACCCGCAACTTCTTGCCCTTGGTTGTCAGTTCTTCCGACAGCTTCAGCGGCACTTCGGTACCCGTGCGCATCACGGCATTGGCCGTCATAGGAGCGACGGCAACCGGGCTCGGCACCGGCGCGGACACTTGGGCGTGGGCAGTAACCGGGGCGCACAGCAGTGCGCAGGCGATGAATCGCTTATTCATGATTGGAATTCCCCCTCGGACGTATTCAGCTGAGTCCGTTTGCGCGGTAAAGAGTAACATTCGGTTAAGAGCGGCGTCTTAACCCCTTTATGTCGGGCGCGGCTCCGGGATGCGCAGATCGTGTCTCAAAGCCGCCGCGCTCCGTTCGGCCGAGTTGGCCCTTTCCTGGTTCTCGAACGCTCTAGAAACGCTGCCCGATGGTCAGGAAGCCCGACAGGTCCTGCCCGCCCTCGCGGCCCAGAGTGGTGCTGCCGCCCAGATTGGCGTCGAGACCGAGCACGCTTGTTCGAACGCCGGCCGTGATCGTGCCGTAGCTGCGATCCCGGTCGATACCGGGCACGGTAAAGGCCTGGGTTTCGATGGTCTGAAGTCGCGCTTCGGGATCGCGCCCCCCTTCCTTGAACTCACGGTCGAACGTCGCGCGAAGATAGGGGCTGGTGGTCTCGTCGAGGGCATAGCTCGCCTGCAAACCGGCACTGCCGATCAGCGAGTTGAGCTTCTGCTTGCCGTAACGCAGCGCGGTGGACAGCTCGCCATTGCTTTCGGAATAACCGTCGACCCGGACCCGCTGCGCAATCAGGCTCGCGACCGGGCCCGCGGTCAGGCTGCCGAACGCGAAATCGGCACCGGCTTGAAGTGCGCCCGTGACGTTGCGGCCGTCGGGAGAACCGCTGTGGGTGCGGGTAGCAGCGCCGAGGCGGACATCGCGCTTCACCTTGTTGTTCAGCCGGGTGTAGCTGAGCTGACCATTGGCCCAGAAGGTGGAGCCATAGTAGCCGGCGAACAGGCCGCCGGTCAGCTCACCCTGCGTGGCGTCGCCGCTCAGCGCGTCGAGGTCGAACCGGGTCCGGCCGTAACCGCCGAAGATGCCCGCCACCAGGTCGCCGCTGGTAAAATCCAGCCCAGCCAGCAACGCGCGGCCGCGGTAGTCGGCAATCTGCTTGCTCTGCTCGTCAAAGCGGCCGTTCAGCCACCAGCGCAGACCCTCACTCTCGCGGTCGACGACATGCTGCGCCACCCGCTCCATCCGCGAGCGGCCAGTCACCGTAGCATAGTGCGACAGCTGCGAGATTTGACGCGGAGCCTCCAGCACGGACACCGCATATTGTGCGATGATCCGATGCGCGCCCGTCGTAGGATGCACCCCGTCTGCGAACGCATAGGTCAGCGGCGCATCCGGTGAAACCAGCGTCGTTGGGTTGCACAGCAGCGAGTTGCTGACGGTGCAGGCGGTACTCGTCACGTTGGTGAAGCCATACTCAGCCGGGCTCGCCGCGATCTCCTGGATGAGGTCAAAGGTGTTGAGCGGGATGACCTTCAGGCCGGCCGCGTTGATCGCCGAAAAAAGCCCTGTGTTGTAGGAAGTGACCAGCGCGGTGCCCTGCGCCTGCGCGACCGGGCCCTGCGCGATGAAGGCGGGGGTCGCGCCGAAGTCCGGCACCGTCGGTACCAGGATATACTCGGCGCCAGCGTTGGTCAGCCCCTGGATGATCCCGACCTCGGCGGCGATCGCAGCGGGCACCACCACGGCCGGATTGGCGCCGGCATTCGTGACCGTGAACAGGTCGTTGGCACCGCCCCACACCGTGTAGAGTGCGTCCGGGTCGGCCACTCCTCCGTTGGCAGCAAGATAGGCGTTCACCTGAGTGGAGAGTGACGGGATCGGTCCCAATGGTCCGCCCAGGACATCCACGCCGACGCGGGCTCCTCCCGCCGCATAGTTGGTGCCGGTCTGCCCGTTGCCGTTGGGATCGGATTGGGTGCCGTAATAATCGGCCAGCAACTGCGCCCAGACGTCACCCGGGTTGGTGGTGAACTGCCCAGTGATGCTCTGGACGTTCGCCGGCAGCAGCGGACGAAAGAAGCCGGCATCGGTCAGGCTGTCACCGAAGAACACCGTCTGGCTGTAGGTGTCGGCGGCAGCTGCCGGTACCGCCACCAGGGCGGAAGCGAACAGGGCGCCGCGAAGCGCGCGGAATGGCTTGACCATGGAAAAACCCCCCTCGGGACAGGAAACACTGATGGTTGCAGCGTTCCACGCGCCACGACGGGTGGCAAGGCGGCCTTTCGGCATCATCGCACTCGCTCCTCGAGCGTTGCGCTTTTGTGACGGTCGGCTAACCGCGGCGGGCAAGCGCTGCGGTCGCTTCGCTGACCAGCTCGGCGATGATAGCGGCGGTGGGCTCCTCACGCGTCACCATGCCGACCGACTGGCCGGCCATGACGCTGCCGGTCTCCACATCGCCGTCGATCACCGCCCGACGGAGGGCGCCGGCCCAGTAATGCTCGATCTGCAGCTGCGCCTCGGCCATCTCCAGCCGCTTGCCGTCCAGATGCTCGGCGATTTCGCGCTGCTTGGCGGTGAAGCGCTCAATTTCCTTGTTCTTGATCGCGCGCACCGGAATGACTGGAAGGCGGGGATCGAGCTGCACGCTCGGTACCGCGTCACGCGCCGAAGCACGGATGAACGCCTGCTTGAACTTGGGATGCGCGATGCTTTCGGTCGCGCAGACGAAGCGTGTGCCGAGCTGGACGCCGGCCGCGCCCATCTCGAGGTAAGCCGCGATCGCCTCGCCTCGCCCAATGCCGCCAGCGACGAACACCGGAATGTCGTTGCAGATGTGCGGCAGTATCTCCTGCGCCAGCACGCTGGTCGACACTGGGCCGATATGCCCGCCGGCCTCCATCCCCTCGATCACGATGGCGTCCGCGCCCGAGCGCATCAGCTTCTTGGCCAGTGACAGCGCGGGCGCAAAGGCGATCAGCTTGGCGCCGGTGCCCTTGATCCGGTCAATCGCTCCACCCGGCGGCAGCCCGCCCGCCAGCACGATATGCGACACGCCATGCTTGCCGCAGACCTCGGTCAGCTCAGCCAGCTGCGGATGCATGGTGATGAGGTTGACGCCAAACGGCTTGTCGGTCCGCGCCTTGGTCTCTTGGATTTCCGTATCGAGCAGCTCGGGGTTCATCGCTCCGCAGGCGATGACGCCAAAGCCGCCAGCATTGCTGATCGCGGAGACGAGATTCCGCTCCGACACCCAGCTCATCGCCCCGCCCATGATCGCATGCTCGGAGCCCAGGAAATCGGTGCCGCGCTGCCACAGTTCGGCCAGTCGTTGTTCGCTCACTTTGCACCCTCATCCAGGCCGAAGGCCGAGTGCAGCACTCGCACGGCCAATTCCAATTCGTCTTCGGCAATCAGTGCGCTGACCTTGATCTCGCTTGCCGTGACCGCCAGCAGGTTGATGCGCCGCTCGGCCAGCGTGTCGAACATGCGTGCGGCCAGTTCCGGGTTGGAGCGGATGCCAACCCCGACGATCGAAACCTTGGCGACCTGATCATCGGTCAGCAGCGCCCCGTAACCGATGTCGCCCTTCCAGTTCTCGATCGCTGCCACTGCCTGCGCGAGGCTTGCGCGTGGAACGGTGAAGGTCAGGTCGCTCGCCCCGGCGTGCGGAGTAGCGGCATGGACGATCATGTCGACGCTGATCCCGGCCTCGGCGAGCGGCTTGATCACTGCCGCGACCGCACCAGGCCGGTCGGCCAGGCCGGTCAGCGTGACGCGCGCTTCGTTGCGGTCGGCGGCGATGCCGGCGATGGCGTTGCGTTCCATATTCTCGTCCAACCTTTCGACGATTTCCGTGCCGGGCTTGTCCTCGAACGCCGACAGCACGCGCAGCGGCAGCTCCTCGCGCATCGCTAGCCCGACGCTGCGGACCTGCAGCACCTTGGAGCCGACCCCGGCCAGTTCCAGCATTTCCTCAAACGTGATCTGCGGCAGCTTGCGGGCGCGCGGCACGATGCGCGGATCGGTGGTGTAGACGCCGTCCACGTCCGTGTAGATGTCGCAGCGGTCGGCCTTGACCCC
>DATLMM010000066.1:0-56265 GCA_035537335.1 Sphingomicrobium sp. | reverse complement strand
TTCCGAACCCAAGGGTAGATTCCCACGCGTTACGCACCCGTGCGCCACTAGACCCGAAGGTCTCGTTCGACTTGCATGTGTTAGGCATGCCGCCAGCGTTCGTTCTGAGCCAGAATCAAACTCTCAAGTTGATGTACGATCTACCTGGGTGGAATAACCCGGGCAGACCGGCATCTCCGGGAGCCGTTCCTGCACAAATATACAAACTGGTGTGTTTGCGTATGAGGACATTTGGGCCCACCCATCAAAGTAGTACTTTGACGGGGTCCCATGGGAACGGCTTGAAATTTGATCGATTGCCCTAAGCCCGGAGGCCTTAGGAAACCGAGCCGCCGCCCGCATGTCCCTTCATCTAAACCAACAATGTCAAAGAGCCGACGCGTTTCTCTTCCCGGTCCTTATGGTTCCGGGCGCCGGTGGTCCGACTGAGAGAGACGCGAAGCGAAGACCGACCCGGTGGGCCGCCCCCGCTGCTGTGAGTGGGCATATATGGTGAGGTCTTCACCTCGTCAACGCCTTTTTTCGAAGTTTCGAAAACATGACGCTCGACCACTTGCCCGCCTCAGAGCGGTATCACCCGCTCCACAGCAGCCCAGCCAACCTGGCCCTGAAAGGCCAAACCCTGCCGCTGACGACTTGCGTCGCCTTGGCGAGGATGGTGTTGTCTGAAGCTTCCGAACACCGTGGCCGAAGCCGCTGCGTCCGTTGCTGAGGAGCCATTTAAGGATCGATCCGTCTGGCGCAACCCCTAAATGCATGATCACGAACGCGATCTCGCGCGCTCGCGAGTCTTTGTATAAGAGACCGCATCAGGAAATTATTCGGGCGCACGGCCGTCAGGCGTTCTGGATATAGGACCGCATCGCTTCGGCCTCCGCCTCGATCCGCTCCATCCGGTATTTCACCAAGTCGCCGATCGACACGATGCCGGCGAGTCGGCCATTGTTGGTCACCGGGAGATGCCGAACGCGGCGCTTGGTCATCAAAGCCAGCGCCGTCAGGACGGGGAGGTCGCGAGTGGCGGTGATCACCTCTGCCGTCATTGCGCTTTCCACCTCCCGAAGTAGCGCCTCGCTGCCGTGAGCGGCCAAGCACTGCACCAGGTCTCGCTCGGAGACGATGCCCGCGACTGCCTCATCAGCGTCGAGCACCACCAGCGCGCCGATTCGCCAGCGCGCGAGCTCCTCGGCAACTTGGCGGAGCGTCGCGTCGCGGCCGATCGTCACCACGTCCGACCCCTTGGTGGCCAGCACCGCGCCCACGTCCGACATCTCGCGCCTCCTTTGATGGGTCGGCAGACTCGCGTCTTATTTCCGGGTTGAACGTCTCACTTCCCGCCCGCAAAGGGAAGCCATGCCACAGCCCGACCCTGTCCCCAGCCTGCGCGGTTCGACCTGGCGGCGCTTCCGCCGGATGATGCGGTGGATGAGCCTCGTCGCGATCGTGGCGGCGGGCCTCGCCGTCTGGTTCGTGACCCGGGGCGAGTCGGAGATCCGCATCCACATGCTGATCGCCACCGCGCTCGGGGCGGGCCTCACGGTGCTGCTTGGTGCGGCCCTGATGACGCTCGCCTTTCTGAGCTCCGGTTCGGGTCACGACGAGGAAGCGCACCGAGTAAGCGAACA
Source organism: Sphingomicrobium sp. (assembly GCA_035537335.1). Taxonomy (GTDB): domain Bacteria; phylum Pseudomonadota; class Alphaproteobacteria; order Sphingomonadales; family Sphingomonadaceae; genus Sphingomicrobium. The sequence goes on along the minus strand of DATLMM010000066.1, from coordinate 54,640 downwards.
ACGCCAACCAGAGGACGATGAGTGACCGACCTTCAAAAGAGCCCCATCCTGCGAGTCGTGCCGGGGCCGAGCGACATCAATGCCAATGGACACATCTTCGGCGGCTGGGTGCTCAGCCAAATGGACATTGCCGCGGGCATTGTCGCCTCGCGCCGGGCCCAGGGCTCGGTCGCGACAGTCGCAATCGAGCGGATGGAGTTCATCGCGCCGATCGAACTTCGCGATCTCATCTCTGTCTATGCCGAGGTGGAGCGAGTGGGCCGAACGTCCATGGCAATCCGGATCGAGGTGGTTGCCCATCGCGAGCGTGGCCAGCGGCAGGTCAAGGTCACCGAAGGACTGTTCACCTTTGTCGCGCTGGACAAGGAGAACCGGCCAAGGTCGGTGGACCAGGTCGCCTAGCGCGGCTGGTCGGAGGCCCAGCGAAGGATGCGAGTACCGTTCGGCGGCAGTGTGACGGCCCAGAACCATGAACCGTCCCGCTTGATAACGCCCGGCTGACGAACCTCGGCCGGCAGCATCAGCTCCACGCGCACTGGTCGTGGTCCATCGTTGGTGGCTGTAAGTTCGAGTCGATCCTTGTTCAGCCGGATCAGTCGGTTGCGCACTCCCCAGGCAGGCCCAAGCTCGACTTCGGCAGTCTCACCAACGGCCTTGTCAGCCATGCCGCCCTGCCCAAGGAGCAGCGGGCGAACCGCGCCGGCGCCGAACAACAGGAACTCGCCACCGGGCAGCGGCACCCCTAGTGGTCCGTCCTTGCGGTTCTTGAGGATCATGACGCGGGTAACCGTACCCCAGCCCGACCCCTCCGCCGCATACGCGCGATAGACGAGTTCCACGGGAACCGAGCGACGCTGCAGGAAACGTACCTGCTTCTGGCTGTTGGCCGTGACGGTCACCGGCTCGGGAATGCGGTAGAGCTTGAGATCGCCGAGCTCCTCCTGGCCCGCTTCGATGCCACCGCCGCGCTCGGGCGAGGGCGGTGGAGGCGGCGGAGCTGCGGCCGAGTAAGAGATCCGGCTGCCGGTGACGATGATCTCCTCGGATACCGCACTGACCTCCATTGGGATGTCGCTCGTGGTGCCCCCCGGCCAGCACTGAAGGTTCAGCGATTGCCCGCTTGGACGCTCCTGCCACACGCGCTCCTGGTTCACCCGACCGGCGACCGCCTGGGTGTTGGCATCGCGAAAACTGGTCTGGTCGCCGTTGGCTAGCGTCAGCCAGGCGAACAGGTCGATCCGGTCGCCAGCGGGCGCAAGCGTCGCGACATAGTTGGCCTGCCAGTCAAAGCCGTAGCTAAGATAGGACAGGGTGACAGTGGCCTCGACTGGCCGTGCGGCCCGGGTGCGGACGGACAGGGTCGGCTTGGCCGACAGTCCTGCCGGCACGCCGTCGTAGACCAGCGTCTCGCCCAGCCCCGTGCAGCGCAGCGCTTCGAAGCCATCGCCGGTCTGCAGCACCAGCGCGCCCTCGGCGCCGGAGCGAATCACCGCCTCCTGCGCACGCACTCGGCCGGTTGCCTTGTCCGTCCGGCGCAGGTGCACCCGGCGACCCAGCGCGCGCTCCACCAGGCTGGCGGCGGAGAGCAGGTAGGCATCGCGGTTCTTCTCGACGATTCCATCCGGCAGCCCGGTGACTATGGCGCTCTGCGGCAGGATGCCCCCTGCCACGCCTTCGAAGCGGAGGTCCGCGTCCCCCGCCGGCAGGCTCACCCGCCGGACCTCGCTGACCAAGGCGAAGCCGTTCAGCCAGGTCAGGTTGATCGCCTGCTCCGGCGACCGGTTCGGGTCGCGGTACAAGGTCACCGCCACCCGGTCGGGGGCGGAAGAGGTAACCACCCCCGCGCTGACCGGCGAGGCGGCCAGCAGCAGGCTCAGGAGCAGGCGGCGCACCAGCCGGCTCCTCAATAGCTGCTCTCGAATACCGCCCGGACCTCTGCACTGCCATTGGCCGGCACCGGCACCCGCCACATGATCTCGTCGGCCGAGCGGCGATCGCCATTGAGGCTCTGGCTGACGACCCGCGTGTCGCCGTACAATCCGGACTGCAGCAGATTGACGGTGACCGCTTGCGGACGGGCGTTGGTCAAGGAGTAGCGCATGGTTGTCCGCCAGCGGTCGCCCGCCAGCTGCTCCCGCTTCTCCACCACCGGCTGCACCTTGACGTCGAACGCTTCGCCGGTCGGCAAGGCAATGGCCGACCCCATCGGCGTGTGCCCGATCCGGTGCTCGCCGATGAACTGCGGGTTGCCGCGTGCGTCGCGCTGATACACCCGGATGGTGCCGGCTGGCAGCGCATCGCCGAGCCCTTGCTCGCGCGAGCTGGAGAAGCGCAGAACGGTGGCGGCGCTCGTCGCCTGCGGGAGGGTGCCAAGCCAGGGGTTGCGGAACTCGTAACCACGGCTGGCAGGCGTGCCGCTGACGTCGAGGAAGCTGACCTGCTTTTGCTGCTTCTGCGCAATGGTGGTCCGCTCTGGCAGCGGATACAGGTAGAAGTCGCCAAGCCGCTCCCGTCCACTTGTCTCCGTTCCCGGCCGTCGCAAAGGGCCGTCCGGCGCGGGCGGTGGCGGCGGCGGCGGTGGGTAGAAGCCGCCGCCACGCGAGTAGCCTGGGTCCTGCCCGACCGCACCCGCCACCAGCACGGTGTTGGCGTTGCGATAGGCGGTCCCGCTTTCGTTGTTGAGGGTGATCCAGCCCTGGACGTCCAGCGTTCCCGCTCGTTCGTCGAACAGTGCGACATAGTCCGCCTGCCAGCCAAGGCCCGGGGTGAGATAGGTCAGTGTCACCGGCTGCCGCCCGCCGCGTGGGGCGCTCAGCGTCACGGACAGCGTCGGCCGTGGCCGCAATCCGTCGGGCACCTTGTCGAACACCACCCGCACCGGCAGCCCGTCGTCGCGCAACACCTCGATCCGCTCGCCGATCTGCAGCACCACGCCGCCGTTCGCCGCCAGCACCCGCGCCCGTTCTCGCGTTTCGGCGCCGGTCGCGGGATTGACCCGAACCAGGGTGATGGTCTCGCCCACCGCCTTCTGCATCAGGGCCGCCGGGCTCAGCAGATCATAGTCGAAGTTCTGCTCGACGATGCCCAGGCCATTGCCGGTCAGGGTCACTGTTTGAGGACGGATCTGAGCCGATACGTCGGGGAACTCTTGACGCGAACGACCGCCCGGAAGGTTCAGCTCGCGGCGATCCTGCACCAGCGCCAAATTGTTGTTGTAGATCGTCACCGCCACATCGCCCTGCGCGCTGGCGTCCGGCAAAGGGATGGTCTGCGCTGCCAGCGGCCATGCAGCGGCGGCTAGCGCAATGGCGAGGATGCGACGCATGGATACTCCCTCAACTGTTCGGGAGCATGTTGTTACCTTGTTACATTAACGTCAATTGACCGAGCCGGAGCCTGGCGGCGAAACGATCCGGCTGTTGCCGAAACGCCTCGCCGCGCCAGACACTTAGAAGTCGATGGAAGCCCGCGCCGTGAACGTATCCACATTGAAGTCGCGCTCGTCGAACGGCTCGCCGGGACCCGGATCGACGTCATCGCTGAACGGACCGCCAGTGATATTCGCCCGGGCATACTGGAAGTACATTCGGAAATAATCCTCGGGGATCCAGATCAGGCTGCCCAGCAGACCGAGTTGCTTGCCGCCCCGGGTCAGGTTCACTGAGGCCGCGGAAATGCCGGTCAGGAAGTTGTTGTTGAGGCCATTCTTCAGCTTGCTGGAGTTGAGGTCGAGGTAGTCGACCCGTCCGTTGAGCTGAAATGCACCCCACCCGCCCTTGCTGAAGGGCTTGAGCACCTTGGTCCGATCCCACGTCCCGTTCTTGTAGCCGCGAGTTTCGCCGGTGAGGAAGTATCCCACTTCGAAATAGCCACCCCAAAAACTGGGATTGCCGGACGGCACCAGGAACGTGGGCGTTGGAAAGAAGTCGTTCGCATCCTGGAACGTGGCGCCGGCGTCATAGGCATTCGCCTTTAGGTACTGGGCTTCGCCCGTGACGTGCAGCGACTTGAAGATGCCGGCCGCCTCCACACCGATGATCTGGTCGCTTTTGGCGGCGAAGTTGCCGGTATCGACGAAGCGGACATCGGTGGTCTGGGTAAACGGCCGCGCGCGGTAACGCGCCTGCTGGTTCGTCGATGGCAGGCCGGCACCGCCGGTGTTGGTAACCAGGCCGTTGTTCGACTGGAAGTTGCGATATTGATAATTCAGGCCGAAGTGCATCTGGTTGCCGCCCAGCAGGGGCGAATAGACGGCGCGCGCCGCACCAATCCAACCATCGTTGTCGACCGTGCTGTCGATCGAGTGAGCCGTGAACAGGCCCGCGTTGAAGCGCAGGTCGCCGGCTTTGTTGACGAGGCCCGTCGAGACACCCAGACGCCGCGTATTGATGAACGCCTCGTTGAACGCGGAGCGCTCCAGGAAGCTGATGAAACGCGAGCTGGTGATCTGCTCGAAGCTGTTCAGCGTTTCATGATTGCCCAGGGTAAAGCCGTAGGGCTTGTCCTTGGGCGAATAGGTGATGATCACATCGCCGAAGCCGACGGAGGCGTTGGCATAGTCCATCTCGAACTTGTAGCCGAAGCCGCCGGGGATCGTGCCTTCCGCGCCCAGGCGGACGCGGCGAAAGCGGGTGTTGAAGCCCAGGCTTCGGTTGAGGATGTTGTCGTCGTCCGGATTGGACACATAACCGACATCGTACATCAGCCGCCCGCGTGGCTTGAACGACCAGCCCGCGTCCTTGTCCTCGTACAACGGCGCGCCCTTCCAGCTGGGCGTTGTCTTGACCATCGCCGACTGCATCTCGGTAATCGATTCCTGGAGCGCCTGGACCTGTTCCTGCAGCAGCTGGATCTTGGCCTGGGCGTCATCCACCGGTGCAGTCTGCGCGATCACCGCGTTCGCGGCGGTATCGTCCGCGTCCGGCTCGGTCGGTGTGGTATCTTCCGTCCCGGGCGCCACCTGCGCAAAGGCGGGCGCTGCGGTAATCAGGGCCGTTCCGCACAGCAGAACCGCAAACAGCTTGTTCGTCATCATCTTCCCTTCCCCCCTCCCCGCGGGAGGTCACCGCACGCCCCCATGGGGAACGCGCGGCCACATCGTTGCTTGTAGACTCAGCTTACTTCAGCGCTGCGAGGTTCAGCGGCGCAAGGTTGCGCGCAGCCAGTTGGGCACGGGCGCGGACCGGATTCGGCGCCGCCACCATTCCCAGGCCGAGCAGATAGCCACGCGGCCCAAAGCTCGACTCCTTGGTGAATTCGGCGACGAACGCCCGCACCATCGGGATGGCCGCGGCGTGGGCGTTCTTCACATAAACATAGAGCGGCCGGGCGCCGGGATAGCTGAAGCTCGAGATGCTCTGGTAGGTGGGCTGGACGCCGTTGATGGCGATGCCTTTCACCTTGCCCATGTTCTCTTCCATGAAACTGTAGCCGAAGACCCCGACGGAGCCGGGGTTCTGCGAAAGTTTCTGGACGATCAGATTATCGTTCTCGCCCGCTTCGATGTAGGCCCCGTCACTGCGGATACCCGTGCAGATCGCCTTGAACTTCGCCTCGTTCGTCTTTTTCATCGCCGCCAGTTGCGGGTTGGCCTCGCATGCGGGCGTTAGCAACAATTCGGCGAGCGCATCGCGGGTGCCGCTGGTGGTCGGCGGTCCCATCACCCGGATCGGCAAGGCGGGCAGACGGCCGTTGACGTCCTTCCAGGTCCTGGCCCGATTGGGCTTGCCGAACGGAGTCTTGGCGATGGCGAGGTAGATGTCCCGTTGCGTCAGGTTGCTCAGCGGATTGGCACGAGCGGCAGCGACCACCACTCCGTCCAGGCCGATCTGGACTTCCGTGATCTTGCTGACGCCGTTGGATGCGCACAGCTTTGCCTCGCTCGCCTTCATCCGCCGGGAGGCATTCACCACGTCGGGAAAGCGTTCACCGACACCGGCGCAGAATAGCTTCACGCCGGCGCCCGTTCCCGTCGATTCGATGATCGGCGTACCGAGGCGCGGATTGGCGCGGGCAACGCGCTCCGCCACGGCTTTGGCGAACGGGTAAACGGTGGAAGAACCCACGGCGCGCATCTGCGTGCGCGCCTCGGCGACGCCTGGAACCGTGAAGACCAGCAGCGCCGTGGCAACCGTGGCAAAGGATTTGCGAGTCATACGAAACATCCCCTAGAGGCCAAGGCTGTTTCGCCCTGCCGACAAGAGGTCAGTAGATTTACACGGCTGCGCGTAAGTGACTCTGATGCTGCAGTTTCGTGACAGCGCCCGACGCAAAAAAGGGCGGCACGCCGAAGCTTGCCGCCCTTCTCATTGATCTCTGGTGGAAAGTTCAGGCCGCGGGGGCGATCTCACCTTCATCTTCGATCGGGCGAACCCGGCGGGTCCGGCGACGCGGTGCGGGCGCTTCGTCCTGCTCGGGCGCTGCCGCTTCCGCTTCCACGGGAGTGATGCCAATCGCCGGCGGAAGGATGTGCTGCGGAATGCGCTGATCCTCATCGCTGGCGACGGCTGGCGCGGCGAGGGAGTCGCGGTCGCGGCCGTTTACCCGCTCGCGGCGGGGCCGGCGCTCAGGTCGTTCGGCGCGCTCGTCACGTGCAAAGCGCTCGCGCCGCTCGCCCTGATCGTCACCATCGACACGGTCGGGCCGGTCCGAGCGCTCGACACGGTCGCCGCGATCATCACGCTCGGCGCGCACGGGACGGTCGTCCCGCTCAAAGCGCTCGGCTCGAACCGGCCGTTCGCTGCGGTCACGATCCTGGCGATCCTGGCGATCACGGGTGGGACGGTCTCGTTCGGCGCGTTCACGATAGCGATCCTGCCGCGGCTCCTCCTCGCCGTCGCCATCCGCCTCCATGTTCTCGTCGTCGAGTTCGTCGCCTTCCTCGTCGTCCTGCCCGCGCGAACGCTGGTCCTCGACGCGGGGGCGATTCTCACCGAGCACGCGAAAATAATGGTCGGCAAACTGCAGGTAATATTCGGTCTGCACCCGGTCGCCGGCGAGCTGGGCATCACGCGCCAGGCTCTTGTACTTCTCCAACAGCTGGGCGGCGTTGCCCCGCTGCCGATTGTCGCGGGCGTTGCCACCGGCGTTGCCGGACATGCCCCGGGGAGCCTGCCCACCGCGGCCGCGACGGCGACCACCCTGGCGATTGTTCATCAAATCCTTGTTCCTTGTCGCACTGGCGCTTGAGTTCTCCGAACAGCGCGTGACAACCAAACCCCAAAGTGCGCGGCAGCCGCACGACGCCGGATCAAAGCGCCGTGGTGCCCCTGTCGTCATGTCGGAGCGCCGATGTAGCGCGCTGTCACAACCGATTGCATCGGGGGTAGCGACGGGAGGCGATCAGTTGTTTTAGCGTGAGGCGGCCCCGTCCCTACGGACCGATGTAATGCGAACCTCCCGCTTTTCCAAGCTATTTGTGCTGATCCAGGATCAACAGCGCTCGCGGTCGTCCCGCGAGGTCATGCGCCAGGGTGGACTGCAGCCCGGCGCCGCGGAATATGTAGGTCACCGGTTCGGCCTGGTCGAAGCCGATCTCGATCGCTGCCAAACCTCCTGGCGCCAGCAGCCGCCCGATGTCGGGCGCCAGCCGGCGGTAGTCGTCGAGCCCGTCCTGGCCCGCAAACAGCGCCTCGGCCGGCTCATGCTCGACCACGCCTTGGCCAAGCTCGGCGCCAGTCGCAACATAAGGCGGATTGCAAAGGATCAGGTCAAACCGCTCGTCCACGCCGCGGGCCCAATCGCCCAGACGGAAGTTGGCCCGAGCAGCCAAGCCGAGCCGCCGCGCATTGCTCCGTGCATAATCCAGCGCCGCACCCGATCGATCGATCCCGAGACCGGTCGAACCCGGCCACTGATCCAACGCTGCCAACAGCAGTGTGCCTGGACCAGTACCGAGATCGAGGATCCGGTTGGGTCCGTCTCGGTCAGTGGCGAAGTGCTCGACAGCCGCGGCGATCAGCGTTTCGCTATCCGGTCGCGGGATGAGAACGCCAGGGCCGACCTCCAGCTCAATGTTCCAAAAGGCTCGCCGGCCTGTGATGTACGCGACGGGTTCTCCCCCGATGCGTCGCTGCACCAGGCTCTCAAAGGCGGCGGGCACGTCGCAGACCGGCGGACGGAGCAGAAGTTCGTCGCGCTCGATGCCTACCGCGCATGCCATCAGCAGTTCACTATCGAGCCGCGCCGTGTCGCTGGCCCCATGCAGTCGCCGCGCCGCTTCTGCCAACGCGCGTTCGATTGCTCTCACGCGTCTTCGAGGCCGGCGAGCCGCTGAACTTCGTCTTCGGCGATCAGCGCTTCGGTCAACTCCTTCAGCCCGGGACCCTCCAGGATCTCCGGCAACTTGTGCAGTGTGAGATTGATGCGGTGATCGGTTACCCGTCCTTGCGGAAAGTTGTAGGTGCGGATGCGCTCCGACCGGTCGCCAGATCCGACCATCGATCGCCTTGCGCCAGCCCGCTCGTTCGCCAGCCGCTCGCGCTCGAGTTCGAACAAGCGCGTGCGCAAGACCTTCAGCGCCTTGGCCTTGTTCTTGTGCTGAGATTTCTCGTCCTGCTGTATCACCACCAAGCCGGACGGCAAGTGGGTGATCCGAACCGCACTGTCAGTGGTGTTGACCGACTGCCCGCCGGGCCCGGACGACCGGTAAACATCGATGCGGAGATCCTTGTCGTCGATCTGAACGTCGACCTCTTCGGCTTCGGGCAACACCGCAACAGTTGCCGCGGATGTATGGATACGGCCTCCGCTCTCCGTTGCCGGCACTCGCTGGACTCGGTGCACGCCGGATTCGAACTTCAGCCGCGCGAACACACCCGCACCGCTGATAGAAGCAACCGCCTCCTTGGTCCCACCGACCTCCGAGGCGTTCGAAGAGATGAGTTCGAACTTCCAGCCCTGTTCTTCAGCGAACCTCTGATACATGCGCAGCAGATCGCCAGCAAACAGCGCGGCCTCGTCCCCGCCGGTGCCCGCCCGGACTTCCAGCATCGCGGCACGCTCGTCGGCCGCGTCCTTTGGCAGTAGCTGCACGGCAAGGTCGCGCTCGGCTCCCGGCAGCTTGCCCTCGATCTCGAACAATTCCTCCGAAGCGATCTGGCGCAGCTCCTCATCGGCATCGCGCGTCATCGTCAGCAGGCTTTCGCGCTCGGCTCGAAGCCGCCGCACTTCCCGAGCGGCTGCGGCAACCGGCTCGATCTGTGCATATTCCTTGCTCAATCGGACGAAGTCGTCCGGCGCCAGGTTGCCGGCCGACATCGCCGTGCCCAGCTCATTCTTCTTCGCCTCGATCTGGGCGATGCGTTCCGAACTGATCTGACTCATGCGCGGATGGCCGTGTCCAACAGCTCCAGCGCTACTGCCCGCTGCTCGCCTGTGGCAAGGTCCTTTACCTGCGCTACGCCCGCTTCCAGCTCAGCATCGCCAAGGATCACCGCATGGCCCGCGCCGCTTGCGGCTGCCCGCTGCATGCGCTTCTTCATGTTACCGCGAAAGGCCATGTCCGCCGCAATACCCTGCCGGCGAAGGTCGGCCAAAAGCTTGGTCGCAGCTTTCTCGCCCGCTTCCCCCATGGGAATTAATATGGCTTCCGGCTGCTCAGGCTCCGGCGAGTCGATCATCATCGCCAGCCGTTCGATACCAGCCGCCCACCCGATCCCCGGCGTGTGAGGCCCGCCCAGCGCCTCAACCAGCCCGTCGTAGCGTCCGCCAGCCAGTACCGTGCCCTGCGCTCCCAACGTGTCGGTCATAAACTCGAATGCGGTGTGCCGGTAGTAATCGAGCCCGCGCACCAGCCGCGGCGCGCGTTCCCATTGCACCCCGGCAGCATCCAGCCCGGCGGTGACAGACGCAAAGAACTCCGCCGCTTCACTCGTCAGGAAGGCATCGATGACCGGCGCGCTGTCGACGATCGGCCAGTCGCCGTGAGCCTTGCTGTCCAGGATCCGCACCGGATTGCGCTCCAGCCGGGCTCGGCTCTCTTCGCTAAGGTCGGCGGCATGGGACTTGAAGTGTTCGCACAGGGCATCGCGCCACGCTTGCCGGGTCGCTGGGTCGCCGAGCGTATTAAGCTTCAGCACCGCCGTCTGGCCAAGCCCAAGCTCCTTCAACAACTGATCGGCGAAAAGCAGCACTTCCACATCAGCCTGCGGCTCGCCGGCACCCAGGATTTCAGCGTCAAGTTGGTGGAACTGACGAAAGCGCCCCTTCTGCGGCCGCTCGTAGCGGAACGCGGGACCGTAAGTCGCAACCTTCAGGGGAGCGAACTGCTGCCACCCTTCCGACAGGTAAGCGCGAGCAATGCCGGCGGTGAACTCGGGCCGAAGTGTAACGGAGTCGCCGCCGCGATCCTCGAACGTGTACATCTCCTTTGAGACCACGTCGGTGGTCTCGCCCAGCGAGCGGGCGAACACCGCGGTCGGCTCCAGCACCGGCACCTCGACCCGCTTGAATCCGAACAGCCGTCGCACCCGGTCGAACGCACTCACCACCGCGTGGAAGCGGTCGGCCTCGTCGCCAAGCATGCTCTGGGTGCCGCGGATCGGCTGCGGTGTCTGAATCTGTGACATATAGGTGCCGAGCGCCACTAGCGGCTGCGCGGGAGCATGGCTAGGCACGGGTCCCATGCACTCCCGACTCCTGCTTGCGGCCCTGCTGGCCGTCGTTCCCATCTCCCCTCTCATCGCCCAGAACAGCGCGCCGCAGCCGCTGCCGATCGTGAACACGATACCGGCGGCGCGCGATGTCGACTTTTCTGGCACCATGCGACTGGAGGTGGATGTCACCGACCTTCAGCAAGGCATTTGGCAGGTGCGCCAGACCATTCCGGTCGCGCAGCCGGGCCGCTTGACCCTGCTCTACCCGCAATGGCTGCCCGGCAATCACGCCCCTCGCGGGGAGCCGGACAAACTGGCCGGCCTGACCTTCCGCGCCGGTGGACAGATCTTGTCCTGGACCCGCGACCCGGTTGACGTGTTCGCCTTTCACCTCGACGTGCCGGCCGGCGCCCGCCAGGTCGAGGCTAGCTTCCAGTTCCTGACCCCGACTGCGGCAGATCAGGGTCGGGTGCTGGCCACCCGCGAGATGCTGAACCTCCAGTTTGAGGACGTGTCGTTCTACCCGGCCGGCTACTTCACTCGCCGGATTCCCGTTAGCGCCACCGTTACGTATCCGGAAGGCTGGCGGGCTGCGACTGCCCTTCGCCCTAGTGGCACGACAGCCAACCGCACCACTTACGGCACGGTCAGCTATGAAACCCTGCAGGACTCGCCGATCTTCGCGGGCAGATATTTCCGCGCCGACGACCTTGGTTCGGGCGTCACGCTCAACACGGTGGCCGATCATCCGCGTGAGCTAGCGGTCTCCGCCGACATCCTGCAGAAGCACCGTAACCTGGTCAGCCAGACGCTGAAACTGTTCGGCGCCCGGCACTTCGACCACTACGACTTTCTCCACGCCATCACCGATCGCATGGGCGGCATCGGGCTTGAACACCATCGCTCATCCGAGAACCAGAACGATCCGGGCTACTTCATCAACTGGCAGGCGAGCCTGCCCGACCACAACCTGCTGCCCCACGAATTCGTGCACAGCTGGAACGGCAAGTTCCGCCGTGGCGCGGACCTGTTCACCCCGGATTTTCGAACGCCCATGCGCAACAGCATGCTGTGGGTGTACGAAGGGCAGACGCAGTTCTGGGGCTATGTGCTCGAAGCCCGTTCCGGCCTGTCAACCAAGCAGGAGGTGCTCGACAAGCTGGCGGTGATCGCGGCGACGCTCGACGCTCGCGAGGGTCGCGGCTGGCGGCCGCTCGCCGATACCACCAACGATCCGATCATTTCCGCCCGCCGGCCCAAGGGCTGGACCAGCTGGCAGCGGAGCGAAGACTATTACAACGAGGGCCTGCTGATCTGGGCGGAGGCAGACGCGAACATTCGCCAGGGGACGAACAATCGCCGCAGCATGGACGATTTCGCCAAAGCCTTCTTCGGCATTCGCGATGGCGACTGGGGCGTGGTGCCCTACACGTTCGACGACGTCGTCCGGACCCTGAACGGCGTCTTTGCTTACGACTGGCGCAGCTTCCTCGACCAGCGGGTGAACCGGACCACGCAGCGCGCGCCGCTGGCCGGTTTCAGCCGCTCTGGCTACCGGCTGGACTTCGCGGAGGAGCCGACCCCCGCGCACGCCGCCTCCCTGCGCTCGTCCAAGTCGAATGACCTCAGCTTCTCGGTCGGGCTTGCCATCGACAAGGATGCCAAGATCACGGGCGTCCTGTGGGGGAGCCCTGCCTTCAAGGCCGACATGACTGTCGGACAGACGATCCTGGCGGTCGACGGCCGCACCTACAGCGAGGAGGTAATCAAGGAGCTGATCACCGCGGCAAAGGGCGGAAAGGCATCAATCACCCTGACCGTCAAGCGAGGCGAAGAGGTTCGAACCGTGCCCCTTTCCTGGAACGGCGGCCTGCGCTATCCGCGCTTCACCAAGGTCGGCAGTGGGCGGGGCGCCCTCGACATCCTTCTGGAGCCAAAGTGAATCTTGATCTCGTGCCGGCGGGAGACAACCCGCCCGAGTCCGTCAACGTATTGATCGAAGTACCGATCGGCGGCGAGCCGGTGAAGTATGAGTTGGACAAGAAGTCCGGCGCGATCTTTGTCGACCGCATCCTTCACACCTCGATGCGCTACCCGGCCAATTACGGCTTTATCCCACATACGCTCGGCGATGACGGCGATCCGCTGGACTGCCTGGTGGTTGCTCGCTCGCCGTTTTTCCCCGGCTCGGTGGTTCGCGCCCGACCGATCGCAGTGCTGTTCCTGGAGGATGAGGCCGGCGGCGACGAGAAGCTGCTGGCGGTGCCGGAGGTCAAGACCTCACCCTATTACACGGACGTGCATGAGGGCGAGCACCTGCCGGACATTGTGCTGGAACAGATCAGCCACTTCTTCACCCACTACAAGGACCTGGAGCCCGAGAAGTGGACCCGCGTCGGCCGCTGGGGCGGGCGCGAGGAAGCGCTCCAGGTTATCCGCGACGGGCTGGAGCGCGCTCGCAACGAGAAGTACGAACAGGCCGCGGAGGGCCGCGAAGTTCAGGCCTGACTTGGCACTTGTGTCCGGAAGGGATGGTGGTCAATGACGAGCCCATCAGTTCTTCCGGAGCCAAGCCCTTGAAAGCTCACCTGTTTGCCGGCGCCGTGCTGGTCGCGGCCGCCTGTTCCGCCCCGTCCGCGGCCCAGCCGAGCGGCTATGCCGAATACCAGACCGTTGCCGCGATCGAGCGAGTGCGCCGGATCGACCCCGCCACCGGTGCGGTCATCGCACTCGATCCCACGGCTATCGCCCAGGCGCGGCAGGTGGACGGGTCCGGCAAGGGCGGCCCGCTGGTCGGCCAGCCGGTACTGATCAAGGACAATATCGAGGTCGCCGGTCTCCTTCCGACGACCGCCGGCAGCCTGGCGCTGGTGAACAATGTCACCGGTCGGGACGCTCCGCTGGTCGCCCGGCTGCGCGCCGCGGGCCTAGTGATCCTGGGTAAGACCAACCTCAGCGAGTGGGCCAACATCCGGTCCAGCAACTCCATCTCCGGCTGGAGCGCGGTCGGCGGTCAGACTCGCAACCCGTTCGCGCTCGACCGCAATCCGTGCGGCTCATCGAGCGGCAGCGGCGCGGCGGTAGCGGCTGGGCTGGTGCGGCTCGCGATCGGGACGGAGACGGACGGCTCCGTCACCTGTCCGGCCGCAATCAACGGCATCGTCGGCTTCAAGCCCACCGTCGGCATGGTCAGCCGAACCCACATCATCCCGATCAGCGAATCGCAGGACACCGCCGGGCCGATGGCCGTCAGCGTGGGCGAGGCCGCCCTGCTGCTGCGCGCCATGGCCGGCAGCGACCCGGCCGACAAGGCCACGGTCGAAGCCGACCGCCGCAAGCCCAACGCCCTCGCTACCCTCGACGGCGGCGCGCTGCGCGGCAAGCGGATCGGCGTAATGCGTTTCGCTTCCGGGTTCGGCACCGACCAGCCGTTCGAAGCCGCGCTGGCCGTGCTCAAGGCCCAGGGCGCGACGCTGGTCGAGATCAAGGACTTCAGCGAAGGAGAAATGGGCCGCAACGAGTTCACCGTGCTCTTGACCGAGTTCAAGGCCGGACTTGGCGTCTATCTCCGCTCCAGCCCCGCCCCGATCCCAGTCCGCAGCCTCGCCGACGTGATTGCCTTCAACAAGGCCAACGCCGCGCGCGAGATGCCGCTGTTCGGGCAGGAGACGTTCGAACTTGCGGAGAAGACCAAGGGCTTGTCCGACCCGGCCTACCGCAAGGCGCGACAGGCGAGTTTTCGGGCGGCCGGACCCAACGGCATCGATCGGCTCCTCAAGCAACATCGTGTGACGGCGCTGGTCGGCCCGACCATGCCGCCGGCGTGGAAGATCGATGCGGTGAACGGCGACCAGATCAGCGGCGGCGGCGCTGGCAGCCTGGCCGCGGTTGCGGGCTATCCCCATCTCACCGTCCCGATGGGCTTCGTTAAAGGCCTACCTGTCGGCCTGAGCTTCATTGGGCCGAAATGGGGCGACTGGAACATCCTCAACCTCGGCTACTCCTACGAACAGGGCCGCGGGCCGCTGCCTCCAGCCCTGTTCTTCCGCTCGATCGAGGACAGCCCGGCAATCGCGCCCCATCTCAAGCGGTAAGTCGCAGCCCCGCGACAGCGGCAACGATGACCAGTATGAGCACGACGCGCACGGTGGTCGCCGGCTCATCGAAGAAGGCCATTCCGACCAGCACCGTGCCGACTGCACCGATGGCCGTCCACACAGCGTAGGCGGTTCCCATCGGGATGGTGCGCGCGGCATGTTCCAGCAGGCCCATCGACAGCGTAACGGAGCCCAGGAAAGCGAGCGTCCAAGGCAGGTTGCGGAACCCGTCCACGAACCGCAGTGCGGTGGTGAAGCCAACCTCGAACAGCCCGCCAAGGATCAGAAGTAACCAGGCCATATCCGCACCGTTGTCCTGCTTGTTCGATGGACCGTCCTTCTAACGGGCCCTGCCTTCAAGGGAAGGACGGTGCTTCGAACAAGCTCAGCACGGCGGGTGCCTAGACTGCAGCTTCCAGGTGCGGATCGACTTCCTGCGGCTTGCGCGCTGCCAGGAGGCAACCAGCCACGATCAGCACCGCACCCGCCATTGTGAAGGGCGACAAGGGCTCGGCGAAGAACAGCCAGCCGAACAGCGCCGCCCACAAGAAGGCGGTATACTCCGTTGCCGCCAGATAGCTCGCTTCGGCCCGAGCATAGGCCCAGCTGAGCAGCAGCAGGGAAAAGGTCCCCAGCCCCGCCGCGACCCCAAGCCAGGGCCAGTGTCCGATCGGGGGGACGCTGGTGCCTATGACGGGCAGCGCGATCAGCAAAGCCGCGCTCACAGTCAGGCTCTGGTAGAAGGCGATCTCCAGCGGACGCGCGGCCAGGCTCTGCCGCCGCATCAGGATGATGTTTACCGCGTAGCAAACGGCCGAGAGCAGGATGGCGACACTGCCCAACAGCGCATCGTAGCCGAGATCTGCTTGCGCCTGCCCGATGAAGATAACCACCACGCCGGCAAACGCGATCAGCGACGCGCCGACCGTTCGCGGGCCGATCGTCTCGTGCAGCCACACCGAAGCGAGGTACAGCGCGATCAGTGGCGCGATGAAGGCAAGTGCGATCGCCTGCGCCAGCGGCACCCGGCCGATGCCCCAAAAGAACAGCAGCCCCATGACCGTCGACAACAGCCCTCGTGAAACATGCAGCCGCATGACCCGCCGCTCTGGCCACCCCACTCGGCGCGGGAGGTACATCGCTCCAGACAGACCGACGCTGACAAAGCTGCGCCACAGCATCGTCGCATAGGTGCCGATCGCCAGCACCAACCCTTTCATGACCGCGTCCATGGCCGAAAAGAGCGCGATCCCGAGTGTGCCCACGAAGAAAGCGATGGCTGGGGAGTGGCGCGGCAACGGCATGGGCGCGCGCTACGCGATTGCGAGCCCGACGCAACCCTTGAGCAAGCGGAGCCGTTGCTGGGGAATGGACACACCTCGCTTCACTCGCCTCCGCTTCGACGATGAAGTGCTTGCAACCCTGCCTTTTCCCCGCCGTGCCTTGCGGATCGTTCGCGGGCTTGGCTCCGGACTCACCCGAGCGGCCGACGGGCGACTATTCGCGGTCGGCGATCGTGGTCCCAACCTCAAGGTAGAGCTGGCGGTGGAAAGCTACGGCATGGACGGCGTCGCCCAGGCCAAGGGCAGCGCCAAGATCATGCCGGCACTGGACGTTGGACCAGCGGTTGCCGAGCTTCGGCTCGCAGACGACGCGGTTGAAGTCGTGCAGGCAATCTTGCTGACCGGCGAGGATGGCCGACCGCTCAGCGGCCTTCCGACACCAGGCAGCGCCAATAGCAGGACGGAACCGGCCCTTCGACCGGACGGCTCGCCGCACACGCCTGATCCAGGCGGAATCGACAGCGAGGGGATCGCCATCGCACCTGACGGGAGCTTCTGGATCGGCGAGGAATATGGCCCTTCGCTCCTTCGCGTCGGGCCCGATGGCAAGGTCCTCTCGCGCTGGGTTCCGAAAGGCAGCGAGACGAGCTTCTCCGGCGCGCCTTACCCGATCGACGCTGTGTTGCCTCCGATTGCCGCTGCCCGGCAGGTCAATCGCGGGTTCGAGGCAATCGCGCTGTCCGCTGATGGTGCCCGATTGCACCTCGTCTTCCAGAGCCCGCTAGCCCATCCCGACGAGCAGGCCCACGCTGCCGCCCAGCATGTCCGCCTGTGGACGATCGACACGGCGACCGGTGTTCTCCTGGCGCAATATCTCTATCCGCTCGATGATCCCGCCAGCTTCCGCCGCGACGTGGCCAAGGGCGATCTCCAGCGTTCGGATATTAAGGTCAGCGAATTGCTGTGTGTCGGTGCCGAACTTCTCCTGCTGCTGGAACGAGGTTCGGAAACAACCAAGCTCTACGTGGCGAACCTCGACCCAAGCTGTGCGCTGGTGGACGATCATTCCAGTTTAGAAACTCGCCCAAGCGTCGAGGAACTCAGCGCTGCCGGTACGCTCGACCTGCCGGTGCTCAGGAAGCAGCTGCTACTTTCCACTGACGATCACCCGGAGGTCAGCGCCGACCTGGAAGGCATGGTCATGTTGGATCGACGCACGCTGCTGCTGGTCAACGATAACGACTTTGGGATCGAGGATGTCGGGACCGCCTTCTGGCGGGTTGATCTGCCCGAGCCGCTCTGATGGCTACTCGGCGGCGTTCAATGCGGGCTCTGGTTCCGCAGCGGTCGCAGCTTCGATTTCCGCTGCCTTGGATTCGACCAGTCGGACAATGTGATCGACCATTCCCTCGTCCGAGACATGGTGGTCGGTCAGGCCCGACAGATAGACCATGTGCTTGCCGTTGCCGCCACCGGTGATGCCGATGTCGGTTTCCCGCGCCTCGCCGGGCCCGTTCACCACGCAGCCGAGCACCGACAGGCTCATCGGAGTTCGGATGTGCTGCAGGCGCTGTTCCAGCTTCTCCACCGTGCGGATCACGTCGAAGCCCTGGCGGGCGCAGCTTGGACAGGAGATCACCCGAACGCCGCGATGACGCAGGCCCAGGCTCTTGAGGATCTCGTAGCCGACCCGAACTTCCTCCTCCGGCTCGGCCGACAGCGAAACACGGATGGTGTCGCCGACCCCGCTCCACAGCAACATGCCCAGCCCGACCGAGCTCTTCACGGTACCGCCGATCAGGCCACCCGCCTCCGTGATGCCGAGATGGAGGGGACAATCGAGCTCGTTCGCCAGCTGCGAATAGGCGGCCACCGCCAGGAACACGTCGCTTGCCTTGACGCTGATCTTGTAGTCGCGAAAACCATGTTCCTCGAGCACGCGGACATGGTCCATCGCGCTCTCGACCAGCGCATCCGGGCACGGCTCCCCGTACTTTTCGAGCAGGTGCTTCTCCAGGCTGCCGGCGTTGACGCCGATGCGGATCGCACACCCATTGGCTTTGGCTGCCCGCACCACCTCAGCCACCCGCTCGTTGGAGCCAATGTTGCCCGGATTGATCCGCAGGCACGCCGCCCCGGCGTCCGCCGCCTCCAACGCCCGCTTGTAATGAAAGTGGATGTCGGCAACGATCGGCACCGCGGCCGCGCGCACGATCTCCTTGAGCGCTGCCGTGCTCTCCACATCAGGACAGGACACCCGGATGATATCCACCCCCGCTTCCTCGCAGCGGCGAATCTGGTCGATCGTCGCGCGTGCATCGGACGTCGGCGTGTTGGTCATGGTCTGAACCGTTATCGGCGCATCGCCGCCGACCGGCACGTTGCCAACCATGATCTGGCGCGAGGGTCGGCGCGCAATATCGCGCCACGGACGAATGGACATACCACCGATATAGAGGAGCAGGGAGACAGAACCAAGGCAGCCGCCCGAGGTAGGTTAAATCCCGGTTTTCTGGTAACGGAGACGATGCAGACTCGGGAGAACCTAGGGTGGAAGGTTCGGCTGTCTTGTCGCGTCGTGGCGCTAACCGATCACGTCGGGCCGGGATCCGCGCGCCCTTTGTTCAACGCTACTGGGCGTTCCTGTCATACAGCCATGCCGATGCTGCCGATGCCGCTTGGCTGCATGGGGCAGTGGAGAAGTTCCAGGTTCCCCGCGAACTCGTTGGCCGACGCACCGAACGCTTTCTGGTGCCAAAAAGACTGACGCCGATCTTTCGTGATCGAAGTGAACTCGCTGCCTCCAAGGACCTCAGCCAAGAAATAAAAGAGGCGATCGAGTGTTCGCGCCATCTCATCGTGCTGTGCTCCCCCGCCGCGGCGCGCAGCCGCTGGGTCAATGAGGAGGTCCGCGCCTTCAAGAAGCTCCGCCCGGACGGCGAGGTCCTGGCCGCCATCCTTGCGGGCGAGCCGCACGCCAGCAGCTTGCCCGGGCGCGAAGCGGAGGAGTGCTTTCCGCCGGCTATGCGCGAACGCTTCGATGCGCGCGGTCGGGCAACCGGGGAGCCGGCCGAGCCGATCGCCGCAGACCTGCGTGAGGGGGCCGATGGCCGCCGTGGGGGCTTGCTCAAGCTGGTCGCCGGCATGCTCGATGTCCGGCTGGACGAACTGGTGCAGCGGGAGGAGCATCGCCGCAGCCGCAAGATGGCGTTCGTCACCGCGGCTTCGATCGCAGGGATGGCGCTAACCAGCACGCTGGCCGTCACCGCCATCCAGGCCCGCGACTCCGCCCGCGATCAACGGCGCGAAGCGGAAAGCCTGGTCGGCTTCATGATCGGAGACCTCAAGGATAAGCTGGAGCCGGTCGGACGCCTGGACGCACTGGACGCGGTGGGCGCCCGGGTGCTCGCGTTCTACGAGCGGCAGGACAAGGGCGACCTGTCCGACGAAGCGCTAAGTCAGCGCAGCCGGGCTCTAACTCTGATGGGAGATATCGCGCAACGCCGCGGAGACCTCCATCGCGCGGTGCGGCTTCACGGGGAGGCCCTTGCAGGCACGGCCGAAGCGCTTCGCCGCAATCCGAAAAATCCGCAGCGGCTATTCGACCATGCCCAGAATGTCTTTTGGGTCGGCGGAATTGCGATGCAGCGCGGACGCTTCGACGAAGCGGCTGCCCATTGGAGCGAGTACCGTCGCTTGGCCGACCGGATGATCACGGTCGAACCCAACGAACCCGAGTGGCAGTTGGAAGCCATCTATGCCGAGAGCAACTTGGGCGCGCTGGAGTTGCAGCGACGACGCTATGACGCTGCAGTCAACCGCTTCGCACGATCACTCCGGCCGCTTGAGGGGCTGATCGCTCGTGATCCCCGCAACAACGCTTATCGCAAGCTGCGGGCTGAGAACGTGGGATACCTATCGGACTCGCTGGAGCGCTCCTTGCGTCTGCAGCCAGCACTTGCGCAGCGCCTCCGCCAACTTGCGCTGCTGCGCGAATTACAGGGCGAGTCTCCTGCCGACACGGACCTCCAGTCACGCATTTTAATCGCATACCGCTCGATGGCTCGGCAATTAAGTGCGATCGGACGACGCGAGGACGCACTCCGCTATTCCGCAGCGGCAGTCGAGTTGAGCGACCTCCTGCTGAGAACAGAGCCACGCAACCGTGATTGGGTCGAGCGCAGCGCCGGGACGTACCTTGATCACGCTCGTCTGCTGCTTGACTTCGATCGAGTGGAGGAAGGTGAGCGCTGGGTCCGGTCGGGCTGCAGCCGGACGGCTGAGTTGCCTGCGCAGGATGAAGTGCTCAACTGGCGCCGGCTCGAACGATCCTGCCTGGAAGCGCAGGCTCGGCTGAGCCTGGCGAGCGGCGCCAAGGGCCAGGCGATGTCGTTCACCGGTCAGTGGCTCGCGGCCGTGCAACGCCACGGCTCGAACGATCCGGTGGAGGATCGCTTGTCCTTGGCCGCTGCTCAGTTGTTGAGCGGCGACATTCAGCAGGCGCTTGGCGATCGCGACGCGGCACTTGCGGCTTGGCGGCAAGCACTTGCGGTGTGGCCAACCGGAATCGCTGAGACTTCGCGCGAACTGAAGCGCCGGCAGCAGTTGCTGGAACGTCTGGGACGCAGTGCGGAAGCTGCGGTCATTTCAATGCGCCTGAAGCAAGCCGGCTGGCAAGAATGATCAGGGAAGGGCAGGACGATGCAACAGGGAAGCAAGACGCCGCAGCCAGAGCCGGGCGGAAAAGGCGAACGGTCGACGGTGGTCGTGACGGCGTCCAAAAACGCTTCTGGGAATTGGAACTTCCGAATGGCCCAGGACGGTCGCCCGACCGAGGCGCTTCACTTCAGCAAAGACGAGAAGAAGATGAAGAAGGTTGACTGGCACGATGTCGTCTTCGTGCTGAAGGACCCTTCCGGAACGCTGGCCTTTCACCCCGACAAGGATCAAGCGCTCTGGGTAGCTCGCGGCGACGAGCACAATGCCCCGCCCTGTCCAGCCAAGCAGAGCAGCGACCCTTGCAAAGGCTTCAGGGTGAAGTCCAATCCTAGGCCCAACGAACTGCTCGTACACAATGACAATGCGAAGGAATGCCTGCTCAGTTACCGGCTGAACTTCGTCGCGGCGGGCAGCGGTAGTAACACTATCGTCGCTTACCATGACCCAGTCGTGGGCAATAAGAACGGCGGAGGTTAAATCCAGAAGGCTCGGCTTTAATAGGGGAACAGTCATGCCTCAATATTCAAAACGAAGAATCATAGAGGTGGTGCCTACGCGAGACGCTAGCGGAGGTTGGAAGTTTTCCATGTACGAAAATTGCAATGGCTCAAAGATGGAATTGCACGAACTGATCTTCAGTAAGAACGACGATGATCTCTATAAGAAGGGGTACTATATAGTCGAGTTCAAGCTTGATCCCAAAGGGTCCAGCTTAAAGTTCCATGACGACGAGGAAGAGGTCTTTTGGATTGGCCCGCCTCAGCAGGGTGGCGACCCCAACAAGGTCGATTGCTGCCCAGCAGCAAAGAGCAAGCATCCGCCGATCACGTTCGAGCGTAAGGGGGACCATAAGCTTCGGGTGAAGAATCCGGATCAGACTGCCGAGACACTCGCCTTCGCTCTGGGCTTCCAGGAAGGGAACGATTCTAAGGCGATCCGCTACGACCCCGTTTGGGGAAACCGGAACGGCGGAGTGCGTAGCGACGCCACTCAGAGGATTGTTGCTGCCGCCGTAGCGCTCGTGCTCCTCGGGTTGGCGGGCTGGGTTCTCAAGCAAGGGCTTGAGTCTTCGCCCACGAAACGGAAGAAACGCTAGAAGTGAACTCGCCGCCGCGACTTCGCTTTGGGCTGACGGTGGGTGTGACTGGCCACCGAGCCGAAACCTTCAGCGATAGCGGTTCTGCCAATCTTAGCCGCCGACTTGCCGAGAACCTAAAGCAGATCGAGAAACAGGCGCGTGCGGTACATGCCGAGGAACGAAAGTTCTTCACTGACGAAGCGCCGGCCTTCACCCTGGTGTCCCCCCTGGCAAGCGGCGCAGACCAGATTGCCGCCGCCGTCGCGGTCGAAGCAGGTTGGTCGCTGCAGGCCGTGTTGCCGATGACCAGGGCTGACTACGTCCGGTCCATGAGCAGTGAGGAAGCCAGCGAAGTCGACCGACTCTCTGGGCTTTGCTGCTGCGTCCTCGAGTTGCCAGGAGATCCGAACGACGCGGAAGAGGCCTTTGTGATGGCTGGCCGCGCGACGGTCGCACATTGCGACCTGCTGATCGCCGTGTGGGACGGCCTTCCGGCGCGCGGGCGGGGCGGGACCGCCGACACGGTCGCCTTGGCCCTCACCAAGGGCACTCCTATTCTCCACTTGCCCGTGGCTCCCGAAGACCCTTCTGCGCTGATGTGGAGCGCCTTCGATCCTGTGGTCATTACCGCCCCGGGCGATCGCGCGTGTCGGCGGCGAGCTGACGATGATGCGCTGCTACACGTCCTGCGCGCTCTGATTGCCCCGCCGACGCCTCCAATCGAACGCAAGTTCATCCGGCGCTTCTACGCCGAGCGGCCCCACGAATTCAGCCTTCGTTTCGAATACCCGCTGCTGCTGACGCTGGCCGGCACCCACCGCCTCTCGTCACGCGACCTTCGGGCCAAGCCAAAGGTTGAGGCATCGCGGGCCGAATGGCGGAGCTACCGTCAATGCTTGCTCGGTCAGCATGGAGTGGACGCGCCGCTCGACTGGTTGCAAGAAGCTTACGAGTGGAGCGATCGCCTCGCCACCCACTTCGCCCAAACCTATCGCTCGGGCCACGTGTTCAACTTCCTCCTTGCCGCCCTTGGCGCGTGGATCGGGCTGGCCGGCCTTATCTTGCCGGCCAATCCACTGCCCCTCGCCGTCGCCGAGTTCATCGTGGTGCTCGCGGTGGTGGTGAATACGTTGACCGGTTCGAAGCGGTGCTGGCACCAGCGCTGGCTCGACTATCGTCAGCTTGCCGAGCGGCTGCGACCGATGCGCAGCATGAAGCTACTGGGCATCGCCGCGCCAGACCCTCCGGGCAGCGCGGCGGAGCCGGTCGCCCGCCGCTGGATCGACTGGTACGCAGCCAGCGCGTGGCGCACGGTCGGCTGCCCCTCGGGCCGGCTGACCGCTAGCGAGCTGCCGAGACTGGCCGCATCGATCGCAGAGCGTGAAGTCGGTCCGCAGATCGCCTACAACCGCCGCAATGCGGAACAGGTTGGGCGGTTCGATCGGCGGCTGGAAGTTCTGGCCCTGCTGCTGTTCATGTCGACCTTGGCGGTAACTGCCTGCGTCGTGCTCGGCCTGGAACTGTCTCCCGAGTTGGTGACCCGCTACAGCAGTTGGATCACCGCGCTGTCCGCCGGCTTGCCCGCGCTCGGGACCGCGATCTTCGGCATCCGCGTGCATGGTGACTATAGCGCCCTGGCGGCCCGGTCCCGCTCCACCGCCGGATTGCTGGAGCGTATTGCCGACGACCTGCGTCAGTCGAACAGTCTGCCACGCGTTGCCGACCTGACCGAGCAGGCCGGCCGGGTAATGCTGGCCGACCTTGGCGAATGGAGGCTGGTCAACGAATTGCATGATTTGTCCCTTGCCTGAGTGACGGCTAGAGCAACACCCGTGCCGATACTCCGCCTGTTTGCCGCGCTGTGCGCGCTGTTCGCGGCTGCTCCTGCTGCAGCCTATTGGGACTATGGCCATCGGGTAGTAGCCGCGGTCGCGTGGGAGTCGATGAACCCCGCCACCCGCTCGGAAGTCGGCCGTTTGCTCGGGCAAGCTCGGCGACTCGAGACGCCGACCTGTCCGATGAACTCGCTGGAAGATGCCAGCGTCTGGGCCGATTGCATCAAGCCAATGGGCGACCGCTTCAGCTACCAGAACAGTTGGCACTACCAGAATGTTGATATCTGCCAGCCGTTCAGCCTCACTGGCGCCTGCAAGGATGGCAATTGCGTATCTGCCCAGATCGAGCGCAACGCCCGGCTGCTGGCGGACAAGGCGCTTCCAGTGCGGGAGCGAGTGCAGGCGCTGGCCTACCTCGTCCACTTCGTCGGCGACCTCGCCCAGCCGATGCACGGCGGCGACCGGGGCGATCGCGGCGGCAACGAGGTTCGGGCAGCCTATGGGCTGATCGGCGGGCGGACCAACCTTCATTCGATCTGGGACGGGTGGTTGCCGGAACGGGCAATCACCACCCCGAGCGGTGCAGTGCCGCCGTCGAACGACCTGCCACTTCGGGCACGTGCGCGGCTGCTGATGAGGCAACTGCCCGCGGCCGAACAGGCTGCGCTCGCTGGCGGAACGGTGGAG
Source organism: Sphingomicrobium sp. (assembly GCA_035537335.1). Lineage (GTDB taxonomy): Bacteria > Pseudomonadota > Alphaproteobacteria > Sphingomonadales > Sphingomonadaceae > Sphingomicrobium. The sequence continues at coordinate 30,346 of DATLMM010000066.1, read as the reverse complement.
GACTGGAGCCGGGAGAGCTGGAGCAACGCACGGGACCTCGCCTACGCGTCCCTGATCGGCGCGCCGTGTGGTCCCCTTCCGGCCGATCGTCCATCTCTGACGGAGGAAAAGGTTCAGGCGCTTCTCGCCCCCGTGCGGAAACAGGTGCTGGGTGGCGGCCTTCGGCTCGGCCGCATGCTCGATGACGCACTGCTGGACGGCAAAGCGCCCGAGCGGCGGCGCGACTAGCCCACGCCCCACTCGCTCGGCGCCAAGATTGCACAAGCCGAATCGTCCGGGCTAGGGCGCGGCGATGACGAATTGGGAATTGGTAATCCATGGTGGCTGCGGGGCCATGAGGCTGTCTGCCCAGGAAGAAGCTGCGGGTGTTGCGGGCCTCCATGCGGCGCTGGACGCTGGACAGCAGATCCTGGCCGCAGGCGGGTCGGCACTGGATGCGGTGGAGGCAGCCGCCCGGGTGCTTGAGGACGATCCTGCCTTTAACGCTGGGCGCGGTAGTGTGCTCGCGCACGACGGACGAATAGAGCTCGACGCCGCAATCATGGATGGCCGCACTCGCGCTGCCGGAGCCGTCGCTGGCCTGCGCGCCATTCGCAATCCGATCGGCGCCGCCCGAGCGGTAATGGAGCGCAGCCCCCATGTGCTGCTGAGCTATCAAGGCGCGGAGGAGTTCGCCCGTGAGCAGGGCTTGGCGACCGTCGATCCCAAGTGGTTCGAAACGTCAGAGCGCCGCGCCCAACTGACGGCCGTGATAGCCAGCGGCGGTGGTTTCGACGCCGATGTTAAGTTCGGCACGATCGGTGCGGTCGCAGTCGATTGCCACGGCCATGTCGCCGCAGCCACGTCCACCGGAGGCCTCACGGCCAAGCGCTGGGGCCGGATCGGCGACTCGCCACTCATTGGCGCGGGCACCTATGCCGACGACCGTGCCGCGGCGGTCAGCGCTACCGGCTCGGGCGAGTTCTTCATTCGGGCCGCTGCCGGACATGAGCTGACCGCACGGATGCGGATGCTCGGTGAGGATCTGCAAACCGCCCTTGAGGCTGTCCTGGCAGATATCTCGGCGCTGGGCGGTTCAGGTGGGCTGATTGCGGTTGCGCCGAACGGCGAGGCGGCCTGGGGCTTTACCACCCGCGGCATGTACCGGGGTCGGGCGAGCGCAGAAGGTAGAGATGTGGCAGTGCATGGAGCTTGAGCGTGCAACGCTGGCCGACCTTCCCAGGCTGCACCGGCTGATCGAAGGCGCTTATCGCGGCGACACTGCCCGTTCCGGGTGGAGCCACGAGGCCGACCTGCTCGCCGGACAGCGAATCGATGTCGAGACGCTTGCGTTAATGGTGGGCGATCCCGTGGAGGACTTGCTGCTATGGCGCGACAAAGGTGAGAAGGTTGCCTGCGTGGCGCTGACCGACAAGGGCGGTGGTCTGACCTACCTTGGCTTGCTCACCGTTGACCCTTCCCGCCAAGCAAGCGGCGTCGGCAAGTCCCTGCTTGCTGCGGCGGAGGCTTGGGCGGCGCAACATCGTGCCGCGACCAGAATGGAAATGACCGTCATCGTCCAGCGACCCGAACTCATCGCCTGGTACGAGCGGCGCGGCTACCAGCTTACCGGCGAACGGCGGCCATTTCCTCATGGCGATGCGCGCTTCGGCGAACCGCGCCGTCCGGACTTGGAATTCGTGGTGCTTGAGAAAGCGCTTTAGGTCACCATCCCCAGCAGCGTCTCGACCCGGTCGGCCTCGTGCGCGGGCTTGTCCGTGCGGATTCGGCTGATACGGGGAAAGCGCATGGCAAGGCCGCTCCGATGTCGCTTCGACATGTGAATGGAGTCGAACGCCACCTCAAGCACCAGCGTCTTCTCAACCTCCCGCACCGGGCCGAACCGATTGACCGTGTTCTGACGGACGAAGCGGTCCATCCATTTGAGCTCCTCGTCGGTGAAGCCCATGTAAGCCTTGCCCACTGGCAACAGCTCACCGTCGTCGGCCCAACAACCGAAGGTGAAATCGCTGTAGAAGCTCGATCGTTTGCCGGACCCGCGCTGAGCGTACATCATGACGCAGTCGGCGGTCAGTGGATCGCGCTTCCACTTGTACCACAGTCCGACGCGCCGCCCGGCGACATAAGGTGAGTCGCGCCGCTTCAGCATCATGCCCTCGATGCTGGCGTCACGCGCTCCCGCGCGGATCTCGCCCAGGGCGGCGAAGCTGTCGGCCTCGATCAGTTGCGAAAGGTCGAAGCGAGCCTGGTCGAGCTGTGGCATGAGCGCTTCCAGCCGCGTCCGGCGCTCGCTCCATGGTCGTTCCCGAAAATCCTCGGGCCCGTCGAACAGCAGGTCATAGAGCCGGACGAATGCCGGGTACTCGCTCTGGGTCTTGGCGCTCACCAGCTTGCGGCCAAGCCGCTGCTGTAGCGCGTTGAAGCTGGCCGCCGCGCCGCCATGTTCGTCCGCGCCTTGTCCGGCACCGCGCACCAGCAGTTCGCCGTCGAGCACGCCTGGGGTTGCCAACGCCGCCGCAACCTCCGGGAAGCTGCCGGTGATGTCGTCGCCCGTGCGGCTGTACAGCCGTGTCTGCCCGCCGGCATGGACCAGCTGCACTCGGATGCCGTCCCACTTCCACTCCGCGGCATAGTCCTTGAGCTCGACCCTTCCCTCATCCAACGGATGGGCGAGCATGAACGGGCGAAACACCGGCACGTCACGCACGGTCGGCTGCTCCCCGCGCCCCTCTCCCCAGGCAAACAGCTCCAGATAGGGCGGCGAGAGGCCGTGCCAGACTTCCTCGACCGCCTCCACCTCGACCCCGAACGCATCGGCGAACGCCTGCTTGGCGTTGCGCGCGTTGATCCCGACACGCAGCTCTCCCGTGGCCAGCTTCAACAGGGCAAAGCGGCCTGACGCATCCAGATGGTCGAGCATGCGGGCCAGCTCAGCGGGCGCGTCGGACCGGCTTGCCGCGCGCAGGCGGGTCACAGCCTCGGCGATGGTGATGGTCCCATCATCCAACTCGCCTTCCGGGGACGGCCACAGTAGCGACACGGTCTCCGCCAGGTCGCCTACGTAATTGTGACTCATGCGGAGCAGCAGCGGGTCGACCCGGCTTTCGGCCAGCCCGCGGATGACAGCTCCCTTGACCGCCGGGATGTCGAGCGTGCCGGTCAGCGCCGCCAGGGCGATGCCGCGGTCCGGATCAGGCGTGCGGCGAAGGTAATCGCCGATCAGCTTGAGCTTGGCGAGGCGGCTTCGGGTGTAGACTAGCGCGTCGAGCAGTTGGGAAAAGGCGCGCATGGGCGTTCCAATGCTTGAACGCCGCAGCGGCTCCGTAACGATCCTAATCTGCGAACCGTGTTAGTGCAGGCGAACCGCTACTGCTGCCAGAACTGCTTGCCGCTGTTGCGGCGAAATTGCGGCGACCGCATCGTCGACATGCGACAGGCACTCGGCCACCGCCACCCGGCATCCGGGTAGCAGTGCCAACTGAGCCGAACGCCGCGCCAGCTCTTCCAGTCCGCCGAGTCCGTCTCGTGCGGCCAAGTCGCGGATCGCGTCCATGCGCGCGTGAATGTCCAGCGGCGACAGGCGATCCGCCCGGCCATGAAGATCGCGCAGGCAGCGCCGCAACTCCAGGCTTAGTCCGTTCAGCGACTCGGCCACGCGTCCATCCCCCGGTTGCCCCCTGACAGTGAGGGAGCAAGGTTAAGACACTGCTAAAACACTGCGACGAAGAGAGTCGCGTGCCGGGCTTCTTGACAGAGCGGACCGGCATCGGCATGGAGCGCCGGACCCAGCGGCGGCCTTTCGCCGCTTTTTGTTTTTTACCGCATATCGGGATTTGAACGATGGCCAAGCCGGCAACCGTCAAGATCAAGCTCGTCAGCACGGCCGATACCGGCTTTTTCTACGTCACGAAGAAGAACCCGCGCAATCAGACGGAGAAGATGAGCTTTCGCAAGTACGACCCGGTCGTCCGCAAGCACGTCGAGTTCAAGGAAGCGAAGATCAAATAAGCTTGCTTCTCGAGCTTAATAGACCCCGGACTCCGGCCCGGGGCCAGCAAGGATCGCCGCGTTAGCGGATCAGGGGCGCTACGGCGCCCCTCTCTTTGTTCAGCCGCCTTCGCGCGAACACGGCAACCTCAACCCGCCACCGACTCCCCGTTCGTCTCGAGCAAGGCCGTGACTTCCTCCACGAACCGCAGCACCGAGATCGGCTTGCTGATATAGGCCGACGCCCCTGCCGCCCGGATGCGCTCGTCGTCGCCGACCGCCGCATAGGCCGTGACCGCCATGATCGGCACCGATTTCAGCCGCTCGTCCTCCCGGAACTGCCGAATTAATTCCAGCCCGCTGACGTGCGGCAACTGGATGTCGGTGATGATAAGGTCGGGCCCGAAGGCCTGCGCCCGCTCCAGCGCTTCGCGACTGTCCGTCACGGCGCCGGGTTCGTGACCATGGGCCGCGAGCAGATCGCAGAACAGCTTGATGTTGAGCGCGTTGTCCTCGACAACTAGGATCTTGGCCACCCACTCGCTCCCGAAACGCCCAAAGCAGCATAGGCGATGATTAGAAGCGCCACAAACGAAGCCGACCCCATGACGGTTGCCTTGCAGGCCCTGATTGTCACGTTGCGGGATTCCTCCCGGGCGGAGCGACTGTTGTCGTTGTCGGGGTTGAGCGCCGATGAACTTCGCACAGGAACGAGCGACCCAGCGATGCTGGCGGAAGTTCTCCGCTTCCTTGAAGCGCATGAGCCCGACCTGATCGCGGTTGCGGAAGAGCTTGACTTCAAGCCGGAGGAACTGGTCCGCGCCCGAAGCGCTCTCGAGGCATGAATCGACCACTGCTGATCACCGACTGCGACGAAGTGCTACTGCACATGGTGTCGCCCTTCTCCACCTGGCTCGACGAAGCCCACGAGATCGATTTTCGGCCCGAAGAAGGCGACCTCGCCGGAGCCCTGAAACGCCGTCGATCCGGCGAGCGGGTCCCGAGCGAAGAGGTGTGGCCGTTGCTGGAAGGCTTCTTCCGTACGGAAATGCACCGCCAGACAGTGGTCCCCGGTGCGGTCGAAGCACTCGGCCAGATCGGTGAGGTGGCCGACATCGTGGTCCTGACCAACCTTGGCGACGAGGCGCACTCGTGGCGGGTGGAACAGCTTGCGGGGCACGGCATCACCCACGAGGTGATCTGCAATCGCGGTGGCAAGGGCGAGCCGCTGCGGCGGATCGTCGAGCGTCATTCCGCTACTCGCAGCCTGTTTGTCGACGACCTCGCCGTCCATCATGCCTCCGTTGCGAAGCACTCACCCGGCACGTTTCGCCTGCACATGGTCGCCGAGCCGCGCCTCGCTGCCGTCACGGAAACGGCCGAACACGCGCACGCTCGAATCGACGACTGGCCGAGCGCTACACCCTGGATCCTCGATCGCCTGAAGGTCGCGGCGTGAGCAAGACGGTTCTGATTACGGGAGCAACTGCCGGTATCGGCGCTGCAAGCGCCCGGCTGTTCGCGCGGCAGGGTTGGAAAGTCGTTGGGACCGGCCGCCGCGGAGATCGGCTGCGGGCCTTGCAGGAAGAGCTTGGCGCGTCGTTTCTGCCACTGGAGCTCGACATGCGCGACATCGGCGCCCTGTCAGCACTCGGCGATTTGGCGGGTGAGTGGGGTGGCGTCGACCTGCTGCTCAACAATGCCGGCCTCGCGCCGCCGGCCCAGCCGCTGCATCAACAGGAGTGGGATCGACTCGATCAAGTCATCGAGACCAACATCAGCGGCCTGGTAGCGCTCACCCAGGCGCTGCTACCCCGGCTGATCGAGCGCAGGGGCGCCATCATCAACCTGTCCTCAGTCGCAGCCACCTACCCCTATCGCGGCGGAGCGGTGTACGGCGGGACTAAGGCCTTCGTCCGCCAGTTCAGCCTCGACCTGCGCTGCGATCTGGCCGGCACCGGCGTGCGTGTCACGTCGATCGAGCCCGGCATGGCCGAGACTGAATTTACCCTCGTCCGCACCGGCGGGGATGAGGCCGCTTCCAAGGCGCTCTATGCCGACATGGACGTAATGACGGCGGACGATCTCGCCCAAACCATCTGGTGGGTCGCAACCCTGCCGCCGCACCTCAACATCAACACGCTGGAGCTGATGCCGACCAGCCAGAGTTTCGCCGGCTTCAGCGTTTCAAGGCACGGATGAGCAAGTTTCGTCATGCTGACGTTGTTCGGCATCCGCTCTTTTTCGCCAATCAATCCGTGGCTGAAGAGTTAAAGTTGAGACAAGCCAGGGTGACGACTGCCGGCGGGTTGACGCGCGAGGCTGCCCATCACAGTGCGCTGTCATGAGAACCATCGATCAGCGTCTCGCCGAACTCGGCATCACCCTTCCCCAGCCTGCGGCTCCGGTCGCGTCTTACGTTCCCGCGGTCGAGGCCAATGGCCTGCTGCACATTTCCGGACAGATCAGCTTTGCCGAGGACGGCAGCCTGATCACTGGGCGGCTGGGTGAGGGCGTCGACCTGGAAGCTGGCCAGGCCGCGGCCCGGCGCTGTGGCATCATGCTGCTCGCGCAGATGAAGGCAGCCTTGGGTTCGCTCGACCGGGTCGAACGGATCGTCAAGCTTGGCGTCTTCGTCAACTCCGCAGGACATTTCACGGACCAGCCCAAGGTCGCCAATGGTGCGTCGGAGCTGATGCAGGAAGTGTTCGGCGGGGCCGGCCGCCACGCTCGCTCGGCGGTCGGCGTGCCAGTGCTGCCACTGGGCGTCGCTGTCGAAGTGGATGCGGTCGTCGCCATCCGCGACTGATCCTCTCGATCCGGGACCCTTGGGCTTCGCGCATCGCGGGCTCCATTCCGGCCCGAGGGTTCCCGAGAACAGCAATCGCGCCTTTGCCGCAGCGCTCGAGCTCGGCTGCGGGATCGAGTGCGACCTGCGCCTGACGGCCGATGGCGAGGTGCTGGTGTTCCACGATCCCGATGCGCGCCGAATGTGCGCCAGTCCACTGGTCATCGGTTGCAGCACGGCATCCGAACTCGCCCAACTTCGAGTGGGCGAACAGCGCATCCCGACCTTGGCCAGCCTCTTGAAGCTGGTCGATGGCCGAGTGCCGCTGCTGCTGGAGGTCAAGGTCGACGGGGAGCCCAGCCGCTGGATACCCGTCCTGCAGCAGGCACTGGCCGCCTACCGAGGGTTGTTCGGGATCATGAGTTTCGATCCCCGCCTCGTGAGCCTCCTCAAGTCCGACCTGCCGCAGGTTCGGCGGGGGCTGGTGATCGCGGCCGAGCTGCCGCCTTCATGCCGAGCATCGTTCCTGGCATTGGCGTGTCCGCAGTTCCTGGCAGTCGAGCACGCGATCGCGTGCGATCAGTGGATCGCCGAGGCGGGATCGAACCTGCCGGCCTACGGTTGGACTGTTCAAACGCCAGAGCAGCGCCAAGGTCTGGCAGATTGCGTCGATGCCCTTATCTGGGAGGGCGATGGCCGACCGTGAGACTGTGAGTGCGCGTATCGGAGGGGCTGTTCGAGAATTGCCCGCGAGCGAGTGGGACACGCTCGCGGGCCAAGCCGATCCCTTCCTCAGCCATGCCTTTCTTTCGGCGCTGGAAGCCTCTGGCAGCGTTGGAGGGCGAAGCGGATGGAACCCGCTGCCGATCGTCATTGAAGACGGCGGCGCTACCGTCGCTGCAGCCCCGGCCTACCTGAAGAGCCACAGCCAGGGCGAATATGTCTTCGATCACGGCTGGGCCGACGCCTGGCAGCGCGCAGGCGGGGAATATTATCCCAAGCTGCAGATCGCCGTGCCGTTCACCCCGGTTCCCGGACGACGGCTGCTTGGCAATCGCCCGCAGGCGCTGCTCGCCGCGGCAGAATCGATCGTTCGGCAGAACGACCTGTCGTCGGCTCACGCGACCTTTATCGCGGACGAAGACGTCGGCGAGTTCGAGCAACGCGGCTGGTTGCTGCGCGACGGCATTCAGTATCACTGGTTCAATCGCGATTACCGCGACTTCGACGACTTCCTCCTCGCGCTGAGCAGCCGCAAGCGCAAGACGTTGCGCAAGGAACGGGCGACGGCGCGAGAGGGGCTGGACTTCCTTGCGCTGACTGGCGCCGACATCCTTCCCGAGCATTGGGACGCGATGTGGGCATTTTACCAGGACACCGGACGGCGGAAGTGGGGTCGGCCCTACCTCACGCGCGACTTCTTCGATGAGGTCGGCGCGACCATGGCCGACCGCACCCTGCTGCTACTCGCCATCAAAGACGATAATCCGATTGCGGGGGCGTTGAATTGGATCGGCGCGGATACGCTCTACGGCCGCTATTGGGGTGCGACGGTCGAGCTTCCCTATCTCCACTTCGAACTCTGCTATTATCAAGCGATCGAGTGGGCGGTCGCGCACGGCCTCCAAGCGGTGCAGGCCGGGGCGCAAGGCGAGCACAAGCTGGCGCGAGGCTACCAGCCGGTGATCACCCGCTCGGCTCACTTCATCCCCAATTCAAGCTTTCGGACAGCAGTAGCGCAGTTCCTCGAGGGTGAGCGCAGCGCTATCGCATCCGAGCTGGAAGCAATGCAGGCGGAGTTGCCGTTCAGGCGCGAGTAGAACGCGAAAGGCCCGCCCGGATCGCTCCGGACGGGCCCTGCCCCGCGCGCTGCGGATACTAGAAGCTTATGACTGAAGCGGGCTGAGATTCACCGCCGCCGTCTTGCCGCGGCGGTCGACTTCCAACTCGAACTCAAGTCGATCGCCTTCGTTGAGCGACGGCATGCCTGCGCGTTCCACCGCCGAGATGTGCACGAACGCATCCGGCTGACCATCGTCGCGCTGGATGAAACCAAAGCCCTTCATGGCGTTGAAGAATTTGACCGTGCCGGACGCCTTTTCACCAGTCAGCTGGCGCTGCGGACCGCCGCTGCTGCCGCCACCCGAAGCCGAGTCGCGATCACCACCGCCGCTCCGTTCGACCGGCATGGGATCGCCATCAATGCGCAGATTGGTCGCCGACACGCGGCCGCCACGGTCCACAAGAGTAAATTCCAGCGGCTGGCCGTCGGCCAGGTCGGTCAAGCCGGCCTGCTCAACAGCCGAGATGTGAACAAACACATCTTCGCCGCCGTCATCGCGGACGATGAAGCCGAAGCCTTTTTGCGGGTTGAAGAACTTGACGACGCCCTTGCCCTCGCCGACCACCTGTGGAGGCATGCCGCCGCCGGCACCGCCGCCGCGGAACCCGCCGCCACCGCCGCCGCCGCGATAACCACCACCGCCGCCGCCGCCACCACCGCCGAACCGGTCACCGCCGCCGCCGAAGCCGCCACCACCGCCACGATAGCCGCCGCCACCGCCGCCGCCGCCGAAGCGGTCACCACCACCGCCGAAGCCGCCGCCACCGCCGAAGCCGCCACGGTCGCCGCCGCCGTAAACCTCACCGCCTCCGCCGAAATCACCCTTGTCGCGACCGCGCCCACCGCGATCACCCTTGCGCCCTCGATCGTAACCCATGCCCGTCCGTACTTCCTGTGGCCCTAGTCAAACAATTCACACCAACGCGCTGGGCTCCACGGCGCAACCGGTCGGGCGCGCTCGTCGAAATGCACGCACCTTCGGAGTCGTTTAGCCGAAATTTCTAGGCGGCTCCAGCCGATTCAATGGCGCTGTCGGCAAGGGCGGGTTAAGCGGCTCTGTAACAGGGACCGGACGAGACCCCGGGGAACCGCGCACGAAGGAGCAGCATGGCAATTCATTTCCACGAGGAGGACCTGCCCTCTGCCGACCTGTTCGGGCCGGGATCGATCGCCGTCGACACCGAAGCCATGGGCCTTCACCCCGGCCGCGACCGGCTGTGCCTGGTGCAATTGTCGGACGGCAGCGGCGATGAGCATCTCGTCCGCTTTTCCCCCGGCAGCGACTATGGTGCGCCTCGCCTCAGGGCTCTGCTAGGCGATCCCGGTCGTTTGAAGCTATACCATTTCGCACGCTTCGACGTGGCCATCATGCAGCACTACCTGGGCATCATGGCCGCGCCGCTTTATTGCACCCGTACCGCATCCCGGCTGGTCCGGACCTACACCGACCGCCATGGCCTGAAGGAGCTGGTACGCGAGCTGCTCGGCCACGATCTCAACAAGCAGCAGCAGACCAGCGATTGGGGCGCGCCGGAAATCAACGACGCACAGCGCGAATATGCCGCGAGTGACGTTCGCTACCTTCACGCCATGAAGGAGAAGCTGGACGAGCGGCTGGCGCGGGAAGGCCGGCGTGAGCTGGCCCAGGCCTGCTTCGACTTCCTGCCGCACCGGGCGCTGCTCGACCTTGCCGGCTGGCCGGAGGAAGATATCTTCGCTCATGTCTGAGGCCGCCGTCCAGCAACAGGAGACAAAGGAGCACTGGGCCGAGCCCGGCAGCCGTCACGATGGGCTCGTGCGGGTGCTGAAGGTCGCCCTGCCAAGCGCGGTTGGCGTGCTTGCCGCATTCCTGCTGACGGCGCCCCTGACCAAGAAGCAGGAAGTCAGCTTCATCCTCGACAAGAATGAAGTCGACACCGCTCCCGAGCGGATGCGGATCGAGGCGGCGCGTTATGGAGGCCGGGACAACAAGGGCCAGCCCTTTGTGATCCAGGCGAACCGCGCGGTGCAGCGTTCGTCGGACGCGCCGATCGTGGACATCGCCGGCATGTTCGCCCGACTCGGGCTGGCGAACGGCGCCGCGACAATCCAGGCCAACAACGGCCGCTACAATCTCGATCGCCAGCAGGTGCAGATTGTTGGGCCCGTGCGGGTCAGCGGTCCAGAGGGGGAGCAACTGCTGACCCGCAACGTGCTGGTCGACCTTCGCAATCGCACGGTGAGCGGCGGCGCCGGCAGCGGCAGCTCAAGCAGCGGCGGGGTCGAAGCGGGCAGCCTCAACGGCGATCTGCGAAGCCAGCAGCTCGGCCTTGCCGGCGGAGTCAGCGGACGGATCGAGCTTGGCGAGTTCCAGGCCGGACGGGTGCGGGCCGACCTTGGCACACGAACGGTCGTGCTGGATGGCGGCGCACGGTTGAAAATTCGGCAGGGGGCGGTCAGATGACGGGCATGGGGCGCAAGATCATCATTCCGGCCGTGCTGGCGTTGCCTATGGCGCTTGGCAGTGCCGCGATCGCTCAACAGGAGCCGGTTTCGGCCCTGAAAGGCCACAACAGCGATGCGCCGGTGGACGTCGCGGCGGACCGGATCGAGGTTCAGGATCGATCCGACCGGGCCATCTTCTCCGGCAACGTGCGGGTGAAGCAGGAAGCACTGACGCTCGAGACGGCTCGGCTGACGATCAATTACAGCAGCACGGGCGGGATCGAGATCGACCGTCTGGACGCTGCCGGCGGCGTGGTGGTGCGGTCGCCGTCCGAGACCGCGAGGGGCAGCTTTGGCGTCTATGATCTCGACCGGAAGCTGATCACCCTGCTCGGCGACGTGCAGCTCAACCGGGGAGGCAGCGTGGTCAACGGCAACCGGCTTGTGATTGACCTTAACAGCGGCCGGGCAGTGATCGACGGTGGTCCGCCGGGCGTGGGCCAGAGCGGCGGGCGCGTGACGGGCCGCTTCACCGTTCCCCAACGCGGCAGCTGAGCCGCAACGCCGATGCTCGACACCCGCTCCAGCCACGCGGCCGCCCTCGACGCGGACGGGTCGGTGCGCGGGCTGGAGGTGCGCTCGATCGCCAAGGCGTACGACAAGCGCCAGGTGCTGCACGACGTGTCGCTGTCGGTCAGCCGCGGGGAAGTGGTCGGCCTGCTCGGACCGAACGGCGCGGGCAAGACGACCTGCTTCTACTCCGTCATGGGGCTCGTAAAGCCCGACGCTGGCCGGATCCTGCTCGATGGTCGCGATATCACGCCATTGCCGATGTACCGCCGCGCGATCCTCGGCCTGGGCTATCTGCCGCAAGAAACCAGCATCTTTCGCGGGATGACCGTCGAGCAGAACATCATCGCCGTGCTGGAAGTGGCCGAGCCTGACAAGCAGGCCCGTCGGGACCGGCTCGAGCGGTTGCTAAGCGAGTTCGGGCTGGTCGGCCTACGCGCGGCACCTGCCATGGCCCTGTCGGGCGGCGAGCGGCGGCGGTGTGAGATCGCCCGCGCGCTCGCAGCCGAGCCCAAGATCATGCTGTTGGACGAACCCTTTGCCGGGATCGACCCGATTTCGATCTCCGACATTCGCGACCTGGTGAAGGAGCTGAAAGGCCGCGACATTGGTGTGCTGATCACTGACCACAATGTCCGCGAGACGCTCGATATCGTCGACCGGGCCTGCATCATCTATGATGGGCAGGTTCTTTTTCAGGGCACTCCCGAGGCGTTGGTGGCGGACCCGGACGTGCGCCGACTTTACCTCGGCGAAAGCTTCGCGCTGTAGTAGGATCGTGGCCATGAGCCTCGCTCCGGGTCTTCATCTTCGGCAAGCCCAATCGCTGGTCCTGACGCCGCAACTGCAGCAGGCGATCAAGCTGCTGCAGCTGAGCAACCTCGAGATCGAAGCGGTGATCGCGGAAGAAATGGCCAAGAACCCGCTGCTGGAAACGTCGCGCGGGGATGGCGAGGCCCGGCTGATCGTGCGCGAGGACCGGGAGGTCGGCGACGACCCGCCCGATCCGCAGGGTGCCGACGAGCTCGCCTTCCACGGGGAAGAAGCACTCGATACCGATTGGCAGGACGCGGCGCGGGAGAGCGACAGCAGCTACGAAGTGAGCAGCGGCGGGAGCGCGGAGGCGTTCGACTTCGACCGGCTCGCTGCTTGCGAAAGCGGCTTATGCGAGCACCTCATGAGCCAACTGGCGGGGCACGGCGGGGCGGAAGGGCGGGCTGCAGCAGCCATTATCCACGAACTGGAGGAGACCGGCTACCTCGCGACCTCGCTGACGGACATCGCGGACGAGGCAAACGTGTCGTCGAAGGAGGCGGAAGCCGGACTTCGTTTGGTGCAGTCCCTTGATCCGGCGGGTGTTGGAGCCCGCAACCTGGCCGAGTGCCTGGCGCTGCAGGCCCGCGCTGCCGATCGCTATGATCCGGCCATGGCGCGGCTGATCGACAATCTCGACCTGCTCGCGCGCGGGCAGATGGCGGCGCTGAAGCGCATATGCGGGGTGGATGACGAAGACCTGGCCGACATGGTGCGCGAGCTGCGCGCTCTTGATCCCAAGCCCGGTTGCCGCTTAGTAGCGGAGCCGGGAGGCGCTCCGGAGCCGGATGTGATTGTTCGACGCACTCCCAGCGGCTTCGCGGTCGAACTCAATTCCGCTACCTTGCCGCGGGTGCTGGTCAACCGGCGCTATTACGCGGAGCTCAAGTCCGGTCCGCAATCGAAGCAGAGTCGTGCCTGGCTTGGGGAGTGCCTGCAAAGTGCGAACTGGCTGGTCCGCGCGCTCGACCAGCGAGCGCGAACGATCGTCAAGGTGGCGAGCGAAATTGTGCAGCACCAGGAGAGCTTCTTCCACCAGGGCGTATCCGCGCTTCGGCCGCTGACCCTAAGCAAGGTGGCGGAAGCAATCGGTATGCATGAGAGCACCGTCAGCCGGGTGACCTCCAACAAATATCTCCTGTGCGACGGTGGACTGTACGAGCTGAAGTGGTTCTTCCGCTCAGGCGTCGCGGCCGAGGACGGAGCAGGTGCGTCGGCCGAGGCGGTCAAGTCGGCGATAGGCAAGCTGATCGCCGGCGAGACGGACATCCTGTCGGACGACACGCTGGTTGATCTGCTAAAAGCTCAGGGCTTCGACCTTGCTCGTCGAACAGTGGCAAAATACCGCGAGGCGATGGGGATCGGATCGTCCATTCAGCGCCGACGCCGACGAGCGATGAGCGGGAAGGCAGCCTAGTACCGGGCGTTCGCAGAAGTGCTAGAGGGAGAGCCGCGCCCAGATCGGCAGGTGATCGCTAGCTACTCGCGCAGAGGGGCTGTGGTGCACCCCCGCCGCCTCAATCCGAAGCTCCTTGTCGACAATGATCCGGTCGAGCGCCGCCACTGGTCGCCGTGAATGGAAGCTCGGTCCGGTGGGTGCGATGCGGTAACGCCCGTCGAGGTCCTTGAGGCACCCGGCGGCGGAGCGCCACTCGTTGGTGTCGCCCATGAGAACGCTTGGCATCTTGTTCGGCCGACCAGCAATCTCGTCCAGGATGGCGCGCATCTGCCGCCGCCGCCAGAGGCCGGAGAGATCGAGATGCAGGCCGATCACCCGGAGCGGCTTGTCGCCGATCAACAGCTCGGCCAGCACCGCGCCGCGCGGCTCCAGCGTCGGCAGTTCCAGCGCCGCGACTTCCATGATCTCTACCTGTGGCTTCACCAGCAGCGCATTGCCGTGCCACCCGAGGTTGCGAGTATCGAGCTTCAGCAACTCGTCCACGCGGGCTCCGGTGCGCGGCAGTCGGTCAAGCACACGCCGGTTCTTCACACCCAAAGGCACCGGCTTGTAGAAGCCGTGGTCGTCGATCAGATCATGCGGCACGGCCGATGCGCGGCCGCCGAAGCGCTTGTCGGCCTCTTGCAGGGCGACCACGTCAGCGTCGATCTCCCGCAGCACGTCGAGCACCCGCTGGGGGTTGCGCCGTCGATCGGTCCCAATCGCCTTGCGCATATTGTACGAAGCGACGGTGATGGGGTAGACAGTCACTGTTCGCTAACCGAGCAGTTCGTAAGGGCGTTACTCAAACGTCCAGGTTCGCGACACTGAGCGCATTATCCTGGATGAATTCGCGGCGAGGCTCGACCACTTCGCCCATCAGCCGCGAGAAGATCTCGTCGGCAATGTCGGCCTGACCTACCTCTACGCGCAGGAGCGAACGGTTGGCCGGATCAAGCGTGGTCTCCCACAGCTGCTCCGCGTTCATTTCGCCCAATCCCTTGTAGCGCTGAATCGACAAGCCCTTGCGTCCGGCCGCCAGCACCGCGTCCAGCAACTCGCTTGGGCGGGTAATCGTGGCAGGCTTGCCCTTGGTGTCGGCCGCGGCCTGCTCGACCGCTTCCTCGCCTTCGCCCGGACCAACGGTTGGCTCAGCCTCCACTTGCGCTCCCTTCTTCAGCGTGCGCAGGGTCGAAGGGCTGGCATAAACCTCGGCCTGCTCGGACGCCAAGGTATGGAGCTTGCGTGCCTCGGCGGAGGCGATGAAGCTCGGCTCGATGATGGTGACATCCGTGACGCCGCGCCATAGCCGGCGGAGCAGATAGCCGCCCTCGGCAGCAAGCTCGCCCGACCAGCTTGCCTCGGCGTCGCCTTGACCCTGCCATGCCGCAACCTTTTCGATCGCCGCGCGGCGGCCCGCTTCGGTTAGCCGCGGGTCGAGTGCCCCCGCCAGCGCCAGCGCCTCGAGCAGCGCTGGGTCGTACTTCTTGGGCGCATAACGCATCAGCGTCCGGACCCGGCGGGCATGGTCGACCAGTGCCCGAAGGTCGGGCCCCTGCCGAACGTCATGGGCGGTCTCCAGCTGAAGACCGTCGAGGCCCGCATCCACCAGATAGTCGTCCAGCTGGGCATCGTCCTTGAGATAGACTTCAGACCGACCCCGAGCGACCTTGTACAGCGGCGGCTGTGCGATCATCAGGTGGCCGGCCTCGATCAGCTCGGGCATCTGACGGTAGAAGAAGGTCAGCAGCAGCGTGCGGATGTGGGCACCGTCAACGTCTGCGTCCGTCATGATCACGATCTTGTGATAGCGCAGCTTGTCGAGGTTGAACTCCTCCCGGCCGATGCCGGTGCCGAGCGCCTGGATGATAGTCCCGATCTCGCGGCTGGATAGCATCCGGTCGAAGCGGGCACGCTCGACGTTGAGCAGCTTGCCCCGGAGCGGCAGGATCGCTTGGTTCTGACGGTTGCGGCCCTGCTTGGCCGAGCCGCCGGCCGAGTCACCCTCGACCAGGAACAGTTCGGACAGGACCGGATCGCGTTCCTGACAGTCGGCGAGCTTGCCGGGCAAGGATGCAATATCCATCACGCCCTTGCGCCGGGTCAGCTCACGCGCTCGCTTGGCGGCCTCGCGCGCGGCGGCGGCGTCGATGATCTTCTGGATGATGGCACGAGCGTTGGCGGGGTTCTCCTCCAGCCACTCGGTCATCTTGTCGCTCATCAGCGCTTCCAGTGGCTGACGCACTTCTGAGCTGACCAGCTTGTCCTTGGTCTGGCTGCTGAACTTCGGATCCGGCAGCTTGACCGATACGATTGCGGTCAGCCCTTCGCGCATGTCGTCGCCCGTAAGCGTCACCTTTTCCTTCTTCAGCATGCCGCTCTTCTCGGCATAGCCGTTGACGGTGCGGGTCAGCGCGGCGCGGAAAGCGGCCATATGGGTGCCACCGTCCCGCTGAGGGATATTATTGGTGAACGGCAGGACGTTCTCATAATAGCTGTCGTTCCATTCAAGAGCGACGTCGATGCCGATCCCATCGCGGACTGCCGAGATGGCGATCGGCTCGGGGAACAGCGGGGTCTTCGCGCGATCGAGGTACTTCACGAAGGCCGCTATCCCGCCCTCGTAGAACAGCTCCACCTCCTTGCGCTCTTCGTGTCGCGCATCCACCAGCACCAGGCGAACGCCCGAGTTTAGAAAGGCGAGCTCACGAAACCGGTGCTCCAGCTTGTCGAAGTCGAACTCGACAATCTTGAACGTATCCGGCGAGGGCAGAAAGGCGACGCGGGTGCCCTTCTTGCCCTCGGGCGCCGGTCCGGTCTGTTTCAGCGGCGCTTCGGCATCGCCGAAGCGAAAGCGCATCCAGTGCTCCTCGCCATCCCGCCAGATGGTAAGCTCCAACCATTCGGAAAGTGCGTTGACCACCGACACGCCCACCCCATGGAGACCGCCGGACACCTTGTACGCGTTGTCGTCGCTGGTGTTCTCGAACTTACCCCCGGCATGAAGCTGGGTCATGATGACCTCGGCCGCCGAGACGCCTTCCTCCGCATGAATGCCGGTCGGAATACCGCGGCCATTATCCTCAACGGTGACTGAGCCGTCCGGGTTCAATTGAATGAGAATGCGGTCGCAATGACCGGCCAGCGCTTCGTCGATCGCGTTGTCGCTGACCTCGAACACCATGTGGTGGAGGCCGGACCCGTCGTCGGTGTCGCCGATGTACATGCCGGGCCGCTTGCGCACCGCGTCGAGGCCTTTCAGGACCTTGATGCTGTCGGCGCCGTAACTGTTCTGATTGGGATCTTCTGCCATGAGGAGGATATAGCGACTCGCTGTCTGAAGTCACGCCCGCGCGCGTGACGTACGTACGTGTACGTGCGCGTGAGGGCCGCCGTCACCGGCGACCCTCCCTAAGCGCTTAGTGGGCGGAGCGCTGACCGGACGGCCGCCCGCGACCACGGCCGGCGCCACTCGGCCGTCCGCCTTGCGCCGGGCGACCCTGTCCCGAAGGCCGGTCGGCCACGGCGCTGGTGCGAGCCGGATTGGCAACGGTGCGGCCGTCTCCGCCTTGCTGCGGACGCCCGTAGGCATTCGGGTGAGCCTTGGCGGGACGCGGATGGCGGGGCTGGGCCTGACCGTGCACGCGCTCGTCGCCGCGCGGCATGTCGGAGCGCGGATCGTGGCGGGGGAGCTGATCACGGCGCGGATCGGCGTCACGGCCACGGCCCTGCCGCAGCTTGGTGTTGTTCCGCGCGGGCTGCGGAGCGCGCTTGGGCTCCGGCTTCAGCCGCTTGAGCGCCTCGACGGCCTGGTTGAAGCCCGCCGGCAACGGCGCCGGCGTGATCTTTTGCCGCGTCAGCTTCTCAATGTCGCGCAAATAGGCTTTTTCATCATCGGCGCAGTAGGCAATGGCGATGCCGTCGGCTCCCGCACGCGCTGTCCGCCCGATGCGGTGAACATATTGCTCCGGCACGTTCGGCAGGTCGAAGTTGATGACATGGCTGACGCCCGGAATGTCGATCCCGCGCGCCGCGATGTCGGTTGCAACCAGGATCGGCACACTTCCGTCACGGAAGGCGGCCAGCGCCTTTTCGCGCTGCGGCTGGCTCTTGTTGCCGTGGATGGCATTGGCGGCGATACCTGCGGCGGCAAGCTGACGGACCACCTTGTCGGCGCCGTGCTTGGTGCGGCTGAACACCAGCGAGCGGTCGATCTGCTGGGTCTGGAAGAACAGGGTCAGGAGCGCGGTCTTTTCCGCCTGATTGACGAAGGTCACCTGCTGCTCGACCCGCTCGGCGGTGGTCGCGACGGGCGCGACCGACACTTCGGCCGGGTTGGACAGGTAGGTGTCGGCCAGTTGCTTGATCGTCTTGGGCATCGTGGCCGAAAAGAACAGTGTCTGGCGCTTGACCGGAATGATCTTCACGATCCGCTTCAGCGCATGAATGAAGCCGAGGTCGAGCATCTGGTCGGCCTCGTCGAGAACCAATATCTCCAGCTCCGACAGGTTCACCGCGCGCTGGTCAACCAGGTCGAGCAGGCGGCCGGGGGTGGCGACCAGCACATCCAGGCCGCGCTGGACGGTGCGCAGGCTCTTCTGGTTGGCGACGCCGCCGAAGATGACCCCGACGCTGGCGCGCAGGCCCTTGCCATAGGCTTCGGCGCTGGAGGCGATCTGGCTGGCGAGCTCTCGCGTAGGGGCGAGCACCAGCATGCGGATCTGGCCGGGGCGGGGAACGCGCTTGGCGGCGTGAAGGCGCTGCAAGGAAGGCAGCATGAAGGCGGCCGTCTTGCCGGTGCCGGTCTGGGCGATGCCCAGGAGATCACGGCCGGTCAGAACGGTGGGAATGGCTTGCGTCTGGATCGGCGTGGGTTGCGTGTAGTTCTTTGCAGCCAGGGCGTCGGTCAGCGGCTTGGACAAGCCGAGTTGTTCAAAAGACATAAGAAATCCATGTTCATCACGTCCGCGCGCGACGGATCGCGCCCGGAAGTCGGGTGTGAAAAGAACCCCGCGTGATGTGGAGAACTTAAGAGGGAACCGAGACACGGGCCGGCCGAATAGCCGATCACGCCGCTTTGTCTGTGCGTCTCGCTGGTGTCCGATATAGCGCCATTTGGCCGAAAGTCCACCTTCGCTTAGGCAGGGACCGCCGTTCCGCGCTCCACCTGGAACCGGGCGGCGGTCTGCATTCCCTCGAACAGCGCGGCCTCGGTTGCCGTCATCCACACCTGCCCGCGTCCTTCCAGACGGATAAACAGCGCCTCGCGCCTGCCTGGATCGAGGTGAGCCGCCACCTCGTCCAGAAGGAGCAGCGGCGGGGCGCCGCGACGTTCCGTCACCAGTTCGGCATGAGCCAGGACCAATCCCAGCAGGAGCGCCTTTTGCTCGCCCGTCGAGCTGCGGGACGCCGGCTGCCGCTTGGCGCGATGGGTGACGCGAAGATCCTGCCGGTGCGGCCCTTCCGTGGTGCGGCCGGCCGCGGTGTCGCGGCCGCGGTTGGTGCGCAGGGTGAGGGAAAGATCACCCTCGCTCCAGCCTTCAAGGGCGATTACTGCGCGCGCAAAGCCGTCGTCCGGGCTTCCGCCAAGCCGTTCTTCAAGAGCGTCAACCGTGCGCAAGCGGGCGCCGGCCAATGCAAGACCATGTTCGGACATGCCGGCCTCTAGCGCGTTCAACCACTCCGGATCGGCGCCCTCGGGTTCGGCCAGCAACTTGTTTCGGGCGCGCATGGCGGCTTCGTACCGGGCGGCGTGGTGGGCGTGACCGGGCTCCAATGCCAGCACAAGGCGGTCGAGAAAGCGCCGTCTCTCGCCAGCCGTACCGGCGAACAGCCGATCCATGGCGGGAGTGAGCCACAGGACCGAGAGCCACTCGCCCAAGCTGTTGACCGACGCTGCTGCGCCATTGATCCGAACCTGCCGCCGCTCAGGTGCGGTCGCCAGCGTGCCGGTGCCGAGATCCACGTCGCCCAGCCTCGCCGCAATCGAGAAGCCACCCGGCCCCTCACTGCGGCCCATTTCGCTCAAGGTCGCGCCGCGCAGCCCGCGGCCCGGCGCCAGCAGCGACACGGCCTCGAGGATGTTGGTCTTGCCGGCGCCATTCTCGCCATGGAGGCAGACGAAGCCGGGCCCAGGTTGGATCAGCAGCTCGGGGTAGTTGCGGAAGTTCTGCAGGAGGAGGCGGGTGACCGGCACGTCAGGCGGGGATGGCCTGCCCGCCAGGCCCGCGGCGCGCCCACTTGATCGCCAGCAGCACGAGCCCGACCGACAAGGGAATGTCGCCAAAGGTCGTGTAGAACAGCCAGACTTCGGTCGAGACCAGCTTCACCACCAGATAATTGGCCGAGGCCATGGTCGCACCGGAAAGGCCCATGCCGATCGCGAGCCGCCGCTCGTCGACGTCGGTGTAGGCAAGGTAGCGATTGATGCCGTGGCCAAGGCGCCGCCCCTTGAGGAGCAAGCCATCGAACAGGAAACAGGCCGCGCCGATCAGCCCGACGATGGTGGAGCGCTGCTTGATCAGCTCGTCATCCTCGAAGGCGACAGCGAAGCCCGCCGAGATCAGCAGCATTACGACGCCGAACAGGGCCAATCCGCCGATCAGGTCGACCTTCACGAAGCGTTGCGCTGCAACGAGCGCCAGACCGACGCCCGCGCCTACCAGCGCCGCGGTCTTGAGGTCCGTCAGCTTGGCGAGGATGAAGAACAGAAGGCCGGTCGCGATATCGACGGCGATCGGCACCTTATTGCGGCGCAGCTTGTCGGGATCGTAGGCCGGTTGGCCGTCCCTGCCCACTTGCGTGACCATCCGGGCCGCACGCTCGGGCAGCGCGATGCGCCGGCCCGGATGGCTCTCATGCTCCAACTCGCCCGCGACGCATACGGCGATACCGACATTGCTCCAGCTGATATATCCGGCCTCGACGTCGAGGGATTTGCCGTCCGGCAAGATAGCGGTCAGCCGATGGTTGCGGGCCGCTTCTTCGCCGGAGGCCGGAGTGGCGTCCTCGGCCACTTGCTCGCCGTCGAGCCACAAGCTGCTGAACAGCCCGCCAAGCCGCGCTTCGAGCAGGACCACCCCTTCGTGAAAACCGACACGAAAGGGCCGCTTGTAGAGCCAGATACGCGGACCTCGGTCCCCGTTGATGTGCGTCGCTGGTGCCGTCACACCCGCATCGGCATCAGCACGTACAACGCCGAGCTCTTGTCGTTCTCACGCAGCAACGTTGGTGCGGCGGCGTCGGCGAGGTGGACTTCGACGCTGTCTCCCTCGATCTCGTGCAGGATGTCGAGCAGATAGCGGGCGTTAAAGCCGATCTCGATCCCGTCTGAGCTGTAGTCGGCGGCGAGTTCCTCGGTCGCCAGGCCATTCTCCGGGCTGGTGACCGACAAGGTCACCTTGTCGCGGTCGACGCCGATCTTCACCGCCCGCGTCTTCTCGCTCGCGATGGTCGAGACGCGGTCCACACCCGCGGCAAAGCTCTTGGGATCAAGCTTCAGCAGCTTGTCATTGGCGGTCGGAATGACGCGGTTGTAGTCGGGGAAAGTGCCGTCGATCAGCTTGCTGGTCAGCACCGCGTGGCCGAGCACGAAGCGAATCTTGGTTGGCGAGAGCGAGAGCTCGACCGTGCCCTCCAGCTCGTCGAGCAGCTTGCGCAACTCGGCGACGCATTTGCGGGGCACGATCACGTCCGGCATGCCGTCGGCGCCATCGGGCTTCGGCACCGTCACCCGGGCGAGCCGGTGGCCGTCCGTCGCCGCGGCCTTCAGCTGGTCGTCGGCGATGTGGAGGAAAATGCCCATCAGGTAATAACGCGTCTCCTCCGAGGAGATGGCGAAGCGGGTCTTGTCGATGATCTGCCGGAGCGTGGCGGCGGGCAGTTCGAAGCGGGTCGGCAGGTCGCCCTCGGCAATGACCGGAAAGTCGTCGCGCGGAAGGGTGGACAGATTGAACCGGGCGCGGCCGGCCACAACCTGCATCTTGCCATCGGCAGCGCTGAGTTCGACCTGGCTACCTTCCGGCAGTTTGCGGACGATGTCGAAGAAGGTGTGCGCCGACACGGTAATGGCGCCGGGCTGAGCGATGTTGGCTGGAACGCTTTCGTCGACCTGCAGATCGAGGTCAGTGGCCATCAGGCGGATGGAGCCGTCTTCACGCGCATCAAGCATCACGTTGGACAGGATAGGAATGGTGTTGCGCCGCTCCACCACCGACTGGACGTGGCTGAGGCTCTTGAGGAGAGTGGCCCGTTCGATCGTCGCCTTCATCGCGCTGCTTTGCCCTTTTGCCCCTGGGCAAGCGTCGGGAAAACCCGGACGCGCCCGCTGTTGGAGTGCCGTTATAGCGAGCGGATTGGACCGTGCCAGTGGCAAGGCGGCGCTTATCGTCGGGCGGCTGGGGCGTCCTGCGGAACGCTGCCGGCAAGCATGGCTTGCAAGGTAGCAGCAACAGCCCGATCAAGCTCACCGAGCCCTTGATGAAGGGTGACGGCCCCGCCCAACGCCGTCGGGGACAGTGCCTGTCCCAACGTACCGGCTGCGCGCTCCAGTGTGGCGGCGCCGACGGCACCCGCCAGCTTCTCAGCGCCTTCGTCTCGGAGCAGGCACCCGGTAGATCGTTCAGGCTGAGACTGTGGCGAATGGTAAGCGGGCGCACTGCCAATTCGCGGGCGAAGTTGGCTGGTGGGAGCACGGAAGGAAAGTGCATGCAGGCGGTTCCTCAAACGAATGAGGTCCCGCATGCTCCAATACCCTGACCAGCTGACTTCCCAATGGTCCGCAACGGTCCGACATTTCCGCGAACTTTACGCGAACTGCACCATATCGGACACGATCAGCTAACCGGGGGAAGCACCCCGTCAACGGTGTGCATCACGCCGTTGCCATAGATCTGCTCGGTACCGCTCACGGAGGCTCGCGCGCCGCTTCGGTCGGTAAAGATGATCTGGTCGCCGCTGCGCGTAGCGGTCAGGGTGCCGCCCGCCATGGTGGCAAGAACGGCCTTACCACCGCCCGCGTCAATCGCCTTAGCGATGTCGGCCGTCAGCATGGTCCCAGGCAGGATGTGGTTGGACAGGAGCCGAACCAGGCGCGCCTTGTTGTCAGGCTTCAGCAACGCGTCGAGGTCCGCCGGCGACAGCTTGGCGAAAGCAGCATCGGTTGGAGCAAGCACGGTATTCTGGCCCGCGCCCTTGAGGCTCTCCGTCATGCCCGCCGCCCCGAGCGCAGATGCGAACCGACTGTTGCCAAGTCCATCCGCGATGGTTCCGCTCGGTTGCTGGCTCGACGAGGTATTGGTCTGGGCGGGAGGTGGAGCTTCGCGGCGTTCTTCGCCGTTCCCGCACGCCGAGATTGCAAGCGCCAGCACGCCGACCATAAACAGTCGCTTCATTCGGATCTCCTGTTGCAAGCCAGGCCGGAGCTTGCCTCGCCCCGGCCCGTGCCTGTTCGTTCTCAGACCAGTGCCTGGATCACTGCCTGGATCAGGCGCGTCTTTGGATCGACCTGGTAGATGTTGCCATCGTTGTAGCGATACCAGCTGTCCGGCGTGTCTTGGTACTCGTCGCGATAATCGTAGGGCACGTTGTAGACATCGTACCCGGCTGGAAGCGGCTGCCCCACGCCAAGGTCACCCGCCAGCAAGGTCACGATCGAGTCGATCACGCCGTTGGACCGATCCACCCGATAGATGCCGCCTTCGCCGTAGCGATAGAGCCATTCGTCATCGTCCTGGTAATAGCGCTGATACGGGGCAGGGACGTTGTAGAAGCTGACGTAATCGAGCGGATAGCGCTCGCCCGGGTAATAGTAGTCAGGTTCATAATCGGCGCCGTACCCCCACAGCGGTGAATAGCCATCGACGACGCCCGTCGAACGCGCGATCCGATAAAGCAGGCCGTCACCCGATCGATAGAAATAGTCGTCACTATCAGGGTAATAGGCCCGATAGGCTGCCGGAAGCAGGCTGCCAGCGAACGCCGCCGGCAGTGCGCGGCCGATCAGCTGCTTGGCCTGGCCGGGAGGCAGGCAGCCGTTGTTCTTGGCGGCAAGCCCCGGCGGGCAACCGTCGTTCCGGCGGTCATTCGAGGCAAACCGGAACCCGTCGCGATCTCGGAGCCCATCGTCGCGGCGATCGATCCGGACGTCGCGATCGCGCTCTACGCGTGCTTCCCGAACGAACCGGTCACGATCCTGTCCGCGAGCTTTCTCGACCCGAGCTTCGCGACGTTCGGGGCCGCGACTGCGCTCGGCCTTGGCTTGGCGCTCGGGCCCGCGGACTCGCTTCGCCTTGGCTTCGCGTTGAGAACCACGCTGGCCCATCTCGCCGTGCTTGCGGCGGTCGGCTTTGGCAGACTTGCCCCCGCCGCCGCCACGTTCAGCCTTAGCAGACTTGCTACCACCACGGCCACGTTCAGCCTTCGCGGACTTGCCGCCGCCACCGCGCTCGACCTTGGCAGGCTTCCCGCCGCCCTTGTCGCCGCCATTGCCGCCCTTCTGGGCCGTGGCCGGAGCGGCGATCGCCAGGGCCGCTACGCTCGCAACCAAATAGAATGTACGCATAGAACAACTCCCTTCGGAGCGGTTCAACGGCTCGCTGTCATGGTCGTTCCGGGCGCGATTCGTTCATCGGTTGGTTCCCTTCGACATGCTTGGCCGGCAAATCTTGCGCACGGCAGATGCAGTTCAGCCGACGGCGGTGGCAGCGTCCTCCACCCAGTCCCGCCTCAAGCGCCGCGCGGCCAACAAGGCCAGCAGTGCTGCCACCAGATAGAAGACCAGCGCTCCCATCGCCGCATAGCGCAGGGACTCCACCCCGTAGTCGGCCTTGAGCGCCTCCGACACCCGGCCGATCAGCAAGGGGCCAACGCCCAAACCGATCAGATTGTTGATGAACAGAAAACACGCGCTCGCCGTGGCCCGCATCGGTCGCTCCACCAGATGTTGAACGGCCGTGGTGATCGGCCCAAGCCACAAGATGTTGAGGGCATTCGGAACAAGCAGCAACGGCCAAGCCAGCCACAAGGAACTGCTGGTGAAGCCAAACAGGAAGAACGGCGTGCAGATGAGCCAGGCAAGTGCCGGCAGCCACGCGAACCAACGCCGATCACCGCGTCCGAGCTTGTCGGCCAGCAGGCCACCGGCAAACACGCCCGCCGTTCCCCCGACAAGCAGAAGACTGCCCATGAACTGGCCAGCCCCGATCAGATCGAGACCGAAACTGCGCATCAGTACGGAGGGCGTCCACAATGCCAGGCCATACCCCACCAGCGAGCTGCTGGAGGCGGCAAAGGCGAGCAGCCAGAAGCTGGGCTTTGCCATGAGCAGGGGAAACACCCGGCTGAGCGGCACTCGATCGGCCGGCGCTTCGCCCGTAAGCTCAGCCCGTGGAACATCGCGCACTACCCACAGGAAGATCGGGGCGAGCACGACACCCAGCAGGCCCATGATCAGAAAGGCTGCGCGCCAGTCGATCCAAGCCGCAATATATGCCCCCAGCAGAGTGCCGCCGCCAAGACCGAGCGGAACTCCCAGCGAGTAGATGCCCATCGCCCTGCCGCGCTTTTCCGGGGGAAAGTAGTCAGCGATAAGCGCATAGGATGGCGCGACCCCGCCCGCCTCGCCAACTCCGACGCCCAGGCGGCACAGGAAGAGTTGGCCGTAGGTCGTCGCCGTGCCGCACAGCGCGGTGAAGCCGCTCCAGACCGCCAAGGAACCGGCAATTACCCGGCTGCGGCTGGTGCGGTCGGCCAGGAACGAGAGCGGCACGCCCATGACCGAGTAGAGCAAGGCGAACGCGAGCCCGCCGATTGCTCCGAACTCGGTATCCGTGAGCTGAAGATCCGCCTTGATCGGTTGAGCAAGGATCCCGAGGATCTGCCGATCAAGAAAGTTGAGGATGTACGCCAGCAGCAGAAAAGCCAGCACAACGTTCGGATTGCGCGGTTGCGCCGGAGCCTTGGTCGACATGGTTGAGAGGGGTGGCACGGGGCGCCTGCATCGGCAAGCGCCCGGTGCTAACCCATGTTAGAACTTCATGCCCAACGACACCCAGAGTTGCCGAGGGCTGCCGTAGTAGGCAGTGACGACGCCTTCGCGACCAAGCGAGGGAGCGATGCCGGGAACCGCGAAGGTCGGATTGGCCGCCCCGCTCGCAAGGAATGGCGCGGCCGACAGGATCGGCTCGCCGGTGACCGGATTGACGGTCAGGAACTGATAGCCGGACGTGATGTAGCGCTTGTCGGTCAGGTTCTTACCGTGAAGCCCGACGCTGAAGCGATTACCCTCTCCAAAGCGGTAGACGAGATTGGCATCGACCAGCGTGTAGCCCTTCTGGTCGAGGAAAGGGCTGGGTGTTTCGAACTGGTAGGTCTTGCTCCGGTATGACGCAGTTGCATTGGCGTTCAGCAGACCGTTGCCGACCGGCAGCGCAAGGTCGACCGTGCCGGACGCGGTCCACTTGGGCGTGTTCTGAATTTCGCGGAAGTCGGCGACATCGATCGGCTGCGCGCGTGATGTTGGAGCCGGGTTGCCGTTCTCGTCAAATGCTGCGACGTTCGTGATGAACTCGCGATACTTCGCGTCGATGTAACCGATCGTTGTCGAAAGATCGATCCGCGAACGCGGACCCGCGAAGTCACGCGCCAGATTGGCGGTGCCCTCGAACTCAATGCCCTTGAAACGTGCCTTGCCAGCATTGGTGGTCACGCCGACAAAAGTCGGAACGCCGTTGATCACCGCGCCGACCGAGCCTGGCACCTGCACATCCTTGTAGTCGGCCAGGAAAGCGGCGATCGCGATGTTGACCCGGCGGTCGAGCAGCGCCGCCTTGTAGCCGATCTCGTAGCTGGTGACCTTCTCGGGCTCGAACAGGAAGTAATCGAAGATCTCGTCCGGCTCACGCGTTCCGTCGGCGTCGAGGTCGGGCGCTGCGGTCGACAGACCGCGCGGATCGAAGCCGCCGCCTTTGAAGCCTTTGGCGTAGCTGGCGTAGAGCGTGTTGTCCTCGTTCGGCTTGAACGTGACGGACGCCCGCGGCGTGAACTCCTTGAAGGTCTCGCTGCCTTCGAAGTCGGAGGTTAGAAAGCCGAGCTGCCGGCCGGTTGGATTGGTGATCGGGTTGTAAAGGCCGTTCACCGGCAGGCCGCCAAGCTCCGGCGACGCTCCGCGGAACAGGTTGCGGCGGACGACCCGGGCCGAGCGCTTGTCGTTGGTGTAGCGACCGCCAACCGACAGGCTGAGCTGATCGGTGATGTCGAAGCTGACGTCGGCGAAGATCGCCCAAGTCTTGGTGTCCACATCGCCGAAGGTGGAGGCGTTGAAGCCCCGGAAGGGCCCGAGCGCCAGATTGAAGCCCGCTGGGCAGGTGGGGAACGGGATGCCGGGTCCGGGCACGCACAGGCCGGGGAGGACGGCACCGGTGGTGTCGAGGACGACGTCGAAGATGTTGTTCGCATTCGCGTTCAGATAGTAAGCGCCGACCAGACCGTTGAGCGGCCCCCTCTCGATCAGCAACTGGACTTCCTGGCTGAACTGCTTGTTTCGGTAGATTGCCGGGACATCGACGTCTTCGGCTGGCAGCGCGTCGAAGTCGATCGGGGTCTTGCTGCGATCCTTGCGGTAGGCCGTGATGGAGCGGAACTTGAGCCCGTCGGCAAAGCCGAACTCGACCAGGCCGCTGACGCCGCCACCGCGCACATCCTGCGTCGGTTCGACAAGGCCGCCACGGCTGTCGAATTCGTCGTCGAGTACCGGGGCACCGGACAACCTTCCGACGATCAAGCGATGCCCGCCGCGCGGATCGCTGCTGTCCCAGGTGTAATCGCCTGAGATGCGGACGAACAAATTATCGAGGCCGTCGAACTCGACAGTTCCGCGGGTGGCGACGATTTCCTTGTTATAGTTTTCCTTACCCGTGGTGAGGTTTTCGCCGAACCCGTCACGCGACAGGCGGGCGATCGCCGCGCCGATCTTGAGCCCTTCCGTCAGCGGCGTCGATGCGCTCATGGTCAGGTCGAACTGCTTGTAGGTGCCGATGTTGGCATTGACCCGAAGCGCCGGCACATCGGCCAGTCGCCGGGTGACATATTTTACCGCGCCGCCGATGGTGTTGCGGCCATAGAGCGTGCCCTGTGGCCCACGCAGCACTTCAATCCGCTCCACGTCGTAGATGTCGAGCAGGGCGCCCTGTGGCCGGTTGAGGTACACGTCGTCGAGGTAGAGGCCGACGCCCTGTTCGAAGCCGGCGACTGGGTCTTGCTGCCCTACGCCGCGGATGAAGGCAGTTAGTGTCGTGTTGGTGCCGCGGCTGGTCTCCAGGGTAACGTTGGGGGTGGTGTCGCCGATATCCGACAGATCGATCGCCCCCTGACGCGCAAGCTGCTCGCCGGAGTAGGCGGTCACGGCAATCGGCACATCCTGCAGGGTTTCAAGCCGGCGCCGAGCGGTTACGACCACCTCAGTGGCGCCGGAGGTCGCGGCTTCATCCTGCGTTTGCGCGTCGGCGACACCGGGTGCAGCGACTGTGTCGGGCTGGGTCGGCACGCTCTCCTGAGCGTGGGCCGGCGCGGCGCCCACCGCGATCAAGGCCGCAGTGCCGAGCAGTGCGCCACGCGTACTAAGACGATTCGTCATCGAAACTTCCCCTGTTTGCAGCCGACCGGACCGGACGGTTGCGCCTCCATGACGATCTCGATACTGAAAGTTGAACCGCCTTTCAACTTTGTTTGAATCTCTTTTCAACAAGGTGGATGGCGGAAGGGGGAAGCATGAACGAAGTCACGTCAGCTACGGTAGCCACCGAAGCGACCGGGCCCCGCCCAGCCGCAAGTGTCGGCAAGGCTCCGCGAACGGCGCGCGGCGAGCGGACCCTGCGCAAGATCCTTGACGCGGCTTTGCAGGAGTTCGGCGACAAGGGCTTCGCCGACAGTTCCATCGTCGGAATCACCGGCCGAGCCAAGGTCGCGCTGGGCACATTCTACACCTACTTCGACAGCAAGGAGGCGGTGTTCCGGGCGCTGGTCGGCGACATGTCGGACCAGGTGCGCCGTGCGGTTGCGCCGGCGCTGGAAGGCGCCACTGACTCGTTCGACGCCGAGCGGCGTGCCTTGTCGGCCTTCCTGCGCTTCGTCCGGCGCAACAAGCAGGTGTACCGAATCATCGACGAGGCCGAGTTCGTCGATCCCGAGGGCTTTCGCCGCCACTATCAGAGCACAGCCGACCGCATCGCCGGACGATTGTCCGAAGGGGAAGCTCGCGGCGACATGCGTCCTGTGGCGAATGCCTTGCAACGGGAAGTTCAGGCCTGGGCACTGATGGGCGCAAACGTCTTTCTTGGCCTGCGCTTTGGTGTGTGGGGCAGCGAAGACGAGGAGCAGGTCGCCGGCGCCGTCAACAGCCTGTTACGCGACGGCTTGCAGCGCGGCTGATCACACGCCCGCAGCAAGCTCCGCGAAAGCGTGAATGTCCGAGTCGTCGTGATACAGTCCAAGCCCGATCCGGAGGACATCGCCCCGCACATCGGTGATGCAATCGCGTGCCTTCAACGCGGCCTGCCACTCGGCGGCGCGAGGATGGCGCAAGGCGAGAAAGCGGGCGTGAGGTCCCTTGTTCAGCGGATTGAGCAGTTCGGCGTCCGCCAGCGGAGTCTCGGCGAGTTTCTCAAGCAATATATGCTGCAGGCGTTCGACCTGCCGGCCGATGACAGCTGTAGTGAGCCCCTCGCCCGCCAGCATCCGGCGAATGCCGTTCCAGCGGTAGAGGGCTGACGGATCAAAGGTCGCACCCATGAAACGCATGGCATCCTTGGCATAGCCGATCTGCCCGCGCGGCAGCGTCAAGTCCTCGAACTCGGCAAACCAGCCGGTGATCGGCGGGCGCTCGCCAAAGCTTGGCGGGCAATGCATCAGTCCCATGCCCTCGCCCGCCATCGCGTACTTGTAGCCACCGGCCAAGAAGAACACGCGGTCGGCGACGAGAGGCGAAAGCGGCGTCTCCATGGCCATGAAGCTATGGTAGCCATCGACGACCACCCAGGGTCCCGCCGGGTTGGCGTATCGGGCAAGCTCCTCCACTTCTCCGAAGACCTGGCCGCTGCCGAACAGGAGCTGGCTGATCACGATGAGGTCGAAGTCACCTGTGCGGGCATTGGCCAGAAACCGCTCCGACAACGAGCCGAATGGCTCGGTGGGAACGATCGTCTGCTCAATCTCGCCGCCTTCCACCCAGCGGGCGAACTGACGACGGGCGCTGTGAAATTCGCCGTCGGTAGTCAGCACTCGCATCGCCTTGTCGGCCCGGCGCGGCGCAGCGGCAGCCAGACGGATCAGGAAGTCGTGCGTATTGGCCGCGAACACCACGGCGTCGGGGCGTCCGCTGCCCAGTTCCTCGGCGACATGGCGCTGCGCCTCGGGCCAGACCTCGCCCATGACCCGGTCCCACTTCGCATCGGCAAGCCGAGCGGCGTCGTCCCAGCATTCCAGCTGT
>DATLMM010000065.1:0-5184 GCA_035537335.1 Sphingomicrobium sp. | reverse complement strand
GGAATGCGGCGCGGAGTGCTAATCCCTGCGATGCCCCGTCGAAAGGCTTCCGCCGAAATCGGCCGTTCGATGCCTACCCGGTTCACTAGGCGGAACTCGGACTTCATGATCGTCGCTGGCGGCACATCAGGATATACTGCGCGCAGCACGTCCTGGGAACGACCGTCCGGGTCCCGCATCACCAAGGTCCCTAGGCTCAGGCCCGGGTCCGTGAGGCGAAAAAGCAGGCTGAACGGATAGCGGTCCTGCGAAGTGTCTGTGCCGAAAGTGACAGCACACTCGCCCTCACCCAATCCCACCAGCGGCCTCACCGGGGTGGCCTTCGCAGCTCCGTCGACGGAAGCTTCCTCGCCCTCCGCAAGTTGTGTCAGCTTTTCGAATAAGGCGAGCGGCGCTGGCGGAACTTGCCGGGGCAAGGCGATTGGCAGAACATCGCCTTCAGCTTGTCCTTCCCAGTCGAGCCGAAACGGTACCGATCCGTCTCCGCCTACGATGACAAGGTCGAGGTGCGTCGGACGCGGCTTGTGCCACGTTGTGGGTAGCGGGATGGTCACGGAGCCGTCGGCAAGGGGGCGCCGCGCGATAGCCGTGGCCGCGGGAAGGTCGCCGTCTTCCGTGGAGCCGCCGGCCAGGCGGACCAGCAAGCCCTTTGCCGGAGTGCCATCTGGCTGCGAGATCTTCAGGGTTATGCTTGCCGGCGCGGCGTCCGCATCCACCTGCAGGTTATCGTCGGCAGCAAATTGTTGCAAACGCTTCGACAAGTCGCCGACCGTTCGCGGCAGCTATGGCGTCGGCGTCCGCCTGCAAGTGTTTGAAGCTCTCTGGCAGTCGATCTCCAGCAATCGCGAAATCGGATCGAGCAACAGCGATTGGCAGCTGATCGCCCTCTAGTACTATCTGTCCGGAGTCCGCATTGAAGGTTGCACGCGAGGCCATACCGAACCCTCCCGTTGCTGCCTGTAGCTGTAAGTACTTGGTCTGACTTGCGCGACTTTCTGCGAGTCGTGCTATCGCCAGATTAGTGCCAACCTATATACAGAGTCAATCACAACAACGAGACTAGGCTCGTGTTTGCAGCAGAATAGTAAGCTGTTGGAACTATTAGGTATTGACGTTTCCTAGTCGCATCTAGCGAGTACCTTGACTACCCGAGAACATGCTATGCGATGATCGATCCGGGAACCCGGCGCGGTTCTGACGGTATGCGGGTTCGAGCAGCAAGGCATGAAGTGGAGGGCCGCTCGAGTTCAAGGCAGATGTCGATCTCGAGCGCGGGCGCTTGCCGAGTAACACCGCCGGATCAACGCGGTGTCTGAGGCGCGCCGCTCACATGACTCGGGCGTACCAGCGATGATGTCGGCTATCGTTAGAAGGTCGGCGGGGGCAGGGGAGGGTGCCCCTTGAGTGTACCCGCAAGGTGTGCCAGACCGTTAATGCGCTCGGAAAACACCGTTTCAGCGCAGTGACTTAGTTGGCTAACGTCAGGAACTTGCCTTCCTGCCGGGGGAGTCCCACGTCGGCTATCCGACACTTACATGAAACGCTCGGCCTTGGCGATTGCGGCGCGGTTCAGCTGGCCGCGCTTCTGGACGTTGTTGGCCAGCGCCTTGCCGAGGGTTTGCGGATTGTTCAGCACCCGGTTGGCCTGCGTCCGCATCACTCGGACCGCTGTGCGCGGAGTCACGGGTCGGCCGCTGCGCGCCTTGGCGGTCAGCGTCGAGATGGTCTTCTTGTTGATCGTCGGCAGGACCCGGATGATGGTCCTGGCGCGTGGATCACGGGTTCCCGCCAACTGCCTGGCGATGTCGCCGCTGGCTCGTGCGAGGACCGGCACGACGGCCTTGACTGAAAGCGGAGCCCGGCTGGCCAGCGTGACGGTAATCGCCGAGCCCATCGATTGGGCGAGCGCCGGCGGCAGCTTCGTCGCGCTATCCGCCATCGACTCGGACAATGATTCGTCCACGGGCGGCACGGCCGAGGGGGCGTTCAGCTCCTCCTCCGACTCCATCTCCTCGCCTTCGAGCTGCTGTGCGAGCGATCCGAGCTTGCCGAGCAGGGCCGCCCCCGCAGGGCCGCCGAGCGCGCCGCCAATGGCCGTGCCGATCTGGGGCGCGAAGCGCTTCGCGAGCGGTGCAACGGCCGAGGCCGCCTTCTTGACGCCGCGCCAGATGCTGCCGAAGAAGGGATCACCTTCGCCCTCAAACTCGAAGTCATTGAAGCCCTCGCCCTCGGTGGCGATGTCGCCTTCCAGCTCGCCGAAAGCTTCTCCGGACAGCTCGCCGAAACCGTCCATGCTGGGCGCTTCAAAGGAGCCTTCCTCGTAGGCGCCGAGCGGGGTTTCACCGTTCAGTTCGGAGAAGGTGTCGGTCTCGAAGCTGTAGCCTTCCATGTCCGCCTCCTGTGTCGCCGCCCACGCGGCTAACCAAGGCGTTCATGGTCTGCCGGGCGGTCACTCGGCACAAGCGGCGGCGGAAAACTGGACCAACTGACTTAGGCAGAATGGACTAGTTGCGGCTTGGTGGCTGCTCCCGGAACGCGCTAAACGGCATCAGATCGACCGGGCGACCAGTTCCTTCATGATCTCGCTGGTGCCCCCGTAGATGCGGGTGACGCGTGCATCGCGCCACAGGCGGGCGATCGGGTATTCGTTCATGTAGCCCGCGCCCCCGTGCAGCTGCAGCGCGGCGTCCGCCAGCCCGAATTGTTCCTCCGAGTGCCACAGCTTGGCGGCACTGGCCTCCGCAGCGGTGAGCTTGCCCCGGTTGTGGCGGGCGATGGCCCAGTCGAGGTGCGCCCAGCCGACCTGCAGCCGCGCCTTCATGTCGGCCAGGGTGAAGCGGGTGTTCTGGAACTCGAATATCGCGCGGCCGAAAGCCCGGCGTTCCTTGGTGAACTCGACCGCGAGGTCGAACGCCCGCTGCGCTGCGGCCTGCGCCTGCACCGCGATGGACAGGCGCTCCTGCGGCAGCTGGTTCATCAGCATGGCGAAGCCGGCGTTCTCCTGCCCAAGCAGCCGGTCGCCAGGCAGCGCAACCTCGTCGAAGAACAGCTCGGACGTATCGTTGCCGTGTAGCCCGATCTTGTCGAGGTTGCGCCCGCGGGTGAAACCTTCGTCGCTCGCCTCGATCAGGAACAGGCTGATGCCCTTGGCGCCGCCCCCTTCGGTGGTGCGGGCGCAGACGATCACCAGGTCGGCGCTCTGGCCGTTGGTGATGTAGGTCTTGGAGCCGGACAGCCGCCAGCCGTTGCCGTCAGGGCGGGCGAGCGTCTTCATGCCCTGAAGGTCCGAGCCGGCGCCAGGCTCCGTCATGGCGATGGCAGTCACGACCTCGCCCGAGACCATGCCCGGCAGCCAGCGGCGCTTCTGATCCTCGGAGCCGTAGGCGACGAGGTAGTCGGCGACGATGTCGCTCTGTAAAGTGAAGCCGGCGGCAGCACCCGCGTAGCTGATCTCCTCCCCGACAATCGCATTGTAGCTGAAGTCCAGCCCAAGTCCGCCGTAGGCCTCCGGAACGCCGGGGCAGAGCAGGCCTGCGCGGCCGGCTTCCAGCCATGCCTCACGCTCAACCATGCCCTCACGTTCGTGGCGGTCGACGTCGAGTGCGCCAACCACCCGTCGCACCGTTTCGCGGAAGGCGTCGTGGCCGTCGTCGAAGATGCTGCGCGCCGAAGTATCCAGCATGGTGCCTCCTTGTCGGGCGGAGCGTAGAGACTACAGCACGGGGGAGCAAAGGAAGTCGCATGGCCGGGCCGCTCGCGGGACTGCTGATCGTCGAGATGGCTGGACTTGGCCCGGGGCCGTTCACGGCGACCATGCTGGCGGATCATGGCGCGAGGGTTATCAGGGTCGAGCGACCGGGCAACCTGGCGGTCCCGAACGATCCGCTGACCCGCAACCGGGAGAGCATCGCGCTCGACCTCAAGCAGGAGGACGGCCGAGCGGTCGTAAGGCAGCTGATCGAGCGGGCGGACGGGCTGGTCGAGGGCTACCGCCCGGGCGTCATGGAGAAGCTCGGCCTGGGGCCTGATGCATTGCTGGGGATCAACCCGAAGCTGGTCTACGGGCGGGTGACCGGGTGGGGACAGGACGGTCCGCTGGCGCAGGAGGCGGGGCATGACATCAACTATCTGGCGCTGACCGGACTGCTGTCGTGCATTGGCGAAGCGGATCGCCCGCCCGTTCCACCGCTGAACCTGGTGGCCGATTATGGGGGCGGCGGGCTGATGCTGGCCTTCGGCATGGTCGCGGCGTTGCTGGCGGTTCGTCGCGGCGAGGCGGGTCAGGTGGTCGATGCGGCGATGACCGACGGCGCGGCCCTGACCGGAGCCTTGATCTATGGCCTGCGCGCAGCGGGGGCTTGGCGGGACAGGAGGGGCGCGAACCTGCTGGACGGAGGCGATCCGCTGTATGCTTGCTACCGATGCGCCGATGGCGAATCGCTTGCGCTTGGCGCAGTTGAGCCGCAGTTCCGCCGGGCGCTGCTGGAGGGTCTTGGGCTGACTGCCGGCTCGCCGACCAAGCAGGAGGTCGCGGCTGCGGTGGCAACCCGGTCGCGCGACGAGTGGAGCGAAGTCTTCGCCGGCAAGGACGCCTGCGTCGCGCCGGTGTTGAGGCTTCACGAAGCCGCGGAGCACCCGCACAACCAGGCGCGCGGGACGTTCATCGCGCTTGACGGTGTCGTGCAGCCCGCGCCTGCGCCTCGCTTCTCGCGGGCTTCGGCCGACCCTCTGCGGCCCCCTCGCCGCGAGGGAGAGGATGGGACAGCGATCCTGGCGGAGCTGGGGTACGCTGCCGAGGAGACCGCCGCGTTGTACGAGAAAGGTGTTCTAAGGTGAGTTCGCCCAGCAGGCAGGTGCCCGTCAGCGTGTTCGAGCGGATGAGCCTGGCCGCGGCCCGGAACGGCGCCGTTAACCTCGGGCAGGGTTTCCCTGACTTTGGCTGGCCCGAGCCGGTGGTGGAGGCTGCAGCGCGGTTCGTGCGGGAAGCGAGCAATCAGTACGCACCGTCCCGCGGGCTGCCGGCTTTGCGGGAGGCGGTGATCCGGCACTATCGCCGGCACCACGGGACGGACATCGGCCCCGAGCATGTCGTGGTGACCAGCGGCGCGACTGAAGCGCTGGCGGCCTGCATCCTGGCGCTGGTCGAGCCCGGCGACGAGGTGATCGTCATCACCCCGGCCTATG
>DATLMM010000064.1:0-3301 GCA_035537335.1 Sphingomicrobium sp. | reverse complement strand
ACCGGATAGGCGCAATAATCTGCGGCATAAAAGGCGCTCGGGCGATGGTTGCCGCTAAGGCCGACGCCGCCGAACGGCGCGTTGGACGGTGCGCCGTTGGTGGGCTTGTTCCAGTTGATGACACCAGCGCGGACCTTCGCCCAGAACTCCTCGAAGAGCTCCGGCGAGCCGCCGATCAGACTAGCGGCCAAACCAAAGCGAGTTGCATTGGCGCGCTCGATCGCCTCGTCGAAACTCTTGACGCGGATCATTTGCAGGACGGGGCCGAACAACTCCTCGTCAGGCACGGCGATGCCCGTGACGTCGATCAGCGCGGGCGTGAGATAGGGCCGCTCCTCATAGGGGCGATCCAAGCGGCGGATGACCTTTCCGCCTTTCATCATCAGCCCAACGAACTGCTCCTGCAGGTGATCGGCGGCATGATTGTCGATCACGGGTCCCATGAACGGCTGCGGGTCGGCATGAGGGTGATCGACGATCAACCGATCGGAAAGCTTGGTGACCGCAGTCGTGAGCGCTTCCGCTTGGTCGTCATGCACGATCAGCCTTCGTGCCGCCGTGCAGCGTTGTCCCGCCGACAGGTACGCGGACTGGACTGCCATTACGGCCGCCGCGGCCAGGTCCTTGGCATGCCACACCACCAGAGGGTTGTTGCCGCCAAGCTCCAGCGCCAACAATTTATGCGGCATGTCGGCAAACTGGCGATGCAGGGCCTGACCGGCACGAGGCGATCCGGTGAACAGAAGACCATCGATGCCGTCGGCCGCAGCAAGCGCGCGGCCCTCGTCTGGTCCACCGACCAGAAGTCGCACGACGCCCTCCGGAACTCCCGCCTCGTGGAAGCAGCGAACCAGAAACGCGCCGGTAGCAGGCGTCTTTTCCGATGGCTTGAACACGACGGCATTGCCCGCGATGAGGGCCGGCACGATGTGGCCGTTGGGCAAGTGCGCCGGGAAATTATACGGCCCGAGTACGCCGAGCACGCCGTGCGGCTTGTGCCGAAGGCCCACCTTGTTGCCCAGCGCGGCTTCGAGCCGCCTGGCCGGCGTGCGCTCGCCGTAGGACGCGATGGAAATTTCGACCTTGCCGATGACCGCGGCGACCTCCGTTCGCGCTTCCCACAAGGGTTTGCCCGTCTCGCGCGCGATGAGGTCTGCAAAAGCGTTCTCATGGGTTCGCACGACATTGGCAAAGCGGCGCAATGTTTCGCTGCGGAAGGTGACCGACTGCGCAGCCCAGGCTGCCCACGCTCCGCGCGCGATGGCGACCTCCGCAGCAGCGTTGCCGACTTCCCCCGCCCACAGTTGCGCTCCGGTGGCCGGTTCGGTGGAAATCAACTGGTCAGCCATGTTTACTCCGGAAATAGGGGACATCTGTGACCACGCGGGTGTCACAGGGTCAAGGTAGAGGTCTCAAGGTCTCGCGACCGGCAAGTCGGCACGACGGGCTTGCGTCAAAGTCACCGGCGAAAGATAGGGAGGAACATCGCAGGGGGAAGCGCATGGCCGCGTTTGAAGATCGCAGCATCAGGACGCCGGATGGTCTGAAGCTTCATTATCGCGATTATGCCGGCCCTTCTGGGCTGCCGCCGATCCTGTGCTTGCCCGGCCTGACCCGGAATTGCCGGGACTTCGAAGGGGTTGCCGGGCGGCTGGCTGGCGAGTGGCGGGTGATCGCGCCCGATTTCCGCGGTCGGGGCGAGAGCCAGGCTGATCCCAATTCGATGAACTATCGCCCCGACGTCTACGTCGGTGACATGCTCAAGCTGCTCGATCAGCTCGGCATCGCCGATGCCGTGTTCATCGGAACCTCGCTGGGCGGGATCGTCACCATGTTGCTCGCGCACGGCGACGAGGAACGCGTCGCCGGCGCCCTGCTCAACGACATCGGGCCCGAAGTCGACCCGCGCGGTATCGAGCGTATTCGCTCCTATGTCGGCAAGCCGCAGCAATGGTCGAATTGGGGCGATGCAGCGGCGGCGTTCGGCTTGGCGCAGCGCGATGTTTTTCCAAATTGGCAGCCCTCCGACTGGGAGCGCTTCGCCCGGCGAACATGCCGGGAACTGGCCGATGGAGCCATCGCGCTTCACTATGACATGGCCATCAAGGAGCCGTTCGCGTCCGCCAACGAAGGCACTCAGCCCAACTTGTGGCCGCTTCTTGGGGGCCTTCGGGACCGGCCGGTGACCGTAATTCGGGGCGCCACCAGCGACCTGTTTGCCGCGGAGGTGGCCGAACGCATGATCGACGCATTGGGCGAGCAAGCCGAACTCGTCACCGTGCCGGGCATCGGGCATGCGCCAACCCTCGAGGAACCGGAATGC
Source organism: Sphingomicrobium sp. (assembly GCA_035537335.1). GTDB lineage: Bacteria > Pseudomonadota > Alphaproteobacteria > Sphingomonadales > Sphingomonadaceae > Sphingomicrobium. The sequence goes on along the minus strand of DATLMM010000064.1, from coordinate 978 downwards.
GTCGCGGCAATCGATCGTTTGCTCGCGAGGGTCAGGGCGCGGGTCGAAACAAGCCCGCTTTAGGCGGCGACACGCTTGAGCTTGGCGATGGCTGCCGAGTCTGGCTCGTCCGGAGCGATCGTTGCAACGAATGCGCCGGCTTTGTCGAACAGCAAGGCGGCGGCGCTGTGGTCCATCGTATAGCCATCCGGCGCGTCCTTGCTCGGCGCCTTCGCGTAGTAGATTCCGTGCTGCTTGGCGACCTTCGCAATCTCGTCAGGAGTTCCCGTCAGCATGATGACGGGCGTGTCGAATAGTGCCGCATAGTCGCGAAGCGCAGCGGGGGTGTCACGCTGCGGGTCGACGGAGACGAACACGATCTGGAGCGCCTGAGCGCCGACCTGCGACCGCAAGCGCGCGAGCCGCGCCAAGGTGGTCGGACAAACGTCGGGGCAGTGCGTGAAGCCAAAGAACATCACGTAAGGCTTTCCCGCGAGCGCGCTGCTGGCAAACCGCTGGCCGTCTGCGCCCGTCAAGGCAAACGGGCCGCCAAGCGTGAAGCTCAATCCGTTCGACGCTGGGCTGGTGGTGCGCATCACAGGCCTGCTCGAGTCGCGTCCGCTCCAAACCAGATAGGCGAACACCAGCACGGCCACACCCGCGACAATCCACAGCAGCCGGCGGATCATTCGTAGGTCATTGCGTGGCTCTGGCTCAGTGCTGGCCATGCGCCGCCTCCAGGGCTTTGCTGCTCACCACTGGAATCGCCAGACGAAGGGGCGGTGATTGGCGGAACTGCAGGGTGGCTCGAAGCACGGCACCCGTTTTGAGGGGCTGTTTAAGGCCAGTGAGCATGATGTGAAGGCCACCCGGCGCCATGGTCACCGTAGCACCGGAGGGCAGGTCGAGTTCCGGCACGGGCCGCATGCGCATCACTCCATCTGTCATGTCGCTTTCGTGCACGGTCGCCGAGGCTACGCCTTCCACGCGGATGGAGCG
>DATLMM010000063.1:0-66390 GCA_035537335.1 Sphingomicrobium sp. | reverse complement strand
GGCGCCAGGCCGCGCCGGATCAGTTCGCCGCCGCCGACCGGCAGCTTCGGAACCGCCCAGCCGGTGAGTTCCGCGGCATCGCTTGCGAGGCCAGCAAGCAGCAGCCGATCCATGGCGGCTTCTTGGCCGATCCAAAAAGCCAGCGCGCGCGGATTACCGTCGAGATCGCGATCCGCTGCGAGCGCCATTCGCTTGCGTGCCTTATTGGAGAGCTTTAGCCGTATAGCGACTTTCTCGGCCAATAACGGCTCGGCCGGCAGGAGCGACGCCAGTCGTCGAATTGCATCAGTGCTAATTGCCGCCGTCCGTTCGGTCGCCACCAAACGAGCTAGTTGGGGAAGGCTGGGCTCGCCAATCTCGGGCAGAACGGCATGGAGGACGCGATGGGCGACCATGAGCTGAATCGTTGATGTCGGGTCGGGAAGCGCAAGCAGTTTCAGCAGCTCGTCTGCAATTCGTTCGCGCGACAGAGCCATGAGATCGTTCGCTCGATCGGCGCAGGCTGCAAGGCCGGCCTCGTCCGGAGCATCCTTGCCGAAGCGGGCATGAAAGCGAAAGAACCTCAGGATACGAAGGTGATCCTCCGCGATCCGTTGCAGCGGATCACCGATGAAGCGAACCCGGCCAGTGGCAAGGTCATCAAGCCCTCCGAACCAGTCGTCGAGCTCCTTACTTTCCGGGTCCCAGTACAATGCGTTCATGGTGAAGTCCCGCCGCTCGGCATCCGCTCGCCAATCGTGGGTAAACGCCACGGTGGCGCGCCGGCCATCCGTGCTGACGTCGGATCGCAGGGTGGTGATCTCCACCGGGCGGCCTTCGACGATCGCCGTCACGGTGCCATGCTCAATCCCGGTCGGGACGGTTCGGATCCCGCAAGCGCCGCAGCGGCGCATGACTTCGTACGGGGTTAGCTCCGTCGCAAGGTCGATGTCCTGAACCGGCAAGCCCAGCAGGCCGTCGCGAACCGCGCCGCCGACGAACCGGCTGCTTCGCGGCTTCAACGCCTGCAGCAAGCCCGCCATACCTGGCCGGGCCGACAGCTCTTCCAGCGGCGTCAGCTCCATGCCAGTCTCCTGGTGAGATTGACCAGCATGGCGGCCGTTGCTCCCCACACTCGGCGGCCTTCCCAATCGATCTGGTAATAGGATCGCGTTCGTCCTTGAAACTCGGTCTCGACCGCACGCTGGTTGGCGGGATCCAGCAGGAAGTCGAGAGGGGCTTCGAACCAGTCGGCAACCTCATGCTCATGAGGAGAGAGCGGCAGGTCCGGCGGCACTTCGCCGAGCACCGGGGTAACTTGGTAGCCGGTGATCGTGCGGTATGGGTCGGCCGTCCCCCAAACCTCTACATCGCGAGGCGAGAGGCCAAGCTCTTCATCCGCCTCTCGAAGGGCAGCGGCCGCGAAGTCGGCGTCCTCCGGATCGACCCTGCCGCCGGGAAACGCGACTTGCCCCGCGTGAGTGCGCAGGTGCTCGCGGCGCACGGTCAGAAGAACTCCCGGTTCGGGCCGACGGGTAATCGCGACCAGCACGGCGGCGGCTCGCGCTTCCGTGTGGTCACCCTCAAGCAGGTCGCCTGGCAGTAAGTTGCCAGGTGCAGGACGGGTGAGCGCGGCCCGCAGTCGATCCCTCAGCTTCATGCCTGTTCCAGCGAGAAGAACGCCCCATCGCTCCAGACACCAGGCGCCTCCGCGTCCTCGGTCAGCGCAAGCTCGGCAATCTCGTAGTAGACCGGCCGACTCAAACTTCCTTCCAGTCCACGGCGAACGACGACCAGCGGCACGCCTTCAGCCGTCAGCCGAAGCGGGTGTTCGGGTCCAAGGATCACCGCGTCTCCGCTGTTGAGCTCGAAGGCGATCCTCCGCCGTGTCCCTTCCCCCTCGCTGGTCATGGCCGTGACAACAAAGGCGGCAAGCTCGACGTCGATCGTCAGCTTCTCTCCGGGCGTCACGAGCACATGGCTGCCGTCCGGCTCGCGGCGAAGAATGGTGGAAAAGAGACGGACCATCGCCGGTCGATCGATGGGTGCGCCCTGGTGATACCAGCGACCGTCCTTTGCTATACGCATTTCCGAATGCCCGCAGTGGAGAGGCTGCCACTGCTCGACGGGCGGCAATCGCCGTTCGGCCAGCGCCAGGGCGATCTCCGCTAAGCTTTGTCCGGCAACACGGATGGGTTCGCGACTTTCGGGCATGGTTGTCCCTCTGTCATTGCACCGGCCTGCCGCGCAAGGCAGGAGTTTGCGTCATGGAGCAGCGCATCGCCATCGTTACGGGAGCCGGCAAGCGGGTTGGCCGGGTTATCGCCGAAGACCTGCAGGAGGCCGGCTGGACAGTGATCGCTCATGTTCATCGCGACGATGACAAGGTGCCACATGGCGCGATCAAGCTGGCGGTTGATCTCGCCTCACCAGACTGCGGAGAACGGATCGTCGCGGCTTGTCCGGCTGCACCACAGCTGCTGGTCAACAACGCTGCGCGCTTCGCGCACGACGATCTGCACGGCTTTTCTCCAGCGGAGTTCGCAGCGCACATGGCCGTAAACGTGCAGGCGCCAGCACTGCTTACGGGCGCCTTCGCGCGAGCGGAAGAGGCGGGCGATCGGCTGATCGTCAACATACTCGATGCGAAGCTCGTCGCTCCCAATCCGGACTTCCTGAGCTACACCTTGTCCAAGGCGGCACTGGCCGCACTGACCGAGGTTTCAGCTCGCGCGTTGGCGGGGCAGGGTATTCGCGTGAACGGGATTGCTCCGGCGCTGATGCTTCAATCCGATGGGCAAACGTCCGAGAACTTCGCGCGTGCTCACGTCCTCAATCCACTCAGGCGTGGCGTCGATCCGGGGGACATCGCTGCTGCCATCCGCTTTCTGCTGGACTCGGTAGCGATCACCGGCGAGGTGCTGACCCTTGACGGCGGGCAGCGCTTCCTGGCCCTACCGCGCGACGTTCAGTTCCTCGACCTTTGATGATGGCAGGACCATTTGACCGACATTCTATCATTTAAGCCGCGCCTCGATGGCATGGTGCCTGATTCGCTGACGGTGCGCTCCACCCGGATCCAGCTCGACTCGCTGGCAGTGACGGTCGACATCGGTTTTCACGATTTCGAAGTCGGCAATCCGCAAAGGCTGCTGGTCAATGTCGAAATCTGGCTGGAGGACAACTCCATGCCGGCCGGCGACAATGCGGCCAACGCCTGGAATTACGACCATCTCCGACAGGAGATCGAGCGGATCGCCAGTGCCCGCCGGTACAATCTGCAGGAAACCTTTGTGGCTGAAATCTACCAATGGATTGCTGCACGGGGTGGAGTTCGGGCCATTCGGGTGGCAAGTTGCAAGCCGGACGTCTACCCGAATGCCCGGGGCGTCGGCGTGGAGCTTGCCTCCTTTCAAGGATCGGCGCCCTGACGGTTGCTCCCGATTGCTTGCAGGGGCGGAACAATATCATTGCACCGCCATTGAGGCCACATTAAGGAAGCGCGCCGGACTGCCAATGATATGTTGATACCTTGGCAACCCTTGCCTGTCGGAGCGGCGCTTGTTTTGCTGCTTTCGCCGGGTCAGGTCCCGGAGCCCGCTTAAGGAGAATTGCGGCAGGATGTCTTACGCCAATCGCAGGCAAATGAGTTCGAACCGGACGGTGGCGGTTATCATCGTCGCGCTCCTGCACGTGCTGCTGGGGTATGCTCTGGTTACCGGCCTCGCCTACAACGTAATCAAGAAGGCGGCGGAGGATCTGAAGACCTTCGACGTCGAGGACGAACCGCCGCCCCCCGAGGAAGAACCGCCACCCCCGCCGGAGAATGTTCCGGAAACCCCGCCGCCGCCGGTCGTCTCGCCGCCGCCGCTGGTCCGGAGCAACGTTCAGACGCCGCAGATCCAGACTGCACCGGTTGCCCCGCCCGTGGTGATCACGCCGCGCGCGGTTCCGGCCCCGCCCGCACCGCCGGCGCCGCCTCCTCCGCCGCCAGTGCCGCGGGTCAGCCAGGCCGCGAAGGCTCGGGGTTCGCTCCCTGGTCTGTTCTCTACGGACGACTATCCGCAGGATGCGATCCGCAATGAGGACCAGGGGACGACGGCCGTTCGCCTGACCATCGATGGCAGCGGCCGGGTCAGCGGCTGCACGGTAACTGCTTCCAGCGGCTCCTCGTCGCTCGACAATGCCACTTGCCGGATTATCCGGGCGCGGGCTCGTTACACCCCGGCCAAGGACCAGAACGGCCAAGCGATCGCCGACTCGGATTCAGCGCGTATTCGCTGGGTCCTTCCGGAAGATTAATCCTCAACCCCCTGAAACAGCACCAGCTCTAACGAGGAAAGACGAACACTATGGCAGCTCCAGCACCCGCCGGCGAAAGCCCCTATGGCCTGATGCAGGCCCTCAACGAGGGCGGTGTCATCTCCTGGGCCACCTTCATCGTCCTGGTGGCGATGTCCGTCGGCACTTTCTACATTCTCTTCACCAAGATGTTTGAGCAGCAGAAGATCATCAGCCAGGGTCGCAAGGTCCGGTCGAGCTTCTGGAATTCGCCCAATCTTCGTGATGCGGCGAGCAAGCTCGATCAGAAGAGCGCCTATCGCGCGATCGTGGATGACACGCTGGTTGCGCAGGACCAGCATGGCAAGTTGACCAACCCGATCGACCAGCACGACTGGATGGCCAACTCGCTCGCTCGCTCGCAGGGCGGCATCGGCGCCCGTCTCGGTGAGGGACTCGCGTTCCTCGCGACCGTTGGTTCGACGGCTCCGTTCATCGGTCTGTTCGGTACGGTGGTCGGCATCTACCGCGCGCTGATCAAGATCGGTGCGTCGGGCCAGGCCTCCATCTCGGTGGTTGCCGGTCCGGTTGGCGAAGCGCTGATCATGACCGCACTTGGTCTGGTCGTCGCGGTCCCGGCCGTGCTCGCCTACAACTGGCTGATCCGCCGCAACAAGTCGATCATGGAGGACCTCGCGGCCTTCACCAACGACCTGCACGGCTACATCATGTCGGAAGGCAAGGTTAAGCCGAACATGGGCGCTGCTGGCGCCGCTGCTGCCGGTTCTTCGTCGGTTGCTCGTGGTGCTCAGACCCGCTCGGGCAGCGCTCCGACGCCGGCTGGTACCCAGCCGCTGACGGCTGGTCAGACCTCCACTGGCCAGCAGGCCGGTGGCACTGGCACCACTACGGTTGATCGCCGCTAACGTAGCAATGGATGGACCGGTGGCAGGACGCCGCCGGTCCAGTCTCTCAAGCTGAAGGAAGCCTTGATTCCATGGCAATGAGCGTAGGCAAGGAAGAGGGCGAAGACGTCCCCATGTCGGACATCAACACCACGCCGCTGGTCGACGTGATGCTGGTGCTCCTGATCATCTTCCTGATCGCCGTTCCGGTGGTGGTCGAAACCATTCCGATCGCGCTGCCGAAGACGGTATACGAAGCGCGTGAAACCAAGCCGGAGAACGTGGACATGACGGTCCGCGCAGGGGAGGGCGGCACCTGCGAGGTGTATTGGGGCATGACCCCCGTCAGCTCGGACGAACTGCTCGACCGTTCGGTGAAGAAGCTCGAGGAAGCCGTTAAGGCGGCCGGCGGCGCGGAAAACCTGACGGAAGAAACCATGCCCGAAGCGCACATCCGGGGGGACATCAATACTCCCTACAGGTGCATCGGCGGCGCGATCTTCACCATGCAGCGGGCGGGTTTTGCCCGGGTCGGCTTCGTCTCCGAACCACCCCCAGGCTCCACCGTTACCCGTCTTTAAAGAACAGGGTCGCTACGAAAGGAAACGCCAGCCATGGCGATGCAAACGACCAGCAATAATACCGAAGGCGAACCGATGATGGAGATCAATACGACTCCGCTCATCGACGTTATGCTGGTGTTGATTATCATGTTGATCATCACCATTCCGGTGCAGACCCACGCGGTGAAACTTGATCTGCCGCAGCAGAACCAACAGAATACTCCTCCGCCGATCGATCCGGTCAAGAACAAGATCGTCGTGACGGCGGGTGGCGCGGTGCTGTGGAATGGCTCCCCAGTGAATCTGGTGCAGCTGCGCCAGTTCCTAGACCAGACCCAGCAAATGAATCCAACGCCGGAACTGCACCTGCAACCGGAGCCGGAAGCCCGTTACGAGCTGGTTGATCAGGTGCTGGTAGTGACCAAGCAGGCCCGGGTGGATAAGATGGGCTTCGTCGGCAACGAGGCTTACTCCAAGTTCTAAAGCTTCTTTCGGGGCTCGATTACCCGAAGCGCCTGGGGCGGCTCTTGCACGGAGCCGCCCCATTTTTTGCTTGCAAGTATTCGCGGCCGATCAGGCTTCATTGTTACGTCCGCCGAGTGCTCGCCACGGCCAGAATGAATCACTCACCCGAACCCCTCTCATACCGGAGATCAAGACGACGCCGCTCATCGTTGTCATGCTTGTGTTCACCATTATGCTCGTCATCACCGTGCAGGCCCAGGCGGCGACGCTCGTCCTCCCCGCTGGAAACGCTTGTTTAGGAACTCGACCGTGAGGATTATTCATCGGAACCGGTAAGCGGTCCCAATCGGAGCTTAGTCGATTGCTGGAGGCAATTACCGGCTTCCGCTCGCTCCCGAACCGTACCGACCCCGCACGCCCAAGCTTCATACCGCATGGTCGATGAGTTGCTGGTGCTTGCCAGAAAGAGGGGAGTGTCGAAGCCTGGCTTGGTCGGCAACGAGGCCTAGGATCGGTTCTGACTCTCAGAAGAGCCGAGCACCGAGCGGAACATCGCGATCGGGCGAAAACAGCACAACAGCACCGGCCTCATCGGGAAAGCCGAGGGTCAGCACCTCGGACACGAAGGGACCGATCTGCCGCGGCGGAAAGTTGACCACCGCCGCGACCAGCCGCCCAGGCAACTCCTCCAACGCGTAATGCTCGGTGATCTGGGCGGAAGACCGCTTGACGCCAACCGCTGATCCGAAGTCAATCGCCAACTTGTAAGCAGGCTTTCGCGCCTGGGGGAACGGCTCAGCTGCGACGATCCGGCCAACCCGTACATCGACTGCCAGGAACTGATCGAACGTGATCTCAGCGGCAGGAGGTGTGCCAGGCGAGTGGTGCACGTGCATGTTACCTCAAGCCGCCACATCGAACTGCAGCCGCGCCAACCGAGCGTAAAGCCCACCATTGGCACTGAGCTCGGTATGGGTCCCTTGCTCGACGATCCGCCCGCCCTCCATCACCACGATCCGGTTCGCTGCTCGAACGGTCGCCAGACGGTGAGCGATCACCACGGTAGTCCGAGTAGTCATCAGCCGCTCCAATGCCTGCTGCACCGCAGCCTCGCTCTCCGCGTCGAGAGCGCTGGTCGCCTCGTCCAACAACAGCAGCGGCGCGTCGCGCAGCAGCGCGCGGGCAATGGCGATGCGTTGCCGCTGACCGCCCGACAGCCGCGTCCCGCTCTCGCCAAGAAACGTGTCGTAGCCTTCGGGGAGGGTCGCCAGAAACACATGCGCGTTGGCTGCTCGAGCCGCTGCTTCGATTTCGGCATCCGAGGCGTCCCACCGTCCATAGCGAAGATTGTCCCGCGCCGAGGCCGCGAAGATCACGGTGTCCTGCGGTACAAGCGCAATGTGCGCTCGCACCGCTGCCGGGTCGGCGTCACGCACGTCCACTCCGTCGATCAACACACGACCAGCCTGCGGATCGTAGAAGCGCAGGGCCAGTTGGAACAGCGTCGACTTGCCGGCACCTGACGGTCCTACCACCGCCACTGTCTCGCCCGGCGCTACTCGCAGGGTAAGATCGTGAACCGCCTTCTCCTCGGGTCTCGTAGGATAACGGAATTCAACCTCTTCGAATGCCAGCGATCCGAACGGCGGGTCGGGGAGTGGAACGGGAACAGCAGGTGCCTTGATCTCTGCCTTGGCCGCGATCAGTTCGGCGATCCGCCCGGCTGCGCCCGACCCGCGCAGCAGGTCGCCGTAAACCTCGGACAGGGCCGCGAAGGCTCCGCCGACCAGCACCCCGGTAAAGACGAAAGCGGCAATTTCGCCTCCGGTCATGGTGCCCGCGGCAACATCCCGCGCGCCTTCCCAGATCACCATCACGATCGCGCCGAACATGAGCGCGATCAGCACCACCGTCATTACTGCGCGGAGGCGCATCCGGGTGCGCGCGGTGGCGAACGCCCGTTCGACGGTGTCGGCGAAACGGGCCTCTTCGCGACTTTCTTGTCCGAACGCCTGCACGATCTTCATCGCGCCGAGCACTTCCGAAACGTTGGTACCAACGTCCGCGACCCGATCCTGACTGTCTCGCGACAAGGTACGGATCTTGCGGCCGAACAGGATGATCGGCCCGAACAGCAGGGGAATGCCGACCAGCAGCAGCCCCGCCAGCTTGGGCGACAAGGCGAACAGATAGATGATCCCGCCAATTCCGGTGACGAGGTTGCGCAACGCGAATGAAGCGGAGGAGCCGACAACCTGCTCCAGGATGGCCGTGTCGGCAGTCAGCCGCGAGGCGATTTCCGACGGGCGGTTCTCTTCGAAGAAGCGCGGTGGAAGGGTGAGGAGATTGCGTTGCACCCGGCGGCGCAGGTCGGCCACAGTTCGCTCGCCAAGCCACGAGACGAAGTAAAAGCGAAAGCCGGTCGCCAGCGCCAGCACAAGGACAATGACCAGCAGCAGCTGAAAAGCCTGGCTGACCGCGTCGGCGCTGATCAAACCGCTGCCGAAACCGCGGTCGATGACTTGCTTGAAGCCATAAGGGATCGCCAGCGTCGCGGCCGATGACAGCGCCAGGAAGAACAGGGCGCCCGCAATCCTGCCCGGGTAGCGAGCCGCGGCCTGCCATACGAGCTTCAGATTGCCGATGCTTCGGCTGCCCTTGTCGGGGTCGGTCGGCGAAGTGGCCATGCGCGGCGGTTAGCAGGGGAGGGCCCGGCCGTCACCAGCCTGTCGCCCAAGTGATTGCGCTTGCGAACCGGACCCTTTCGGCTCCACACCGGTTGTCCGGGGGAACGCTTTTCTGAACGAGGTTGAATGCTTTACGATGCTTACGAAGTGCAGCGGTCATGGCTGGCAGGGGCAAGCCAGCTTGCAGGTCTAAGTGCTAGCTGGCTGAACAGCGCCAGCAATCCACTCCGCTATCAGGGCATGAGCCCGATCGTCGCAGCCAGTCTCGACGTTTTCGCCCACGCCGCCGCGCCACGCGGAAAGCCCGCTTTCGACCTGTTCGAGACCAAGGTCGACGGCAAGCTGCTGCCGGTTCACGAGGAAGTGGTGCTCCGCAAGCCGTTCGGCCAACTGAAGCGCTTTGTGAAGGCTGGCGCGCCCGAGGGCCAGCCCAAGCTGCTCATCGTCGCTCCGATGTCAGGCCATTTCGCGACCTTGCTTCGTGGCACGGTCGAACGGATGCTGCCGGGGCATCAAGTGTTCATCACCGACTGGCGCGACGCGAAGATGGTCCCGCTGGCCGACGGCAGCTTCGATCTGGACGACTATGTCGACTATCTGATCGAATATCTGGAGGCGATTGGGCCGGGCGCGCACATGCTGGCGGTATGCCAGCCGTCAGTGCCGGCCTACGCCGCCGTCGCCCTGATGAACGCCGATGGGCACCCGGCGACGCCCAAGACACTTACCCTGATGGGCGGCCCGATCGACACTCGCGAGGCGCCGACTGCGGTGAACACGCTGGCCACCCAGCGACCTCATGCCTGGTTCCAGCAGAACGTCATCGCGACCGTGCCGGGGATCTACCCGGGCTCCGGGAGGAGAGTTTACCCCGGCTTCCTGCAGCTCGCCGGCTTCATGACCATGAATCTTGGCAGTCATCTCATCAGCCATTGGGAGATGTTCAAGCATCTCGTGGTGGGCGACGACGAGAGCGCCGATGCAACACGGGATTTCTACGAAGAGTATCGCTCCGTTTGCGACATGACGGCGGAATTCTACCTTCAGACGATCGACCTCGTGTTCCAGCGCCATGCCCTGCCGAAGGGCGAGTATGAGCATCGCGGACGCCACGTCGATCCGGCGGCAATCACCCGCACAGCCCTGCTGGCGATCGAGGGCGAGCGAGACGACATCTCGGGCCTAGGGCAGACCAAGGCAGCGCTTGCGCTCGCCGGCAAGCTGTTGGACGCAGACAAGAAGTACCTCATGGCCAGAGACGTGGGTCATTACGGCATCTTCAATGGCCGCAAGTGGCGCGAGCGGATCGCTCCGGTGGTCGAAGAATGGATTGCTGCTCACAACTAAGCGCTTGAAATCGCGAGATCCGATCCCATCTCCCCACCATCGTTCAACAATCGAAAGGAGGTGGTCTGATGTCTCATTGTCCCAAGTCGGTGGGCGTCGCCTCCGCTGAGGTGATTGCTTAAGCGTCAGGCCGCCACCCGGCTCGACAATGGAAAGGCCGTCCGGGGTAACCTCGGGCGGCCTTTTGCTTGTCAGTTGCCGGTCTTCTCGGCAGCGATCGAAGCTTCAACCATCCGTTGCCAGAGCTGCGGATCGCCAGCGGCGGCTCCAGCTCCATCTGGCTCGCGAATGGCGTGCAGTACGGCAAGCGCCTGGTTGCGGTGCTCGTGCCATACCAGATCGACCTTCTCGCCCGCGCTAGGGTCGCTGCCGTCCGCATTGCTGCTGTGTGCCGCACCGGCCAGCACTCGCGCGATCCGCTCCACCAGGCTCGTGTGTCCACCTTCGGCCATATCGTAAGTTCCTCCTGTTTCGAGGGGGAACGGCTAGACAGGCGTTCGGTTCACCCCGGTCAGCAGCCTCTTCAACGTTTGCCTTGCCGCCAGTACGAGCCATGACGACAGCACAACCAGGATCAGCGCAACCAGCGCCGCCGCGATCGGATTGGCGATGGCCAGTGCAAGCAGCCCAGCAGTCGCGACGTCCTCGGTCGCGGACACGGCAATATTGCTGAACGGTTCGGGGCTGGCGTTGACCAGCGTGCGCGCGCCAGCCTTGCCGGCGTGAGCGACAAAGGCCGCCCCACCGCCGAGCAGGAAGCTTGCGACCTGCCACGCCGGATCTCCCGCATCGACGATTGCCAGCGACAGCAGCGCGCCTCCGAGCGGGCGGACCACGCTGTGAATGCCGTCCCACAGGCTGTCGATGAAGGGGATTTTGTCGGCGAAGAACTCGAACACCGCGGCCGCTCCGGCGAGCACGATTACCCACGGATTGGCCAGCACGTCCAAGGCGGCAAGCTTGTCCGGCAAGTCGATCAGCCCCCAACGCATCGCGACACCGGTGACGAAGGTGACGAGGTACAACCGCCAGCCCGCCAGCAGGCTGGTGGAAGCGGCCAAGGCGAGCAGTTCGACACCGGACATAGGGCCAGATGCTGTCAGGCGCGTTGAACAAGAGCAAGCCCCCGGACCAAGGATCGCTCATGCGCCTCGTTCGCTACCACCCTGACATCGAACAGCCCGCCAGCGACGAAGCGGAGACCATTCAGCAGATTGGTGAGACCTTCGAGAAGCTGGCCGACCTCCAGCTGAAGAAGGAGGGTCATGCCATGCGGACGAGCCACGCCAAGGCCACCGGGATTCTCAGAGCCGAGCAGATTATTGGCAACGACCTGCTACCGGAGTCGGCACAAGGGATCGCTGCGGAGAGCACGGCTGAAGGTCTACCCCGTCATGGTCGAACGCCGGATGAGGGCCAATGGCAACCGCCACCTCGAGCCGCGCTCGATCGAGGAACTCAACGCGGCGACGTGAGCCGCACGCGCTTCAATCATGGGTCAGGCGCGGGCAGCCATCGCCTCGCTTAGAATACCTCGAATAGCCCCGCCGCGCCCATGCCGCCGCCGACACACATGGTGACCACCACATGCTTGGCTCCGCGGCGCTTGCCTTCGAGCAGGGCGTGGCCAGTCAGGCGTGCGCCGCTCATGCCGTAAGGGTGGCCGATGGAGATGGCGCCGCCGTTGACGTTGAGGAGCTCGTCAGGAATGCCGAGCTTGTCCTGGCAGTAAAGCACCTGCACCGCGAAGGCTTCGTTCAGCTCCCACAAGCCAATGTCGTCAACGGTCAGGCCGAAGCGCTTGAGCAGCTTGGGCACGGCAAATACCGGACCGATGCCCATCTCGTCGGGCTCCGTGCCGGCGACGGCCATGCCGAGGTAGCGGCCGAGCGGCTCAAGCCCCTTCTTCTCTGCGTAAGCCGAGTCCATCACCACGCAGGCCGAGGCGCCGTCCGACAGCTGCGAGGCATTGCCGGCGGTGATTACCGCTTCCTGGCCCATCACTGGTTGCAGCTTGGCGAGGTCCTCCAGCGTGGTCTGCGGCCGGTTGCCTTCGTCCTTGGCCAGAGTGACCTCCTGCATGGAGGTCTCGCCAGTTTCCTTGTTCTTGACCGCCATGCGCGCGGTGACTTCGACGATCTCGTCGGCGAAGCGACCTTCTGCCTGCGCGGCGGCGGTGCGCTGCTGAGAGCGGAGCGCATATTCGTCGCAGCGCTCCCGGCTGATGGTATAGCGCTGTCCGACCACCTCGGCGGTCTGGATCATCGGCATGTAGACCGCATTGTGCATGCTGAGCAGCTCGGGGTCGGAGCCGACCCGCATCTCCGGCGTCTGAACCAGGCTGATGCTCTCCACGCCGCCGGCGACGCATACGTCCATGCGGTCGACGATGACCTGCTTGGCGGCGGTGGCGATGGCCATCAGGCCGGACGCGCACTGCCGGTCGATCGACATGCCGGCGACACCGACGCCGAGCCCGGCGCGAAGGGCCGCGGTGCGGCCAATGGTAGTCTGCACGCCCTGCTGCAGCGCCGCGCCGATGATGCAGTCCTCGATCTCGGCCGGATCGACCTTGGCCTGCTCCACAGCCGCCCGGATCGCGTGGGCAGTCAGCGTGGGTGAAGGAGTGGCGTTGAAAGCGCCGCGGTAGGCACGGCCGATCGGGATGCGGGCGGTGGAAACGATAACGGCGTCGCGTGCGGCGGTCGGCATGAGGTGGTTCCGTTCATTTGTGCTCCGCGCCCCAACCGTCTGGGTTGAGCCTGCCGAAGCCCTGTCCTTGTTCTTCCGGCAGCTAAGAGAAGGGCAGCCCTTCGACAAGCTCGGGGCATCGGTTTTCTTCGTTGCCAGCGCTTAGATAAACAACAATCCCAGCCACTGGGCAGTCAGCGCAGGCTTCTCCTCGCCCTCGATCTCAACCGTCACGGTGTGACGGGTGAGCAGTTGGCCGGCGGCCTTCTCCTCGGCACTGTCCAGCACGAAGCGACCGCGGACTCGGCTGCCGGCTTTTACCGGAGCAAGGAAGCGCACGCGGTCAAAGCCGTAATTCACGCCCATCTTGATCGTCTCAGGCACCAGCATCACGTCCGCCGCCATGCGGCTGAGTAGCGATAGTGACAGAAAGCCGTGCGCGATGGTGCCGCCAAACGGCGTCTGCTTTGCGGCGGACTCATCGATGTGGATGAACTGATGGTCCTCTGTGGTGTCGGCGAAGGCGTTGATGCGGCTCTGATCTACGGTAATCCAGTCGGACACGCCGATCTCGGAACCAACCTTGCTGCGAATTTCGTCGACTGAAGCGATCGGCATGGCTTGTCTCTAGCGACTGAATAAGCGGCGGCAAGCATTGCCGGAACGGTCCCAATGATCGCGGTCGTGAGGTGTTGCTATCCTGCAGCCTGGTGGATGAAGAAAAGTCGTGGGCTAGCCGCGCGCGGGTTCGAGAGCAGACCAATATCTATTGTTCAAGGGCGATGACCCCCGATCCACCTCACGATGCCGTTCCGGGGAGTGAGCCCGTCTGCCGCAAGGCCTCGCCTAGCGCCAGCGCCGTCGACATTGCAAGGTTCAAGGAGCGGACCTGCGGCCGCATCGGCAGGCGCACGTGGGCATCGCAGGCCTGAGCGACCATCGGTGGCACGCCACCGCTCTCCTTGCCGAACAGCAGGATGTCGTTCGGATCGAAGCTGAAGTCGTAGGCCGATACACTGGCCTTGGTCGTCAATAGAACTAGCCTGCGGCCGGGAAGGCTGGCCCTGAACGCGTCGAAGTCGGCATGGCGAGCGACGGCGACATGATCGATATAGTCCATCGCTGTTCGCCGCACGCGTCGGTCGTCCCACTCGAAGCCTAATGGCTCGATCAGGTCCACCTCGGCTCCTAGGCAAGCACCGAGCCTGAGCACCGCCCCGACATTGCCAGCGATTTCCGGTTCGAACAGAGCGATGCGCATGTCGAGCGCTTGGCGGGTGGGGAGGACCTAGGCAAGGCGAACTGAAATCGTTGACCTGGATGGGAAGCGGACAAATCGCCGTTTAGGTGGCCTGAGAACCTGCATCCGGCCGCGCGAAAGCTGGGCTGCTTTCAGAGCACCTGAGCCTCGTTACGACCTTCAATTCGAGTGGAGGAGATTCTGCAATCCCTCGTGCTCCGCGGTTGAGGAAGTTGAGGACCTGGCAAATGCCAGCAAGACAGCAGATCGCTGCTCCTGAGGTTCTTGTCCCGCCAAAATTTCGTACCCACGAGCTAGCTCTTCATGGATGCGGGCCACCTCTGCGCTAGAGGCTTCCTCGGACAGCCTCCGCTCAGTCAAGGCCCGACCCGAGAAGTATTGTTCGTCCGTTTGCCAAGGCATTGCTGTCTCGCTTCTGAAAGCCGGGAGCAGGACGAACGTCTCTCAGGCGGCGGCTGGCTGGTTCATGCCGTCGATCTGTACCTGATACTTCGGGGAGCCAAATATAACTCCCACATAGGATAGGATCTTGCACAAGATTGGACTCTGGCGCGTAGCTCACACTCCCCTTAAATGGGCATTCAGATGGGCCGCCAAGGCAGTCCGGCATTGGCGAGGACCCTACGGCTCCCGCCGCCATGGGGCGTCAGAGATGAGCAACAAGCCTGCACCTGAACTTGAAATCATGCTGCGCAAGCTCAGGCTGTGGGCGCCGCTCAGCGCTTCAGACGAACAAGCGTTGCTTTGCCTTCCCCACAGCATTGTCACCTTGGCCAAACAGCGATCCTTTATCACGGAAGGTGATTACACATCCCACTGTTGGCTGATCCTGTCGGGATACTGCATTCGCTACAAGATCGTCGGTGATGGCGGGCGGCAGATACTTTCGATTCATATGAAGGGCGACTTGATCGACCTGCAGAACGCCGTGTTGGGGGTTGCCGATCACAGCGTTCAAGCGATCACTGAGTGCAAGATGGCGAAGATCCCGTTTGAGGCAATTCGTGTGCTGGGCGACGCGCGGCCGGCTATCAAGGACGCGCTTTGGTACGACACGCTGGTGGACGGCTCCATCCATCGTGAATGGGTTGCCAACGTCGGCAGGCGAGATGGCGCTCAACGGATCGCTCATCTGCTGTGCGAGTTCGCGCTAAAGCTGGAGGCTGTGAGCCTCGGCAAGCAGCTGAGCTACGAATTGCCGATGACTCAAGATCAGCTGGCCGATGCGACTGGTATGACGCCGGTCCATGTCAATCGCATGCTGATGGTGTTGGCCGATCTCGGCTTGATCCAACGAGCCACGCCGAAATCCGTAATCATCGGCGACTGGCGGAAGCTTGCTGCAGCAGGCGACTTCAATCCAGCGTACCTGTTCCTGCAATCAGCCGAGAAGCGCAGCAGCAACTAGCTTAGCTTGCTGACGGAAACCCCGGGTTCTCGCCGTGCGATGTGTGCCTTAGCTGTACGACATTCTCGCTTCGCAGGGCCTTCGCGGTGATCGGACGGTCGGTGAGCAGCTCGAAGCTGAGATACAACCGCTTAAGCGCCGCCAGCTCGCGGTTCAGCTGGTCAGCGTCGTCATCAGGTTCTTCCTTCAGACCCTGCCTTACTTGCGCGACTGTTTGAATCACACTCAGCGTGTCGTTCTTCGTCAGGATGCCCTTCTCGAAGAGATGATGCATCAAGCTTTCGAAAAGTTCGCATTCAAGCGTCGCTTGCGAGCGGGGCCGGGGCAGCGGCGGCTGGTTGTCGTTAGGGCCCGTAGGGTCGTCCCCTGAGAACATCATATCCACTCCAAACAGGCGGGAGTGGTAAACTCTCAGCCACCGGCGCCTGCTAGGAGCGTGCCAGTGATAAGACCCATATGGTGCAAAGGTTATGATTCGACAACCGACATGTCCTCCTGGCCGTCTGCTACCGCTAAGCCTTCGCTGATCTTGCCCCGGTTTTCGGCGGCACTTGGAGGCACGCAGCCCCTAGCCGCTACCCCCTTGGCCCTTGTCGATCGGAGTGCTGTCTTCCTTCGGCACCTTTCCGCCATCTAGCGGCTCGGGCCCGTGATAGGCTTGCTCACTTTGCCCGCCCTCGTAGCCACCGCTCGCGCCCCGAGCCTCCTTGCCAGTGTGCGGATTCTCGTAACCGCCTCCACCCGACTCCCCGCCGGAGGTCCGTCCATGGGTACCAACATCGCTGACCCCATCAGAGCGCAGCTTGGGGCTGTTCTCCCCACTTGCAGGCATCGGCACCTTGCCATCGCTGGTTCCCGCATCGGTCTCCTTGTCGGACATGCTCGATCCTTTCCTTTCCGGCTTTAACGCTGGGGCGACCGGCAAGTGCCCAAGCAGGAGCAGACCCGCAAATCTTCCAGCGAGTTGTGTCCAGAGGTCGTAAGCGGGTGCTGGCAAAAAACACGCAGATCCCGGCTCAGGGCCGGGGTGGCGAGGCACTCGCGGCCGGAGCGTAGGGCATTACCAGCGTGCCGTCCGGCGCCGCGGTGAAGGTGGTTTGGGTGGGGTAGGCGAACTGGATGCCCTCGGCCGCAAAGCTCTTGAGGAGGGCCATGATGATCGCGG
Source organism: Sphingomicrobium sp. (assembly GCA_035537335.1). Classification (GTDB taxonomy): domain Bacteria; phylum Pseudomonadota; class Alphaproteobacteria; order Sphingomonadales; family Sphingomonadaceae; genus Sphingomicrobium. The sequence continues at coordinate 49,638 of DATLMM010000063.1, read as the reverse complement.
CGCGCTTGGCGAACATGGCATCGGCGTCGAGACCTTCGTGGAGGAAGATCAATTCATGGTCCAGGCTAGAGGGGCCGAACGCCACAAGGACGCAGCGAACCAGTGAGCACCCGGGCTGCGCTTCGACGGCGGCACGGGCGAGGGCAGGGACCTGCTCCAGCTTCTCTGTTGGCGTATGGTAGACCAGGCCGAAGCGAAGCGTCTCCTGCCGGTCGTCGCCCGCCGCCAGGTTGCGGATCTCGCGCTCGAGCAGCTTGGTGTTGGCCATGATCACCTGCTCGCCGGTCAGGCTGCGCAGGCGGGTGGTCTTGAGGCCGATCTTCTCGACCGTGCCAGTGGTAGTGTCGAAGCGGATGGTGTCGCCGCGGCGGAACGGGCGGTCGAACAGGATGGCCAGCGCCGCGAACAGGTCGGAGAAGATGCCCTGTGCGGCAAGGCCGATGGCGATGCCGCCGATACCTAGGCCCGCCACCAGCGCGGTGACATTAACGCCAAGGTTGTCGAGGATCACCACTAGCGCGATGCCAAACAGCGCAACGCTGACCAGCACTCGGATGATGCCCATGGCGTTGCCAAGCGTGGTTTCACCGGGTCGCTCGCCGACCTGCTGGCCGACGATCCCGAGGATCAGCTCGCGCCCCCAAACCGCGCCTTGCAGGGCAAAGGCGATGATGAACAGGATGTCGAACAGACGGCCGATGCGTTCGGGCGGCTGTGAGTAGCTGACTACGATCTCCAGCGCGGCAGCAGCCATGAACAGGACGCTGGTCTTGGAGAGGACCCGGCCGATCACGCCCTTCCAGCTGATGCACTTGGGATCAATCTTTACGATCGCATGGCCTGCTGCCCGGAGCAGCAGCATCAGTAGCACGAGGCCGACCGCGACTGCGCTGCCTAACAGCAGTGCGTCGAGATTGTAGATCAGCCAGTCGAAGAAGCGTTCTAGCTTTCCGGTCATCGAGTCAGGCCTTGAGGCGGTAACCGGTGTGGAAGATCCACCAGATGCCGAACATGCAGGCGCCGGCGAACGCGACCGTGGCCGCCAGCGCCGTGCCGAACGCCACGTCCGCCGTGCCGAAGAAGGTCCAGCGGAAGCCGTTAATCAGGTAGACGACGGGATTGAACAGGGTAATCGTCCGCCACGGCTCGGCCAGCATGTCGATCGAATAAAAGCTGCCGCCAAGGAAGGTCAGCGGCGTGACAACCAGCAGCGGGATGACCTGCAACTGCTCGAAGCCCTTGGCCCAAATTCCGATGATGAAGCCGAACATGCAAAAGGTCAGCGCCACCAGCATAAGGAACAGCAGCGCCAGTACGGGGTGCAGCACCGTCACCGGCACGAACAGGTGGGCGGTGGCGAAGATCACCAACGCCACGATCATCGCCTTGCTCGCCGCCGCGCCGACATAGCCGAGCACCGTCTCGAACGCGCTCATCGGAGCCGAGAGGATCTCGTAAATAGTACCGGTGAAGCGCGGCATGTGGATGCCGAAACTGGCGTTGAAGATGCTCTCGGTGAAGACGCTCAAGAGCATCAGGCCCGGCACGATGAAGCTGCCGTAGGGCACCCCGCCGATCTCCGTCATTCGGCTGCCGATCGCGGAGCCGAAGACGATGAAGTAGAGGCTGGTGGTGATCACCGGCACGGCGAGGCCGGTCCACAGGGTACGGCGGAAGCGGTGCATTTCGAACCGATAGATCGCCCAGATACCGCGCCAGTTCATCGAGTTCGTTCCTTGCGACAAAGAGAGCCGCTCGTCCCGAGCGAAGCGCAGCGAAGTCGAGGGGTGCTCCTGCCGACGCCCCTTGACGTCGCTCGGGCCGAGCGGAGGTGGGTGCGCATGGCGGTCACTCCGCCGCCTCCTTTCGCTGCTGCTGGATCAACCCGACGAAGATGTCCTCCAGGCTGGACTGCTTGGTATCGAGATCCTTGAATAAGATCCCCTCGTCGCGCAGCGCGGCGAGCAACGAAGGAATGCCGGTGCGATCGGCCTTGGCGTCGAACTCGTACGTCAGCGTACTGCCCTCGTCACTAAGCTGGGGGTTCCAGGCGGCAAGGGCCGCGGGCACAGCGGCGAGCGGCTCGGTGAGTTGGAGGTGCAGGATCTTGCGGCCGAGCTTCTGCATCAGCGCGCTCTTGTCCTCGACCAGGATCAGCTCGCCCTTGGCAATGACGCCAACCCGGTCGGCCATCTCTTCGGCTTCTTCGATATAGTGGGTGGTGAGGATGATGGTGACGCCCTGCTCGCGCAAACGCCGAACGAGGTTCCACATGTCCTTGCGGAGCTCGACGTCGACGCCGGCGGTGGGCTCGTCGAGGAACAGGATGTCGGGTTCGTGCGCCAGCGCCTTGGCGATCATGACCCGGCGCTTCATGCCCCCCGAGAGCTCCTTCATGATCGTCTTGCGCTTGTCCCACAGGGTGAGGGTGCGAAGGATATCTTCGATCTTTGCGGGATCGCGGGGCTTGCCGAACAGTTCGCGGCTGAAGCTGACCGTGGAGATGACCGGCTCGAACGCATCGGTGGTCAGCTCCTGCGGGACGAGGCCGATGCGGCGGCGAATTTCGCGGTAATGGGTCTGCCAGTTCTTGCCGTCGACCAGCACCTCGCCAGCAGTGGCTGTGACAAGGCCGCAGACGATCGAAATCAGCGTCGTCTTGCCTGCGCCGTTCGGGCCGAGCAGGGCGAAGATCTCGCCGCGATGGATGTCGAGATCGACGGCCTTCAGCGCCTCGGTGCCGCTCGCGTAGGCCTTGCGCAGGCCGCGGATGGAAAGGATCGGTTCGCTCATTCGACTGGTCCTGCCTCCACCGGTTCCGGCTTGTCATCTTCGCTAAGGCCGTGGCGAAGCAGCATGGGAATGTTCAGCGCCGCGAACAGGAAGGTCAGGGGAATGGCTCCCCACAGCTTGAACCCGACCCAGAAGTCGGTCGAACTGTTGCGCCACACCGCCTCATTGAGTGCGGCCATCGCCAGGAAGAAGAGCGCCCAGTTGCGGGTCAGCTTGGTCCAGCCCTCGTCAGTCAGTCCAGGATAGGCGGAGCCGAGCACCATCTTGAGCAGCGGCTTGCCCGACCACAGGCCGAAGCCGAGCAGGCCAGAGACCAGCAGATAATAGAGGGTCGGCTTAACCTTGATGAAGGTCTCGTTGTGCAGCCAGATGGTCAATCCGCCGAGAATGACTACCATTGCACCGGAGAACCAAAGCAGGGGCGAGATACGGCGGAACCTGACGGCCGAGTAAATCATGGCGACCACCATCGCGACCATGAAGGCGCCGGTGGCAACGAAGATGCGGCCGAGCGGATCGACCGGCGCGAAGAAGTTGACCAGGAAGAACACCAGCAATGGGCCAAGATCGATCAGCAGGCGCGAGCCTCCGGTCGGCTCACCTTGCGTCGCGGAGGTCATGGCGTCAGTCCGGCAATGGCGCGGGCCACAGCCCGGGGGTCGAACGGGCGTAGGTCGTCTACGCTTTCGCCAACGCCAATCGCATGAATTGGCAGGCCAAACTTCTCCGCCGCCGCGACCAGCACGCCGCCGCGGGCGGTACCGTCCAACTTGGTCATCACCAATCCCGTCACTCCGGCCAGGTCGCGGAAGACCTCGATCTGGTTTAGGGCGTTCTGACCAGTAGTGGCGTCCAGCACCAGCACCACGTCGTGAGGCGCTTCGGGGTTCAAACGACCGAGAACGCGGCGAACCTTGGAAAGCTCGTCCATCAGATGGGTCTTGTTCTGAAGGCGCCCGGCGGTGTCCACGATCAGGCAATCGATCCCGGTCGCGGTGGCCTGCTTGACGCCATCGAACACGATGCCGGCCGCATCGCCGCCCTCCTTGCCCGTGATCACCGGTGCGCCGATCCGCCCGCCCCAGATGCGTAGCTGCTCGATCGCGGCGGCTCGAAAGGTGTCCCCGGCGGCGAGCATGACGCCATAGTCCTGCTCCTGCAGCAGGTGGCCAAGCTTGCCGATCGTGGTCGTCTTGCCCGATCCATTGACGCCGATGACCAGGATCACGTGCGGGCGAGGAAAGCCCCAAATGTCGAGCGGCTTGGCGACGGGCGCCAGGATTTTCTCGATCTCCTCCGCCAGGATGGTGCGCAGGCCGCGCTCGTCGAGCTGTTCGAAGCGACGTGCAGCAATGGCGTCGCGGATGCGCCTGGATGCTTCCGGCCCGAGGTCGGACGCGATGAGCGCCTCCTCGATGTCGTCCAGCGTGGACGTGTCGAGCGCCTGTTTGCTCGCAAGCCCGCTGATATTCTCGCCCAGCCGATCGGCGGTCTTCTTGAAACCGCCGGTCAGCCTTTCAAGCCAACTCATTGAACAAACGTCCCGATTAGGTGCTCGGTGGTCCGGCCGATGACATGAGCCATACCGGTCTGACCGCGAGTTGCGCCAGTGACGAAGACCGGCGCGAAATGGTCGGTGTGGCCCTTTTCGCCGTTCTCGATCAGCACGGAGTGAGCGGTGCCGATAAGGCGATCCAGCCAAGCAGTGCGCCGCGTCGCAGCAGCTTCGCGCAGGCGAGCGGCACGGGCCTTGACCAGCTCTCGCGGCAGCTGCGGCATGCGGGCCGCCGGCGTGTTTGGACGTGGTGAGAAGGGAAAAATGTGGGCCGCCACAATCTGGCAGTCGTCGATCAATTTCAGCGTATTCCGCTCCGCTTCCTCACTCTCCGTCGGAAAGCCGGCGATCAGGTCCGCGCCGATGCTGGCATCCGGCCGAGCCGCCTTGATCTGTTCGACGAGGCGCACCGCGTCACCGTGCGAGTGGCGGCGTTTCATGCGTTTCAGGATCAGGTCGTCGCCATGCTGCAGCGAAAGGTGGAAGTGCGGCATCAGCCGCGGCTCTCCTGCGATCAGCGCCAGCAAGGCGTCGTCAATCTCCAAACCGTCCAGGCTCGATAGCCGCAGACGCCCGAGCGCGGGAAGGTCGCTCAGCAGCCGCTCGCACAGTCGGCCGAGCCCGCCCACAACATCGGTGATGTCCACGCCCGTAAGTACGATCTCCGTCGCGCCGGCATCCAGCTCGCGGGCTACGGCATCGCGCACGGCCGGGTATGGCAGGGTGACGCTTGGCCCTCGCGCCTGCCAGATGGTGCAAAACGTGCAGCGATGATCGCAGCCGGTCTGAACTGCCACGAAACTTCGGACACGCTGACGGAAACCGGCGGCGACGGGGGGAGGAGAGAAGGAGAAACTCTCCCGAACCAACTTTTCATTCGTGTCGAGCGAAGTCGAGACACCTTCAGAGCGTACCTCGACTACGCTCGGGACGAGCGGAAGTGGGTGGGCCTTCCTTCCATTCCCCACGACAAGGTCCACCTCCGGCATGGCGGCGAAGCTGTCAGGCTCAAGCTGTGCCGCACAGCCGGTGACCACGATCCGCGCCTCGGGCCGCTCGCGCCGGGCCCGCCTGATCGCCTGCCGCGTCTGGCGAACGGCTTCGTTCGTGACCGCGCAGCTGTTGATGATGATCGATCCCGCGGGCGCGACGGCCTTCATCGCCTCGCTCTCGGCGAAGTTCAGGCGGCAGCCGAGCGTGATCGTCTCCACGCTCATCCGTTCAGCACCGCCAAGTCGATCTCGCCGCCGAACACGTACGTCGCCGCGCCGATCATCCGGACTTCGCCGCCCGGCTCCCAAGCCACCGTCAGCGTTCCGCCGGGCATTGTCACTTCGACCGGCGATTGGACGCGCCTGGACTTGATCGCGGCCACTGCCGTGGCACAAGCACCGGTCCCGCAGGCAAGCGTCAGCCCGGAGCCGCGTTCCCAGGTGCGCAGGTACAGCGCGCCCTCGCGCACCTCGGCCACGTTGACGTTGATGCGCTCAGGGAACGCGGGATCATGCTCGATGCTCGGGCCGACCCGGACAAGGTCAATGGCCTCAACATCCTCGACGAAGAACACCAGGTGCGGGTTGCCGACGCTGAGCGCCATCGGTTTCTCCAACGGTCCCCAGCCCATCGGCACCGCGTCGGTATCCATCGGATAGGTGATCGGCACCTCGTCCCAGGCGAACTTCGGCTGGCCGATCGACACTTCGACCGCCCCGTCCAGGCTCAATCCCTCGACGATCCCGCCCCCGGTCTCGAGCGACTTGGCTCCCGTCAGCGCCACCACGCAGCGCGAGGCGTTGCCGCAGCTCCCCACCTCGCCGCCGTCGCCGTTCCAGATGCGCATCTTCACATCGGCAGTCGCGCTCGGCTCCAGCAGGATCAGCTGGTCGCAACCGACGCCGGTGCGGCGGTCGGCGATCGCCTTGGCCAGGCCCGGCGCAAGCGTCAGCGGCTGCTCGCGCGCGTCGAAGATGACGAAGTCATTCCCCAGCCCATGCATCTTATGGAATTGCCGCAACACGCCGGGCGACTTAGGGGCGTGGTGAACCCAAGTCCATCGCGAGAGAGTTGAACGCGCATGCCCAGAGCCGCCACCGAAGTGATGCAGTCCGTCATCTTCTCCGCCGTGCTGGACGCCATTGCCGCGCTGAAAGCGGGCTCGGGCGGCTTGCCCAACAACTTGCTGCGCGACATCCAGGCGATCCACAACAACGTGACCTTCGCCGACCTGCCGAAAGAGTTGCAGGATGCGATTTCGGCCAGCACTCGCACGGCATTCACCCAACTGCTCAAGGAAGGCTACTCCGTAGCGCCGCGCGACTCCGCCCCGGTTCGACAGGCTCCCCGCCATGGCGAGGTGGTGGACCGCGGCGCGCGAGGGCTGCAGCCATCGCGACCGGGAAGCAGGGGTCCGCGCTCCGACGGTACGAGTGGTGCTCGCCCTGGGGGAGGCCGTCCGCCGGGGCCGGGCGGCCGTCCGCGCGGTCCGCGGAAGCCGCAGGGGTAGGCGGGCTCAACAAAGAGTTGAGCTGAACGCGGCCTTCGGCTAAGCGCAGCCCCGTCGTTTTCGGCATTACATCGATGAGCGTCCCTCGAGGACACGCTGGCCGGCGAGGTTTCGCCCGCCGGCGCGTCATGCGTTGTGGGTCTTCATCGCAGGAGCGTTTGGAATGTTCGAGTCCCTGAGCGACCGCCTTGGCGGTGTGTTCGACAAGCTGCGCGGCCGCGGCGCGCTGACCGAGGCCGACGTGCGCTCTGCTCTGCGTGAGGTGCGGGTCGCGCTGCTCGAAGCCGATGTCGCCCTGCCGGTCGCGCGCGACTTCGTCGACCAGGTGACCGAACGCGCTGTTGGCCAGGAAGTGCTTCGTTCAGTCACTCCCGGCCAGCAGGTCGTCAAGATCGTCAACGACGCTCTGGTCGAGATGCTCGGCGCCGAGGCTTCGGAGCTTAACGTCAACGTCGCCCCACCCGCGGTGGTGATGATGGTCGGCCTGCAAGGTTCAGGCAAGACGACCACGACCGCCAAGATCGCCAAGCGCCTGTCGGAGAAGGATCGCAAGCGAGTCCTCATGGCCTCGCTCGACGTCGCCCGCCCGGCTGCGCAGGAGCAGCTCGCCGTGCTGGGCCGACAGGCAAGCGTTGATACGCTGCCGATCGTTCCCGGGCAGCAGCCGGTCGACATCGCCAGGCGCGCGCTGCAATCGGCTCGGCTGCAGGGCTACGACGTCCTGCTGCTCGACACTGCTGGCCGCCTCCATGTCGACGATGCGCTGATGAGCGAGATGAAGGCGGTCAGTGCCGCGTCCGCTCCGGCCGAAACGCTGCTGGTGGTCGACAGCCTGACCGGTCAGGACGCAGTTAATGTCGCCAAAGGCTTTGCCGGTGAGGTCGATCTTACCGGCGTGATCTTGACCCGGATGGACGGCGACGCGCGCGGCGGCGCGGCGCTGTCGATGCGCGCGGTCACGGGCAAGCCCATCAAGTTCGCCGGTACGGGCGAAGGCCTGGATGCGATCGAGCCCTTCCATCCCAGCCGGGTCGCCGGTCGGATCCTCGGCATGGGCGACGTTGTCAGCCTTGTGGAACGAGCTGCCGAAACCATCAAGGTGGAGGACGCCGAGAAGCTCGCGGCCAAGATGGCACGCGGCAAGTTCGACCTCGATGACCTTCGCATGCAGCTGGATCAAATGAAGCGAATGGGTGGTCTGGGCGCGCTCGCCGGCATGCTGCCCGGCATCAAAGGCATCAAGGGCGCGATGGAAAAGGCCCAGGACGGCAAGGCGCTCGTCCACCTGGAAGCCATGCTGTCGTCCATGACCGCCAGGGAGCGCGCCGCGCCGCAGCTGATCAATGCCAAGCGCAAGATCCGCATCGCCAAGGGCAGCGGCCGGACGGTGCAGGAGGTCAACAAGCTGCTGAAGATGCACCAGGAAATGGAGACCGCGATGAAGCGGCTCAAGAAGATGGGCGGGTTCGGCAAACTGGCGACCATGTTCGGCCAAGGCGGGCTCGAAGGCGCCATGGGCGGCCTGATGGGACCGGGTGCCGGCGGTCCGGCACTGCCCGGCCTGCCTGGCGGCAATCAGCCGTTCGGCCTGCCACCCGGTTTCGACAAGTTCGGCAAGAAGTGACGGTTTGACCGTCATTCCCGCGCAGGCGGGTATCCATCTCCGGTCGTCCGGCAGGTGGAGAGTTTGGGAGATGGACCCTCGCCTTCGCGGGGGTGACGATTAGAAGAAAGAAGGAACTATAAAATGTCAGTTGCAATTCGTTTAGCGCGCGGCGGCTCCAAGAAGCGCCCATATTACCGCATCGTGGTCGCCGACTCGCGCAATCCGCGCGACGGCCGCTTCATCGAGAAGATCGGCACCTACAATCCGCTGCTGGCGAAGGACTCGCCCGAGCGGGTCAAGCTCGACACGGAGCGGGCTTCGCACTGGCTGAGCGTCGGCGCCCAGCCGTCGGATCGCGTCGCCCGCTTCCTCGACGCGGCCGGTGTCCGTGAGCGTGCCGCCCGGAACAACCCGAACAAGGGCAAGCCGGGCGAGAAGGCGACGGAGCGCGCCGAGGAGCGTGCGACCAAGCAGGCCGAGGCTGCTGAAGCCGCCGCCGCGGCCGCCGCTGAAGCCGCTGCTGCTCCCGCCGTTGAAGAGGCCCCGGCCGTCGAGGAGGCTCCGGCCCCTGAGGAAGCTCCCGCCGCCGAGGAAGTGGTTGCCGAAGAGGCAGCCGCCGAAGCTCCGGCTGCCCAAGAGGCTCCGGTGACCGAAGCTGCCGAGGAGACCAGCGCCCCGACCCAGCCCGAACCCGCGGAAGGCGCGGACGATACCGCTCCTGCCACCGACGAAGCTTCGGCTCCGACCCAGCCGGAACCCGCCGAAGGCAGCGAAGACGCTGCTCCGGCCGAAGGTGCCGAGAAGGCCGAAGGCTAAGTCGCGTCACTCGATTTCGCTTGGCACGATCGGCAGGGTTGGAACCCCAACTCCGGTCGTGTCGAGAGTAGTCGAGGCACGTGCTTCCGATGGCTGAACAACGCATCGCCCTTGCTGCAGTCGCGGGTGCCCACGGCATCCGCGGCGAGCTGCGCCTGAAGCTTTTCACCGACGCTGCGGAGAACCTTGCCCGCCACAAGTTGGTCTTCCTGGACGGCCAGGAAATGATGCTGCAAAGCTGCAAGGATGGTGGCAAGACTGCTATCGCGCGCCTTGCCGGAGTAAACAGCCGCGAACAGGCCGAAGCATTGCGCGGCAGCCTGGTCGAAGTCGACCGCTCCGCTCTACCGGCTCTTGAGCAAGGCGAATATTACCACGCCGACCTGCTCGGCCTCCCATGCGTCGACGGCGAGGGGCGAACGCTCGGCACCGTGTCGGCAATCGAGAACTTCGGCGCCGGCGACCTGCTCGAAATCGAAGACAAAGAAGGCAAGCGCACGCTTGTTCCGTTCCGGCCGGGCGTGGCGGATCTTCAGGACAACAGGATCGTCGTCGATCCACTGTTTCTTGCTTGAGGGTTTGCCTGCCTAGGCCGGCGCGCTGTCCCCAACCTCGATACTCTCCCGCTCCGTCTCGCCGGCAGCTTCCACTTCCAACGGCTCTCGCATGATCGGAGACTTGGCCGCCAGATCGTTGCGGATCGTCGTCGCTGCCTGGCCGCCTTCGCCCATGGCGTGGCTGATCTGGTCGAGCCCGTGGACCACGTCGCCCGCCGCGTAGAGACCTTCGACCGAGGTCCGCATCTTCTCGTCGCACAGGAAGCAGCCATCGTCGGCCACCTTGGCGCCGACCATCTCGCCCAGGGTGGTGTGCGTGTCGGATCCCAGGGCGGGGTAGACGCTGTCGAAGGTCAGCAGCCCCTCGGCCGTGTCCACGGTGATGCACGATCCGGTTACCCCGACCGCCTCGGCGGGGCCGTCCACCGTTCTTACCCCTGCCGCCTCCAGGCGTGCCCGTTCGTCCGCATTGATCTCCATGGCGCGATCCGGGGCGATCAGCGTCACGTCCGCGGTGTAGCTTCGCAGGAAGATCGCCTCGCCGACTCCGCCCTTGCCCGAGCCGATCACGCCCACCTTCTTGTCCGTGACCTCATAGCCATCGCAGATCGGGCAGTAGCGGATCAGCCCGCGCGCCATCGCATCGTCATGCAGCTCCGGGTCGATCGGAGGGCGGCGGTTCGTGAGACCGGTCGCAAGAAGCACGCTCTTCGCGCGATAGGCTCCGCTGCCCCATTCCGCGGTGAACAGGCCATTCTCGTCGCGGTCGAGCCGGGTCACGCGCCCGTCGACGATCTTCGCGCCATATTTCTGTGCCTGCTCGCGCATTAGTCGGAGCAGTTCCTTCCCGTTGATACCATCGGGGTAGCCGGCATGGTTGTGGCTGCAAGGGATCCACGCCGCCCGGCTGTTGCCGCCGTCCACCACCTGGATGTCGAGCAGGAAACGGGAAAGATAGATGGCGGCAGTGAGCCCGGCCGGGCCGCCGCCGATGATCAGGCAGTCAGTGGGTGCGTTGGAAGCCATGCCCGGCCAATCCCCGGCAGGCTTGGCGGTTCCGCGGGCACTGCTCTAAGCGAAGAAAATGACCGACACGTTGTTTCTCGTGCTGCGTTGGGAAGCGTGGCTTGGGCTGACGATCTTCTCCGTGCTGCTTACGGTTGGGGCCCTCTTTCTCCTGATCCAGCGCAGGCCGGGGTGGCAGCCCATGCGGCGTCGGTTGATCGCAGCATCGCTCGCCCCGTTGCTGATCTTTGTTGGCGTCGTGATCGCCGTAGTGCTTGTGGTGAGAGGTCCGGGAGATGGCTGGGCCGACCTGGCCCGCGCCGCCGTCTTCACCGGCGCGGTGCAGTTGGCGGTCGTCAGCTTGTTCGTGGGACTGGTGACTGCGTGGGGCCTTGACCTCCTCACGCAGGACGGGGAGTCCAGCCGGTGACGTTCCGAGCTTCGGTCCTTACGCTCTACCCGGAGATGTTTCCGGGGCCGCTCGGCACAAGCCTTGCTGGCAGGGCACTGGCTGCGGGCGCGTGGTCGCTCGACGCGCGCAGCATCCGCGACTTCGCCACCGACAAGCACCGCAGCGTGGACGACACGCCGGCCGGCGGCGGCGCTGGCATGGTTCTGCGCTGCGACATCCTTGCGGCGGCATTGGACAGCGTAGCCGACGGCCGGCCCATGCTGGCGATGACCCCGCGCGGCAGACCGCTGACACAGGCCCGAGTGCGCGAACTGGCGGCAGGCGAGGGCGCCATCATCCTGTGCGGCCGGTTCGAAGGCTTCGACGAGCGCATCTTCGATGCGCGCCCGGTGGAGCCGGTCAGCATTGGCGATTATGTCCTGTCGGGCGGGGAGCTTGGCGCTATGGTCCTGCTGGATGCTTGCGTTCGCCTGCTTGCCGGCGTAATGGGCGCGGCCTCCAGCGGAGAGGAAGAGAGCTTCGAACAGGGGCTGCTCGAATATCCGCATTATACCCGACCTCCATCGTGGGAAGGGCGCACGATCCCCGAAGTGCTGCGATCGGGGGATCATGCGAGGATCGCGGCGTGGCGACACGAACGCGCTCTGGAAGATACACGGCTACGGCGGCCGGACCTGATCGAGCGCCATGGGGGCGCAAGGCAGGCACCGCCCTCTGGCGCGCGGCGCGAAGACTAGGGTTGTTTAAGACATGAACCTCATCGAGACCATCGAGCGCGAGCAGATCGCGGAGCTCACCCAGGCCCGTGCCATTCCCGAATTCCGTCCTGGCGACACCCTGCGGGTCGGCGTCAAGGTCATCGAAGGCGAACGCACCCGCGTCCAGAACTTCGAGGGCGTGTGCATCGCTCGCGCCAACAAGGGCATCAACAGCAACTTTACAGTGCGCAAGATCAGCTTCGGCGAAGGCGTCGAGCGTGTGTTCCCGCTCTACTCGCCGTCGCTCGACTCGATCGATGTCGTGCGCCGCGGTGCCGTTCGCCGCGCCAAGCTCTACTATCTGCGCGGCCGCACCGGCAAATCGGCTCGCATCGCCGAACGCCGTGACCCGCGCCTAAATGCCAAGAACCAAGCGGCGGCTCCGGCGACCGAGTCTGTCACTCCGGAAACCGAGAGCGCCGAGGCCTGACAGGCAAGCACCTCCCTCGTAAAAGCGGGGGAGGTCGCGAGGCCAAGCGCTTGAGTAACGGAGCCCGCGGAGGCCCCCTTCCTCGTCGCTTACTAGCTGGTTGGCTGCGGGCCGACGCTGCTACGCTTGCCGTTGTTCTTGAACACCGCCCGCAATTTCTGATGCCAACTGCGGACCGCACGGTTCGCCTTCCCTGGGGCGGCGCTCGCCCGTTGTGCGAGCAGGGCAAAGTGCAGACCCAGGCTCGCGGAAGGACCGCTGTCAATCGCACTCATCGCGTCCAGATAATTAAGCCGGAACAATTCTGTGCTCTCGTTGCGCCGAGTAGCGGGGCTGGCGGGCGGCTTAAGCTGCACGTTGGGATTGCTGTTGATCTCGTAGATGACCGGCCTTCCGGCCACCACGGCGAAGTCCACCCTGCCATACTCGATGCCGGCGATTTCAAAGGCCGGGAGGATGGCGTCCGCAAACGGATTGTTCGCGACGATTGAATATTCTTCTTCATACAGTTCGGGCGGGGCGATCCCCGGCTTGCCATATTTGACCAGCCACTGGTCGTCATGGACGCAGGTGTAGCCAAGCAGTCGCTCGCCAACTCGGAACATAGACAGCTTGCGGAAAAGTCCGGGACGCACCGGCTCGGCTGCATATTCGATGATCAGCAAGGCGCTGTGCGGAACTCCAACATCAACGCTGCTCCTTAGTGCTTCGTCCAGCTCTGCCTGGCTGTGGAGCAGGCCGGACACCGGGAAGCGGTGGTCTCCTTCCGTCCGCAGGAAAACCGGCCACCTCCGCGGCCGCTCGAGCTCCTCCGCCCGATACGCATCGAAGCTGTTCATGCCGGACCGGTTGAGTGCGCGAAGTAATCCGAAGCGCCCAAGCATTCGTGCGGGGTCGTTCAAGACCCTAATGCCTGCCTTCTTGAGGTCGCGGTACAGCAAGGCCGCCTCGTGAACGCGCCAGGAAGGGAGGCGGTCGACATCGGTGAAGATGTGGGTAGCGCCAAAAAGCTTCCTGCGCCGGAGTAGTTCGTCATAGGTCACGACCCGCATGGCTACACCAGTTTCGGCAGCCAGCCCCTCATGCGTGTAGCGGTGCTCTCGCGTGGTGACGATTAGGATCAAGGCCGCTCCCCCGTACAAGCCGATTGTCCCGAGCAGAGATTAACGTTAAGATAACGAGTCGCAAGGGCAGCATGCCGTCTGACAGGGAGAATTGTATGAACAGGGAAAACGTCTCTGCAAAGCTAGACTGGAACCGCCTGCTTGGGTTTGACCAGATTGTTGAGCATCGCCCATCCATCCGCAACGAGACCACGGGCAAGCTTGAAGCGAAGGTTGGCGCCAAGGTCGGCAACAAGCTTGGCGTGAAGATCGGGGCGAAGCTCGGGCTCAAAGCCTGAAGCTGGCCACCGCCGTCGACATCCTATCGGCTCCTACGTTTGAGCCGAGCGCCGACCGCGGCCGCATGCTCGATCAGCGCATGCGTGACCGGCTTGCGGACAGTCTCGATTACCTATGCGGTCAGGTCGGTGAACCTCTCGCTTTAGGTCGTGAGCAGATCGCGCAGACGGTCGCGTCTGTTCGGGCGCAGCCGCAGTCGCCGCAGCTTTTCGGCACCTACTATGATCTGGTGTTCGCGCTGGAACAGGATCAGCTCGATCGGGCGAGAAAACTCGCCCGCGAGCTGGTGTCGACCGGCTATGAGGAGGCCGTGCCGACGACCGGGGCTCACGTCGGGGCCATCGACGACCGCCCACAGGCTCATGCCGAACGTTGCCGGCGTCTTTTTTTACCAACGCCGGAGATGGCCGAGCCGCCCGATGCCGTGATCCTTGGCGAGTGCCGGCGCAGGGTCGATGACGCATTCGACCTGCTCGACCGCGGCTTTCCGCAGCTTGCAGCCGAGATACGGGCGCTGCTGCGAGAGATCGTAGTGGCGACCGGACCCGAAGATCCCAAGGCCCTGACCTTCGACGGCGCCTCCTGCTTCATGCTGTGGGGCGCCATCCTGCTCAATGCACGAGGGCAGAAGACGGTGCTCGACACCGCCCAGGCCCTTGCGCACGAAAGCGGACATAATCTGCTGTTCGGCTTCTGCGCTTCCGGTCCGCTCACTGACAGTCCCGACGACGAACTCTTCCACTCGCCGTTGCGCGCCGACCCGCGGCCAATGGACGGAGTGATCCACGCAACCTACGTGATCGCTCGAATGCACCAGACGCTGCAGCGATTGCTGAGCGTGGGAGTTCTGGATGACGAGCAAGCCGAGGCAGCTCGGGCTGATCTCGTCTTGCATCGCCGCAATTTCCACGCCGGTAACGAGGTGATCGAGCAGGGAGGCCATCTGACGGAGCTTGGCCACGCCCTCATGACTTCTGCCCGCGAGCATATGGCGTCCTAGCTGGACAAGCCGGAGGCCCATCCCATATCGGCAGCCTCTCGCGGATTGGAGCATGAAATGGGTTATCGGATCGCCGTTGTTGGTGCGACGGGGAATGTCGGACGCGAGATGCTGCAGATCCTGGCTGAGCGGCAGTTTCCGCTCGACGAGGTCGCAGCCGTCGCCAGCGCCCGTTCGACCGGCGACATCATAGATTTCGGGGACTCGGGCGAAGAGCTCAAGGTCAAGAACCTCGAACACTTCGACTTCGAAGGCTTCGACATGGCCTTGTTCGCCATCGGCTCGGAAGGCAGCAGGCTCCACGCGCCCCGTGCCGCTGCGGCGGGATGCACGGTGATCGACAATTCATCGCTCTACCGGATGGATCCTGATGTTCCGTTGATCGTCCCGGAGGTCAATTCGGAAGCCATCGCCGGGTACCGGGCGAAGAATATCATCGCCAACCCGAATTGCTCCACCGCCCAGATGGTAGTCGCGCTTAAGCCGCTCCATGATGTCGCCGGGATCAAGCGGGTGGTGGTCTCGACCTACCAGTCGGTATCCGGCGCGGGCAAGCAGGGCATGGACGAGCTGTTCGAGCAGAGCCGGAATATCTTCGTTGGCGACCCGACCGCGCCAGCCAAGTTCACCAAGCAGATCGCCTTCAACGTCATCCCGCACATCGACGATTTCCTCGACGACGGATCGACCAAGGAGGAGTGGAAGATGGTGGTAGAGACCAAGAAAATTCTGGATACGCGCATAAAGGTCACTGCCACATGCGTCCGCGTGCCGGTTTTCGTCGGTCATTCCGAAAGCATCAACGTCGAGTTCGAGCGAGACATCTCTGCCAAGGAAGCACAGGACATCCTGCGTGAGGCGCCTGGCGTCATGCTGGTCGATAAACGCGAGGACGGCGGCTACGTCACCCCGGTCGAGTGCGTCGGCGATTATGCGACCTTTGTTTCGCGGGTGCGCGAGGATCCTACCGTGGATAGCGGCCTGTCGCTGTGGGTTGTCAGCGACAACCTGCGCAAGGGCGCCGCGCTGAACGCGGTGCAGATCGCGGAGCTGCTCGGGCGACGGCACCTACAGAAGGCGGCTTAGAGCCTTTGCCCATGCCCGGCTTGACGCGGCATCCGCCTTCCTTCTTGTGTTGCATGGGAAAGGCAGACTCCGGATCAAGTCCGGGGCGACGGTCATCTGATGCAAGAGCACCACACCGGCGGCTGCGCCTGCGGCCGCATTCGCTTCGATGCGACACTGCCTGAGCAGCCACATGCCTATCTCTGCCATTGCCGCATGTGTCAGCGAGCGAGCGGTAACGTCAGCCTGGCAATGGTCGGCGTGAGGCAGGAGGACGTGCGCTGGAGCCGCGAACCCGACTGGTACCGCAGCTCGCCGATCGCGGAACGGCCGTTTTGCTCGGTTTGCGGTACGTCGCTCGGCTTTCGCTACGACGAAGGTACGGAAAAGATGGACCTGACCGTTGCAGCGTTCGACGATCCCTCGATCTTCACGCCCCAAAGCCACTTCGGCGCAGAAAGCATGCACCGGGCCTGGCTCGACACGGATGGCTTGCCGGAGATGCGCAGCGATGCCTACGAGTCGCTGCAGGATCGCTGGCGGAAAGCAGGCGCGGAGCCGCCACCGAGCTGATTGCAAAGTAGGATAGCGGCTGCCATTCGGCTGCACATGCTGCTCCTCAACATCGCTCCCAGCCTACACTCCGCCAATTTCTGCGGCAGGGGCGAAGAGAGAGGGGACGTGGTGTCCATGTTGTCCATGTTGCCGCGCGCGTGAGCGCCGCCGCCGCCACCCACCACTGGACCGCGTCCGACGGGGTCGAACTCGCCTGGCGGGAGCTCGGTCAGGGTCGACCCGCCATCCTTTTGCACGGTCTCTTCTCCGATGCGCAGATGAATTGGATCAAGTTCGGCCACGCCCAGAAGCTGGCCGACGCTGGCTTTCGAGTTATCATGCCCGACCTTCGCGCCCATGGACTCTCGGGCAAGCCACACCATCCTGCCTGCTACCCGCGCGGCATCCTGGCCCGCGACCTCCGCGAGCTCGTAGCGCACCTGCAGCTGACCGACTTCGACCTAGCCGGCTTTTCGCTGGGTTCGCGCACTGCGGTGCAGGGCGTTGGGGAGGGGCTTGCACCACGCCGCGCCGTGCTGGCCGGCATGGGGCTGGAAGGCTTGGGCGGCTGGCTTAAGCGCAAGGACTTCTTCCTCGAAGCTATCGCAGTCTACGACACGGCCAGGCGCGGCGACCGGCACTGGATGGCGATCCAGTTCATGAAGACAATGAAGGTCGATCGCGAAGCCGCGCAGCTGCTCCTAGGTACGTTCGAGGACGCGACGTCCGACTGGCTGGCGTCATTCACCATGCCGACCTTGGTGCTGTGCGGCGCGGACGACCATGACAATGGCTCCGCGCCCAAGCTGGCGGTAGCACTGCCCAATGCGCGCTACGAGGAGGTGTCGGGCACGCACATGAGCTCGGTGGCGGAAGGGGCGTTCGGCGACGCGCTGGTTCGTTTCCTCTCCTCTTGACGGTTCAGTGACAGTGTCGCAGTCCGCTGCCCACGCGAACAATCAGCCTTTGAGGTTCAAGCCCATGAAATTGGCCGCTTCCGTTTCCCTGCTCGCCCTCGCCCTTGCCGGCTGCATGACCACGGCCAGTGGCGACAGCACGGCGGCTGCTCCGCTGGCCGTATCGCAGAACGACACGCCCGGCACGACCGATGCCCCGCCCGCGTCAGTGTACCCCTCCACGTCGGAGGGGGCGCGGCAGTTCATTGCGGAGGTCGAGAAGGACTTGTTCGATCTTTCGACCATCTCCAGCCGCGCGCAGTGGGTTAATTCCACCTACATTACCGACGATACGGACGCCCTTGCGGCTTACTTCGGAACGATCGGAACCGAAAAGGGTGTACGTTACGCCAAGGAGGCGGCCCGCTTCGCTCAGGTGCAGGGCCTCGATCCGGATACGGCGCGCAAGCTTAACATCCTCCGCGGTGCCCTGGTGCTCGCGGCGCCTTCCACGCCCGGTGCCGCGGCCGAGCTCAACACCATTGCGACGCGCCTGCAATCGACGTACGGCAAGGGCCGCGCTCAGCTTAACGGCAAGACCATCACCGGTGACGATGCCGAGGAAGCGATGGGCACGCTGCGCGATCCCCGGAAGACTCAGGAAGTCTGGACCAGCTGGCACAATAATGTCGGGCGACCGATGCGCGCCGACTATACCCGGCTGGTCGAGCTCGCCAATGCTGGTGCCAAGGACCTCGGCTACCAGGACAGCGGCGCCATGTGGCGGTCGCAGTACGACATGACCCCGCAGGAGTTCTCCGGCATGTACGACCGGCTGTGGGCCGAGGTTAAGCCGCTATACAATCAGCTTCACTGCTTTACCCGCGCCAAGCTCAACCAGAAGTATGGCAATGCGGTGCAGCCCAACAGCGGCCCGATCCGCGCCGACCTGCTAGGCAACATGTGGGCGCAGGAATGGGGAAATATTTACGACCTGGTCGCGCCGGCCGGTGCCGGCGATGTCGGCTACGACGTGACGGAGTTGCTGAAGGCCAAGAAGAAGACGCCGGAGGACATGGTCCGTATCGGCGAAGGCTTCTACACCTCCCTCGGGCTACAGCCGCTGCCGGCGACTTTCTACCAGCGTTCTCAGATCGTCCGTCCGGAAGGGCGCGAAGTCGTTTGCCACGCGTCGGCCTGGGACCTCGACAACAAGAACGACCTGCGCATCAAGATGTGCACCAAGGTCAACGGGGACGATTTCGTGACCATCCATCACGAGCTTGGCCACAACTACTACCAGCGCGCCTACAATCAGCAGCCGTATCTCTACCTGAACGGCGCCAACGACGGCTTCCACGAGGCGATTGGCGACTTCATCGCTCTGTCCGTGACGCCGGAGTATCTCGTGCAGATCGGCCTGCTTGATCGCAACAAGGTCCCGGACGCGTCCAAGGATACCGGCCTGCTGCTCCGCCAGGCAATGGACAAGGTGGCGTTCCTGCCGTTCGGCCTCATGGTCGACAAGTGGCGCTGGGGCGTGTTCGACGGTTCGATCACGCCCCAGCAGTACAACGCCGGCTGGAACCAGCTGCGCCTCCAGTATCAGGGCATTACCCCGCCGGGTCAGCGGACCGAGGCGGACTTCGATCCGGGCGCCAAGTACCACATCCCGGCTAGCACGCCCTACGCCCGCTACTTCCTTGCCCGCATCCTGCAGTTCCAGTTCTACAAGGCGGCGTGCGACATGGCCGGGTGGAAGGGTCCGCTGCACCGCTGCTCCTTCTACGGCAACAAGGAGGTCGGTCAGCGGCTGAACGCGATGCTGGAGATGGGCGCGTCCAAGCCCTGGCCCGATGCGCTGCAAGCCTTCACCGGCTCGCGTGAGATGTCCGGACGCCCGATGCTGGAATATTTCGCGCCTCTGCAGAAGTGGCTGGAAGAGCAGAACGCCGGCAAGCAGTGCGGGTGGTAGCCTGAAGGCGAAAGGCTAGGCCGATGTCGCGGAGCGGCGATCGGCTTAGCCGAGAGAGCCGGAAGGCCGGCCAGCCTGCCGCCGCCTGAGGTGCCCTCACGGCCTATTCAGCTTCGACCTCTACTCCGCCACCATCCCCGCCGCGCGGATCCGCCGCTCGGCGTCGCGCACGCCGACGTCCCGGCGCCTTCGTTGGCCAAACGCCCACGCCGCGCCGCCAATCGCCGTTGCAACTCCGCCGACCAGCGCAGTGGCAGCCAACGGGTGCATCTGCGCTTCCAGGAACAGGCTGGTCTGACGAGTGAACGGCTGCTGATTGCTCTCGGTCCGGCCATCGGCTCTTGGCTCGAACAGATTGTCGTTCGTGCCGGGAGCGGGCGGCACGTCGGTGGTCTGCATGGCCTCGTCGCCGACAAGCTCCATGCCCTTGTCCGCCAAGCGCGGCAGGGCAGGGGCGAGAGTGGTCAGGGCCAAACCGCCGCCGCCGACGATCAGCTGACGCCGCCGGTGCTCGGCGGCGAAGCAGATCGCCTTGGCAACCAGCTCAACGTCGTACAGCGGCTGCGGCAGGCGCGCCGGCTTGCCCATCTTGTTGCGGGCATGCTCGGGGTATGGCGTGTCGATCCCGGACGGCTTGATCAGTGTCACCGATATGGGCGAGCCCTCCTCCTCCAGTTCCATTCGCAGCGCATCGGTGAACTGCATGACTGCCGCCTTCATTGCGCAATACGGCCCCTGCAGCGGAATCGCCCGGTTGGAGAGCACGGAGCCGAGATTGATCAACGCCCCGCCCGCAACCTTCAGATGGTGCGCCGCGACCAGGCTGCCCCGGACGAGGCCGAAGTAGCCGACGTCGAACACGCGCCGGTGCTCGTCTAGCGTCACCTCCTCCAGGCGGGCGTACAGCGCAACGGCGGCATCGTTGACCCAACAGTCGATGCGGCCGAATTCCTCGATCGCCTTGGCCGCGAGTTCCTCGGCCGCGCCTTCATCGGCAACGTCCAGGTCGACCGACGTTGCTTGCCCGCCCTTGTTGCGGATGGCGACGACGGCCTCGTCCAGAGCTTCGGAGTTGCGAGCGGCGAGCACTACTTTCGCCCCGGCCGCAGCGGCACGACGGGCCGTCGCCAACCCGATACCGCTCGAGGCTCCCGTGATCACCATCACCTGTTCGCCCAGCGGCTTCAACGCAGCGCCCATATCGATCCTTCCTTCTCATCAACAAAAAGGGGCGCCGAAGCACCCCTTTCCGTTCAACCGTCGAAACCAGCCTTAGGCTCCGTAGGCAATCGAACCTGTCTTAGTCTGGTCTTCGGAGGTCTCGTCGAGCCCAGTGTTGCCCTTGGCCGACGAAGTCTGGCTGCCGGTGTTGCTCGATTTGGCCGAGCCCTTCCCACCGCTTGTGGAGGTGGAACTCGTGCTGCTGCCCGCTCCCGACGAGGTGTTGGTGCCGGTGTTCAGATTGTCGCTGCTGTCCGACCCCGAGACGCCGCTGCTGCCGCTCTTGCCGCTCGTGCTGCCGCTACCGGAAGTGCTGCTCGACAGGTCGCTCGGGCTGCTTCCGCCGGTGCCCGCGCCAATGCCGGCGCTGCTGCTTGGGCTGCTGCTGCTGGTTTCCAGCAGGCTGTCCTGGCTGGTCGAGCCTTGGGCGAAGCTGCTGCCAGCACTTCCGGCTGAGCTGCCGCGCTGCGACTCACCGTCGGACTGCTGGCCCCACTTGACCGCGGACCCTGAGCTGCCACTGCGGCGAGAGAAGAAGAATGCGCCTGCCGCGGCGGCAGCCGTCGCAACGGCGGCCGCTGCATACGGGCGATCCTTCACGGTCTGCCCGATGCCGGCAAAGCGGCCGCGTTCGTTGCTCTTGTTGGTTTTCTCGGCGGTCGTGCGACGCTGACTGGTCGTATTGCTGTCGTTTCGATCGTTATTGGCCACGGTCATGCTCCTCATTTCGCAAAAGTTTGCTGACCGCTCAACGTGCAGCGCCGCCCGTCGTTGCAAGTCTTCTCGCCAGGGAGAGGCCGAACAGCGACGGGCGACTACTACGCTTTGCTTAAAGTTGACCCAGCATCGTCTCGGCGCTGGAGGCCTGGTACTCGCCCGGCGCTTCCACGTTGAGCTGCTCGACGACGCCATCGTTCACGATCATGGAATAGCGCTGCGAGCGTGTGCCCATGCCGAACTTGCTGCCGTCCATGGTCAGACCCAATGCGTCGGCCAGCTGCCCATTGCCGTCCGCCAGCATGGTAATGTGCTCACTGCCTGCCTCACGGTTCCAGGCGCTCATGACGAAGGCATCGTTGACGCTGGTGCAGGCGATTTCGTCCACGCCCTTGCTCTTAAGCTCGTCGGCCTTTTCGACATAAGAGGGCAGGTGCTTGGCCGAGCAAGTCGGGGTGTAGGCGCCCGGGACGGCAAACAGTGCCACCTTCTTGCCACCAAAATATTTGGTGGTGGTGGTCGGCCGAGGGCCTTCGCCGGTGGCAATGGTCAGCGGGACTTCGGGCAGGCGATCGCCGATCTGGATGGTCATGGCATGGAGCTCCTGGTGATTAGGTCCATTCAGCCGATAGAAGCCGACGCTACCGCCAGCAAGGGTTGCAGCGGGCCCCAGCAAAGAGGCATGGACGGCAGGATGGACCAGCCCCAGTTCCTGTCCGGAAAGCTTCTGCTCGCCATGCCCGGCATGGCCGATCCGCGCTTCGAGCGAGCGGTGATCGCCGTCTGCGTTCATGACGAAAATGGCGCCGTGGGAGTCGGCATCGGTCACAAGCGCGCCGGCCTTCGCTTTCGCGCCCTGCTCAAGCAACTCGGCCTCGACCCCGGTGAAGCGCCCGACTGCGCCGTCCACCATGGCGGACCGGTCGAGCCTGGCCGCGGTTTCGTGCTACATTCGACCGACTGGGGCGGCGAGGACACGTTGCAGGTCAACAGTGCGGGTGGGCCGCTTTGTGCCATGACGGGTACCGTCGACGTGCTGCGGGCCATCGCGGAGGGACGGGGACCTGCCCAGTGGATCATCGCGCTTGGCTACGCAGGTTGGGCCGGCGGCCAGTTGGAACAGGAGATGACCCGCCATGGCTGGTTCACGGCGGAGGGCCGACCCGCCATTCTGTGGGACACGCCGACGGACGAGAGGTGGGGCGCGGCTTTCCGCAGCGAAGGAGTCGATCCGCGCCTGTTGTCGAGCGAGACAGGCGCGGCCTGAAACACATATAAAGCTTTCGTTATATGTTGCTCTGCGCTAGGCGCGGGCGAACGACCGCTCGCCAGTGCGCTGGCGGTTTCCTTCTAAATGGAGTTCTCTCATCGTGGCTACCCAGACGCTTGAGCGCGATTACCTCGTCAAGGATCTTTCCCTCGCTGACTTCGGCCGCAAGGAGATCGAGATCGCCGAGACGGAAATGCCGGGCCTGATGGCGCTGCGTTCAGAATATGGCGCGTCCAAACCACTGACGGGAGCGCGCATCACCGGATCGCTGCACATGACCATTCAGACGGCCGTGTTGATCGAGACGCTGACCGCTCTGGGCGCCGATGTCCGCTGGGCCAGCTGCAACATCTTCTCGACCCAGGACCATGCCGCCGCTGCGATCGCCAGGACGGGCGTGCCGGTGTTCGCGGTGAAGGGCGAGACGCTGGAGGAGTATTGGGACTATGTCGCGCGCATCTTTGATTGGGGTCAGGATCAGACCTGCAATCTGATTCTCGACGACGGCGGCGACGCCACAATGTTCGCACTCTGGGGAGCACGGGTAGAGGCAGGGGAGACCCTGTTCGAGGCGACCAACGAGGAGGAGGAGGTCTTCGCCGCCACCCTCCGTCGGTTCCTCAAGGATCGTCCGGGGTACCTCACGCAGACCGTGCAGAACATCAAGGGCGTGTCGGAAGAGACCACCACCGGAGTTCACCGGCTGTATGAGCTGTCCAAGCAGGGTAAGCTTCCGTTCCCAGCCATCAACGTCAATGACAGCGTCACCAAATCGAAGTTCGACAACCTTTATGGCTGCAAGGAATCGCTCGTCGATGCGATCCGCCGTGCCACTGATGTCATGCTGGCCGGCAAGGTCGCGGTCGTTGCCGGCTTCGGGGACGTGGGCAAGGGCTCGGCCGCCTCGCTCCGCAATGGCGGCGCGCGCGTGCTGGTGACAGAGGTCGATCCGATCTGCGCGCTGCAGGCTGCCATGGAAGGCTATGAAGTCGTCACGATGGAAGAGGCCGCGCCGCGCGCCGATATCTTCGTCACCGCGACCGGTAACATGGATGTCATCACCCTCGACCACATGCGGGCGATGAAGAACATGGCGATCGTGTCCAACATCGGCCACTTCGACAGCGAGATTCAGATCGCCGGCCTTAACAACATGAAGTGGACGGAGATCAAGCCGCAGGTTGACGAGGTCGAATTCCCGGACGGCAAGAAGATCATCGTGCTGGCCAAGGGCCGCCTGGTGAACCTGGGCTGCGCCACCGGCCACCCAAGCTTCGTAATGAGCTCTAGCTTCACCAATCAGGTGCTCGCCCAAATCGAACTGTGGCAGGGTGCCGACAAGTACGGCAAGGACGTCTACGTTCTACCCAAGCACCTCGACGAAAAGGTCGCGGCGCTTCACCTAGACAAGCTGGGCGTGAAGCTGACTACGTTGTCTGAGAAGCAGGCCGCGTACATCGGCGTGAAGCAGCAGGGCCCGTTCAAGCCGGAGCACTATCGGTACTGAGCGGCGGAGGTCCCGTTAGGAGGGGCCGAAGTGCCGCTGATGTATCCACCTCGTGGCGAGGAACTTCTCGCCCGAGGTGACCGGCCGTCCCGCGTGGACCGCCGTCGGATCGGGCGTTCCGTTGTTATCGGCGTTGCGGAACAGCAAGGCATCGCCAGTGCGACCTGCGACCCGTAGGCCGGTGTGGAGGAATTCGGTTTCTCCGCCGACGTAGCCCTCGTTCAAGTAAACAAGGACTGTGATGATCCGCTGGTTCTTGGCTTGAGCTATGGCGTCGTGATGCGGTTTGTACTGCTGCCCCGGACGATAGCGCAGGACCTGCAGCGGTTCGCCCCAGCTTGCCTGCGTAAGGCTCGCAGCGGCTATTCGGCGGTTCAGCGCATGGATCACCGGATCTTCGTCAACCCACGGAAAGCCCGCGTTCTCTGAAGTCCGGATCGGGTGAGGAACGGTTCGGCCACTCGCGGGATCGATCACGACCGCCGGCGCTAAGGCGGGGGTCGCACGGTCGATGAGGTAGCGGCATTCCTCAGCGGTCAGCAAATCGGAAAAGCGCACTACTTCGGGGCTTTTGCTCAAGCGATCGCCTGACGGCGGTTGCAACGGATCGCCGTTCTCGTCGAGAGCCATCGCTTGCAGCAATCGAAGTTGCCGCTGCGCATCGTTGTCGGTTTGGCCGAGTTTCTGTAACCGGTCGAGCGCGGCGGCCCAGTCCCGGACTCCCCCGATGCCGACACCAAGTAGATTTAGATAGATCGATTGAGCCTGCCGATGCCCGAGAGCGGCTGCCTTGCCGAAGTTCTGGCGTGAAAGTGCAAGATCACGTGGGACGTACCGGCCGCCGAGCTGCCAGACGGCAAGCTCCATAAGTGCATCGGCGTTCTTAGCAGAACCGGCTGCCTGAAGCAGGGAAACTGCGTCACTGACTCGCCCGATGTCGACCATTCGGTGGGCTTGGTTGATGACTGACACAGATCGACCTGTGCCTCTGAGCCCGGGTCAGCGCAACGAAAAAGAGGGCCGGAGCTATTGCTCCGGCCCTGCAATTCTATCCTGGCTATCGGAAGTTAGAAGCGTGCGCGGAAGCCCGCGTATGCCTTCCGACCGAACGCGTCGTAGATCGCCGCGTTACCGGTACCGCGATCGGTGATGCCGGTGGTACCCGTGCCGGACAGGCCCAGCGGCGGGTGCGTGTCGAGAAGGTTGTCGACACCAGCGTAGAAGGAGAACTGCTTACCGAAACCAGCCGTATCCTTCAAATCTACTTCGAACCGGATATCGTGGTAGAAGACCGCGTCATACTTCCTGGGCTCCGCTGCGTCCAAGTTGTTGGGCGGGCAAGTCGTCGTGCTGCAAGCCGTGTCGAGTTCGTAGAAGTTCTCGTACAGACTGGTGAGCATCGGGCCGATGTACCGCATCCGGTAACCAAAGGTAAATGCGCCACGCGTGAGATCCGTGTCCCAACGGAACTCATCACGAGGATCACCCAACTCGCTAAGGATGCGGTTCTCGAACTTGGGAAGGGCCGGGTTCTCGTAGTTACTGTTCTTGATATTGTGAGTATAGATGAAGTTGGTGTTAATCTTTGCGAGGTTCCCCAAGTCTCCGCGATAGGCAACGTTCACATCGACACCCTCACGCCGGCGCGCTGCGAAGTTGACGCCTGCCTGAATGAGCGTGTTGCCCAAGATTTCGCCCGGGTTCTGGCCGAAGCCGTCGGGTCCCGTGCCACGATTCCGGTCAAACAAGGAACAGAACACGTTGCTGAGGCTTGGTTGATCATAGCAGTTGTTCGCAATCGCTTGAGCCGTAAGCGACACGATCACGTCTTCCACCTTGATCTTATAGTAATCGACGCTGAGGGACAGCCCCGGCACCCAGCGAGGTTGCACGACCGCTCCGAGCGTGATGGATCGGGAGGTCTCTTCTCCGAGGAGAGGATTGCTGCCGCTGATGACCGGCAGCGAGATCGCCGAGTTGCGAATGGAAGCCAGCAGCGGGCCCAGATCGGCCTGGCAGTTACTCGAGCGATTGGGATTGTTGGCGATTACGTTGGACGAGCATGGGTCAACGAAGCCCGGAGCGAAGTTCGGCACGGGCGGAAAGTAAAGTTCCGACAGGTTCGGCGCACGGACAGCCTTGCTGTAGTTTCCGCGGAACCTGATGTCCCTGACAGGTGCCCAATCCGCCCCGACGTTGTAGGTCCAAACCGTTCCTACATCCCCCGCAACCTTGTTGTACTTCGAGACTCGAGCAGCGCCACTAAGGGTAAGCTCGTGAAAGAGAGGGATTTCTTTTACGATCGGAATCTGGAGTTCCCCAAAGGCCTCCTGAACCTTGAAGGTGTCTGGATTGAACCGGCCAATGACCACCGCATTGGTATTCGTCTGAGTCACTGGGTTGACGCTGCTCGGGTCAGTGGCAAGTGGGTTACCCTCGTTCGTGAACGGGTCATCGGTATAATCACCCTGTTCCCGCCGATACTCCGCGCCAAGTGCAAAGCGCACAGGTCCGCCGGGCAACTCGAACAACTGGCTGCTGTCACCGCCAACAAAGCCGGTCGCAACGAATTGCCGAAGCGACCCAGTAGTGCGCGAATTGTAGCTGAAGTAGTCCACTGCAGCGCTGTTGTCGCTACCACCGAATGGATTGTACGGCTGACAGGCAGCAATATCCGCGGCCAACCGACCGACTTGGCCGGCGTTGCCACGGCTGGGGTTCGGGTTCGTAGCTGTCGGAGCATTGACCTGATACTGGCCCCGATCGAACGCGGCCGCAGCAGCTGGATCGAATTGCGATCGGCACTGGATCTGCCCGGTAAGCGGATTTACCCCAGCATCGAGCGCAAGCATAAAGCGCTGCCTGTCGAGGTAGCCAAAAGTCGTCTTCTTCTCTTTGAACTTTCCATAGTTCAGAGAGACTTCGTAGTTCCAGTCATCATTGAAGTCGCCGCGCAATCCTCCAACGATGCGGTAAGTATCACGCTGGTTTTCTTCATCGCGAATACCTGCGTCGAGGAGATTGCGAGCAACGACAAACCGATATGTTCCGTTCGCGATCGCCGCCCGGTCGACTGCATTCAGCGCACCGCTCCGACCCAAGCCGGTTCCGAACACCGATGCGCGGGTGCCGCAAGCCGTTGACAGATCGGTATTGCAACCGGACGCAAGGATTGCGTTGGCGATGGTGGTTCGTTCGGAAAGGTCCAAGAATGGATTATCGAGGCGAACACGCTCGCGAGCATCGAATTGCCCGAAAGTGCCTTGGATAAACGACGGGCCGGCATTGTTCCCGAGGGCGTTGACCCGGTTCCACTTGGCTTCAACGAACGGCTCGATTGCGTCGTTGATCGTAAAATGTGCAAGCAGGTTCAAGTTGTAGCGCTGTACTTCAGGCTGCACCGAGAAGAGCCGACCCTCACGACCCGTCTGCCCATTGCCGCCGAGGAAGCTGCCGAACGGACCTGCGCCAACTCGCGTCCCAGTCTGTGCTGCAAGATTGCCCGCCGGATCGAACAAGAAGTTGCAGTTGTACGGACTTCCTCCAACGGTGGACGGAGGGCCGTTGCTTGCTGCAATGCCCGTTCCGCAAGCTGGCGTTGCTGCGGACTGAGTGATCGGAATCAGGCCGAAGCGATTGTTCGTTGCACTGCGAACATCGCGGTTGAACGTGAAGTCTGCCACGCCGTCGCTACCGTTTGGCAGACCGGCCGGATCGACATCCGTGTTAATCTGGCCGTTGACCGATCGAAGCCATGGCAGGCTGGAACCGAACACACGCTCCTGATTGGCGAATTCGCCATGCACGGTGATGTTTGCACGGTCATCTGCGAGGTTCTTGCCGTACATGGCGGAAACGTACTGATTTCCGCCGAATCCGCGCGGCGAAACACCTGCTTGCCCGCGGATCTGCAGCCCTTCGAAGTCTCGGCGGAGGACGAAGTTGACGACTCCAGCAATAGCATCGGAACCATAAATGGCGGAATTGCCACCCGTCACGATGTCGATGCGCTCAATCAGATCATTCGGAATCGAGTTGACGTCAGGCGATACAGCGTTGTTCAGGATGTCGGCTGCAACATGTCGGCGGCCATTCACCAGCACTAGCGTGCGCTGCGTACCAAGGCCACGCAGGTCGAGGAGATTAAGGCCGGCAATGCCGATCCCCAGACCCGGGTTCTGCTGGGCGAACGTGCTGCGAAGCTGCGGCAATTCGTTGAGCGTGTCGCCGATGTTGGCATCACCCTGCTGAAAGAGGGTTTCACCGCCGATCGACGTGACCGGAACGGTCGACTCGAGGTTGGGCCGTCGAATGCGCGATCCAGTGACGACGATTTCGTCGGAGGTATTTGCATTCTCGCCCGATTGTGCCTCGACCTCAGATCCAAGAGTCTCGGGAGCGTCTTCGCCGGCAGTCTGCTGACTGTCGGGAGTTGGCGTCTCTGCTGGGGTCTCCTGAGCGTTGGCAACGCCGGCAATACCGAACACCAGACCGACGGTTGCAAAGGTGCGCAGGGACGTTGTTCCCAGCAACGAGATCTTTTTCATCAACGATTCCTTGATTGGTAGGCAGGATTCGCGCCTTTTCGTGCAACTGAGAGAAAACACAAAGCTGAGTGTTGATCCGGACCACGAGTTCCAGATCGGTGTCACATATCGGCAACATACGTCGCGTAACGCGCTGACCTTCGCTGGAGGATACTTGTTAGCATCATCGCTTGTGTGTCTGATTGCTGAGCAAGGACTTGGACCCCCGAACTTCCGAGGTGAATTCCGAAGGGTTGCGTCCGCTTCGCCGTCGTTATGCTTGGCGTGCACCTGGTTCCACAGAACGGTCTCTTCAAAGACACGAAGACGAAGGGTCTTCCCAGTCAAGTTGCTCTTGATTCAGAGTAACGAATGTTCTGGCATGCGAAATCATGCCGACGCGCAGAAGAAGCACGCAGCCTCGGCGAAAGCTCTACCGCTCGTCGAGCCTAACTACACTACGAAGGTTTAGCCTGCTCCGAGGAATAATCGTCGCCAAGTGAACCCAAGGCGTCTCGAAGGGGTTGAAGCCAGGCGGCAAAGGGGCGCCATTGATCGAACCCTTCGCGATTGAGCGGACGGCGGACCTGTTCTGAACTGGCCGTCTTCACCGTACGCTTGTTCTCATGAAAGCGAAGGCACCGCTCGTCGAAGTCCACGCCCAAATGGTCTAGCAGTCGCCGGATCTCGTCTTCGGGATTGTTGACGAGATCCTCATGTACGACCCGATAGATACGATCTGGCAGAACCTCGTCGAAATGTTCCATCAAAATGACGTAGTCGCGGTAGAAGCGCCCCATGTGTCTCAAGTCATAGCTGAACTCTTGCCCTTTGGCGAAGTACTGCCGAAAGTTGGAGAAGCTGCAAGCTATCGGGTGCCGCCGCGAGTCGATGATTTTGGCGTTCGGCAGAACGCTAATAAGAAGTCCAAGATGTAGCCAGTTGTTGGGCATCTTGTCCAGAAAGAATGGCCGCGTGGTTCGCCGTCTCAGGCCCGTGCTCCAGATGTAGCTGCGACCAAGTCGAAGCAGGTCAGCAGGGGGTAGCGCCATCAGATTAGGCAGATACGGGCTATCCTCAAATGCTGCGACTTTCTGCTCCGCCAAGGTGTTTGCAAGGTTCGGCAGGTCGGCAAGCTCGCCAGTGGCTTCAATCAGCGGATGGCTCGAGAGGATTTGCTCGAGCAGCGTCGAGCCTGCTCGGGGCATGCCCAAGATAAAGATCGGGTCTGACGACGGATCTCCAGCGCCGACCCGCGCTTCGAAGAACTCTGGACCGAGGAGGTGCCTCGACGATTCTACATGCCGGGAGATGGGATCTGCTTGGTATGTTGATTGTATCGCTCGAAGTTCGTTGGCCACGGCGTAGTGTTCAAATGCTTCGGCCGGCGATCCGAACTGCTCCAGAGCGCGTCCTAGGGCGAACTCCAGCTGCACTCGGTCATTCGATGAGAGATCGGGAGAAGCAAGGGCGCGCTGCATCTGAGTCAGATCGTCAACAGCAAAGCGTGCTGCCTTCAGATCTGCGATGCCATACCAAGCTTCGCCGGAATGGACGCGCCGCTCCAGCGCTTGGCGGTAAGCGTTAACGGCTTCATTCTGCTTGCCGACCGACCTCAGAACATGGCCATAGGTCACCCAATTTTCAGGGCTGTCCGGAAAGCGATGTACAATTTCTTCGTACAGCTTCAACGCCTCGCTCTGGTTTTCCTCTCCAGTCTCTTCCTCGCCGCCAGTGAACCCTCCGCGGAGCTGCCCGGAGGCAACGTCGTTTCCACGCATGCGCAGGCGCCGTATCGATTGTTGCAGAGCTCGGGCAGGCGCATGGTCCGGCGCGGTTGCCAGCGCGCGTTCCACCAACCGTTCGGCGGCGTCGAAGTGGCCGGTTCGACCTGCTATCTCGGCCAGCATGCGAAGCGCCGCAGCGTCATCTGGATGTTGCTTCAAGTAGGGCCGAAGCAACCGCTCTGCCTTATTCAAATCTACTTGCACCAGAGCCATCGCCGCCTCGAACAAGGTCGGCTGGAGGAGTGCAAACCGAATCGCGGCTTCCTCTGCTTGTTGTGCTTCTTCCGCGCGGCCGAGTTGTCGAAGGGCTTGGCCCAGCAGTCTATGTGCCTCCGGGCACTCGGCATCTCCATCAATGACGATCCTTGCCTGCCGCTCGGCAGAAGAGGGATCACGCGTCAGTAATCCTCGGGCGTTGGCAAGTGCTTGTTCTTTCGAGCCTAGAACAACGGAACGATCCCTCATGTCGCCGGGGACTTCTCGCCGGATTTCTCTGGTTCGCCCGTGAACCAGCTTCCGTCATCGAGGATGTCGTCGGCGGAGCCTTGTTGGAGAGCACCGATGGCTGTTGTTGGAGGCGCGTCGAGAGCAACTCGCGCGTCTTGAAAGGACGGAGCCAAAGCGATCGCTCGCTCAAGCAGTCGTTGAGCTTCACTGAAGTCACTCAAGCGCTTTCTCACGTGCGAACGGAGGTAAATGGCCACGGGATCGTTCGGAGTGTCCGCAAGGTACAGTTGCAGCAGTTCATCAGCCTTCGACAGATCGCCATCAGCAATCTGCTTGCGCACACGAACGATCACCGGAGATTTTTCCGCCACAGCGATCGCGATCTGCTCGTTCCTCAAAGCTTCAGCATCGTCACGGACCGACCGCAGGGAGCATGCAAGCAGAACATAAGCTTCCGCGATGTCCGGCTCCACCCGGATGATCTCTCGA
The DNA here is from genome assembly GCA_035537335.1 of Sphingomicrobium sp. Lineage (GTDB taxonomy): Bacteria > Pseudomonadota > Alphaproteobacteria > Sphingomonadales > Sphingomonadaceae > Sphingomicrobium. The sequence continues at coordinate 18,345 of DATLMM010000063.1, read as the reverse complement.
GCTTGCTCCGCTGCTGCCAACGGATGGGTGGGCAGGAGCTTGCGCGCGTTCTCCAGCGCATCGCCGACCGAAGACAAGACCGTTTTTGAAGGTTCGTACAAGACAGCACCCGATCTGGAATCGACGTTTCTCGGACACTCAAGCACAAGTGTCTGCAACGTTCGCGTCCACATAGGACCGATAGCTTAAGATCGCCAATCCGCTTCTCAAAAGCAAGAAGGGTCGGGACAAAGTCCCGACCCTTCCCAGTCACTCGCTTCCGAGTTCAGAATTTGGCGACAGCACCAGCGTAGAAGAAGCGGCCGATATTACGATAGATACCGCTGCCAGCGCCGATGCCGGTTCCGCCAAGAGGCGGCTTCCGGTTGGTGATATCGTCGACGCCAAGGTAGAAGTTGAACTGCTTGTTCACGTCGATCGATGCTCGAACATCATGATAGAACACAGACGGGCTGTACCTCCGTTCGGCATAGTCCGGATCCTGCGGGTCCTCGCCATTCTTGCTAAAGAAGAATTCATACTCGGCGAGGTTGATCAGCTGCTTACCCAGGTAGCGCATCTGGTAACCGATCGTGAGCGGTCCGGTCTTCAAGCTGCTGTTGAAGTTAAAGGCATGCTTTGGATCGCCAAGCTCAAGCAGGAGCTGATCGGCTCGGTCCGGGTCCGTCGGATCGAGAAATTCATCGTTCTGAAGCGCACGCGTATAGATGAAACGCGTATCCAGTCGCCCGATGCTACCGAGATTGGTTCGGTACGCCGCTTCGACGTCGATGCCGCGGACCTTCAGCTTTGCGTAATTCAGTGGAGTCAGTTCCAAGCTGTTCTCGAGAATCTGCCCAGGGATCTCGCCGGTTGGACCGGCTCCAGGACCCGCGTTGCGCTGAAACAATGCGCAGAACGGATTATCCGTGCTCGGCAAGTCGTAACAAGCGTCGATCACATCTTGCGCGGTCGGTGAAGTGATCACGTCGTCGACCGTGATGTTGTAGTAATCGACCGACAATGAAAAGCCAGGGACGAAGCGCGGCTGCACCACGCCGCCGAGAGTTATCGAGTCCGACTTCTCAGGCGAAAGGTCGGCATTTCCCCCCGACAAATACGCCAGAGATTGGGTGTAGGTATAGTTGAAGTCGGCCGGTACACCCGCAGCACGACAATTCGCCTCCCGGAACTCGGATCCCTGGTTGATATTGTCCAAAGCGCATGGATCCAATGGCGCGGGTGTAAAGTTGGACCCAAGCGGCGTGAAAGCATCAGCTAGGCTTGGCGCGCGAACGGCGCGCGAGAAGTTACCGCGGAAGCGGATGTCCCTGATCGGCGCGAACTCCCCGCCAACGTTGTAAGCCCAAACACCACCGAACTGCTTGTACTTGGCGTAGCGTGCCGCAGCCGTAATGGTGAGCTCGTGGAAGAGCTGATCGCGGAGGATCGGAAGCCGGACTTCGCCGAAGGTCTCGGTCACGGCGAACTTCGGCGGTTCGAAGTTCGGGATGGCATTGTAGAATGTCAGCCCCGCACGCGTGGAGGCGTCCTGGCGATAGCTCACGTCGTACGTGCGACGTTCCACACCGAGAGCAAAGCCGACTGGTCCGCCCGGAAGGTTGAAGAACTGGCTCGTGTCACCGGAGACGAAGGCGTTCAGCACAAATTGATTGATGCGGCCCTTCGCAAGAGTATCCTGGAGGATATAATCGCGTGTTGCCTGGCTGATGTTGCCTTCACCGAACGGGTTCAACGGCGTACAGGCAGCTACGTCAGCGGCCAACTGTGATGCGGCGAACGCCGGATCAAGGTTGTTGCGTAGGGAGATTGCTGCGGTCGGATCGATCTGCGATCGACAGACGATATTCCCCGAAGCCGGATCCACTACAGAATCAAGCGCCAGAAGATAGCGCTGCGTGTTCACGTTGCCCAGGATGCGGGTGTTTTCCTTCAGGCGGCCGTAGTTCGCCGAGACTTCGTAGGACCAATCGTCGTTGAACTCGCCCCGCAGACCACCGACGATCTGGAACGTATCGCGCCGAGCCTTCTCCTCTCGGTTCCCAAGTTCCACGTAATTGCGATAAAGGTAGAAGTAGGTGAGACCTTGCTCGTCCAAGACGCCACGCGCCTGATCGCTAAGGTAAGGATTGTCGGAGAAAATGGCCTCGCGATCGAAACCCTCAAGCGGGCCGGACGCGTAGGTTTCGCCAATCGCTGGGCCGAAGAACGGACCCGACGCATTGCCGAAGGACTTCGTACGCACGAACTTCGCTTCGACGAACGGAACGAGCGCCGGCGATACCTCGTAACGAGCGATCAAGTTGGCCGAGTAGCGATCGAGCGCTGGCGAAAGCCCGAACTGGGTCCCCTCGCGGAAGTTGTTGCCATTGCCGCCAATGAAAGAACCAAAAGGAGCGATGCCGACCCGCTGACCAGTCACAGGAATCAAATCGCCACCCGGCGTAAAGGTAAACGGAATGGTGAAGACGCCGTTACCCCCGATCAGCGGGTCCGCCGGATCCAGAACCAGACCGAAGCCGTAGAGCGACCCGCCATTTGTATAAAGAGCGCTGCGAATGTCTTCCAGGTAGACGCGGTCGGGCGTGTCGTCGGACGAAGCGCCGGTGTCCGTGTCAACGCGCACAAATCCGCACTGAGTCCGGAAGCATTTGCCGCGATCGGACGCGTAGAAGTCATTTTGCCGAGCATATTCCAGATTGACGGCTACGTTGCCCTGGCCATCGCTGCCGAAGTTGCGCCCACCAAGCGCGCTGACATAGTAGTTGCCGGCATCGCCATACTTGCTGACACCGCCCTGACCTCGTAGCTGCAGACCCTCGAAGTCCTGCTTTAGAACGAAGTTCACGACGCCCGCGATTGCATCCGAACCGTAGATGGCCGAGTTGCCGCCCGTAACCACGTCGACCCGCTCGATAAGATCCGTCGGAATGGTGTTCACGTCGACTTCGACCGCGTTGCCAAGAACGTTGGACGCGATGTGACGGCGGCCATTGACCAGCACGAGCGTACGCTGCGTGCCAAGCCCGCGAAGGTCGAGTATATTCAGCCCGGCGGTACCCAGGAAGCGGGTCGAGTTCGCTTGACTGAACGTGCTGCGAAGAGCCGGTAGCTCATTCAACGTGTCGCCGATGGACGTTTGACCGGTCTCGAAGAACTCCTCGCCGCTGACCGAAGTCACGGGAACTGCCGACTCGAGGTTCGGACGGCGGATTCGGGAACCCGTAACCACAATCTCGTCAGCCGTGTTGGCTTCGGTCCCGGACTCGATCTCTACTTCAGACTGGAGCGCCTCAGGTGGGGCCGTCTCCGTCGTCGTCGTATTCGTGGTCGTACCTTCCGTAGGTGGAGTCGGTTGCGGCTGGACATCCTGCGCCATCGACGGTGTCGCGGCCAAGCTAAGACCAGCGGCGGCGAGCGTCCGGAGAGCCGTTGCGCTCAAGAGCGTCATCTTAGTCATGAGGAGACCCGATTCTGAAAAAATGGCAGGCCGTTCCTCTCTTTCGTGGAGTCCTCGCAAACACAATCACGTAGAGGCATCCGAGCCAATTGGACGATGCCTGTCACTTTACTGCAACAGGTTGCGCCGTGCCTTTGCGTGCAAGCCATCATGCCCTTCGACATGTGCACGAACCTCATCCTATGTGGCTGCACAAGAGAGGTCCAATCGCAGGAGATGATGGTCAGCGCAGACAGTGGCTTGCTTGCGCTCGGACTTGCCGCCCTCTGGCTGCCGGTCGCTGCGATCCTGTCGATCATCGCTGCGAGACGGATGAGGCGCGCAAACCAGGTTCTCGAGTCCGCTCGCTCCATGGCGGCTCTGTTGGCAGCGGCGCCCGCCCGACCCATGATCGTGCGGCCTGACGGCGCGATCGAGATCGATCCGCAGCTGCTGCGGGAAATCGGCGTCGAGAACCACGCGCGCAGGGTGGAGCAATTGTCCGACGGAGAACATGGCGTCGAGGCTGAAGACCTTGCTGCTCTCATGGAAATCGTTCGGGCATCGTCCCTGTCCGGTGAGCGAATCGAGCAATCAGTGCGGATCGCCGGATCGTCTCGGGTCTTGGAGGTTCGGGGTGGAGCTGCTCCGCCACCGTCCGAGCCCGGCAGTGTGTTGCTGTGGTTGTTCGATACGAGCGCAGCGGAGAGCGAGAAGTCGGACATCGCGCTGCGGCTTGTTGATACCGAGACAGCGCTAGACTCGCTCACCCACCTCATTGAAGCAGCGCCGTTCCCGATGTGGTATCGTGGTCCGAACCTGTCGCTTGGGCTGGTCAACTCGGCCTATGTCGCCGCGGTGGAGGCCTCCTCCGCCACCGACGTCGTGGCGCAAGGCACCGAGTTGATCGACGGCACGGGGTCGGCGAGCGCTCGCTCTGGCGCCAAAGCGGCGCTCGATAGCGGCCGGCCATACTCGCGCACCCAGCCGGCCACCATCGGTGGCGAACGACGAATGCTGAAGGTGGTCGACGTGCCGTTGGTGGGGGGGGCGGTGGCGGGGTTCGCCCTCGATATCCAGGATCTGGAGGACGCGCGGATCGAGCTTGCGCGATATATAGAGAGTCAGCGCGAGCTGGCCGACCGCATGACGGCGGGCGCGGTGCAGTTCGATCCCGATCGCACCCTGTCGTTCTTCAATCAGCCGTTCGCGATCATGGCCCAGCTGGACGCGGAGTGGCTGGGGGAACGGCCCGAGTTCGACCGGGTGCTCGAGCGAATGCGCGAGAATGGGCGTCTGCCCGAAACACGCGACTTCCCGCAGTGGAAGGCGGAGCGGCGCAACTGGTTCATTTCGGCCGACGAGGCGGTCGAAGAGGAGTGGACCCTTGCCAATGGCGATCACCTGCGCGTCGTCGGACAGCCGCTGCCCGATGGCGGCCTGCGCCTGATCTTCGAGGACCGGACCGAGCAGGTCCGGCTGGCCTCCGCTCGCGACACGTTGCTGCGGGTGCGCACGGCGACCTTCGACAACCTGTTCGAGGGACTCAGCGTGTTCGCGGCCGATGGTCGTCTTTACCTCTGGAATCGGCGCTTCTGCAGTTTCTGGGACCTCGACGAGAGCTGGCTTGGCGAGCACCCGCGGGTGGACGAGCTGGTTCCGGCCATGGCCCGCCGCCTGGTCAATCCCACCGCGGCCGCCCAGCTTCGCGAGCTGGTCCGCTCGGCCACGAACGAGCGGCGAATGGGCAGCGGTCGCTTGTCGATGGTCGACGGCAGCCATTTCGAGTTTGCCGCCGTGCCCCTGCCGGACGGAAACGCGCTGTTCACCATGGTCGACGTGACCGATTCGACGCGGATCGAACATGCCCTGCGGGAGCGGACCACGGCGCTTGAAGAAGCGGACAAGGTCCGGACCGACTTCGTCGCGAACATGAGCTACGAGCTGCGTACGCCGCTGACCTCCATCGGTGGCTTCGCGCAAATGCTGGCGGCTGGTTACGCCGGCAAGCTCGCGCCGGCGGCGGCCGACTATGTGAATGCCATTCTGGAATCGGTGTCACGTCTGTCCAAGCTGATCGACGACGTGCTCGACCTTACCCAGGGCGAGCAGCGCGCTGTGGTGATCGAGCATGAACGGATCGATCTGGCCGGGCTGACCCGAAGCGTGGCGGAGCGGATGGACGGCGCCGCGAGTGCCAAGGGATTGCGGGTCGATACGGCCATCGACGCTTCTACGGGAGTGGTCATCGGCGATGCGCGCCGCCTGCGGGAAAGCCTTGAGCATGTGCTCCGCAACGCGATCGCTTACACCGAACGAGGCAATGTCACTCTTTCGGCCTGGGGCGATGACGACAAGGCCGAGATTCGCATCAGCGACACCGGTCCCGGCATCCCGGCCGAGGACCAGGCCCATGTGTTCGAGCGCTTCACTCGCGTCGGCGGGGCGCATAGCGAGGCGGCGCTTGGCCTTGGGCTGCCGCTTACCCGCCAGTTCGTGGAAGCACACGGCGGCACGGTCGATCTGCAGTCGCAATTGGGTGAGGGGACCGCGGTGCGGATCGTGCTGCCACGCAAGCAGCAATGATCCTGGAGGATGAGGCGAGCACGGCGGATATCGGGGCGGAGCTCGCGAGCCGCCTGCGCGCTGGAGACGTCATCACTCTCTCCGGACCGCTCGGCGTCGGTAAGACGGCACTTGCCCGGGCGGTGCTGAAGGCCGCGGGCCACTTCGGCGAGGTGCCCAGTCCGACCTTTGCCATCGTCCAGCCCTATGACGATCTCCCGCTGCCGATCTCCCATTGCGACCTGTATCGCCTGGAGGACCCTTCAGAACTGGCGCAGCTTGGCCTGGACGACGCACTCCATGATGGTGCGCTGCTGGTCGAATGGCCGGAACGGGCAGGTGCGGCGGCGTGGCCACAGGCGCTCAGGCTTTCGCTCGGCTTTGCCCCTAACGGAGCACGATCCTTGACTTGGGTGGTGCCCCCGGCATGGGAAGGCCGATGGCCTCCAGCAGCATGACACCGCCGCCACACGCACCCGCCTTCCTGTCCAAGAACGGCTGGGAGGGCGCAGCGATCGAGCCATTGGCGGGCGACGCGAGCTTTCGCCGCTATTTCAGGGTTCGCCACGGAGAGCGGATGGCGGTGCTGATGGATGCTCCACCGCCGCATGAGGACCCGCGCCCGTTTGTCGCCGTTGCCGACTGGCTTTGTGGCTTGGGGTTGAGCGCGCCGCAGGTTCTGGCACGAGACCTGGAGCAAGGCTTGCTGCTGCTCAGCGATCTCGGTGACGATCGATTTCGTGAGCACCTCGACAGTTCGCCGGAGCGGGAGCGGGAGCTCTACGCGGTTGCCACGGACCTGCTGGTCGAACTCCATCGGCATCCGCCGATGCCAGGGCTCCAGCCGCACGGCCTCTCCGAATGGCTGACCGAAGTTGAGCTGTTCACTGATTGGTACTGCCCGGCGGTCGGGATCGATGCGGATCGGACGAGCTTCCGTTCAGCGTGGAAGCAGGTGCTCGCACCAGTCGTCGGCGATGGGCTTGGACCGGTCACGGTGCTGCGCGACTATCATGCCGAGAACATCATGCTGGTCGGTGAGCGAGAGGGGATCACGCACCTTGGATTGCTGGATTTCCAGGACGCGCTCGCCGGGCACCCGGCCTATGACCTTTGCTCCGTGCTGGAGGACGGGCGCCGGGACGTATCGCCTGACATCGAGCGGGCGATGATCAACCGCTACAAGGCGACGACGAGCACGCCGGAAGGGTTCGAGCGGGCCTATTGGGCGCTTGCAGCACAGCGCAACACCCGCATCCTGGGCGTGTTCACCCGGCTGTGGAAGCGAGACGGCAAACCCGGCTACCGGCGCTTCCAACCGCGCATGTGGGGTCTCCTTGAGCGAGATCTCGCGCAGCCGGGCCTTGAGCCGATTCGCGATTGGTTTGCCGCGCATGTACCGGCACAAGCCCGCATCTCTCCCTGGCTGGAGGCCGCATGACCGTTGCTACCGTAAAACGTGCGCTACGGCTGCGCCCCCGGATCGAAGCGGAAGTCCCGCGCACGGCGATGGTCATGGCGGCCGGGCTCGGCAAGAGGATGCGCCCACTGACCGCAACCAAGCCCAAGCCACTGGTGGAAGTCGCGGGCAAGGCACTGCTCGATCATGTGCTCGATCACCTGCGCGTCGCGGGGGTGGAGCGGGTCGTCGTCAACGTTCATTACCTTGCCGGCGCGCTGGAAGCTCACCTCAAGAACAAGGCGGGCGACCTCGACGTCGCCATCTCCGACGAGCGCCAGCTGTTGCTGGAGACCGGCGGCGGGCTGAAGCACGCCCTGCCGCTGATCGATTGCGACCCGTTCCTGGCGGTCAACAGCGACAACTTCTGGGTCGATGGCCCGTCCGACACCCTGAAGCTGCTCGCCAGCCACTGGGACGACGAGCGGATGGACGCGCTGTTGCTGCTGGTCCCGCAATCCAGGGCGGGCAATCACACGGGGCAGGGCGATTTCCACATGGACGCGCAAGGGCGTTTGCGCCGCCGGACCAAGGCCAAGGTGGCGCCGTTCGTCTACACCGGCATTCAAATGCTTTCCAAGCGCATGCTGGATGACGCTCCGACCGGAGTCTTCTCGACCAACATCCTGTGGGACAAGGCGATTGCCGACGGGCGCTGCTTCGGCGTCGTTCACCAGGGACTGTGGTTCGACGTCGGCACGCCGAGCGCCATCGCGATGACCGAGCAGGCGCTCAACCTTGCCTGAAGCCGTGCGGCCGTGCGTTTTCACGGTTGGCGCGCACCGCAGCTTCGCCGATGCGCTGGTGGCCGGCCTGCTTCGCCAGCATCGATCGGACCCGCTGGCGCTGGCTCGCGGACGCATCCTGCTGCCGAACAATCGCGCGATCCGCACGGTGACCGAGGCGTTCGTGCGAGCTAGCGGCACCGGGCTGGTGCTGCCCCGGCTGATCGCGATCGGCGACCCCGAGCTGGACGATCGCATCGGCGGAGCTCTCGATCCGGCTGGCGGCGAGCCGGTTCCGCCAGCGGTGGAGCCCTTGGCACGGCTGGTGACGCTTGCCCGGCAGGTCGGCCGGCAGGTGGGCACTGGCGCCGCCGAAAGCTTGCGCCTGGCAGCCGATCTCGCACGCACCCTCGATGCCTTGCAGATCGAGGAAGTGGCGCCCTCGCAGCTGGCCGAAGCGGTCGCCGACGCGCCGGATCTCGCCCGGCACTGGCAATTGTCGCTGGAACGGCTGCAGGCGCTGCTGACCGCCTGGCCGCTCGAACTGCGGGCGCTGGGCCGGATCGATCTTGCCGACCGCCGCAATCGCCTGCTCCGCGCGACGGCCCAGCGATGGGCGAGTGCGCCACCGCCCGGCTTCACAGTGGCGGCCGGGATCACCACTTCCGCGCCGGCCGTCGCCGCCCTGCTGGCGCGGATAGCGCAAATGCCGGACGGGTGCGTCGTACTGCCGACACTGAGTTCGTCGCGACTGATGAGCGATGAGGAATGGGAGGCGCTTGGCCCGGATCCTGACAGCGGACGTGCCGACGAGACGCACCCGCAATTCCACCTGAAGCGCTTGCTGGATCGGATCGGCGTGAACCGGGAGGAAGTGGAGCCGTGGCGGCCGGCGGGTCGCGCTTCGGCAAAGGCGATCCGTGATCGGGCGATCGCCCATGCCATGAAGTCCGCCCGCTTCACCGATCGCTGGGCCAGCCTTCCGCCGCCCGAACGCCGCCTGTCCGGCGTCCGCCTGGCCGAGCTGGCCGATCCGGCTGCCGAAGCCCAGGCAATCGCCATCGCGCTCCGTGAAGCGTTGGAGACGCCGGAGAGGACTGCCGCGCTGGTCACGCCCGACCGAATGCTTGCGGTGCGCGTGTCGGCCTTGCTGGCGCGCTGGGGGATCAGCGCGGACGACAGCGCCGGCAGGCCGCTGGGCCAGACACCGGCCGGCACCTTGCTGCTTGGGATTGCCGCGGCAAGCGCCGAACGGCTGGCACCAGTGGCGACCCTGGCGCTGCTGAAGCACCCGCTGGCCGGTGCGGGCGATGACCGTCAGGCATGGCTCGACGCGGCCCGGATGCTCGATCTGGCCTTGCGCGGTCCGCGTCCTCCCGAAGGGCTCGCGGGGATCGATGCCCATTGCCGCGAGAAAGACGCCGACAGAAAGACACGCGGCTGTGGCGAGGCCTGGGCCACGCTGCGCCCGTGCCTTCAACGGCTCGACCAGGCCTTCGCCGGCCGCGTCACCCTGCAACGTTTCGCCGCCTCCCTGCGCGAGTTCGCCACGGCCGTGGCTGGCGACGCAGCCTGGGCGGGGCCGGATGGCCGTGCGGCCGCCGATCTCCTCGCCCGGCTGGAGGAAGCGGACGGCGCCGCGTTGGTCGAGCTGCGAGCGGAGGACGCCGTTCCCCTGCTTCGGCAGCTGCTCGATGCCCAAGCGGTGCGACCACCTTATGGCGGGCACCCGCGCATCCAGATCCTTGGTCTGTTGGAAGCGCGGCTGGCCCACGCCGACCTGATGATCCTCGGCGGATTGAATGAAGGGGTCTGGCCCGCGCTGCCGGCGCCCGATCCCTGGCTTGCGCCCAAGATCCGGGCCAACCTCGGGCTACCCGGGCTTGAGTTCCGGATCGGCCTTGCAGCGCATGATTTCGCCAGCCTGCTCGGGGCGCCGCGAGTCCTGCTGACCCGCGCGCGGCGGGACGGGCGCTCGCCAACGGTGGCTTCGCGCTTGCTGCTGCGCCTGCAAGCGATGACCGGCGGCCTGGCCCGTGACCATCGGCTGGAGCGGCTCGCAACCGCGATCGACAAGCCGGCTGCAGAGAAGCCTGTCAGGAGGCCGGCACCGCGCCCGCCAGCCGCCGAGCGCCCGCGCCGGATCGCGGTGACTTCCGTCGACCGGCTCAAGGCCGACCCCTTCGCCTTTTACGCCCAGGCCATGCTCAACCTGCGCGCGCTGGACCCGGTGGACGCCGATCACACGGCGGCATGGAAGGGCAGCGCCGTGCACGAGGTGCTTGAAGACTGGCTGGCGCAGGACCGCTGCGACCCCGACCTGCTGCTGCCGCGCGCCCGCCTGCTGCTGGAGGGCGAGGCCATTCACCCGATGCTTCGCGCCTTGTGGCAGCCGCGGCTGCTGGAAGCGATCGAGTGGGTGGCGGAGGAAGTGCGCAAGGATGCGGGAGCCGGCCGCACTCCGCTTGCGGCAGAAGCCAAGGGCGAGGCGGAAGTGTCGGGCGTCACCCTGCACGGCAAGGCCGACCGCATCGACCGGCTGGCGGATGGCGGGCTTGGCGTCATCGACTACAAGACGGGCAAGGCACCGTCGGCCAAGGCGGTCGAGGCCGGGTTTGCGCTGCAGCTTGGCTTGCTCGGACTGATCGCTCGGGCGGGCGGGTTTGCGGAGATCGCTGGCCTGCCGGGTGCGCATGAATATTGGTCGCTGGCCAAGGACCGCGACAAGTTCGGCAAGCGAACGGCGATGGACGGGAAGAGCGGCGCGGCCGACTTTCTGGCCCATGCTCAAGCGTCGTTCGCTGCTGTTGCGGCCGAATATCTGCTCGGCGACAAGCCGTTCGTGGCCAAGCTCCACCCGGACTTCGCGCCCTATGGCGAATACGACCAGCTAATGCGGCTGGAGGAGTGGTACGGCCGGGAGTAATCTTCATCCCGGCGGAGGCGGACCCGCCTACTTCTTTCTTGGCTTGTTCGACCGGGCGTAGAGCAGCGCCGCCACGATCGCGGCCGAGCCGATGCCCACCGCCACGCCGGTCTTGAACTGCTTGCCTTCCGGCTTGTCGCCGACCGTCTTGTCGGTCACCGGCCGCTTGGCCGCGTCGTCGCTCACGAGGTTACTCCCAAAGTGTCGAACCCTCTTTAGCCCGCTGGCAACGGCCAAGGGAAGCGCTATGCCGACACCATGTCGCGTCGGTTCAAACCCCTGAAGCCACTCCAGCCGGACCAGGCCCGCGCCGCTGATCCGGCGATCCATGCCGCCCTGTCGGCCAGCGCCGGCACCGGCAAGACGCAAGTCCTGACGGCACGGGTTCTGCGGCTGCTGCTGGGCGGCGCGACGCCCGAGAGCATATTGTGCCTGACCTTCACCAAGGCTGGCGCTGCCGAGATGGCCAACCGGATCGGCGCCCGGCTGGCGAGCTGGGTCCGGCTACCGGAGACGGCGCTCGGTGCGGAGCTGAGAGCGCTGGGAGCCGATGTCGGTCCGGAGAGCCGCCAGCGAGCGCGCCGCCTGTTCGCGCAAGTGCTGGACGCGCCGGGCGGACTTCGCATCCAGACCATTCACAGCTTCGCGCAAACGCTGCTCGCCGCCTTTCCGGCAGAGGCCGGGATCACGCCCGGCTTCCGTGCCATCGAAGGGCGGGAAGAGCAACTGCTCGCCCGCCGTACTCTGGCGACCTTGGTGGCGGACTCCGAGGCAGCTGGTGACGGGCTGATCGCCGACCTGCAGCTGCTCAGCCGGCGGGTGGGTGAGCGGGAGGCCGAGCGATACCTGCTCGCCTGCGCTCGTGAGCCCGAGGCGATGACCTACTTCGCGCTGCCGGAGGCGGTCGAGCCGGCACTTCGAAGTCGCCTAGGCCTGCCTGAAGGTTCGATCGAGGAACTAGTCACGGTCCGCTGCGACGATGGCAGCTTCGACTGTGCACTACTGCATGCGATGGTACAGGCCCATCGCGGCTGGAATACCAAGACTGGTCACGCGGTCGCCGACGACATCGAGGGCTGGCTCGCCTTGCCACCGGGCGAGCGCTGCCGTTCGTTGGGACAGCTCGCCAGCGTGGTGTTCACGCAAGGCGGTGAACGCCGCAAGGTGCAGGGCGGCGTCCTCAAGGTGGAGCCGCTGGCGCAGGAGCACTGCGACAGCCTGGCAGGGGAGGTAGCGGAACTCCTCGCCCTCATGCGCCAGGCTGAACTGGTTGCCGTGCAAGCCGCTGGATTGCGGGCCGGCGCACGCTTTGCCGAAGCCTACACCCGGGCCAAGCGGGCGGAGGGAGTGGCAGATTTCGACGACCTCATTCGCTGGACCCGGGAGTTGCTGGCGACGCCCGGAATGGGCGAGTGGGTCCGCTACAAGCTCGACAGGCGCACCGACCACATCCTGGTCGATGAGGCGCAGGACACCAACCTCGATCAATGGGCGATCATCGAGGCGCTGGCCGACGAATATTTTGCCGGGGAAGGCGCAGGCCCCTCCCACCGCACCTTGTTCATGGTTGGTGACTTCAAGCAGGCGATCTACGGCTTTCAGGGGACCGACCCGCGCGAGTTTGACCAGGCGCGCAGCCGCTTTCGCCAGCGGGCCGAAGCGTTGCGGAAGATCGTCGACGACAGCCGCCCGTTTGAGGACCTGTCGATCGATCGCAGCTTCCGCTCATCGCAGGCAGTTCTGGACGTGGTGGATGCAGTGATCGCCGAGGTGGGATCGGTCGAAATGGGTTTGCCTGACCAGCCCAACCCGCATCGGGCGCACTGGTTGTGGCGGTCAGGCTCCGTCGAACTGTGGCCCGCGTTCCAGATCGAGGAAGATGAGGAGGGCGGCGAGGAAGGGGAGGAGGGCTGGATCGCCGAGCCTGCCCGCAAGTACGCGACCTTGCTTGCGCGGACCGTGAAGCATTGGCTGGACGAGGCACCGGTGCTCGAGACGACCGGGCAGCCGATGAGCGCCGGCGACGTGCTGATCCTGGTCCGCAGCCGGGGCGAGCTTGCGTCGCTGATCGTGGCGCGGCTGTTCGCGGAAGCGGTGCCGGTGGCTGGCATCGACCGGTTGCATCTGTCGTCGCCGCTGGCAGTCAAGGACCTGATGGCGGCGGTCGCCTTCGCCGTTCAGCCGCTCGATGACCTGACGCTAGCCAGCCTGCTGGTCTCGCCCCTGATCGGCTGGAACCAAGACCAGCTCTACGGGCTGGCACACGGCCGCTCGGCCGCCCTGTGGGTGGAGCTTGGCCGCCGGGCAACGGAGAGTGGGCATTTGGCCGAGGCCCGCGAGGTGCTCGGCGGGCTGCTGGCCATGGCCGACTTCACCACGCCCGCGCGCTTTCTGGAGACAATCCTGTCCGGACCGATCGACGGGCGCCGCAAGCTGCTGGAGCGGCTTGGCGCGGCCGCGCGGGACCCGATCGACGAACTCGTCGCTGCTGCCTTCGAGTTCGAGCGCTCGGAAATCGCCTCGCTCGACCGTTTCCTTCACTGGTTCGGCAGCGGCGAGGTTGAGATCAAGCGTGACCCTTCCGCGCCCGCCGACGCCGTCCGGGTCATGACCGTGCACGGCGCCAAGGGGCTCGAAGCGCCGGTCGTGATCCTGGCCGACGCCACTGCCGACCCAGCCAAGCTGGGGGAGCGCAACGGCCCGATCGCCGTTCCGCTGGGCGAGGCCGGAAAGGCGCCGGTGATCCGACCGCGCAAGCCGGAACTGGGCGAGCCCTACACCAGCATCATCGCGCAAGCGAAGGAGCGCGATCTGGAGGAGCATTGGCGGCTGCTCTACGTCGCATTGACTCGGCCCGGCGAGCGGCTGGTGGTCGCGGGGCTTGCGCCCGGCCGCGGCGATCTGCCGGAGAATAGCTGGCACGCGCGGGTGCAGGCCGCCATGGAGCAGGTTGGCGCCGAATGGGACGGCGACGTGCTGCGCTACTCCGGCGATGTCCCGCCCAGCGCACCGCGGGTCCGGCGCAAAGCCTTGCCCTTGCCGTTACCGATTCTGCCGGACTGGCTCCGCCACGCTGCTCCCGTCGAAGCGCGTCCGTCGCGGCCGCTCGCCCCGTCGCAGCTGGTTGAAGATCGCGAAGCCGCCCCGCCACCCAGTCACGACCTGCGGGCCGCTGCCCGCCGCGGTGTCCTGCTGCATTCGCTGTTCGAGCGGCTTCCGGGTGTGCCCAGCGACCAGCGACACGCCGCCGCCCTGCTTTGGCTGGAGCAATCAGCCGGAGTTCCCGACCCAGCCGTTCGCACGGAGATCGCTACCTCCGCCTGTTCTCTCATCGGCGACGGTCTGTTCGCCGCGCTCTTTGCCGAAAACTCGCTGGCGGAAGCGCCGATCGCCGCGACCCTGCCCGACGGGCGGGTGGTTGCCGGCACCGTCGACCGGCTGCTGGTCGAGCCGGATCGGGTGCGGGTGATCGACTTCAAGACGGGCCGGCAAGTACCCGCGGGAGAGCGGGAGGTGCCGACCCATCACCGCGCCCAGATGGAGGCCTACGGCGCCGCGCTGTCGGTGATCTTCCCCGGCAAGCGCGTCGAGACCGCACTGCTTTACACCGCCGGCCCTCGTCTCATCGGATTGACCGGTTGAGGCCGGCACTGCCCGGTCCCATATGACTGCTAATCTACTCATCAGGAGTTTTTACGACATGCCGACCACGACCGTTACCGACCAGAGCTTCGCCACCGACGTGTTGGGCTCCGACAAGCCTGTGCTGGTGGATTTCTGGGCGGAATGGTGCGGCCCGTGCCGGATGATCGCGCCGGCGCTGGAGGAGATCAGCACTGCGCTCGGCGAGAAGGTCACTGTCGCCAAGCTCAACATCGACGACAATCCGGATACGCCCGGCCGCTACGGCGTTCGCGGGATCCCGGCGATGCTGTTGTTCAAGAACGGCCAGCCAGTCGCGCAAAAGGTCGGCGCTGCCCCGCGCAGTCAGATCCAGCAGTGGCTGGAAGGGCAACTCTGATCCTTGCGCCGGCTTGATTGACTGTCCGCCGGGCCAATCCTACATCGCGCCTAACGACCAACGCCTTCGTGCGGGCGTCCCGTTGTCATGCCTCGCGCACTTAACAGGCTTCAAGGAACTCAGATGTTCGCCACGCTGGCCAAGTCGGTCTTCGGCTCAAGCAACGACCGCTACGTCGCCAAGCTGCGCCGCACCGTTGATCTGATCAGCGGTTTCGAGCCGACCATCTCGGCCATGACCGACGAGGAATTGCGCGGTCAGACGGAGGTGTTTCGCCAGCGTCTGGAAAACGGGACCCTGCTCGACGACCTGTTGCCGGAAGCGTTCGCGACCGTCCGGGAGGCGGCCAAGCGCACGCTCGGCCAACGTCACTACGATGTGCAGATGATCGGCGGCATCGCGCTCCATCGCGGCGAGATTGCCGAGATGCGCACCGGTGAGGGCAAGACGCTGGTGGCGACCCTTGCGACATATCTCAACGCCCTTCCCGGCAAGGGCGTGCATGTGGTCACCGTCAACGACTATCTTGCCCGGCGTGATGCCGAGTGGATGGGGCAGGTACATAATTTCCTCGGTTTGACCGTTGGCGTTGTCGTTCCGAACCTCAACGAGGATCAGCGCCGCGCCGCCTACGAGTGCGACATCACCTACGCGACCAACAACGAGCTTGGGTTCGACTATCTGCGCGACAACATGAAGTACTCGCGCGATCAGATGGTCCAGCGGCCGTTCCACTATGCAATTGTGGACGAAGTGGACTCGATCCTGATTGATGAGGCCCGCACCCCGCTGATCATCTCCGGCCCGACCGACGACAAGTCGGAACTCTACATCTCGGTCGACGCGATCGTGAAGAACTTTGGCGAGGGCGACTTCGAAAAGGACGAGAAGCAGAAGTCGGTCGTGCTGACGGAAGAGGGCACCGAAAAGGCCGAACGGGCGCTGGAGGGAGCGGGCCTGATCGAGGGCGCCAACCTGTACGATATCGCCAACACGCAGGTAGTCCACCACCTCAACCAGGCGCTCAAGGCCAATGTCATGTTCCGCAAGGACATCGACTACATCGTCAAGGACGGCAAGGTCATCATCATCGATGAGTTCACCGGCCGCATGATGGACGGCCGCCGGTGGTCCGACGGCCTCCACCAGGCCGTGGAAGCCAAGGAAGGCGTGGCGATCGAGCCGGAGAACCAGACCCTCGCCTCCATCACCTTCCAGAACTACTTTCGCATGTACCCGAAGCTGTCCGGCATGACCGGAACGGCCGCCACGGAGGCGCCCGAGTTCTTTGACATCTACCGGATGAATGTGGTGACGATCCCGACCCACGTGGACGTCCAGCGGATCGACGAGGACGACGAGTTCTACAAGAACATCGGTGACAAGTTCGCGGCCATCGCCAAGGAGATCAAGAAGCGGCAGGACTCGGGCCAGCCCGTGCTGGTAGGAACCGTCTCGATCGAGAAATCGGAACTGCTGTCCGAGCACTTTGATGCCGAAGGGGTCCGTCACTCGGTTCTAAACGCCCGCATGCACGAGAGCGAAGCGCACATCGTGGCCCAGGCCGGCCGCATCGGTGCGGTGACCATCGCTACAAACATGGCCGGCCGCGGTACGGACATTCAGCTGGGCGGCAACATCGACTTCCGCGTTCAGGATGAACTTGGCGACATGGAAGCCGGGCCTGAGCGCGACGCCGCCGAAGCGCGCATCCGCGAGGAAGTGCTGACCGAACGCGAACAGGTCAGGGCTGCGGGCGGGCTGTTCGTGCTCGGCACGGAGCGCCACGAAAGCCGGCGCATCGACAATCAGCTGCGCGGTCGTTCGGGACGTCAGGGCGATCCGGGCCGGTCGCGCTTCTACCTCAGCCTGGACGACGACCTGCTGCGCATCTTTGGTCCGCAGACTGCCTTCGCCCGCCTGATGAACAAGAACCTGGAAGACGGCGAAGCGATCGTCAGCCCCTGGATCAGCAAGGCGATCGAAACAGCGCAGAAGAAGGTCGAGGCGCGCAACTACGACATCCGCAAGCAGGTCGTCGAATTCGACGATGTAATGAACGACCAGCGCAAGGTCGTCTATGAACAGCGTGCGGAGATCATGGACTCGGCCGACATTTCGGACGTGGTGGTCGAGATGCGGGCAGAAACGATTGCAACGCTGGTTGCCGCGCACTGCCCCCCGGGCACCTATCCGGAGCAATGGGACGTTCCGGATCTGAAGGAGAGCCTCGACGAGATACTCGGCCTGCAGCCGCCGGTCGAGGAATGGCTGACGGAGGAAGCGGTCGAGCAGGAACTCATTGTCGAGCGAGTTCAGGCGCTGTCCGACCAGGCGATGATCGAAAAGACGGCCGAGCTGGACCCGGAGCGCTGGCAGGAGATCGAAAAGAATTTCCTCATCCAGACGCTGGATCACCACTGGAAGGACCATCTGGCGACACTCGATGCTTTGCGTCAGGTCATCCACCTGCGCTCCTATGCGCAGAAGAAGCCGATCGACGAGTATAAGCAGGAGGCGTTCCTGCTGTTCGAGCGGCTGCTGGTTGCGATCCGCGAGGATGTGACTCGCATGCTCAGCCGGGCTCAGATCGAACTGACCCCGCCGCCGCTGCCTGAGCTTCCGGCGTTCCTGACCCAGCACCTCGATCCATTCTCGGGGGAGGACAACACGTTCGACCTCGACGCCGCAGCGCGTGGCCTGATCCGGCCGGCCCATCCGGATGACGCGATGAACATCCCGCTGCCCGACCTGCCGCCGCTTCCGGAGGGTGCGCTTGCCGAGCCGGTCAGCCGCAACGCCCCTTGTCCCTGTGGTTCCGGACGAAAGTTCAAGCATTGCCACGGCCAGCTCGCCTGACGGGGAGCGAGCCACGATGTGTCATCCCCCGCGAAGGTGGGGATCCATCTCCTGAGCTTTTCCCGAGCGCGGCGGTCCGGAGATGGACTCCCGCCTCCGCGGGAGTGACGAAGTGAACGTAATCACCAATCTCAAGGCCACTGTCGATCGCTCCGGCGTTCGACGCGACTACCGGCGCGACGAGGAGCAGCTCATTGCCGACCGGCTCCATGGGGCACGGCTTCCTGCCGGCGCTCAGGCGGAGTCGCAGGCGATCGCACGCTCGCTGGTCAACCATGTGCGCGGGCACAAGCCAGCGGGGCTAGATGCTTTCCTGCATGCCTACGATCTTGGCAGCGACGAGGGCGTGGC
>DATLMM010000062.1:0-19288 GCA_035537335.1 Sphingomicrobium sp. | reverse complement strand
ATGCGGTTCGACTACTAAGTTTGCTGTGGCGAGGGCGGCCGCGTAGGAGTTTTTCGCGCATCCCACTCCGGACATCCACGCCGAATGTTCGTTTTCGACCCAAAGCGGACATTTGCGGGACGGCAGCTGAGCGCCCAATGCAGACGTTGCGGACAGCTGCGCGGTCTCCCGTAAGCGGCCTCTGTTCCAGCCAGTTGCTCGTGTCCCAAACCGGCGGCGATGCTGATCCGCAACGCAATGACTCGCACTGAACTGCAAGGAGGGGCCATCCCGCCGATTGCAACCGCCGAGCTGTTGTGTGTCGGATTGTGTGGCGCCCCGCCGCTCCCGTCTCTCGCCTAGAACGAGGGCTCATTCGTTGTTTCAGGATCGAAACCGTTAATTCAAGCCCACCCGCCTTGCGTGACGCCGAATGAACTCCCGGCTGCGTTTTGCGAGGTCAAGTGGCGGAGGCTTCGAGTTGCCGACGGCGTTCCTGACGCGAGCTTCGTGCGCATCCAGGGAAGCATTCTCTTAGAGGATGCTCGCACCTCTTAGTTGAAATTGAGCGGCCGTTGGGGTCGCAAGGGTCTCCTCGGCGATAGGATCACACAGCAAGCCTCTTACTTGTTCTTGCCAGATGGAGTTCGATGGTTTACAATTCATTTAATCACATGGACCCGGTGAGAAGCCGGGTGGCTATTTCGGCCGCCAATCCGCCGGACAACGTTTCACTCATTTGAGCTCATCGAACTGACGCTCCTGAGAGTCTGGTGCGGAACTGCCATTGAACTGCCCTGACACGAGCGGGCGATCAGAGGGGCAAATCAATGACTCTGCTCGAGGCATTCTGACGCGCAACCTGCGCTCTTCGACCTTCAGAGAACTTGCCTGTGGGATGGCAAAGCAATCGGACGAGACCGGGGCAGACCTTCAAATATTAGCAATCGAGAGATCGAACGATGTCCTTGCGTGACACGATAATCAGCGAACTCCAGTCGACTGTGCGAGATCATGGCGGCACAGCCCTGCCGCAACTCGCCGACCAGACGGTGCTTCTTGAAAGCGGCCTAGACTCGCTTGGTTTCGCCGTCCTGGTCTCGCGGCTTGAGGACGAGCTTGGCTATGATCCCTTCTCGTTGGCCGAAGACGCCTTCTACCCGATCACCTTTGGCGAGTTTGTACGCTTCTATGAAGAGAACCAGCCTAGCTGAGCTAGTCGCGGCGGCAAACGCGCCGGTTAGCCCGATCCTGTTCATGGATACGGGCTCCTGGACGATCCACGCTTTGCGCGCCACGGGAGAACGACTCCCTTTGTCGCACGAACAACGGTCGGGTGACGTTGTCTTGCATCTTGCTTCACCCCTGAAGCTCGCCACGGCGTTGATTGCTCTAGACGGCACCGCGAACCGCATCCTGCTCCTATCTCCCGCAACTCCTTTGCATGTCACCCGCAGTTTGGTCGCCAGTTTCGAGTCCTCCACGGTTCTAACCGATGAGCCTGACCGCCTTCCGCCTGGAGTGCAAGCCGTTCCCTGGACGGACAATGGGCTGCTGCAGGAGCCTGCCGACCCCTTTCAATCGGGCGGCCGCGACACGCTTTGGACCTTCGCCACGTCGGGCACCACTGGAACCCCAAAGCTGGTCGCTCATAGGCTTGCCTCTCTTACTCGCACGATCAAGGTAGCGGGTTTCGGGCCAAATGGCTGGCGTTGGGGCATGCTGTTCGACATGGCTCGCTTTGCCGGCATTCAGGTCTTCCTCCAGGGTGTCCTCGGCGGCGGAGGTGTCGTGCTTCCAAACCCCACTGCGCCTCTAGGAGAGCAGGTCGGCACCTTGGTCCGGCAGAATTGTTCGGCAGTCTCCGCTACTCCCACCATGTGGCGCAAGCTGCTGATGACAACCGAAAGCAATTTGCTTCAGCTTAGGCAAGTGACGCTTGGCGGCGAGATCGCGGACAATTCTGTGCTGAGCGCACTTGCGGCGCGTTTTCGCAACGCCCGCATCGTTCACATCTACGCTTCGACCGAGGCGGGTGCGGCCTTCTCGGTGGTGGACGGCCAAGCCGGCTTTCCTGCGTCATACCTCGACGATCCGCCTCGCGGAATTCGGCTGCGCCTGTTTGATCGCCGACTGGCCGTGCACAACGAAGCCGTGTTGCCGGAGTACGTCGGCGAGGGAAGCCGGTTTGCCGAAGAGGACGGGTTCATTGATACGGGCGATGTCGTCGAAAGAATGGGCGATCGCATCTACTTCCGCGGTCGCGAAAACGGGGCTATCAATGTGGGGGGGAACAAGGTTTTTCCCGAGGAAGTCGAACAGCTACTACTCGCCCACCCCCTGGTCGCATCCGCCCGGGTTTATGCCAAAGCAAGTCCCATTACCGGTCAGCTGGTTGCAGCCGAGATCGTCCAAGTGGGCGGCCCAATTGATGATTCGCAGCCACTCGTTGCCGATCTTCGTGCCTGGTGCCGCGAGACATTGCCGCCTTGGCAAGTACCCGTCTTCATCAAGGTCGTAGAGCATTTGGCCATCAACCCCGGCGGGAAGATCGTAAGGGGTTCATCATGAAGACGGTACTCGTGACGGGCGCCACCCGAGGCCTCGGGTTGGCGATCACCACTCGCCTGATCCATGACGGCTTTCGGGTCGTCGCTACTGGTCGGGCCGACACCCATGCACTGCAAAATTTGCGCGCCGACTTCCCGAACCAGATTGCTTTCGAGCCGTTCGACCTAGCTGAAGTGAATGAGCTGCAGGCCTTCGTTCACGCGATCAACAAGACGCACGGCCCGATCTTCGGCCTAGTTAATAATGCGGCGGTGGGTATCGATGGTGTCTTGGGTACCATGCACAATACGGATATCGAACGAGTCCTACGCATCAACGTTCTCGCCCCGATGATCCTTACAAAATACGTCGTCCGAGCGATGATGGTTTGCCGGCAAGGCCGAGTGATCAATATCTCATCAATCATCGCTTCCACCGGCTTTTCAGGATTGACGGCTTACGCCGGCTCTAAAGCAGCAATGGAAGGGTTCACCAAGTCGCTGGCGCGTGAAGTCGGCCGGTTTGAGATCACCGTCAACACTGTCGCGCCAGGCTTCATGGAGACGGAAATGACGGCCAGCCTCAAAGGCGACAAGCTGCAGACTATTCTACGGCGGAGCCCGCTTCGGCGATTGGCCGCTCCTCAGGATGCGGCAGCGGCGGTGGCATTCCTTTTGAGTCCCGACGCCGCTTCCGTCACCGGCACCTCGATCAAGGTCGACGCAGGCAGCACCTGCTGATCCTCGGACATTCGCAAGGAGCTTAGCGTGGGTCTACCGAAGCGCAAAGTTAACCAGCTCATCGTTGAATATGGCCTCGGCCGCATCCTGCGGGAGGATTACAGGGTTCATGGTTCCGATCTGACTCGCCCTGGCCTGCGAGCGCTCGCGAGCTATCGCATAGCCGTGTGGGCGCACGGGTTGAAGAACCCTTTAGCGCGCCTAACCCTTCTTCGCCTTGGCCGTACGATGCTTCGACGAGCCCGGAACAGGTATGGCATCGAACTATATGAGACTGCAGTTCTCGGTCGCCGCCTCCACATCGGTCATCAGAACGGCATTGTAGTTCATCGATTTGCCGTGATCGGCGATGACTGCCTCATTCGGCAAGGTGTCACTCTCGGCACTGGAGGCGTTCAGCGGCTGGAGGATAAAGGGTACTTCCGAGCGAATGCACCAGTCGTCGGAGATCGGGTGGATTTTGGCGCTGGAGCGATGATAGTCGGAAAGGTGCGGATCGGCGATGATGTAAACATTGGTCCGAACGCCGTCGTCCTGACGGACGTACCCTCCCACGCAACTGTGATGGCACCCATGTCCAAGATCATGCGGCGGCCAAGACCCGAACAGGTTCCTCCCCGAAGTAGTCTCGACAATCAATGAAGCGACTTGAGGCCTTAGAACGGCGTGCGACTAACTAAGGTTGGTCGGCGATGGCCTTGAACGGTGAAACGAACGTCCCTTCCGAATCTGCTGCCGAGTAGCGGACGTCTTCTTCCGCTCAACTCCGGCCGTGCCCCATGCATCTTCGCGGTGACCCTTTTCAAGGGTCACAATGGGCGGAGTAGGCGGGACGCAGCGCCGGCAATTCGCTGAAATCACAGGGACCCGGTGAGATTGCGGGAGGTCATCAGAACATCAATGCGTTCGAGGCAAGCAGTCGGGGGGCTATCCCGCCTTTGAAGGTCGCTGATGCTATTAAGTCCACGGAGAAAGCGCCTGCTCGGCTGGTGATCCTACCGCCTCTTTAGGGCAAGCTACCTTGCCGTTGTACTCGGGCGTTGCAGACACCCATCGCTGCCAGCTACGAAAGGACAACCACCGGTTAAATGGACAGATTTCCTGGATGAGCAAGCAAAGCCGAAAGGAGCGCCGAGACCGACAAGCGTCAGAGATCGAAGAGAGCCAACGCGGGCTGCGGGAGAGCACCTCGAAAACTGAGGAGTTGCTCAACCAGTCAGACAAGATGCTGAAGCGCCATCAGCGCGAATGTGATGACGATGTATGTAGAACGGTCGACCCGACAGCTTTTGCCGAAGCCGTTTACAGGCACACTGGCACCATGTTCTACGATATTCCGACGCACTCGCTCGTCAGTATCCGCATCCGTCTTCTTCTGATCGGCTTTCTCTCCTGCGCCGACAATTGGAAGGGCCGCTCCCGCCCTCCCAAGATCGAGTTCGCCGTTTCAGCCCGGCATGTTTGCGGCGCGTTTTGTGCGTGTTAGTCTTTCCTCTCGCTGGCGCTCAAGGGGAGCCCACTCGATGCGTACCTGCCGCCACTTGCCGCTTGCGGCTGCCCTCGTTTATTCCGTCGCAACGCCCGCTTCAGCGACGATTACTGAAACGATGGGTGGTCCCGGCGGACGTGAATATAGCATTCGCTGTCCCGCTGGATCAGCAGCTGTTGGGATCACCGCCCGGGCAGGCGCTTGGGTCGACGGCATGACCCTGCTTTGTGCCTCAATTCGTAGCGGCCGTCGGACGCCAGCAACGTGGCTTGGCGGTCACCGTAGCTCGCCGCAGGAGATCTACTGCCCGAGCAACTCATTTCTGACAGCGGTCTCGATGACTTTCACCAGGGGACAGAACCTCAAGCGGGAATACGTCGACGCAATCGGCATTAGCTGTGGCGCTCAACATCCGGACTATGCCTGCGTCACATCCGGGGACGGGTGCACAAGTCGAGTTATCATCCCTCCAGGCGAACTGAAATATCGAATCGACGCCGACCGCCTTGCGTGCCCGCCTGATGAGGTGGTGGTGGGGTTAGTAGGTCGAGCGGGCAAGTACGTGGACGCGGTGGGACTCATTTGCGGTCCCAATCCGTTCAGTGTGGGCAGTTCCTTGAACGAAGCACCCGCGGCGGCAGCCCTGCCGCCACGAGAGACACCCAACAGTATTGATGTAGAACATCCGGATGGACGTGCCGGCTCGACAAATCCACCCACCTCAACCAGTCCGGCGGGCCCGGGTAGCACCTTGAGCTTTCCACCTCCCCCACCCGAGAAGCTGCAACGGCCTTTCTTCAAGAAGTAAGGGCTCTCCACCCGGACGGGACTTCAGCCCAATGGGCCTACCTACGTTTCATCGCGAAGCAGCTTAGTGCGGCCGTATTGACCCGCAGCAAGCACTTGCCAAATCGTTCCTGTTCTGTTCTCAGGCCTGCATGGAACGCGAACGGCTCTCCCTGATCCTCCAGAACGCTCCTGCTTAGGTACGCTTGGGTCTGACGGTCAGAGATCCGCGGCTCCGCGAGCGGGCTGCTGACGCGCTTGCCGCAACCATCGTCCAGCGCTTTGATGAGCCGGTAGATGTAGAGGACCGCGACCAGCTCGCCTTGCCACTGTGACGTGTCAGCCAACACCCGGCTCGATAGCGATCTGATCAAGCACAAGGCCAACCTGCGGGTGGAGTGCCGGACCTGTGAGAGGGTGAACGTCATCTCCGCCAGCCGCTTCGCCCGCTATTGCCTGCTGCGCTGCTGGAACAATCAGCTGGAGGCGCTGGCCCTAAGAATGATGTGCAGCCGCTGCGGTGCTCGTTGAGCGCGTGTGAAGGCTACGCGAGCAAAGCCCGGGCCTGATCCCTTCCCAATCGGAGATCAGGCCTGGAAGCGGCTTTAAAGATCGCCGGAGGGCTAAGCACCAGAACCCATGAGCACTGGCCCCCAATTGTAGCGGAAGTGTAATAACTGGAGCCGTCATTACGCCGCCGCGTTGAGAAGTTCTCAGCTGGCACCAGGAAAACCATGCCGTACAAAGAACGCGTTGTGGCTGTTGGCCTGCTAACCCGATCCGACCTCGTGCTACTCGGCAGCTCGTTAAACCAGCTTTGGCCCGTCGACCAGGCGCCCTGCTTTACTGGGTTGCTTGACGCGATCGACCAGGCTGATCGTCAACTTCGGGCCACCCCGGACGCCACTGATAAGAACCGCCGAGCAAAGGTGCCGAAATCCGATCCGGTACGCTAACCGGTCTGTGCACCTGCCTCCTCGCTGCTCGCATGGCCGGTATCGGCTTGGAAGCTACGCTGCGGTATGTTGCTGACGAGGCGCAATGGTGGCCGAGCCTGTATCTCTGCAATTAGCTCCTCATAATGCTCCGCAAGTTGTTCATGGATCAGGGAGATAACGGGCGTTGGCGATGTTGCAGCCATTTTCCATTCGGCCACTGCACGCCTGCTATAGTAAGTAAAATTGTCTACACCAAACATAGTAGCGCTCCAGAAATACAAGCGGGAGCACAACGTAAGTCTCTCGGCCGCCGGTTTGCTCAATGACATCCGGTGATGAACAACCCTTGCGCTACTTTGCCGCAAAGATTGTTATCGTGCGTTAACTTTACGGCAGGAAGGTGGACAAACGTCTAGGGTAGCCTGAGCGGACCGATCAGGCATTCTCTCCATGGTCGATCGCCCACAGCCACTGCGACAGCACTTCAGCTACCTTCTCGGCCGGTCCCAGGTTTTAGCAAGTTACCTCTGATTGCCGTTAGGTGCATTGACACGTCGACCGAGCAGGGCTCGACGGACTGCGAGCATCAACAAGCAGAGTGAAGCAATGGCGATCAGCTCGCCTCCATCCTCAATCAGGTTGGGGACGTTCAAGGAGCTTTGGAGAGCGTCAACCCCGACCGCGAATCCGCCAAGCACCATGAAAACTGCCAGCAGCAGCAAGGAAGCGACCTTCTCGTCTGGTACTGAATGCCAGTAGCTGACTAACGCTGCCGGCATCAGGATCGCCCCCAGCCCGAGAAACCACAGCAATTGCGCAGTGTCTGAATGGAGGCCGATCGCTGGTCCTACAGTAAAGCCAAATTGCTCATGGAGGGCTAAGAGGCCATCTGCCAGTGTGACGGCCAGAATGAGCGCCAGAACTGAAAAAACAGGGCTGCGCCTACGCCAAGCGACATCTGCCGATGCTGCGCAGCACGCTAAGAGCATGCCCGCTTCGAAGATTTCTCCAAAACCGCCCTCCGCAGCCAGATTGAACGACCGCATCCGGCTCAGCGAGGTAGGATCAATCTTGGCTAGGCGGTGCTCGAACCCGTGGGCTGTTAGCAACAGCATTACGATAAACGCCAACGTAAAGGCCAGAAGCTTGAAGCCCGTCGAGCGAGTGGCCTGCTGAAAGTCGAGAAGAAACGAACTCCAAGGCATCTTGCGACTTTAACCCCCGCGGTGAGTGCGCATGGCCTTAGTTTTGCGGATAGGACACGAAAGCTCGACGCCGGCCCGTCGCGTCCCGGACCTCGATCACTCCGCGATGGCCGCGACGCTTGATGATCTTGATGTCCTCGACAAAGCCCTCTGGCTCGGCATTCGCCGCCTCACCAGGGTCAACGAAGTGGAGGCCGGCCGACGATTCGCTCGTCTGAGTGAATAAGAAACGACGCATAGCGGCAAAGCCCATTAAACTGGTAAGCCGATAACGCGTCTTTACCAGCATATGTCCGTGTGCTTGCTCATTCCTGATAGTCGATCGATCCCAGCCACTCGGACAGCACCTCAGCTACCTTCTCGGTCGGTCCCAAGTTCTGGCACCACACGTCACGGCCACCAGCGCTGCAGATCCACACGCACCCGTCTTCGTACAGGCTCTCAATCTGGAAGAGGGCGTCCTGCTCGGCTTCGTGGTTGTCGTTCATGGCGGGAAGTTAGCACGACGGCATCGGCTCACAAGCGTCACCCTCAGGCCGGCCTGTGCCCCATCAGCTTTTCCGTACTGTCTGCGTACAACCGGCGGGTGAACCAGCTAAGTCATTGAAAAGCTGGTGGAGCTGAGGGGAATCGAACCCCTGACCTCTGCAGTGCGATTGCAGCGCTCTCCCATCTGAGCTACAGCCCCGCACCGGTTGTGGCGCTCCTCTAGCGGCGCTTTTTGCCCGGTGCAACGCCGCTGATCGCCTCGTCGCTGCCCCACCACCTTCCGCCTTGGCGCGCCCTTGCGGAGCCGGAACAAGCCCCACCTCCTGCTCGTTTAAATTGCTCATGCGGCGGGCACCCCCGCCCGCGGCCGCATTGAACCTTTTGGAGGAGTGGCAATGGCTTACGATCGGTATGACAACCGAAGCGGCGGTCGCGACGACCCGCGCCGCGAGCGCGGCTATCGCGGTGGCGAGCAGGGCGGACCCGACAACGATGACCGTGGCTTTTTCGAACGGGCCCGCGACGAGGTCCAGAGCTGGTTCGGCGACGAAGACTCAGATGATCCGCGTTCGCAGGGCGACCGCATGAGCCAGGGCCGACAGTCCGCTGGACGCGAGAATGACCGGTTCGGCTACAGCGACCGGAGCAGCAACTACTCCGGCGGCCAGTCCACCAGCTACGGCCGGGGCCGTGATGCAGGCGAGTACCGCAACCAATATGGTCGCGGCGGCGGCGAGAGCGGCGGCTTCGGCGGCGGCGACTACCGCAGCCAGGGTACGCGCTATCCGTCGAGCTACGGGCAGACGGGTGGCGGCAGCTACCAGGCGCCTCGCGGACGCGGCCAGGAATATGGCTCCTCCGGCCGGGACGATGACGACCGTGGCTACGGGCGCGGCAATTTCGGCAACGATTGTGGCGGCGTGTCCAGTGGCGGACGCGACCGCGACCAGGACGACTATCGCCCGATGACCGGCGACTATGGTCGAGGCGGCGGCCAGGGAAGCCAGGGCTCGGGCATGGGCGCGCAGGACTTCAACCGCAGCCAGTATGGCCGGCAGGAGTTCAGCCAGGACCAGGACAGTGACCGCAGCGGCAGCCAGCGCTACAATTACGGCGGCTGGGGCGACGATGACAGCCGCCGCCAGCAGGGCGGTGGGATGATGGGCCGCGCAGCTGCCGCCGGAGCCGCTGCGTTCGGCGGCGGCCGTTCGAGCACCCCGCACGACGAGCACTACTCCAGCTGGCGTCAGCGTCAAATCGACGAGCTTGACCGCGACTATGACGATTATCGCCGTGAGCATCAGTCGAAGTTCGAAAATGAGTTCTCAGGCTGGCGCCAGCAGAAGCAGACCAAGCGCCAGAT
This sequence comes from Sphingomicrobium sp., assembly GCA_035537335.1. Lineage (GTDB taxonomy): Bacteria > Pseudomonadota > Alphaproteobacteria > Sphingomonadales > Sphingomonadaceae > Sphingomicrobium. The sequence goes on along the minus strand of DATLMM010000062.1, from coordinate 9,749 downwards.
GCTGAACGCCATTCGCGAGCACAATGAGGTGGTCGACGAGAATGGCGAGCACATCGGCACGGTGGACAAGGTCCGCGGCGACAAGATTATCCTGACCAAGAACGATCCGGAAGCCGGCGGCGTGCACCGCAGCTTTACCTGCACGCTTCTGGAGCGGGTCGAGGAAGGCAAGATCTACCTCACCGGAAGCAAGGACAGCATTCGCAGCCGTTTGACCGAAGAGCGCGAGGATGACGGCGGTCGCTCGTCGGGCGGCGGCATCCTTGGCGGACTGTTCGGCGGCGGACGTGATCGCGACGAGGATCGCCGCGAAGAAATGCGCGAGCAGCAGCGCTCGACCAGTTCGAGCGACGACGGGCCGCACATGCTCGATCGGAGCTTCTCGGGCACCTACGACGACGACGACAAGAACCGCAAGTAAGCGGGTCACGGCTCAGTAACCGCGCCTCCAGGAGGACCGGCCGCCACACTCCCGGCGGTCGGGCCTTTTTTGTGTTCGCGAGGGATGAGGTGGTCGTCATCCCCGCGCAGGCGGGGATCCATCTCCTGCCCGGCGGCGTCGTGGAGGCCTCACGAGATGGCTTCCCGCTTTCGCGGGAATGACGGTATGGCCGTTGGATAACCACAAGGGAGACCATCAAATGCCCTGCGCCTGGCACCTCAAGAGCCGACCTCAAGGCCTGCCCACCGCCGATAACTTCGAGTTCAAGGACCTCGCCCTGCCGGAGCTTGGCGAGGGGATGGTCCGCGTGGCTAACCGCTGGCTGTCCGTCGATCCCTACATGCGTGGGCGGATGAACGACGTGAAGAGCTACGTCCCGCCGTTCCAGATTGGGGAGCCGCTGGAGGGCGGTGCGGTCGGCGAAGTGATGGAGAGCCGTGATCCCAACTTCTCGCCCGGTGATTGGGTACTGCACATGGCCGGCTGGCGAGACGAGTCTGTGGTGCCGGGAAGCGCGCTTAACAAGCTGCCGCAGATACCCGGAGTCGAGCCGCAAGCGTTCCTCGGCAACCTCGGGCTGACGGGCGGAACCGCTTATTGGGGACTGCTCGACGCGGCGCAGGCCAAGTCAGGCGACATCGTGTTCGTGTCGGCGGCGGCCGGCGCGGTCGGCTCGGCCGTGGTGCAGATCGCCAAGGCCAAGGGCATGACGGTGATCGGCTCGGCCGGCGGTGCTGACAAGTGCGAGTTCGTGCGCTCGCTTGGTGCGGATGCCGTCGTGGACTACAAGGCTGGTCCGTTGGTGAAGAGCCTCGCCGAGGCGGCGCCGAAAGGCATCGACGTCTACTTCGACAACGTCGGCGGCGATCACCTGGATGCCGCCTTTGCCCACGCGCGCAAGGACGCGCGTTTCGCCATCTGCGGGATGATCGACGGCTACAACTCGGGTGAGCCCGCCGCCTTCCGCTACATCACGCGGGTGATCGCTATGCGAATCATGCTGAAGGGCTTCATCTACACCGACTACCTGCCTCGCAATGCCGAGTTCTACGGCGAGATGGGTCCCTGGGTTGCCAGCGGTCAGGTCAAGAGCCGGGATACGGTGATGAACGGGCTGGAGAAGACGCCCGAAGCGTTCCTAGGCCTGTTCTCTGGCGCGAACACGGGCAAGATGCTGGTGCGGGTTTGATCTGAGCACCTCCCCGTCGTCGCTTAGCGGCGGCGGGGAGGTGGCAGGCCGACGTCAAACCCGGCTGTAGTTGCAACTCGCCGGATTACCCGTGCTCAGCCCCCGCCGGAGCGCTTCCATGCGCTGGGCACTCGTGCCATGGGTAAAGCTCTCCGGCACCACGCGACCCTGCGACTTCCTCTGCAGAGTGTCGTCGCCAATCGCCTCCGCTGCACGCATCCCTTCCTCGATGTCGCCGTTCTCGAGCGCACGGGTTCCATCGGGCGCCTTGGCATTGGCCGCCCAGACGCCAGCGTAGCAATCCGCCTGGAGCTCAACTCCCACCTGGACCTGGTTGCCCGCAGCTTCACCGGCGCGGGCCTGAGCGGCGCTGGCCCGATCAAGCGTGCCCTCAAGCTTCTGGATGTGGTGGCCCACTTCATGCGCGATCACATAAGCGTTGGCGAAGTCGCCCGACGCCCCAAAGCGGGTCTGCATCTCGTTGAAGAAGGCGGGATCGATGTAGATCCGCTGGTCGCCCGGGCAGTAGAACGGCCCCATCGCGGCTTGACCGGTGCCACAAGCCGTTTGCGTACCACCCGTGTAGGCCACGAGTTCCGGTTCGCGGTAAGTCGTTCCGCTTCGGCGAAAGAAGTCGGTCCAAACGGTGTCGGTGTTCGACAGCACCGCCTGCAGGAAACTCGCGGTCTCCGGAGCAAGCCGCGACTGGCCGGCTGGACCCTGCTGGGTAGTAGAACCGCCGCCGCCCAAGATGCTTCCGCCACCGCCAAGGCTCGACAGCGCGCAATAGCCTAGCAGAAGAATCAAGATGCCGACGATGCCGAACCGGCTGGCAATCAGCGGCAGAAGCAGCCCCAGCCCACCGCCACCAAGCAGCGGACTGCCGCCGGATTGACCTGTGCGGTCGATGAAATCGTCGTCACTTCCGGGGCCCAGCCGCATCCATAATCTCCTTTGCTCCGACAAATGCTTTGGGAGCCGTAACGGTTGCAAAGCGGGCGGCGGCAAGCGACAGGCCGTGCGACGGAGGATTGTGGCATGCTGCTGAAGGACAAAGTTGCGCTGGTTACGGGTTCCACTTCGGGGATCGGCCTCGCCATCGCGCGGACGCTCGCGGCGGAGGGGGCGCGCGTGATGCTGAACGGCTTTGGCGACAAGGGCGAGATTGCAACGATCCAGGATGAGTTGGCGCAGCTCAGCGGCGACTGTGCAGCCTATTCCAGCGCCGATCTATCCAGTCCGCAAGCGATCGACGAGATGGTCGGGCAGTGCACCGACGAGCTCGGCTCGCCCTCCATCCTGGTCAACAATGCCGGCATCCAGCATGTCGCGCCCGTTGACGAATTTCCGTCGGAGAAGTGGGACGCGATCATCGCGATCAACCTGTCGGCGGTGTTCCACACCACCCGATTGTGCCTGCCCTCCATGCGCCAGCGCGGGTGGGGGCGGATCATCAACACGGCCAGCGCGCACAGCCTGGTCGCCTCACCCAACAAGGCGCCCTATGTCGCGGCCAAACATGGCGTTGGGGGCTTCACCAAGGCCGTGGCACTGGAAGCGGCCCGGGACGGGGTAACGGTTAACTGCATCTCACCCGGCTATGTCTGGACGACGCTGGTCGAGAACCAAATACCGGACACCATGAAGGCTCGCGGGCTGACACGGGAGCAGGTGATAAACGACGTGCTGCTCGCCGCCCAACCGACCAAGCGCTTCGTCGAGCCGGTGGAGGTCGCCAGCCTGGCGCTCTACCTGTGTCGCCCGGAAGCGGGCTCGATCACCGGCGCCAACTTGTCGATGGACGGCGGCTGGACGGCGCAATAGGCTCGGCGCCGATGCGAAACGCCTTACTCCTGGCCGCTTTTCTTCCGCTGGCGTCCTGCGCCGGCCTGTCTCAGAGCGGCGTCATCACGCATCAGACCCGCGACTGGCGGCAAGTGGTGACGAACACCGACCGCGAGCGACTGCGCAACTGGCGCGAGGCGTGGGTGTTCGCGCTGCGGCAGGCGAACAAGGCTGGCCATGGGGCCAGGATTGCTGCCGAGGGTCCGCTGCTGCAGCCGGACTCGGCGCTTGGCGGGGCAGGTGTTCCCAACGGCAACTATCGCTGCCGGATGATCAAGCTGGGCGCGAAGTCTGAGGGGCTGCTTGACTATGTCGCCTATCAGCCGTTCGCCTGTCGCGTGCAGCAGGAGCGTGACCTCCAAGGCTTTGCCAAGCTGTCCGGCTCGCAGCGCCAGGTCGGGCTGATCTTCCCCAATGACCAGCTGCGCCAGGTCTTCCTCGGCACCCTGGTGCTGGGAGACGAAGCGCGAGCGATGCAGTATGGCACAGACCGCGACCGTGATGTTGTTGGCTATGTCGAGCGGATCGGGCCCAATCGCTGGCGCCTGGTCATGCCTTATCCACGCTTCGAAAGTTTGGTTGATGTCCTTGAGCTCACTCCTGCCGCCTGAATGGATTCGCCAATGAAGTCGCTGTTCCTCCTCGCCGCTTCTGCCCTTATCGTAACACCGGCGAGCGCCGCCACCGTGCGCGAAGCGGTAGCTGCCGACCTGCCGCAGCTGATGAGCCTCTATCGCGAACTCCATGCCGCGCCCGAGCTGTCGATGCAGGAGGTGAAGACGTCCGCCCGCCTTGCGCCGGAACTTCGCAAGCTCGGCTTCAAGGTGACGGACAAGGTCGGCAAGACGGGCGTGGTGGGCGTGCTCGCCAACGGGCCGGGCCCGGTGCTGATGATCCGTGCCGACATGGACGGGCTGCCGGTTGTCGAGCAGACCAGCTTGCCGTTCGCGTCCAAGGTCCGGGCGACGGCGCGCTCGGGCGTGGAGACCGGCGTGATGCACGCCTGCGGCCACGATACGCACATGACCGCCTTTATCGGCGCGGCCCGGCGGCTGGCGGCGGCCAAGGACCAATGGTCGGGCACGCTGGTGATGATCCTGCAGCCCGGCGAGGAGACGGGTGAGGGGGCCAAGGCGATGCTGGATGACGGGCTCTACCGTCGCTTCCCCAAGCCATCGTCCGTGATCGCGTTCCACGACGCGGCGGCCCTGCCGGCGGGAGTGATCGGAGTGACGTCCGGCTATGCATTGGCCAACGTCGATAGCGTCGACATGACGGTGAAGGGCGTTGGCGGGCATGGCGCCTACCCGCAGACCACCAAGGACCCGATCGTGCTGGCGAGCCGGATTGTCGGCACCCTGCAGACGCTGGTGAGCCGGGAGAACAATCCGGCCGATCCGGCGGTCGTCACGGTTGGCAGCTTTCAGTCCGGGGCCAAGCACAACATCATTTCCGACGAGGCGCGCCTGCAGCTCACCGTCCGGAGCTACACGCCCGAAGTTCGCAAGCTGCTGCTCGACGGCATTCGGCGGATCGCGCGTGGCGAGGCGATTGCCGCGGGCATGCCGGAGGACAGGATGCCGGTGGTGACCGTGCGTGAGGAAATGTACACGCCTTCGACGTTCAATACCGAGAAGCTTTCGAACAGGGCGCTCGATCTGTTCACCCAAAGCTTCGGCCAAGAGCGGGTTGTCAAAACTCCGGCGGTCATGGGCGGAGAGGACTTTAGCCGCTTCTGGTTGGCCGACAAGAGCATGGAGAGCCTGATCTTCTGGGTCGGCGGCGTGCCTGCCAAGCAGTGGCAGGCGGCAGCCGGTGACCCGGCCAAGCTCCCGTCGCTTCATTCGCCCTTCTGGGCACCCGATGCGGAAGCCGTGATCGGCACGGCCGCCGAGGCGCTGACGGTGGCCGCGCTGGACGTGCTCAAGAAGTAGCGTCAGCGGTGCAGAGCCCGCAACGCCGGCCCGGGGGATCACGCACTTACCTCCTGAGATTCTCGTCGTGGGCGGGCGGGATGACGTTAGCAGTATCTTTGTAAATTCTACCGACACTGCGCGGCATGTCGGTCCGCTTGACACCTGCTGCTCGCCAGTGACCGCGCTGCTTTCCTTCTGGAGCCACGCACTTGCCGCCTTGCTGTTCGCAACGCTGCTGATCTGGCAGCTGCGTGTCGGCGTGCGCGCCAACATCCAGCGTCTGCTGCTGGCGGGTTTGCTGATGACGGCGGCCTGGGCGTGGCTGAGCGCCATTCGCCCGCACGGCCTGCTTGCGGACCATGCGGAAACGGCGCGCAACCTGCTGTGGGTTGGGCTGCTTTATGCCCTCGCCGCCGCACCCCGTGAGGCAGGACGGCAGCTTCAGGGCGTTCGACTGGTCTATGCCGCCGTTGCCGCCGTGCTGGGTCTGCAGTTCGTCGTCGGGTTATTGCCGCTGCTCGGCCCACAACCGGCGGAGTTGAAGGCGCTTGCGGAAACCAGTTCGATCTTGCGCCTTGCCGCCGCCGGTGGCTCGCTGGTGCTGGTGCATAACCTCTATGGACAAGCCGCGCCAGCGAGCCGGACATCGATCCGGTTGGTGATGTTGGCCCTCGCACTAACCTGGGTCTACGATCTCAATCTATACACGCTGGCTTACCTCGAGCGGTCGCTGTCCGGCGGTCTGCATGATGCTCGCGGCGCCTTCGTGGCGATGACGGCGCCAATGTTCGCGCTGGGCATGCAACAGACCAAAGGTTGGAAGCTGCGGCTCTCACGTGCTGCCACCTTCCAGTCGCTCTCCCTGCTCGCAATTTGTTCCTACTTCGTATTAATGGCGATCCTGGCCACCGTGCTGGAGGACAGTCCCCTTGACTGGAGCCGGGCACTGGCGGTGCTGGCGCTGGCCGCGATGACCGTCGCAGCAATTGTCTTGCTGCCGTCCGCCCGGGCTCGAGGTTGGCTGAAGGTCAAGGCCGCCAAGCACCTGTTTGAGCATCGTTATGATTACCGCACGGAGTGGCTGCGCTTCGCCGACACACTCGGCCGAAGCGCGCCTGACGCGCCACCGCTGGCCGAGCGCGTCGTCAAGGCGCTGGCCGACATCGTCGACGCTCCTGGCGGGCTGCTCATCACGCCGGAGGAGGGCGGAATTGCGGTGGCGGCGAGCTGGAATTGGCCGACCCGCCTGCCGGAGATGGGCAGCAAGCTGGAACTGAATAGCTTGTGGTCGCAACTCGCGCCGGAAGGCCGGGTGCTGGAGCTCGATGCGTTGCGCGTGGGGAGGGGCTCGGCCCGCGACCGGCAGGCGGCGCCCGAAGCGATGCTCGACGAGGACCGGCTGTGGGCGGGGGTGCCCCTGATCCACCATGATCGAGCGATCGGACTTGTCCTGCTTACCGCGCCGGACGTCCGACGAGCACTCGACTGGGAGGACTTCGACCTGCTCCGGACCGCGGGGCGGCAGGCCGCCTCGTCCCTCGCGGAGGCGCATGGCCAGCAGGCTCTGATGAACGCTCAGCGGTTCGAGGAATTCAACCGGCGGTTCGCGTTCATCCTCCACGACATCAAGAACCTCGTCAGTCAGCTTAGCCTGATCACCCGCAATGCCGAGCGGCACGCCGACAATCCCGACTTCCGCGCAGACATGATTGCCACCCTGAAGAGTTCGGTCGGCAAGATGAACGAGTTGCTTGCGCGGCTGGCACCCAAGGCGGGCAGCGGCGCGGGTCCGTCGAGCGGCCCGTTTCCGCTGCGTTCGGTGCTCACCGCGGCCGTTGCGGCCAAGCGCCACGGCCACGAAGTGCGGCTGCTCGGTTCAACCAGCCCACTGGTTCGTGGCGACGCTGCCGCACTTGAGCAGGCGCTCGGCCATCTCATCCAGAATGCCGTCGACGCCAGTCCGCCGAACCAGCCGGTAACCGTCAAGGTGGGCTTGGCTGGCGAGCGAGTCGCGATCGAGGTCATCGACAAGGGCTGCGGCATGGAGGCGGAGTTCGTCCGCTCCCGGCTGTTCCAGCCGTTCGCTTCGACCAAGGACAGCGGCTTCGGCATCGGCGCCTACGAGGCGCGGGCGCTGCTGCTCGCCATGGGTGGCGAGTTGGCGGTCGAAAGCCGTCCCGGCGCGGGCACCCGCTTCACCATCCACTTGCCCGCAGCGGGCACCATTCCCGAGAGCATGAGCGCATGACCATCGAACACGACCTGCCCATACTGCTGGTGGTGGAGGACGATGAAGGACTGCAGCGGCAGCTGAAGTGGGCTTACGACGGCTACCGGGTGGTGACCGCGGGTGACCGGCGCCGGGCGATCGACTTGTTGCGTCTGCACGAGCCTGCCGTTGTCACATTGGACCTGGGGCTGCCACCCGATCCGGACGGCACCGAAGAGGGCTTTGCCTGCCTGAGTGAGATGCTCAGCCTGAAGCCGGATACCAAGGTCATCGTCGCGTCCGGACATGGAGCGCGAGAGAGCGCGCTCAAGGCGATCGCGCTCGGCGCTTACGACTTCTACCGCAAGCCCGTCGACATCGACGATCTGGGCCTGATCGTCAGCCGCGCCTTTCACCTGCACGGGATCGAGGCGGAAAACCGGCGGCTGGCAGAGGGCGCTGGTAAGGGGACTACCGTGCTCGGCTCGATCATTTCGGCTAGCCCCGAAATGCTCAAGGTGGCGCGAACGGTCGAGCGGGTGGCGCCTGCGGACGTGTCCGTCATGCTGCTCGGCGCGAGCGGGACCGGCAAGGAGCTGCTCGCCCGGGCGGTGCATGAGCGCAGCCCGCGCGGCGAAGGCGAGTTCGTGGCCATCAACTGCGCCGCCATCCCGGAGAACCTGCTCGAGGCCGAGCTGTTCGGCTATGAGCGCGGCGCCTTTACCGGAGCGGTGAAGACCACGCCGGGCAAGATTGAGCTGGCGCAGGGCGGGACCTTGTTCCTGGACGAGGTCGGGGACATTCCGCTGCCCTTGCAGGTCAAGCTGCTGCGCTTCCTGCAGGAGCGGGTGATCGAGCGGATTGGTGGGCGGGTGCCGATTGCGGTCGACACGCGGATCGTCTGCGCCACCCACCAGGACCTGGATACGATGTGCGCCGATGGGCGGTTCCGGGAGGACCTGTTCTACCGTCTGGCCGAGATCGTGGTGCGGATCCCGAGTCTTGCCGAGCGGGCGGGGGATGCGGTGCTGCTGGCGCGGCACTTCGTTCAGCGCTTCGCTCGGGAGCTGGGGCGGCCGGTGGTTGGTCTCGCACCGGATGCATTGGCAGCAGTCGATGCGCATGGCTGGCCGGGCAACGTTCGGGAGCTTGAGAACCGGATCAAGCGGGCGGTGATCATGGCTGACGGCAAGCAGGTGGCCGCGGCCGACCTCGACCTCGGCGGCAAGGTGGAAGAGGAGCCGGCGGCCATCAACCTGCGGGCGGCGCGGGAAGCGGCCGATCGGCGCGCGATCCACCAGGCGCTGGTACGCACCGAGCATAATATCTCGGGCGCGGCCAAGCTGCTCGGCATCAGCCGGCCGACCTTGTACGACTTGCTGAAGCAGTACCGGCTTTCGACCTAAAGCGGAACTACGGGCCCCCCGGCGCGCTATTCCATGCAAACCAGATTGCATCGGAAAACCTATGGCGACGCGCTTCCATACTGAGCTCGGCGGCTCGCAGTTCCAGACCTATCAATTCCAGCAGGCGCTCGCCCACTGGAACCGCGAGCGGCTGGCGCCTGCGTTCCCGGACGAGAACCCCGGCGCGCTGGAGCGCGACTTTCACTGGGCCCGGCTGGAGCTTGGCTTCCTGGAAGAGCTGCGGGCCGAGGTCCGCGACGAGGCGGCGGCTGCCCCGACCGACGCCGGTGCCTTCGTCGAGTGGTTCGAAGCGCTGGAGCCGAACGGCCCCGGCCAGCACGACCCGCTATTCGAGTGGATCGAGCATCAGGCCACGCTCGAGCAGCTGAAATGGTACCTGACGCAGGAAGCAGCAGGTGAGGCCGGGTTCGACGACCTCGTCGCGCTGACCCAGGTGCGCATCCCTGATCAGGCCAAGCTGGAGCTGGCGCGCAACTATTGGGACGAGATGGGCCGCGGGAACCCCAAGGGGATGCATGGCCCGATGCTGCACTTCGTGGTCGAAACGCTCGGGCTGGAGCCGACGATCGAGGAAACGGTCTGGGAGAGCCTGGCGCTGGCCAACCTGATGACTGCGATGGCGACCAACCGGCGCTATGCCTGGCACTCGGTCGGGGCGCTAGGCGCGATCGAGCTGACGGCTCCGGCGCGGTCGGCGGCGACCGGCAGGGGCATGCGGCGG
>DATLMM010000061.1:0-26908 GCA_035537335.1 Sphingomicrobium sp. | reverse complement strand
TCGCGCAGCCAGGCATAAGGATCCTCGATGCGGACGCCGTGGCGTTCGTAGCTGTAGGGACGCTGCGCGGCCTTGGGCGAAGCGGGGAGTTCGGCTGCTCGGTTCATCGGAGCTTTCTGCGCTGGGGCTTGAGTAGCAAGGAGGGCTGCAAGGGCGGCGAGGACAAGACGCATGAGAACGGACTCCGCTGCCCCGAGCTTGTCGAAGGGCTGTTTTCCTCCTTAGAGCGCTAAGTGAAGTGCAGAGCTTCGACAAGCTCAGCCACACGGAGTTGTCCGATGTCCACCTACGCCGACCGCCTCGCCGCCCTTCGAGTCCGGCTTCAAGCCGATGGCCTGGACGGATTCGTCGTCCCGCTGACCGATGAACATATGAGCGAATATGTCGGCAGCTATGCCCAGCGGCTGGCGTGGCTGACCGGGTTCGAGGGCTCGGCCGGAAGCGCTGTGGTGTTGCCGGCCGAGGCGGCGATCTTCACGGATGGGCGCTACACGCTGCAGGTCCGGCAACAGGTCGACGGAGACGAATGGAGCTTTCAGTCGGTTCCGGAGAGCAGTATTGCCGGCTGGCTGAAGGACCATGCCCCGGAAGGGGCGCGGATCGGTTACGATCCGTGGCTGCACCGGCGGGACTGGGTCAGGCAGGCGACCGACGCGCTGGCGGCGAAGGGCGCGACCCTGGTGCCGGTCAAGGACAATCCCGTCGACCGGGTGTGGTCCGACCGGCCGGACGCGTCCAAGGCGGCATTGGCGGTGCATCCGGAGCGGCTGGCGGGGCGCTCATCGGCGGACAAGCGGCAGACGATTTCTGATTGGCTGAGTGGACAAGGCGCGGATGCGGCCGTGCTGGCGGCGCTGGATTCGATTGCCTGGACCTTCAATGTGCGAGGCACGGACGTCAGCCATACGCCGGTCGCGCTGGCCTACGCCCTGGTTCACGCCGACGGGACGGCCGACCTTTTCGTCGCGGGCGAGAAGGTTACGCCCGAGCTTCGCCAGCATCTCGGCAACGGGGTGCGGCTGCATGAGCGGTCAGCGTTCGAGGAGGCGTTGGCGGGCCTGAATGGCAAGACGGTCGTGGTGGATCCCGAACGCTCGGTGGCGGCGATCTCCGAGGCATTGGCAGAGGCGGGAGCGAAGATCGTGGAGCTGCGCGACCCGACCGTGCTGCCGCGCGCGATCAAGAACGACGCGGAGTTGGCTGGTCACCGATCGGCACAAGTCCGCGACGGCGCGGCGATCGCGCGCTTCCTGAAGTGGGTGGAGGCGGAAGCGCCCGACGGTGGGCTGGACGAGCTCAACGCGTCCGGCAAGCTGGAGGAGTTGCGGCGGAAGAATGCGGAGCTCAAGGATCTCTCGTTCGACAGCATCTCCGGCGCGGGCCCGAATGGAGCGATCGTTCACTATCGCTCGAGCGAGCAGACCAACCGCAAGCTCGAGAGCGGCTCGCTTTATCTAATCGATTCCGGCGGGCAATATGTCGACGGAACCACGGACATCACCCGCACGCTGGCTATCGGCGAGCCGACAACCGAGATGCGTGACCGCTTCACGCGTGTCCTGCAGGGCCACATCGCGTTGGCGACCGCCGTGTTCCCCAGGGGCACGAAGGGTGGGCAGCTCGACAGCTTCGCCCGTCGGCCGTTATGGGAAGCGGGCCTGGATTACGCCCATGGCACGGGGCACGGGGTCGGCAGCTTCCTGTCGGTTCACGAAGGCCCGCAGCGGATCGCGCCGGTTGGTGGGGCTTACGCCGGGGGAGACGAGCCGTTGGCCGCGGGCATGATCCTGTCCAACGAGCCAGGTTACTACAAGGCGGGTGAGTACGGCATCCGCATCGAGAATCTTGTACTGGTCGTGCCTGTTGAGATCGAAGGTGCGGAGAAGGAGATGCTCGGCTTCGAGACTCTGACCTTCGCGCCGATCGAGCGCCGCCTGATCGCATTCGAGATGCTCTCGGATCGCGAGCTCCGCTGGCTCAACGATTATCATCGACAAGTGGTGGAGAAGATCGGACTCGAGCTGGAGGGTGAGGAGATGTCCTGGCTGGAGCAGGCGTGTGCGCCGCTTTAACAAGGTGCACAGCGCGCAGTTACTGCTCCGACTTCCTCCGGGGGTCTAGCGAAGTCTCGACTTCAAGCTCGGGAGCACCTCTGTTGCGTTCCGTAAGCTCTCGCTCCTGCGCTTTTCGCCGTTTGAGGTTCTCACGCAACTGGGTCGCAAGACGCTCCTGATTCTCGTTGCCCATATAGTTGTGAGACCATGCCTTCTGAGCGTTCGTGCTCGAGCCGCAGATTGCCCTGGGTACCTAATCGTTGGGCGCGATGCCCCGATCGTTTCGGCTGTTGTTCAGATCCTCCTGCGTTTGCTTAACCTGGTCGTCCCACTCGGCCTGAGTTCGGCACACACGGATTGGAATTCGCGAGTCCAGCACGAGTTCGGATCGGCAAACCACCTTCTCGTCCGGGCTCGAAGCCTTGTTCGTTTCACTGGTAGGCGTAGCCGGAGGACTGTACATGGAAAGAAGCAATAGCGTAGCCAATACCATGGTTAGGTCTCCCATTCGTTGCTGCCCTCCTTACCTTGGCGAAGGAGTTCGGCAGCAGGATGCAACGTTGGTGGTTCGATCAGTAGCCGTCGACACCGCGTTTGGTCTGGATCTTCTCGGTCGCCTGCCGGTCTTCGGCGCGGCGTTCCGCCCACTCCGCGCGAGTCATGCAGACGCGCCGTACCGACAGGCGGCTGCCAGTTACTTCCTGCTTCTCACAGACGACCTCGTTAGGGTCCAATCCATCCTTGACGGTCGAAGTGGCCGGTTGAGGTGGCGCTGCGGCAACACTGGCCGAAACAGCAATTGCGCAAACCGCCGTTATCATCCGCGTGACCATCATGTGTCTCCCTTCCGAGTCGCCGAGGATGTCGCTCACTCCTAAGAGTGACAAGATTTTTTCTGCGAACTGCGGGAGGCAGAGGTCGAAGGAGCAACCTTCCGTGTCGGGGCTTGGCGATATCTGACGTGGTCGCTGAGAGCCGAACCGTTCATGGACCATGCTTTGCCCCTTTGCCCTCCAACCGGTGTTTGGCGACCGAAAGCACCAGCTTCCTTCGCACAACTTGACAGGGGAGGCGCCCGACGGCCATAGGCCCGCCCGTCCCCGGACATGCTGCCGTAGCTCAGTGGTAGAGCGCATCCTTGGTAAGGCTGAGGTCGTGAGTTCAATCCTCACCGGCAGCACCATCTTTTAAGGCTCCTCCGTGACCCTTCTTCAGGGTTGCGGACATCGCCAATCATAAAGAAGCGGGCGCCGCCTCGGCACCGATGAGTTCCGCCACTGCTTCCTGCTCGTGGACCGTGAGATCGGGATGCCAAACATCGAAGATGAAGACCACGCGCAGCGCGTCGCTGGGGTTCACTGCCTCATGCTCGATGGTGTCGTCGAAGACGAAGGCTTTGCCTTGCTCCCACTGCAGGGTCTCTGCGCCGACGCGGAACCAACAACCTTCCGGCACGACAAGAGGCAGGTGGCACACCAGCCGAGCATTGTTGATGCCGACGTGAGGGGGGATGGAAGTTTGCGGCGCCAGTAACGAGAACATCGCATTGGGCGAGGCGCCTGCAATTTTTGGCTGCGGAAGGGTCTGCAATAGCCGCATGGTTTCAGGGCAAGCCAGGCTGTTCGCCTCGACTTCATGACCATTGCGAATGAGGTGAATGGCGGTCCAGTCGACGTTGTTGTTCAACGGTCGCCATTGATCCATCGGCACATGGTCTTCGTAATGCACATAGGGCACCAGTTCCGCGCGCTGCGAAGCCATTACCGCGCGCAGTTCGGAGATGATCACGTCCGTCGCTCGCTCGATATCCTCTAACCACGGGAACTTGCTGCGCGGGTGTATCTCCAGCTCACGAAGGCCGGGATAGTGGAAGTGGGTCGGTTCGCTATGATAGTGTCTGGTCTGACGTAGCGTGTTCGAGCGGAAGCGCCTGATCCGATTGAGCTCTTCGCTGCCCGAACGCTGCTCCACGTCGGCCATCCTGGCTTGGAGGAGCTCTTCCCGTTTGCGGAGCCATTCTGCGCTCCGTCGCTCCGCCTCCCCGACAACGTTGCTCAGGTGAGCCGGCAAGTCGCCGTCCGGTCGTTGAGCAAGCGCGTGTGTCCAAGCTTCGCCGGCGGTCGGATCTCCGAGGCGGTCAAGCAAACTCGCGCGCAACAGCAACGCGGTAAAGTCACGCGGCGACAGCGCTAGGGCGCGTTCAACACTCCGTCGCGAGTCCTGCAGCTGGCCACGCGCACGCTGCAGACTGGCAATCCGTAAAAACAGTGCCGGATCGTCGGCGCCTTGCTCGACCGCCTTCAGAAGATGTTGTTCGGCTTGCTTGAGATCACCCTGAGCGGCGGCGCGGTCGGCTTCCGCAATCAAGCTCTCGTGCATAGGCCTTTTCTCCGGGTCAACGAGGCGGTGCGCCTTTGTGCCATTTCTGCCGGCCGTCACAACACCAAAGAAAAGGAGCGGCGGGTCGCTGACCCACCGCTCCCAAACTTTCAACAGGCTGACTGCTAGCCGCGTTCAGCAGCCGGCGGCGGCGGCGGCGGCGGCGGCGGCAGAACCGGGCACGCATCCGTTGCCAAGATCACCGAGCCGTCAGCGCAAGTCTGAGTGGCCGGCGGCGCTACCGGAGGCGGCGGCGCAATGTATGCAGGAGCCGGAGCGACAGGTGACTTGCGACGAGGTTTGAAGTCGATCGTCGCGCCAAGGTACATGAAGCGGCCGAGCGGATCCCAGGTGCCCGGATACGTATTGCCGCTGCACGGACCGGTTGGGCAGGAACCCGCCGAACTGGTGATGAGCGGCGGATCATTGTCGAGCAGGTTGTTGATGCCCGCCCGCAGGTTGACGCGATCCCACAAGGTGTAGGTGGCCGCGACATCAAGGTAGTGTTGAGCCTTGATCCTGCGGCTCAGCACCGGCGGGGCGCCGGCGCCGGACAAGCTGTCATCGTCGCTGGTCCGCTCATGGGCGACCTTGCCCATCATGCGCCATTGCGCCGAGAGACCCAGACCCATCGGGGTCTGAAGCGTGGCACGTGCCTTGTGCCGCCACTTGGGCAGCGGCGCCGAGCTCGATACCGTACCGCCACTGCAGATTGCGCCATAGAATCCGGCGCAGTCATACGCATCGGTTAGGCCGTTATCGGTGATGTAGCGACGCAGACGGGTGCCGACGAAGCTCAAGGAAAGATTGCCAAGAGCACTGAAGCGGTGGCTGTACGACGCATTGAAGTCGATACCATCGGTCTTGATGCCGCCGACATTCACGGGAGTATCGTTCACGAAGCCACCGGACGTGAGCCAGATCGAACCGGCAGGATCGCGGTTGACCAGGGCACATGATGCCGGGGTGACGGTGGCGGTGGCATTGTTGACGCAATCAGCCAGGATCGCGTCTGCCCCGAAGCCCTGAACCGCGCCCTTCAGGTTGATGTTGAAGTAATCAACCGTAAGAGCGAAGCGGGGCAGGAAACTCGGCTGCAGAACCACGCCTAGGGTCTTCGTCGTGGCCTTTTCCGGAGTTAGGTTCGGATTGCCACCGAGCAACGAATTATACTGCTCGGCTGGGTTGCTCGGTGTGAAGTCACCCGGCGCGAGGCCCTGAGCGATACAGCCAAAGTCCGCGGCGGTGATCGTGATGCCGGCGCAAGGATCACTCGACCCGCTGAGACCCACGAACTGAGGTGCGAACAGCTCTTGGATGTTGGGAGCGCGAACCGCACGGTTGTAAGCAGCGCGGAAGCGGATGTCCCGGATCGGCGCCAGCTCGGCCGTGAGCTTGTAGGTGTCCGTGTCGAACTCGCGGCCGTTCTCCAGCTCGTAGTAGGACTTCCGGTAACCGGCTCCGAGCGTCAGGTCCTCGATGAAGGAGCGCTGCACGATCGGAAGCTGAGCCTCGGCGAACACTTCTTTCACCGTGAAGCTACCATCAACCGGCAGCGTTGGAGCGCCCTGACCGGTCAGATCGCCCGTCTGGAACGACTGGTCCGGGCTCAACGACAGCGTCTCCTTCCGATATTCGGCACCGACGTTGATGCCGAAACCGTCTTCCGCCCAAGGGGTGCGCAGGCCGTACTCGCCCAGCAGGCCGGTAAAGTTGGCATTGGCCACCTGCTCGGTCGTGAAGCCGCTGATCACACCGAATACGTTGAGGTAGTTGATGCTGGCGGCCGACGGTGTTCCGAATACATCGTATGGAACGCAGTTCGGGTCGGTGTTGTCGAGTACCGAGCGGCAGATCGGGTCGACCACGCCGGGTGTCCGAGGATCGTCGATCACGTTGAGCGCCCGAGTCAGCCGCTGAATCGAGAACTCGTTCTTGTAGATTTGATCGTAGTTGGTGCGACCATACTGATAGTAGACGTCGTAGGCCCAAGCATTGCTGAGGTCCCCGCGCGTCCCGAGCACGCCGCGGAAGGCAGTGTGCTTGAGGTCGGCGACACGAGGGCCACCTTCCACGTTCCGGCGGAACAGGTTGAAGAAGCCCTGATTATACTGGTTGCCGAACGCGTCGAAGAAGGTGAGCGGCGCTTCGGTCCCGGTGAAATTGCCCACCGGAGCATCGTTCGTGGACGGATAGGTGCCAAGGAAACCCGTCACCAGGTTACCGGGAGCGCAGATGACGTCGCTCAATGCCTCAGCCGAGGCGAGCGGAGTATCGCAATTGATGGTCAGCGTGTTGCCGAAGTTTCCGGAAGGCGCAATCTGTGCCAGCGTCCGGTCGTCCATGAACATGAACTCAAGATACGGCTTGATCTGATTGTTGATCTCGTACTCGGCAAAGGCGCCGCCAATGAACCGCTTGTCCGGCCGCTGGAAATAGTTG
Source organism: Sphingomicrobium sp. (assembly GCA_035537335.1). Classification (GTDB taxonomy): domain Bacteria; phylum Pseudomonadota; class Alphaproteobacteria; order Sphingomonadales; family Sphingomonadaceae; genus Sphingomicrobium. The sequence goes on along the minus strand of DATLMM010000061.1, from coordinate 20,033 downwards.
GTCGGGTTGAAGTTGTACAAGGGCGACCCGGGGGTCACCGACCGATCCGGCCCAAAGGTAAAGGCGTCGAAAACAGAAGTGAAGAAGCGGCCTTCGGCCGAAGTGCCCGAGCCGCCGCAGGTGATGTTATCACCGGCGCCAGTCAAGCCGCAGGAGCTGAAGTCGCGCTGAGATTGCAACACCGGCTTGACATTGCGGTAGCCCGCATAAGCGACAACGTGACCGCGGCCATCGTCGAAGCCGGCACCGAACGATACGGTGGCGTCAATCTGACGGCCATCGAAATCGCTGCCGGTGGGATAGTCGTAGCCGGCCAGTCCTTGTGCGATCCGCTCGTTCAGCGCGTCACGAACCTTGCGATCGACGATGCTCGGATTGTCCTGCCGATGCTGGTAGATGCCGAAGGTGCCGTCGAAGCGAAGACCTTCGAAGCGGGTGTCCATGATGAAGTTGACGACGCCCGCAACCGCGTCCGCGCCATAAACGGACGAGGCACCGCCCGTGAGCACGTCGACGCGCTTGATCAGGGCGGCCGGGATGAAGTTGATGTCGGGGGCCTGGGTCGTGCTGTTGGGATCGCCCGGGACAAGCCGGCGACCATTGACCAGCACCAAGGTGCGCTGTGAACCAAGTGCACGAAGGTCGACCTCGGCCGTACCCGTTGCACCGTTCGCCTGCGTCGCGTTCTGTGATGCGCCGACCGAAGGAAGCTGGTTGAGCAGATCCTCGATGCGCGTGACGCCCGAAAGCTTCACGTCTTGATCGCTGACGACGGTGACCGGCGAAGCCGACTCGAGGTTCGGCTGCGGAATGCGCGAGCCGGTAACGATGACGTCTTGCGCCTCGTCGACACCTTCGCCCTCGGCCGAGGTCGACGGCAGTGGCTGCCCTTCCACTGGTCCGGTTGGCGTGGTGACGTCAGTCGGCGGGCCGTCGGTCTGCGGCTGCTCTGGTGTCGCAACGTCCTGCGCTGCGGCCGGAGTGGCGAAGATGCCTAGGTTCACAAGCAGCAGCGCCGAAAGGGCTGTACTTGCGCTCAGGCCTCGCTGAAAAGATGTTTTCTTCTGAACCACTGCAAACTCCCCTGATAGCCAAGCGCCGTAAGGTCACCACCGAGCAGTGGCACCAACTAGCAACACAGACTGCTCCGACTTCACCGCGGCCGCAGTCATGCTACCTTCATGTCTAACTAAAGCGCGTGGCGAAGCCACAGTTTTGCGTTGCCATCGTCATTTCATGTCGCAGCTGTCACAGAGCTGCCACACTCTGAAAACTCGCTTACGCTCTGCGTCGGCTCGCTTTGGTCCGGGCCATGTTGGTCTTTGTAAGAGCTTTCAAGGTGGGAGCAGGCCCGACGTGGAGACTCTAGCCGCACCTTTGCGTTTGAAGTCGAGGGCGTTTAGCCGCAGCACGTCGCCCGCCGAATTCAGATAGCCACAAGTGAGGTCATGCGCTTCTTCTCCGACAACGCCGCACCCGCCCACCCGGCCGTGATCGAGGCGATGATCGCGGCCAACCGGCTCGACACCGCCTATGACGGCGACGCGCTGAGCCGTAAGCTCGACGCCGCTTTCTCCGACCTGTTCGAGACTAATGTCACCGCGCTGTGGGTGACCACGGGCACGGCCGCCAACTGCCTGGCGCTGGCGGCGATGGTGCCGCCCTATGGCGGGGTGCTGTGCCATCGCGAGTCGCATATCAATGTCGATGAGGCGGGGGCGCCGGAGTTCTTCTCGGGCGGGGCCAAGCTGCTGCTGGTCGAGGGTCCCGGCGCCAAGCTGACGGTTGAAGCGGTCGCGGAAGCGCGCGGGCGCATTCGGGCGGACGTGCACCAGACTCAGCCGCATGCGCTGTCAATCACCAACGCGTCGGAATATGGGCTCATCTACTCGCCGGCCGAAACGGCGGCTCTTGGCGAGTTTGCCCACACGCACAAGCTTGGCTTCCATCTCGACGGCGCGCGCTTCGCCAATGCGGTGGTCTCGACCGGCGCCAGTCCGGCCGAACTGACCTGGAAGGCCGGTGTCGATGCGCTGAGCTTTGGCTTCGTCAAGAACGGCGGGTTGTCGGCCGAAGCGCTGATCCTGTTCGACAAGGAGCTGGCGGACAGCGTCCAGCGCCGGCGCAAGCGGGCTGGGCACCTGCTCAGCAAGGGACGCTACCTGGCGGCGCAGTTGCTGGCGATGCTAGACGAGGAGATCTGGCTGACCAACGCCCGCACCGCCAACGAGGCTGCAACGCGGCTGTCGGAGGCTGCGGGCGAGCGGCTGGTGTATCCGGTAGAGGCCAACGAGGTGTTCCTCCGCCTGACCGCCGCCGAAGCGGCCAGCCTGCGAGCGCAGGGCTACGACTTCTACGACTGGGGTGTCGGCGAAGCGCGGCTGGTGACCAGCTGGGACCAGGATCTCGCCGCCGTCGACCGGCTCGCCGCCGCCATCGCCGCTCTGTGAGAGGCGCCGACGGGCGGCCTGTCCACGGCGTCGTCCTGCCGTTCATCATCTTCACCCTGATCTGGGGTTCGACGTGGATCGTGATCCGCGACCAGCTTGGGACGGTGCCGCCGCAATGGTCCGTGACCTACCGGTTCATCATCGCGGCGGCGGCAATGTTCGCCATCGCGACCTGGAAGAAGTCGCCACTCGGACTTGCTCGATCGGACTGGCTGTTCGTCGGCGGCATCGGGGTGTTCCAGTTCTGCATCAACTTCAACTCGGTCTACGTTGCCGAGCACTTCATCACATCCGGGCTGGTCGCGACGGTGTTCGCGCTGCTGCTGATCCCCAACAGTCTGCTTGCCTGGGCTCTGTTGGGACAAAAGCCGGGCGGAAGGTTCATGGCCTGCTCGGCGATTGCGATCGCAGGCATCGGCCTGTTGTTCTGGCAGGAGCTACGCCGAGACCAGGCTGACGCGGCGGCGGTGGTTGCGGGCATCTGCTGGACCCTGCTGGGCGTGCTCGGTGCTTCCATGTCGAACGTGCTGCAGGCAACTGAGCGGGCGCGTCATATTCCGGTGCTGACGATGCTCGCCTGGGCAATGCTCGCTGGCGCGGTAGTTGACGGGGCAGTCGCGTTTGCGGTCGCTGGCCCGCCGGTGTTCGAGTGGCGCCTGTCCTACTGGATTGGCCTCACCTACCTCGCGGTGTTCGCATCTGCTCTCTGCTTCAGCCTCTACTTTCCCGTGGTGCGCAAGATCGGGCCGGGCAAGGCGGCCTATTCCTCTGCGCTGGTGCCGATCGTCGCCATGGCCCTGTCGACGATGTTCGAAGACTATCAATGGACCGTGCTGTCCGCCGCCGGCGCGGCCCTGGCGATCGGCGGCATGGTGCTGGCGGTGATGAGCCGCCGGTCCCCCGCTCCGGCTCCGCTCGCCGACTAGCAAGTGGCGGGGGCTGGCGCGGATAGCGTGCGCTCCTTAAGTCCTCGCTCATGCTAGACGCCCGCCCGGCCGCGCCGCCTTCCGCCTCGCCCGTCATCCGCCGCGAAGACTATCGCCCGCCCGATTGGCTGGTTCCGAACATCGAACTGGATTTTGCGCTTGATCCTGAGCGGACGGTTGTTCGCGCGCGTCTCACGGTTGAGCGGAACGGCGAGCATGACCGGCCACTTCGGCTTGACGGCGAGGCACTGGAACTGCGGTCCGTACTGGTGGACGGGCGCACGGCGGACCATCACCTCGAAGGTTCGTCGCTGGTGGTTCCGCTCCAAGGCAGTTCGGCCTTGATCGAGACCGACGTTGCGATCAGCCCAACGGCCAACACCCAGTTGATGGGCCTCTACGCTTCGGGCGGATTGCTGTGCACCCAGTGCGAGGCCGAGGGGTTTCGCCGCGTCACCTACTTCCCTGACCGGCCGGATGTGCTGAGTCGCTATCGCGTCCGGATGAGTGCGGACAAGGCGCGATACCCGGTGCTGCTGGCCAACGGCAACCCGATTGACAGCGGTGAAAGCGGAGACGGAACGCACTGGGCCATGTGGGAAGACCCATTTCCCAAGCCTTGCTACCTCTTTGCGCTGGTCGCCGGAGACCTGGCCGTCAACCGAGACAGCTTCGTCACGATGAGCGGCCGCCAGGTTGAGCTCGGCATCTGGGTACGCGAAGCCGACCTACCGAAGACCAGCCATGCAATGCACGCACTGAAGGATGCGATGGCTTGGGACGAGCGGGCCTACGGTCGCGAATATGACCTCGACCGGTTCAACATCGTGGCGGTGGCCGACTTCAACTTCGGGGCGATGGAGAACAAGGGTCTCAACATCTTCAACTCGCGCTACATCCTGGCCGACACTGAGACGGCCAGCGATGCCGACTTCGACGCGATCGCGGCGGTCGTGGCGCACGAGTATTTTCACAATTGGTCCGGCAACCGGGTCACCTGCCGCGACTGGTTCCAGCTGTCGTTGAAGGAAGGTCTGACGGTCTTCCGCGATCAGTCGTTCAGCGAGGACTTGGGCTCGCCCGCGGTCGAACGGATCGATCAGGTCCGCACCCTCCGCGCCGCGCAGTTCCCGGAGGACGCCGGCCCGCTGGCGCATCCGATCCGGCCCGACAGCTATCTGGAGATCGCCAACTTTTACACCGCTACCGTCTACAACAAGGGCGCCGAAGTGATCCGCATGCTGCGGACGATCCTCGGGCCTGAGACTTACCGCAAAGGCACGGATCTTTATTTCGAACGGCATGACGGACAGGCGGTCACCTGCGAGGATTTCGTCCGGGCAATGGAGGATGCGAGCGGCATCGACCTCCAGCAGTTCCGCCGCTGGTACAGTCAGGCCGGGACCCCGCGAGTGGAGGCCCGGCTGGAGCAAGGCGAGGGCGCGGCGCGGCTGCATCTGCGGCAAGAGGTGCCGCCCACGCCGGGGCAGGACGACAAGCAACCCATGGTGATCCCGCTCAAGCTTGCGCTGATCGGGAGCGAGAGCGGCGCGGAAGTGCTTGCGGAGCAGCTGGTGCTGCTGACGGCGGCCGAGCAGACGGTGGAGCTGCCGTCGGCGAAGCCCGCGTTCCTGTCGATCAATCGCAACTTTTCCGCGCCAGTGGTGATGGACGTCGGACGGCGTGCCGGCGAGCTTGAGGCGCTGGCCACGTCCGACACCGACAGCTTCGGCCGCTACGAAGCCGGGCAGGAGCTGATGCTGCGGGAGTTGCTTGGCGGCATCGGCGGGGCGGAGGTGCGAGCCGAGCCGGTCATCGAGGCGATCCGCTCCACCCTGCGATCGAATGCGCTCGATCCGGCGTTCAAGGCCGACGCAATACTGCTGCCAAGCGAGACGATGCTGGCCGAGCGGCTTGACCAGTCAGACCCTGCGCGGGTGCACGAGGTTCGTGATACCTTGCGGGCGCAGGTGGGACAGGCTCTCGCTGCCGAGTTGCTGGATGCTTATGGAGCGGCGTCAGCGGCCGATCCGGACAGCCGCTCGGGGTATGACAAGGGCTTGCGCCGGCTGCGGGCGGCGACACTCGGCTATCTCGCAGCAGGTAATCCGGTCCAAGCAACGGAGCTTGCCTCGCGCCAGTACGAGGGGGCGCAAACCATGACCGAGCGCCAGTCGGCAATGGCTTTGCTGGCGATGCTTGGAGGAACTGCAACGGAGGCGGCGCTGAGCGACTTCTACGATTGCTTCCGCCACGATCCGCTGGTGATCGACAAATGGTTCGGCGTGCAGGCTGGATCGAACCGGTTCGACGCGATCGATGCGGTGGAGCGGCTGGTGGGTCATCCGGACTTCACCTTGTCGAACCCCAATCGGCTGCGTTCACTGGTTGGAGCATTTGCTGCCACGCCGTTCGCCTTTCATCGCCAGGACGGCCGCGGTTACGACTTCTTGGCGCGGATGATCGTGGAGGCGGACAAGCTCAACCCGCAGACCGCCGCTCGCTTCGTTCCGCCGCTCGGCCGCTGGCGCAAGGTGGAGCCAGGGCGCGCCGGGCTGATGCGAGCCGCGCTGGAGCGGATTGTCGCCACTCCAGGCTTGTCGAAGGATGTGTTCGAGCAGACGAGTAAGAGTCTGGGTTGAGTCGTCCCGGGGACGAACGACTGCACCACTGCGTCACGCGTCATGCTGAACTTGGTTCAGCATCGACCTTCCCGCGCAAGCTGCGGTTTCGTTGAACGGATGAACTCTGAAGCAAGTTCAGGGTGACGACGATAAGGCTGATCGATTGAGTTTCCCTTAACCGCCGATCCACTGCGCCGCTTGCAGCGCGACCGCGTTCGCCGCCTGATTGATCGCCGGTCCCACCGTCGCCGCAGTGCCGTCGGCGGGGGCGGTTGCTTCGAACCGGCGGGTTTCGACGCGGGCGCCGCCCTGGGTCGACAGGCTGGCGTCGAAGGTCACGACCACCTGGCCCGATTGCACATCGTAGCCGAAGCGCTCCAGCGAGCCGGTTACGCGCAGGCCAGGGTCGAGCGAGGCCTGGCTGGTACCGAGCACGACCCGGCGGGTGGTACGCTTTACGGTTTCCGTCAGCAGCTGCTGGAACAGCTTGTCCGGAGTGTCGACGTACTGAAGATCCTCGATGTAGGTGACTTGCCCCGGACCCTCCAGCGCAGGCACGCGGACCTGCCGGATCTCCTTGCCGATCAGCGGAGTCTCGATGGTTACCGCCTCGCCGGCGGTGGCGGTGCGGGCGATCGGCACCGCTGCGGCCTGCGGTGTCAGGGTGAGCAGCGTTGCCGGTGGTTTGGCGCCGCCGAAGCAAGCGGACAGCGACAACGCCGCGAAGGTTGGCACGAGCAATCGAACGGCGCGCATCAGCGGGACTTTCCTGGGTTATGGTCGGGCAGCTTGGGCGCGCCCAGCACTCCGGTGACGCCGCCCTGCTCCAGCCGGCCACTCACGCCCTCAAGGCTGCTGGTCAGGTCACGAAGGTCACGAACCAGCCGATTGACCTCGGGCAAGGTCGACTTGGTGAGGTTCTGCACCCCGGGCCGCGCGTCGGCGACCAGCGCGTCGATATTGGCGGTGGTCTGCTGGATGGAGGCGATCGACTTGCGCAGGTCCTCAGCGGCCGGTCGGCCTTCCTCGTTGACCAGGGCAGTGGTGCTGTCGGCCAGCCGGGCGACATTGGCGGCAGCGAGGCTCGCGTTGCGGGCGGCGATCCGTGCCTCGGACGCCGTGTCGGCCAATTCCGGCGCCCGCTCGGCGAGCACGCGGGTGGTAGCGTCGACATTCTCCAGGATGTCGGAGATCGCGTTCTGGTTACGGTCGCTTAGCAGCTCGGTCAGCCGCTCGGTCAGCCGCTGGATACGCTCCAGCAGCTCCGGCGCGGAGTTAAGCAGCGCGCCCAGGCCGCCGGCGGAGGAGGGGACAACTGGGCAGCCCTGCGGCCCCGGTGTGAGCAGCGGCCGGGCGCCTTTAACCGCGCCATCCAGCTGGATCTCATTGGCGCCGGCCAGGCTGACGCTCTTGATCTGGGCCGTGGTACCTTCGAGCACCGGCGTGGATTCATCGACCTCGATCCGCACCCAGACGAACTCGGGTCGATCCGGGAGGAGAGAGATGCGGGTAATCTGCCCAACGGGTACGCCCGAGAAGCTGACGTTGGAACCGCGGTTGAGGCCGCCGACTGCGGGGAAGTAGATGTCGAAGCAGCGCCGCTTTTCGGTGTTGAAGCCGGTGATCCAGACGGTGAACAGCAGCAGGCCTGCCAGCAAGGCCAGCACAACGGTGCCTACCAGCACCTGGTTGGAACGGGTTTCCATGCCTCTCGCCTAACCCCTGCTACGCGGCCGCCGCGGCGCGTCCGCGCGGGCCGTTGAAATATTCTTGAATCCAGGGATGGTCCAACTCCAGCAAACGATCAATGGTATCGACCGCGACGACGCGCTGGTCGGCCAGCACCGCCACCCGGTCACAGATGGCATACAGGCTGTCGAGGTCGTGAGTGATGAGGAATACCGTGAGGTTCAACCGCTCGCGAAGGTTCAGGATCAGCTGATCGAACGCCTGGGCGCCGATCGGGTCCAGTCCCGCAGTGGGCTCGTCCAGGAACAACAGCTCAGGATCGAGCGCGAGGGCCCGGGCCAGTCCCGCGCGCTTGCGCATGCCGCCCGAAAGCTCACTAGGATATTTGGCACCCGCGTCGGGGGGCAGCCCGGACATGACGATCTTGTAGCCGGCGATCTCGTCCAGCAGCGGCGGCTTGATGAACGGGAAATACTCTCGAATGGGCACTTCCACATTCTCGGCCACCGTCAGGGTCGAGAACAGCGCACCGTTCTGGAACAGGATGCCCCAGCGGCGGCGGATGTTCTTGGCTTCATCCTCCGATCGGCCGATCATGTTCTCGCCAAGCACCTCGATCGTGCCCTCGGCCAGGGTCTGAAGCCCGATGATCGAGCGCATCAGCACCGACTTGCCGGTTCCAGATCCGCCCACCACCCCGATGATCTCGCCCTGCCGGACGTCGAGGTCGAGTTGGTCGTGGACCACGGCGTCGCCAAAGACGTTGCGCAAGCCCCGTACCTTGATGATCGGCGTCTCGCCTTCCGGCAAGACCGTGCTGGACTGCTCGGCCATCAGATCCAGCCGATCGAGCTGAAGAACACGGCAAAGATCGCGTCGAGCACGATGACCAGGAAGATCGACTGCACCACCGCGGCGGTGGTCTTGAGCCCCACCTGCTCGGCATCGTTGGCGACCAGCATGCCTTGGAAGCAGCCCGCCAGAGCAATGATGAAACCGAACACCGGCGCCTTGATCAATCCGACCCACAAGTCGGTCGCGGGAACTACTTCGGCAATCCGCTGAACATAGGTGATGGGAGGTATCTCAAGGCTGAGCCAGCAGAACAGTCCTCCCCCGATCAGGGACGTCAGCATGGCCCAGAAGGCGAGCAGCGGCATCATCGTCACCGCAGCGATCAGGCGAGGGATCACCAGCGCTTCCACCGGCGACACGCCGATGGTGCGCATGGCATCCACTTCTTCCGTGATCTTCATGGTGCCGATCTGCGCGGCAAACGCGCTGCCCGACCGGCCCGCGACCATGATCGCGGTCATCAGCGGCCCCAGCTCGCGGACCGTGATCCGGCCAATCAGATTGATCGTGTAGTCCGCCGCGCCGAACTGCGCCAACTGCACCGCGCCCTGCTGGCCGATGACGATCCCGATCAGGAAACTCATCAGGCCAATGATGCCGAGCGCACGCACGCCAACCACGTCGAAGCGCTGCACGACCGCATTGAAGCGGAAGCGCTTGGGGCGACGGACCACGGCGGCGAAGGCCAGCAGCACGGCGCCGAAAAAGCCGAGCAGGCCGGTCAGGGTGCGCCCGCTTTCGATCGTCCAGGCGCCGAGCTCGACGATCGCACCGCCTTCCTTTTCGGGGACGACCCGCGCCGGATGGTCGGCCTCGGCGACCTGGGTCAGCAGCTCGCTGTTATCGACGCTTGCGCCCACCACGGCCGCGTTGCGATCCCGCACCGCGCGATGCACCAGCCACGCGCCGACCGTGTCCATCCGCTCGATGCCGGCAAGATCGATGGTTAGCGGATCCGGCATGGCGTCGAGCTCGCGCGACATCGACCCTGCGCGGCCGATCGTCATCGCGCCGAGCGGAGCGAAGACGTTGCCTTGCGGTTGAAGGGGGGATGCTGCGGTAACGGCCATGCGGGCCGAATGCTTGCGCGAAATCCTGTCCCCATACAAGGCAGAGCACGCGCTGCCCTTTTCTTGCCCAGCTTGCGTGCGTAGGCAGCGTCCCACGATGCTCAACAGTTCAGACGCTTCCGGTACACCGGCCTTCCTCGCCGTTGGGGAAACGGATGCCTGCCTGTTTGGGCAGCCCGCGCGGCGGCGGGCCGAACGGCTGGCGGGCAACGCCGGTCTCACCGTGGTGGATGGAGCCAGCCGGAGCGGGCAGCTCTTGCTCGGCAATCTTGGCTTCGCCTGGGACCCCGCCTGGCTCAAGGAACTGGCGCGCAGGCCCGGGGCGGTGCTGGTCAAGGGCGGTGCGCCGGTGCTGGCCAATGTGGCGATCACGGAGGCCGATGCCATGGTCGACGCGATGCGAGGCGGGACCTTGCCGGCCTCCACCGATCATGAACTGCTCGACGCCGACACGGCCGAGCTCAGCTATTTCGAGTTGCGCAAGCGCGAGCGGCCGTTCGTCATGCCGCTTGCCGCCGGCAACAGCCTGGCGGTCGAGCGGGCGTTCTACAACGCGGCCTACAAGGGCGTGACGGACGTCCTCACGCTCTATCTGTGGCGGCGGCCGGCGTTCTGGCTGACCCGCTGGGCGGCGATGGCCGGCATCACGCCAAATACCGTGACGTTGATCGGCTTGGCCTTCTGCGTTCTCGCCTTCTGGCTGTTCTGGATCGGCAGCTACTGGAGCGGCTTCGCGGCCGGCTTCGTGTTCATGGTGCTGGACACGGTGGACGGGAAGCTCGCCCGCTGCACCGGCCAGTCGTCCAAGTGGGGCGATGTGTTCGACCACGGCACCGACCTGCTTCACCCGCCCTTCTGGTGGTGGGCCTGGGTTCATGGGCTGGGCACCGCGGGGCACCAGCTGGAGGAAGTCTACAAGGGCTCGATCGTCGCGGTAATCGTCGGCACCTATGTGCTGGGCCGGGGGATCGAGGGCTGGTTCAAGCACCGCTTTCGCATGCACATCCATGTCTGGCGGCCGATCGACAGCAAGTTCCGCCTGGTCACCGCTCGGCGCAACCCGAACATGATCATCCTGTTCTTCGCGCTGCTGGCGGGGCGGCCCGACGTCGGCATCCAGCTGGTCGCGCTGTGGTCGGTGATCAGTCTCATCTTCCACGCCGTTCGGCTAGCCCAGGCCGAGGCACTGGCAGACCGCGGCGGCAAGATCGTCAGCTGGCTCGACTAGATGGCGCGCTGGACTGCCCTGCTGCTTGCCGGATCACGCCCCGGCGGCGATCCGCTGACCCAGTCACTTGGCTGCGACTACAAGCCGCTGCTGCCGATTGGGGGTGAGCCCATGCTGCTGCGCCCTATCCGAGCGTTGCTGGCGGAACCGGCCATCGAGTGCGTCCGCGTGCTAGGGCAGGAGCCGGAGCGGCTGGCGGGCGTGCTGCCGCGGGACGGGCGAATCAGGCCGGAGCAGTCACAGGAAACTATCGCCGCGACCCTGCTTGCCATCTGTGCGGACCCGGCAACCCGCTACCCCCTGCTGGTCACCACCGCGGACCACGCGCTGCTGACCCCGCAGATGGTGGCGGAATTCCTCGTCGGCGCGGAAGATTGCGACGTTGCGGTCGGCTTTGTTGCGCGAAGCAACATGATCAAGCGCTTCCCGGAGGCGCAGCGCACCTGGCTCCGGTTCGGGCGCGAGCGCTACAGCGGCGCCAACCTGTTCGCACTGACCAACCCACGCGCGGCCGTTGGGGTCAAGCGCTGGCGGGCGGTCGAGCAGGACCGAAAGAAGGGCTGGCGAGTGTTGCTGCAGATGGGCGTGCCATTGTTTCTGGGTGCCATCCTGCGGGTGCGCGACCTTCATGGAACCGCCCGTGGCCTGAGTCGCAGGCTCGGCATCCGGATCAAGGGCGTGGTAATGAGTGACCCGATTGCGGCAATCGATGTCGACAAGCCGGCCGACTACACGCTGGTCAACGCGATCCTCGACGGACGGGCCTGATGGACCTCGCCATCTACGACATGGATCGAACGGTGACCCGGCGGGCGACCTACACGCCGTTCCTGCTGCATTGCGCGTTGCGGCGAGCGCCCTGGCGATTGCTGTTCCTGCCGATCGTGGTGGGCACAATGCTGGCCTACCTGCTCAAGCTGATCAGCCGGGCGCGGCTGAAGGAGATCAACCACCATCTGCTAATCGGCCACTGGATCCATCCGCGTGACCTGAAGCCGCTTGTCGAAACCTTTGCCGACCGGCAGGTCGCGACCAACATCCGGCCGGGCGCGCGCGTTGCGATCGCCCGAGACAGGGCGGAGGGTCGGCGCGTTGTCATGGCCACCGCAAGCTACCGCCTGTACGCCGCTGCCATCGCAGAGCGGCTCGGCTTCGACGATGTGATCGGGACGGGGTCCGTGCTCGGGTTGGACGAGCGGGTCCGCGCCAAGATCGACGGCGAGAACTGCTACGGCCCGGTCAAGATGCGGATGGTCGCAGACTGGGTCGAGCGCTCAGGGCTGCTCGGCAAACATGGTCACGTCCGCTTCTACTCCGACCACGCCAGCGACGCGCCTGTTTTCGAGTGGAGCGACGAGCCGGTGGCAGTAAACCCGCACGCCCGCCTGCAGCGGATGTCGGCGCAGCGGGGATGGAAGGTCGAGGACTGGGGTTAGCCGCCTTCCGGCGGGATGATGCTCGTCAGACCGCCCTCAAGGCATTGTCGAAGTCGGCAATTAGATCGTCCGGGTGTTCGACCCCGATTGAAATGCGTACCAGATTGTCCGTGATGCCGAGTGCCTGCTTGCGCTCATCAGGCACCGACAGGTGCGTCATCGCCGCCGGTGCGCTGGCGAGGGTCTCGGTCCCGCCCAGGCTTACCGCAAGATGCGCGATCTGCAGCGCGTCGAGGAAAGCGAATGCCTCTGTCTCGCCGCCTTTCAAGTAGAGCGAAAAGGTCGATCCAGCGCCGGTGCAGTGGCGGCGGTAGATATCGGCCTGGCGCGAGCCTTCCTCCAGAAAGCCAAGGTAACCGACGCTTTCCACCTTCTCATGGCCGCGCAGGAATTCACAGACCTTGACCGCATTCTCTCCGGCCCGGCTCATCCGCAGTTCCAGCGTCTCCAGCGACCGCAGCAGCATCCAGGCGGTGTTGGGATCGCAGATGGTGCCGATTGTGTTGCGCATCATACGCACCGGCGCGAGGACCTTCTTCGAGCCGACCAGCCCGCCCGCGACCAGGTCCGAATGACCGCCGGCGTATTTTGTCAGCGAGTAGACGGACACGTCCGCGCCCTGCGCCAGCGGCTTGGCCCACAGCGGGCCAAGGAAGGTGTTGTCGATCGCGATCGGGGGCTGCTCGCCTGCGCCAAAGGCGGCGTCACGGGCGGCGCGTACGGCCTCGACATCGACCAGCTGGTTGGTCGGGTTGGCCGGGCTTTCAAGGTAGATCATCGCGACTCGGCCCTTGGCCTTGGCGGCGGCGATCACCGCGTCGATCTCCTCGCGCGTCGCGCCGCTCGGGAAGTCGAGCCAGGTCACGCCGAACTTGCCGAGGATCTTGGCGATCAGCGTCTCGGTTGCGGCGTAAAGCGGCCCGGAGTGGACCACCACGTCGCCCGGCTGAACATAGGTCATCAGCAGCGTGTGAATGGCCGACATGCCGCTGGAGAAAGCCAGTGCGTCTTCCGCTTCTTCCCACAGCGCAAGGCGGTCCTCCAGAATTTCCTGGTTCGGGCCGTTGAAACGCGAATAGACGAGACCTTCGGCGCCGCCCGGCCGCTTGCCGGTGATGCCTTCGAAGAAGCGCTTGCCGTCGGCGGCGGACTCAAACACGAAGGTCGAGGTTAAAAAGATCGGCGGCTTGAGCGAACCCTCGCTCAGCACCGGGTCGAAACCATAGCCCATCATCAGGGTAGAAGCGTTCAGCTTGTGGTTGCCGATGGTGGTCGGCGACGGCTTGGGCGTGCGCTTGGAAGGCACGCCGGAAAGGTCGGATTCGGTTTCGTCAGACATGGCTCAAATCTCCAGAACAGTCCGTCTCGAGCCTGTCGAGGAACTGCCCTTAGCTTCACCGCGCCTTCCGACAGAAGGGCAGCCCTTCGACAAGCTCAGGGCAGCGGCAGGTGGAATCGAAAGTTCTCTAGCCGAGAAGTGGCCGCAATAGCCACACCGTTCCGACCAGCAGCGGCACGCCGGCAAGATCAAGCAGCAGACCCGCCTTGAGCATGCGCGGCAGGGCGATGTGGCCGGTGGCCCAGCCGATCGCGTTGGGACCGGTACCGCTGGGCAGCATGAAGCCCCAGCTCGCGGCCCAAGCGGCCGGTAGGGCGAGCAGGATCGGGTCTATGCCGGTGGCGGCGATGATGCCTGCAACAACCGGGATGATGCCGGAAGCGGCGGCGACATTGCTGGCGAACTCGGTGATCACCACCACCAGCGCGACCAGGGCGAGCGCAACCACCAGTGGATGGACGGATTGCAGCGGACGGAGCGCAACGCCAAGCCATTCGGCCAGACCGCTTTCGCCGATGCCTGCCGCCAGCGCGAGTCCGCCGCCGAACAGCATGATCACGTCCCACGGGGCGCGGTTGGCCTCGGCCCAAGTCAGGATCGGTCGCCCGCTACCGTCGGGCAGCACAAACAACAGGAGGGCGCCGAGGATCGCGACGGTGCCGTCGACCAGCACGTCCTTGGGTAAAGCCTCGTTGACCAACGGCAGCACGACCCACGCAGCCACCACGACGGCGATGACCGGAACGAGGCGCTTTTCGGCGGCACTCCACGGACCCGCCTCGCCGATGCCGCTCAGCGCCGTCTCCGCGTCGAAGTCGGTTGGCTGCACCCGCTGAACCTTCATCAGGATCAGCCAGCACAAGGGAATGGCGATCAGGACCAGCGGCACGCCATAGCTCGCCCAAGTGAGGAAATCGATGCGCAGTCCGACTGCACGCTCGATGATCCCGGCGGCAATCGCGTTGGTGGGGGAGCCGACCAGCGTAGCCAACCCGCCGATGCTTGCGGCAAAGGCGATCCCCATCGCCAGTGCGCCCGCGAAGCCGCCGGTCTCGCCCGGTTCGATCCTGGCGGCGTGGAGCACCGCCAGCGCGATCGGCATCATGATGAGCGTCGTCGCGGTGTTGCTGACGATCATGGAGATGATTGCCGTCGCCAGCATGAACGCGAACAGCATCGCCGCCGGCGTGCTTCCGCCCCGCTTGACGATCGCCAGTGCCAGCCGCCGGTGCAGCCCGGTCCGCTCGATCGCCAGCGCAATGATCGCACCGCCCAGCACCAGGAACAGGATCGGCGAATAGTAGGTCGCCGCCGCCTCCGTCGCGCTCATCACCCCGAAGGCTGGCAGCACCAGGAACGGCAACAAGGCGGTGCCGGTCAGCGGCAGCGCCTGCGTCATCCACCACACCGCCATCAGCGCGACCAGCGCCGTGGTCCGCCAGGCGAGGATCGGCATGGAGGCAGGCGGGGGGAGGAGCAACAACAGGGCGAACAGCGCCAACCCACCCCACAAGCCGTAACGCTGCGTCATGCTCCACCCCCGTTTCGCGAGGTCATGACAGAGCTATCGGCAGCGGGCTAGGCTGGCATGGCGCAACGAACTGCTGTGACCCCCCGCCGGTATTGGGCAGCTGGCGCGAGCGGGACGGTCCACCGCCGCAACTCCATGGTTGGGACCGTGGCCCGGAGGCTACATCTGGTTGCCGGTAGGGGATCCCATCGTCTGGTCACCGCCGCCGACATCGCCGCCCGAGGCGATCTGTTGCTGCACTGCCTGGCTCAGCTGCGCCGAGGTGGTGGTGGCTGTGCAGCTTGCAGTGCCACTTGCAACCGAGGCTGCCAGCGCGCTCACCGATACGCCGCAGACACTTGCCGCGACATCGATCGGCACTTGCGCCGTCACCGGAATGTTGTTGCGGTTTACGTTAAGCTCCACCGACAGATTGTTCAGCACATTCTGCAGGTTCACGCTGACCAAGGTTGGAATGCTGGCGCCACCGCCGCTGCTTCCGCCTGTGCCGGTGCCGCCAGTCGTGCCACCCGGTGCAGTCGTTCCGGTCGTGGCGCCCGTGCCGGTGCCTCCGGTACTGGTCGACGAACCGGTAGCAGTGTCACTCGGCGTGCTCGGTGCAGCGGACTGATTCTTGCACCCCCCAAGCGCCATTGCAGCAGCCGCAATCGCAACTGTGCCGAACTTGAACAAAACGGTCATCCAATTCTCCTGTTTCGCTGATTATTGAGGCGTCGTCGCGCCAGCCTCCGGCGCGGGCTGCGAGACCTGAGGCTGGGCCGTAGTGCCGGTCGTGCTCGTCGTCGTGTTAGCCGTGCCCGTACCAGTGGCGGCCGGACTTGCCGTTCCGCTGGTCGCGCCACTCGACTGGGCACCGCCGCCGACGGAGCCGTTTGCTGCAAGCTGCTGCTGGATATACTGCTTCAGCTCCGGCGAAATGCTGTTTGCGGAACAGCCCTGGCTGTTGCCCCCGCCGGCACCGATCGACAGGATGTTGATCGAAACGCCGCAGACATTCGCCGCAACGGTGATCGGGATCTGCGCATTGATCGGGATGTTCGACTTGTCGATCTTCAAGTCGAGGGCGAGATCATTGAGCACGTTCGACAGGTTCACGTTGACGAGGGAAGTGGCAACGCCGCCGACCCCGTCGGCAACCGCCGAGCCGGCGCTCTTCACCCCGTCAACCGCGCTGGAGGCCGACTTGCACGCGGACAGCAAAGCGAGTGCGCACAGCGGCGCGTAGATGGATTTACGCATACGATTGTCCCTCCGTTTCGCCCCCTCAACGTGTTCACTGCTCGTTTTGTTTCGGCGCCGATGTAAGGTTTTCCTCCAGCCGCGGAGCGAACGCTCGGCTCCAAATTGCGTGTGTCGCCGGCCGCCCCCATATTCCTCTCCGATGGCTATTCAGATCCGCACCACCCTCGCCGAACCCGACACCGGCGAAGAGTTTAAGCCGCATCGACCTGCCCGCCCCGAAAAGGCGGAAGGCGGCCGGCGGTTCGTACTCAAATCGGAGTACGAGCCCGCGGGCGATCAGCCGAGTGCGATCAAGGAACTGGTCGGGGGCATCGCGCAGGAAGGCGAAAAGAACCAGGTGCTGCTGGGCGTGACCGGCTCCGGCAAGACCTACACCATGGCACAGGTCATCAACGAGACGCAGCGGCCGGCGCTGATCCTCGCGCCCAACAAGATCCTCGCCGCGCAGCTCTATGGCGAGTTCAAGAGCTTCTTCCCGGAGAACGCAGTCGAGTTCTTCGTCAGCTATTACGATTATTACCAGCCCGAGGCCTATGTGCCGCGGACCGATACCTACATCGAGAAGGAAAGCTCAGTGAACGAGGGCATCGACCGGATGCGCCACTCGGCGACCCGCTCGCTGCTGGAGCGGGACGATGTGATCATCGTCGCCTCCGTATCGTGCCTCTATGGCATCGGCTCGGTCGAGACCTATTCCGCGATGGTCTTCTCGATGAAGAAGGGCGGGCAGGAGGATCAGCGCGAGATCATCCGCAAGCTGGTCGCGCTGCAGTACAAGCGCAACGACCAGGCCTTTGCCCGCGGTAACTTCCGGGTGCGCGGCGACAATCTGGAAATCTTCCCCTCGCACTATGAGGACACTGCCTGGCGGGTGAGCTTCTTCGGCGACGAGATCGAGGACATCGTCGAGTTCGACCCGCTCACCGGCAAGAAGATCGCCAGCCTGGCCAGCGTCAAGGTCTATGCCAACTCCCACTATGTGACGCCGGGGCCGACGCTGAAGCAGGCGATGGGCGCGATCCGGCATGAGCTGGAAGAGCGGCTCAAGGAAATGAACGCCGAAGGCCGCTACCTCGAGGCGCAGCGGCTTGAGCAGCGAACCAACTTCGACCTCGAGATGATCGCGGCGACGGGCAGCTGCGCGGGGATCGAGAACTACTCGCGCTTCCTCACTGGCCGCCTGCCCGGCGAGCCGCCGCCGACCTTGTTCGAATACCTCCCCGACAACGCCCTGCTGTTCGTGGACGAGAGCCACCAAACGGTGCCGCAGATCGGCGCCATGGCCCGCGGCGACCACCGGCGGAAGATCACGCTGGCGGAGTATGGCTTCCGGCTGCCGAGCTGCATCGACAACCGTCCGCTCCGCTTCAACGAGTGGGAGGCGATGCGCCCGCAATCGGTGTTCGTCTCCGCAACGCCGGGGCCGTGGGAGCTTAATGAGACTGGCGGCGTCTTCAGCGAGCAGGTGATCCGCCCGACCGGCCTCATCGACCCGCCGGTCGCGATCAAGCCGGTCGAGGACCAGGTCGACGACCTCGTCAACGAGGCCAAGAAAACCGCTCGTGCCGGGTACCGGACTCTCGTTACCACCCTGACCAAGCGCATGGCGGAGGACCTCACCGAGTATCTGCACGAGGCCGGGCTCAAGGTCCGCTACATGCACTCGGACGTGGAGACGCTGGAGCGCATTGAGCTGATCCGCGATCTCCGGCTTGGCGTCTATGACGTGCTGGTCGGCATAAACCTGCTGCGCGAGGGACTCGACATTCCCGAGTGCGGGCTGGTGGCGATCCTCGACGCGGACAAGGAGGGCTTTCTGCGATCCGAGACCTCGCTGATCCAGACTATCGGCCGTGCCGCGCGGAACGTGGACGGGCGCGTGATCCTTTACGCCGACAGCATCACCGGATCGATGGAGCGCGCTCTCAACGAGACCAACCGACGGCGCGAAAAGCAGGAAGAGTATAACCGCGAGCACGGCATCACGCCGGCCACCATCAAGCGCGACATTAGCGACATCATCGCGCATGTTTCCACTCGCGACGGAGTGGTGGTGGACACCGGCGATCCCGACACGCCGCACCTCGTCGGCCACAATCTGCGCGCCTACATCAGCGATCTGGAAGGCCGCATGCGCAAGGCCGCGGCCGACCTGGAGTTCGAGGAAGCCGGCCGCCTGCGCGACGAAATCCGCCGGCTGGAGGAAGACGATCTCGGCATCCCCCACCCGCAGCGTGTCGCCCCACGCGTCGGTCACTCGACCGAGGGCAAACCCGGCACCCGCAAGACTCGCTTCGGCAAGCAGCAGCAGGTGCGGATGGGCAAGCGGGCCCGGCGTTAACACGTTGGGCAAACGCTCGCGTTCAGGCGGGCGCAACGCTTAAGCGGGCAGGACGTTGGGTCGATGAAGCAAGCAATGGAGTGCGCTGCTCGCGGCGCTTTGCCTATGAAGAAGATTGCACTTATTCTTGGCGCTGCGGCGCTCTGGGCCGGAACTCCGGCGGCGGCGCAGCGGATGCCGCGGGGCGATGAGCCGGTCGCGGTCCCCCGGACCATCAAGCAGGGCATCGACTTCGTCTATGTCGATCCGCAGATGAGCACGGTCGCGCGCAAGAAGCAGCGGCCGCAGAACTGGCTGGCGCGGATGTTCAATCCAGCCTCGTCACGGCGCAATCAGCCCAATCCCATGTTCCTCGACCTGGCGCGCGGACTGCAGCAATATCAGGCGAGCTGGGGACGCATGCCGCAGGTGAAGATTCCGGCCGGCGCACCCCTGAAGCTTGGCGCCACCGGCAAGCGCGTGTCGCTTCTTCGGCAACGCTTGGGCATGCCGGCGGCCGGCGGCTACGACGAGCGCTTGGCTCAGCTGGTGGCGACCTATCAGCAGGTTCATGGCCTCGGCAATCCGGACGGCGTTGCCGGGCGCGCGACCATTGCGTCGCTGAACCGCGGGCCGGCCCATTATTCGCGCCGGATCGCGATCAACATGGAGCGAGCCTGGCGCCTGCCCACGACCGGCACTTTCAACCGCTATGTCGTGGTCGACTCCGGTTCCGCGCAGACGTATCTGTTCAACCGCGATCGGGTGGCGGACGGCATGCGCGTGATCGTCGGCGCGCCTGAAACCAAGACGCCGATGATGGCCGTGCTGATGCGCAACGCCAAGGCGAACCCTTATTGGCACGTTCCGCCCGAACTGGTCCGCAGCTTGACCGCCAAAAAGGTCAAGGAACAGGGCGTTTCCTACTTCCAGAACTTCCATTATGAGGTGCTGTCCGACTGGGGTCCGAGCCCGCAGCGGGTCGATCCCAAGTCCATCAACTGGAAGGCGGTGGCTTCCGGCCGCAAGCAGCCGACCATGCTGGTCCGGCAGAAGCCCGGTCCGTGGAATTCGATGGGCGAAATGAAGTTCGAAATGCCGAACGACTTCGGCATCTACCTGCACGACACGCCGCTGAAGGAGAAGTTCAACGCCACCGACCGCTGGATCAGCAACGGCTGTGTGCGGCTGGAAGATTACCGCCGGTTCGCGACCTGGGTGTTTCCACGCGGACTGCCGGCAACCTCCGCGCCCGAGCAGCGCATCGACCTGCCCAAGCCGGTGCCGATCTACATGACCTACCTGACGGTCACGCCGAGCCCC